>DANY01000029.1 GCA_002501655.1 Methanoculleus sp. UBA303
GATGCAGCGACCACCGAGATCTGCGCTTACCCTACACGACGCTCTTCCGATCCCATCGGAGACCCCATCCCAGTGCCCCGGATTGCATGCAAGCGGGAACACCGGGATGGGATCTCAGATGACCAGTTGTTTCGTAGGGCACTACTCTGCCCCGCGTCAGGGCTCCCCGGCGATGAGCCGGTTGATCGTGCACTTGGAGATCTCTTTGGAGCACTCCCCGAGCCTTCGTATGCTCTCCACAATGCTGCCGGCCGCAAGCGCCACGCTGCCGGACTGCAGGGGAATACTGCGGGCGATCGCATCGCACCTGGCAGCGAGCCCGGTGATTGACCGGATGTTTGCGTCGGCACCACGGATGTCTCTCTCAATCATTGCAGAGATGCTGGCATCAAATATAGTGAGGGCTTCTGCGCTCACAGACTCGAGATCCCCGAACAGATCCGGGTTTAGATCCGAATCCAGCAGCGGGAGAATGGTTGTCGCGGTATTGACAGCGTGATCGCCGATGCGCTCGATGATCCTGCTGACCAGGGCGTAACAGGCTGCATCGGCAACGGTCACCTGCATGCGCCTTGCAAGGTTTCCGTCGTTCTGGATGAGGTGGTACTGCCGGGCGATCAGCCAGTGGAGACGGTCCAGTTCTCTATCACGTGCGGTAGCATCCTTGGCCAGCGCCCGGCTCTTCATCTTCAGCGCGCTGATGATATCCTCATGCATCCCCCGTGCGAGGATGTGCATGCGCCGAAGCGTACTCTCGAAGGTCATCTCCGCCGGGTTGATGAGATCCCTGATGGTGATGGTGGTGTCATTCTCTTCTGTTACCTCCTGCCCGATCACCATCCGGGTGAAGTCCAGCACCACCATCCGCATCCGGGGAGGTATCCTCCCCGGCGCGGTGATCGTCACAGCCGTGTAGCCCATGATGTAGGCGCCGACCAGACACCGGAAGAAGAACTCAGGGTCGCCGATCGCACTCGCATCGAATATCTTCACCCGCTGCACTGCCTCACCCGTGATCTTCGGAGTGATGAGGAGGGTGCCGTCGCTCTGCGCAATCAGCCCCAGAGGGTCATTCTTCCTGATGTTGAGAGATCTCGCCCACTCTTTGGGGAGCGAGACGACATACGACGAACCGCCGGTTATCTGAACCTTCCGAATCTCCATAGCCATCACCTGTGCCGGAGCCCTGGGCATAAGGCAATGCAAAGATTGCCCCATCCCACCATATAAACATAGCCGCACTGTGAGACCCCGGAGATACCTGGAATTTCCGGTTTTGCCCTGTAATATTCCGGCGGGTTCTCTCCGCTGTGGCTGCCTGGGGATGTATGCTCGCCACCCTCTTCTGGGTCCACTGGTTACCGGGACGCCGGGTCCGGGAGCATCAGGTTGCATGGAGCGGCTACCGTGAACTCCGGGAGATCCAGTGGGCCAGGCAAAAGCGATCGCAGGATGATGCAGGTGCAGGGTTCTGCGCGGGTTCATCGCTCCCTCCGGGTGCAGGGGGAGCGGAACGATGCGGTACTGCAGCCATCGAAAGGAAGACCGGGTCTGCCGACCAGTCTTCGGGCGCCTTGTACCCGGAGTGAAGAGGCCGGGGCGGGGTGGGGGGAACCCCTCCGCACCCTTCGGGCGTTCTAACGACTGCCGGAAAGTTCGTCGGGATCCAAAGACCTTCGAGCGCACTCCCACCACGACCAGAACAGGGTTTCAACGGGCCTGGTGGAGATGAACTGGCATGACAGCACAGGCAGAGTGCGCGCCGTCGAGCCTGTGGACCTGTCTCAGTTGAGGAGGGGTGAAACTTCTCTGGTAACCGGACGGCAGAAGAGATGCCACACTGTGTGCGGTTTAGAGAGAAGAGGATACACGAAAAGACGACGTCAAGGGGGGAAGTGTCTTGCGCGGATCCAAATCTCTCTGGATGTATTTACTCGATATAAGTATTTAATTATTTTCATTTGTAAAAACTGTAAAATAAAGGTTTTGGCCGGTTGTCCGGGCGTTCACGGATTACCGTGCAGGAGCCGCCTCTGCTTTATGTTCTCGCGGTAGAGGCCCCTCTATGACTGGATTATCCGGATGCGTGACCCACTCGGTGAACGATCCCTCATAGATCCGGACATTGGGATAGAGGTAGAGCCACTTGAAGAGGACAAACTCGTTTGTGGCTTCCCGGCCGGTCCCGCATGAGCAGATGACGGTCCGGCTCCGGTCGACGCCGTGCTCTTCCAGGATCATGTCGAGGTCGTCGTTCGATTTGAGCAGCGCCGGATTCGCATCGTCCATCAGGTCTCTCCAGGGCAGGCTGATAGCGCCGGGGATGTGCCCGGCCTTCCGCCAGGGCCCATGTCCCTCGTAGAACTTTGCCGGGCGTGCATCGAGCACGATCACGTTATCGTTGTCTTTGACCTGCAAAAACTCCTCATAGCCGATTGGATAGTCGTCATGAACCTCCACGGTGAAGTTGGATGGCTCGACGGCTGGGTATTCCTGCGAGAGTTCCCGATTTTCGCTCTTCCATGTATCAAGCCCCCCATCAAGGATGTATACCCTGTCATGGCCGTATTTCGCCAGCGTATAGGTCATCATCGTCTGCGCAAGCCCGTCACCCCGGCCGGAGAATGCGCCTTTACCGGTATAGACGACGACCGGGGAGCCGGCTTCAAGCCCTATGCGCCGGAACGACTCCTGCAGGCAGGCAGTCGGACCATACGACGTTGGGAAGCCGTGGTAGGGTACCCGCAGGACTCCCTCGTTTAGGTAGACGGCGCCGGGGATGTGCTCACGGATGTAGTCGTGCACATCCGGCTGAGTATCAAGGACCGTCAGGTTGTCATCGTGCAGGTGGTCAGCCAGCCAATCTGTGGTCACCAGTCTGACTCTCCCGTCACCACGGGGATACGGGGCATTCTCCCGGTCACTACTCGCCTGCAGGTGCTCTTTACCACGGGGGGTAAGCATCTCCTCCATTTCAGTCACCTCGTACTGGATCTCACTTCGGATAGTGGCCCGGGGTTCACTCCGAGCTTGAGATCCCATATACCTTCTGCAGGATCCGATGGAGTGCGGGAGGGGCCTGATTGCAGCGCGGTGAGCGCACATCAATGCATTCGCCATTGCCGCTGTCGGAGAGGTGCCCCGTTATACGCGGATGCCCGCACCCTCCTGGCTTGCGATGAGGAGGGGACCTCTGCAGGGGTCACGCGAGAGGACTCTCCGGACTGATATCGATGCTCTCACCCGGCGAGAGGACCATGACCCGCATCGATGTCGTCCGCTCGATAGCCTGCTTAAAGTTCTGGACATCCTGCCGGATGGCAGGGAAGGTGTCGTAGTGCATCGGGACCACGAGCGGCGCTCCGACGTACCGGGCCGCGACCATCGCCTCGTCGGGCCCCATCGTGAAGCGCCCGCCGACGGGGAGAAGCGCCACGTCTGGCCGATAGAGGTCCCGGATAATCTGCATATCTGAGAAGAGCGCCGTATCACCGGCATGGTAGACGCTGGTGCCGTCTATCGTGATGACAAACCCGGCGGCGACGCCGCCGTAGAAGCCCATACCCTCGTCCTCCAGCCACGAGGAGTGAAGAGCGGGCGTCATTGTAAACCGGACACCGTCGATGGTGATGCTGCCGCCGATGTTCATCGGTTCTGCAGGAACACCCTTCGATGCCAGGTACTTCGCCACTTCGTTGATGGCGACCGTCTTCTTCTTCAACCGCGCAGTCATGCCCAGGTGGTCCGCATGGGCATGCGTTACAGCAACGATATCGGGCTCTATTGGGAGCGAGCCTTCCGGGATGAAGGGGTCGATGAGGACTGTCCGCGATCCAACGAGCGAGAAACATGCATGGCCAAGCCAGGTCAACCGCATGGAGAAGAGATCGGCTTGCTGTTTAAAAAATGTTCAGTTAAATTGCAGAGGGTGGACAGGGGGTTCAGAACTCCCCCATATCGATCGCTTCGGCCATATCGATGGCCTCGGAGAGGCCGTCGTTGACGACACCGCGCGTCATCTGTTCAGAGAGATCACGGTCTTCCATCACATCTCTTATCCGTTCCAGATACGGATCCAGGGTGGTGTCCCTCTGCTGTTCGATCACATGGCGGTACTCACGAAGTGTGGAGGGACTCACATCAAGTTCCTCACTGATCTCCTTCATGGTCTTCCCGGAATCAAGAAGCTCAGTCATCATCTCGCGATCAAACGGCATCTTGAAGTCGAGTTCCCTGAAGAGTTTGAGGCGGACCCGGGCACGTGCCACGGTCTTGCTCAATTTCTCGTCGCCGAGAGCCCTCGCTATCTCTGTATCGTTTTTGCCGTCGTAGTACGCAACTACGAGTTTTGCGAGCTGCCGCGGGGCGAGTTTGGTCTTGAAATACCCCTGATCGAGGACCTCCCGCATGATCAGGGCAATCTCGCGCTCAACAGCGTCGCGATCCCGGAGTGTACCGTGAACCTTCCTCATCGGCTCAACGATCGTCTTCTTGTTCGTGATGGTCGTGAACAGCTCAAGGAGCTGCTGCTTGCGGGTATCTTCTGCCATGTCCGTATCTCTCTCTTCTATATTCCACCGTCCGGCTTTGGAGGTCATCCATGATGATCTCCAATATATATAGCTTATCCCCCAACCGGGGCGTAACGTTCCCTACATTACAACTGCTAACATTTAAAACTTGCCATATAAACCGTTGGAAGAGATTGATCGTTTTCCGGGATGTAACAATATCTTTCGAGATATTGCCGGCCGTGAAAAAAAGTTCTCCTATACAGCCTGTTTTCGAAGAGTTTTGATCTCCCGCGAGAGGAGAACCATTCTTTATTAGCACCGGCGCTCAAATGTACTGCAAGACTATGGCCGAGACGAGCGATATTTACGAAAAAGTCATGGAAGTAGCCAGAAGACGTGGTTTTGTCTGGCCTTCATCCGAGATATACGGGTCGATCGCCGGTTTTATCGATTATGGGCCGCTCGGGGCGATGATGAAGAGGAATATCGAGAACCTCTGGCGATCGTTCTACGTCTTCCAGGAAGGCTATTACGAGATCGAATGCCCCACCGTCGGAAACGAGGCAATCTTCGTCGCATCCGGTCACGTGAAAGAGTTTGCCGACAAAATGGTGCAATGCCCGCACTGCGGCGAATACCTCCGCGCCGACCATGTCGCAGCAGAGAACGGCATCGAGAATGCCGGCACGCTCTCGTCGGGGGCGCTCCAGGCAGTGCTCTGCGAACTGCCCTGCCCTGCATGCAAGGAGCACCTGGGTGAAGCGGGTGTCTTTGCGTTCAACCTGATGTTTGAGACCACCATCGGCCCGGGGTCGCAACGGAAGGGCTATCTGCGCCCCGAGACCGCCCAGGGCATCTTCACCGACTTCCCCCGGCTCCTGCGCTTCTACCGGGACAAACTCCCCTTCGGCGCTGTCCAGATAGGAAAATCCTACCGGAACGAGATCTCCCCCCGCCAGGGCATGATCCGGCTGCGGGAGTTCTCGCAGGCAGAGGCCGAGATCTTTGTCCACCCCGACGAGAAGGACCATCCCGCCTTCCACCGCTATGCGGACTACGCAGCGCCCCTCCTCACCATCGCGCGGCAGATCGACAACCAGGAACCGGCCGGAATCACGATGCGTGCCGCCGTGGATGAGGGCCTGATCGCAAACGAGTACGTGGCCTACTACATCGCGCTCACGCACCAGATTTTAACCGCCATCGGCGTGGATCCGGCGAAACTCCGGTTCCGCCAGCACCTGACCGACGAGCGGGCACACTACGCGGCCGACTGCTGGGACGCCGAGGTCTTCTCCGGCCGGTTCGGGTGGGTCGAGATCGTCGGCATCGCCGACCGCACCAACTACGACCTGCGCTCGCACGCCGGGCACTCCGGCACCTCGATGACGGTCTTCGTGCCCTACGATGAGCCGAAGCGGGTTATGAAACGGCGGATTGTGGCCGACATGGGCGTGCTCGGCCCCCGGTTCCGCGGCAGGGCGAAGGCGGTCGCGGACGCTCTGGCCGCTTCGGACCCGGGAGAGGGTGGCGCGCGGATCACCCTTGACGGCGAGGAGATCTTCATCCCCGCAGATCTCTACCAGGTCCGGGAGGAGGAAGTAGAGATCCGCGGCGAAGAGGTGATGCCCCATGTCATCGAGCCGTCATACGGCATTGACCGGATGATCTACGTCGCACTTGAGCACAGTTACGCTGAGGAGGAGGTCGACGGCGAGATGAGAAAGGTGCTCCGGCTCCCGCCGGCGATATCACCGGTCCAGGCCGCTGTCTTCCCGCTGATGAACCGGGATGGCCTCGATGCAATCGCGCAGACGATCGCGGAGAGGCTCACCCGGTGCCGCATCCTCGCCCAGTATGACGACTCCGGCGCCATCGGCAGACGTTATCGGAGGCAGGATGAGATCGGGACACCCTTTGCCGTCACCGTCGACTACGATACGCTTGAGGACAACACCGTGACCGTCAGGGACCGTGACAGCATGGAGCAGGTCCGCATACCGGTCGAGCGGCTGCCGGAGGTCCTCTCGGCACTCATCTCCGGGGCCATCACGTTCCATGAACTCAGGGCATGACCTACGTCTCCCACCCGCTGATCCGGCCGGAGAGCATCGAAGAGCGGCGGTACCAACTCTCCATTACGCTCCGGGCGCTTGATGCGAACACGATGGTCGTCCTCCCGACCGGCCTCGGGAAGACGGCTGTCGCGCTCCTTGTCGCGGCGTCCCGCCTCTACTCTCACCCGGGGAGAGTGCTGATGCTTGCGCCTACAAAACCCCTTGTCGAGCAGCATCTCCGTTTCTTCAGGCAGTTCCTGCTCTCCCGGAACGGCTCTGAGCCACAGGAGTCCGATTTTGCCATGTTCACCGGAGACACTCCGCCGGATGAACGGGCCAGAGCCTGGGAGGCGTGCCGGATCTGTTTCGCCACCCCACAGGTGATCAAGAACGACTGCCTGGCAGGGAGGTACAGCCTCGCCGACGTCGTGCTGCTGGTCGTGGACGAGTGCCACCGGGCGGTGGGGAACTACGCGTATGTCTTCCTTGCCCAGCACTACTGCACCACTGCAAACGACCCCCTGCTCCTCGCTATGACCGCTTCCCCCGGAGGGGACCAGGCGAAGGTGCAGGATGTCTGCAACAACCTTCACATCGAGGCGATCGAGACACGGGTGGAGACCGACGAGGATGTCCTCCCCTACATCCACGAGCGCGATATCCAGTATGTCGATGTCTACCTGCCTGAAGAACTGCAGGCAGCGCTCCTTGCCCTCCGCGGACTCGTAGAGTCACGCCTCACCAGGCTCGCGAGCCTCAACTTCCGGGTCCCTAAGCCAGATAAACTCTCGATGAAGGCGCTCAATGGCTTGAACGCCCAGATCCAGCAGCGTATACGGACACGGGACCCCTCGGCTTTCATCGCGGCATCCCTGCACGCCGAGTGCATGAAACTCCGCCATGCCATAACGCTCGTCGAGACGCAAGGAAGCGAGGCGCTCAAACTCTACCTGGCCCGGCTCGGCGCTGAAGGGGCCTCGAGCACAGGGAGCAAGGCGAGCAAGCGCCTCGTCGGCGATCCCGTCTACCAGCACCTCGTCGAGGTCTCCGGCGGCTGGAAGGAGGAACTCCACCCCAAGGTCGCGATCGTCCTCGAACTGGTGCGGGCACAACTTGCAGCGCACCCGGAGAGCCGGATCATCGTCTTTGCCACCTACCGCGACACCGTCCAGACGCTTGTCGACGCGCTCTCCGAGAGCGGCATCGCCTGCGAGCGGTTCGTCGGCCAGGCTTCCCGGGATGCGGAACGGGGGCTTACGCAGAAAGAGCAGATCGCGAGCCTCGCCCGATTCCGGGAGGGGGAGTTCAGGTGTCTGGTCGCGACATCGGTAGGCGAGGAGGGGCTTGATGTTCCCTCGACGGATATGGTGATCTTTTATGAGGCCGTCCCCTCGGAGATCAGGAGCATCCAGCGGAAGGGGAGGACCGGAAGGAGCGGCAGCGGCACGATCGTCGTGCTGGTGACGAAAGGCACATCCGACGAGGCGTTCCGGTACGTGAGCCAGACCCGGGAGCGGGCGATGGTGACGGGGATCAAGAGCATGAGCACCGCGCCGGAATTCGCCCTGCCCCCGCCCATCCCGGCCGCCACAAAACAGATAGACTTCCTTGCGTTTGCTCCCCCGGGACCGGCGATCACCGTAGATGATCGGGAGACGTCGTCACGGGTCGTCGAGCGCCTGCACGAACTCGGGGCATCGATCGCGCTACAGCGCCTTGAGTTCGGCGACTATGCCATCGGCGACCGTATCCTTGTTGAGCGCAAGACCTCCCACGACTTCATGAGCACCCTGGTGGAACGGGACCTCTTCGGGCAGATCAGGGCTATGGCCGACGCGGTGCCGCGGCCGGTCCTGATCATCGAGGGGGAAGAGGACCTCTATGAGGTGCGCAATATCCACCCGAACGCCGTGAGAGGCACGCTTGCTGCTATCACGGTGGATATGGGCGTGACACTGATACGCACGAGAGATGCGGACGACACCGCCGAGATGCTCTACGTCCTCGCACAGCGTGAGGGGAGTGAGCGGGGAGAGCGGAAGGTGCACCCAAAGAAATCCTATCGTTCGGTCCGCGAAGAACAGGAGTATGCGCTCGCCGCGTTCCCAAACATCGGTCTCCGGAGTGCACGGCTTCTCCTCGAACACTTCGGATCGCTCAAGGCAATCATCGATGCCGACGTGGAGGACCTGGCATCCGTGCACGGGATCGGGGAGAAGACCGCACGCAGCATATGGGACCTTGCCCGCAGACCTTACCGCTGACCCAATGTTGCGAGCGCTTCGGCGCCTCGTTCAACCGCCATCATCAGGGTCAGGCATTCGCCGGCCCTCTGCTCGCCCCTGATGCGCTCGCAGAGGTGGATGATCGTCTGCTCGAGTTCCGAGGAGACCCGGTCCTGCGGCCCGGAGGCGGTTGCGGCCGGTGCGGGTGACCGCACAGATTCCTCGGGTGCCCGTGGGGCGGAGACCGGCCGCGATGGCTCCGGTTCGGGCAGGAGTTCTTCTGGCGTTTCAAGCGGGCAGATCACGCATTGTGTCTCTCCCCTGTACTCAAATAGCGGGTACCCGCATACTTTACAGGATTTAGCGAGCATCTTTCCTCCCTTCAGGAGATACTCAGCCATGACTTCGTCAGCCTTATCAGCCGTCATTTCGTCGGACTCCCTTAATCAACTTATATATGTCTGGATGCCTCTAATAATAGAGGGGTATATCTAATGGCAAGTCCAGACGAAACAATACGGATCTGCATCCAGATGCTGCAGAATATCAGCGAGGATTCCACCATTCCACGCAATATACGGCGCGTTGCAGATGAGACCAGAACGGTCCTCCGGGACGAATCCCGAAGTATCGGTCTCCGTGCCGCAACCGCGATCTCCATGATCGACGAGATCAGCAACGACCCGAACATGCCGGTCCATGCACGGACCCGTATCTGGGAACTGGTATCGCAACTGGAAACGGTACCTCTCGATTAAACCGCTCTTTCTTCTTGAACGACTCCGGCGAGGGCCAGGGCAGAGTGATACTATTTGAGGTTGCAATCAAGCGCCGTATCGCTCTGCTCACCGTCTGCCGCTCGGCAACCCCGGGGTCGTCCAGTCACCTTCTTTCCTGCGTTCAGCCCTGGACAGTTACGTAGACCGTCCTCTGGCGGCTTGACCGGACGTCCAGTTCGAGGAGGACGATCTGCTGCCAGGTGCCGCACGCGAGCCTGCCCTCGATCACCGGGGCGGAGAGCGACGGTCCGACCACCGCTGCCCTGACGTGGGACCGCCCGTTGCCGTCGCCCCATGCCGCATCATGCGCGTAGGGAATATCGGCCGGGGCGATGACCGAGAGCGCCCGACGGAGATCCGAGAGCACACCGGGCTCGTACTCTATGGTCGTGACGGCGGCAGTCGACCCCGTGACGAAGATGCTGGCAAGACCCTCCCGCACGCCGCTCTCGGCGATCGCCTGCTCTATTCTGGGTGTGAGGTTGACGATCTCTCCTTCGCCGTGCGTCTCGACCTGAATAGTTGTACGGAACATTGTATTGGACACCTCATCCACGCGCCCTGTTGTCTCCTGTCCTGATAAACCCCACGGAACGGTGGCTGCCGCCGGAGCCTTGCCGATGGCCTGCTTCATCCTGCACATTACAGAAATGCTTCTGCATACGGAAGGGGCCCCTGCGGGGTGTGGTGGCCCGTAAACACTTTATAGGTAAGGTGGGCATCTCCTCCCCGGAGATGGTATTTCATGCCCTACCGGTGGAATGACAGACAGGATGTGGATGAGGCAGTCGTCGTCGTGATGAATACGCTCGATCAGAACCAGGAGATCGGGGGGTGGCTGATGCGCACCCTGCAGCAGGCGGTCAACGACTCCGACCCAAAACTCGCACAGTACTTCTTCACGGAGCTTGAGCGGCACAGGCCCGAGGCGCTCAAATACTTCGGGAGACTGACACACTAACCGTTTTTGGGGGCTGGAGGGAGGCTGTCCTGAAACCGCACAACGAAGCCTTTTGGTCTTCTCGAACTCCTGCTGCACGCTCCGCCTCAACGAGACATCGCAACACCCGTTGTGATACCCGCGCCGGGAGGGGCCCATACGGCCCGGGACGAAGGCCTGCCTGCCAGGAGGCCAGAAAAAAGTGATTCCAGAGTCTGTTCTGGCCGGAAGAGAACGGGAACGAGGAGGTCTTACTCCTCCTCCTCCTCCTCCTCCTCCTCCTCCTCTTCCTCAGAATCAAGAATAGTAAACCCGATGACGCGGTCGCCGTCGTCGAGCCTCATGATCCTGACACCGCGGGTGCCCCGTTTCTGGATCGAGATCTCGGAAACTTTCGTCCGGATCACGATGCCTGACGCGCTCATAACGATGATCTCGTCGTCGTCGGAGACCGCCATCGACCCGATGACAGAGCCCCCCCGGGCGTCGACGACGATGTTGCGCACTCCCATCGTGCCCCTGCCGTGGCCGCGGAACTCATCGAACTCCGTCCGCTTACCAAAGCCCTGCTCCGTAATGGTGAGGAGATGGTCCTCCTCGACCACGGATATCGCCTGCAGGGCATCGCCGTTGCGGAGCCTGATCCCCCGCACGCCCATGGCGTTGCGGTGAACAGGGCGGACGGCCTCCTCGTGGAACCGGAGGCTCTGCCCGAACCTTGTCGTCAGGATCAGTTCCTGGTCCCCGTCTGTCGCCTTCACGTCCACGAGCTCGTCGCCGTCGCGGAGGTTGATGGCATTGATCCCTGTCTGCCGTGGCCGCGAGAACTCATCGAGCGCCATCTTCGCAACCGTCCCTGCCCTCGTCGCAAAGAAGAGGTAGTGATCGGACCGGAACTCCCGTACCGGGATCACTGCGGTCACCCGTTCCTCGCCATCGAGGTTTAAGAGGTTGACAACGGCCTTGCCCTTGCCCGTCCGCTGCCCCTCGGGGAGGTCGTAGACCTTCAGCCAGTAAACGCGTCCCCGATCGGTGAAGCAGAGGAGGTTGTCGTGCATATTCGCGACGAAGACGTTCTCGACGCCATCATCGTCCTTTGTGGCCATGCCGATGACGCCGCGGCCCCCGCGCCGCTGGTTGCGGTAGGTGTCGAGGTCAATCCTTTTGATGTAGTTCGAGGAGGTGAGCGAGACCAGCATCGGTTTATCCTCGATGAGGTCCTCCCTATCGAAGGCCTCGGCTGCGTACCCGATCCGGGTCCTCCGCTCATCACCGTAGCGGGCACTGATGTCGATGAGTTCCTTTTTGATCTCGGCGAGGATGCTCGTCTCGCTTGCGAGGATAGCGGAGAGCCGCTCAACCTCCTTTACGAGGGCATCGCGCTCGTCCAGGATCTTCTGGTGCTCGAGCGCCGCAAGCCTGCGGAGTTGCATCTTTAAGATCGCATCCGCCTGAACCTCGTCCAGCCCGAACTTCGCTATCAGGGCCGCCCCTGCCTCATCGGTCGTCCCGGATGCCCGGATGGTTGCTATGACGGCGTCGATGTTGTTGAGCGCGACAAGGAGACCGTTGAGGATGTGCCTCCGCTCCTCTGCCTTCGCGAGATCGAACTCGGTCCGCCGCCGGACCACGTCCACCCGGTGCTTGAGGAACTCGTGGATGAGTTCCTTGAGGTTCAAGGTGCGGGGCTGGCGGTCGACGATCGCGAGGTTGTTGATGCCGAAGGAGGACTCAAGCGCCGTGTGCTTGTAGAGGTAGTTGAGTATCACCTGGGGCGCGACGCCCTTCTTCAGGTCGATCACGACCCTCATGCCGTCCCGGTCCGACTCGTCGCGGATATCGCTGATCCCCTCGATCCTTTTATCGCGGACGAGGGTGGCGATATTCTCGATCAGGCGTGCCTTGTTCACCTGGAAGGGGATCTCGGTGATGATGATCTGCGGAGTCCTGCCTTCTTCCTCGATCTCCACGATGCCTCTGACCACGCACTTTCCGCGCCCGGTAAGGTAAGCATCCCGGATCCCTTCGGTACCCATCATGACTCCGCCGGTCGGGAAATCCGGGCCGGGCATGACCCGCATCAGTTCCTCCGTGGATACGCCCGCATCATCGATGACGCGGCAGGTTGCCTCGCAGACCTCCCGGAGGTTGTGGGGCGGCATATTCGTCGCCATGCCGACCGCAATCCCGCTCGACCCGTTCACCAGGAGGTTTGGAAGCCGTGCCGGAAGGACGTCAGGCTCCTGGAGCGATTCGTCGAAGTTGGGGACGAAGTCGACGGTATTCTTCTCGATATCGGCCAGGAGTTCCTCCGAGATCTTCGTGAGCCTGGCCTCCGTGTATCGCATGGCGGCAGCGGAGTCCCCGTCGATCGACCCGAAGTTCCCCTGGCCGTCCACCAGCATGTAGCGGTAGGAGAAGGGCTGCGCCATCTTCACCAGCGTGTCGTAGATGGCCGAATCGCCGTGAGGATGGTACTTACCCATCACGTCTCCGACAATACGGGCGCTCTTCTTGTAGGGCTTGTCGCTTGTGTTGCCGAGTTCCCGCATGGCGTAGAGAGTGCGGCGATGAACCGGCTTTAAGCCGTCTCTCGCGTCAGGGATGGCGCGGCCGATGATCACGCTCATCGCGTAGTCGATGTAGCATGATTTCATCTCCTCTTCTATGTTGATCGGGACAACCTGATTAGATGTCAAGGTTGTTCACCTCCTTTGCATGCCGGCGGATGAAGTCTCTCCGGGCGTCCACATTCTCTCCCATAAGTTTCTCAAATATATCGTTCGCGTAGACGGCATCCTCGATCTTCACCTGTTTGAGCACCCGGTGCGCTGGATCCATCGTGGTGCTCCAGAGCTGCCCGGCGTTCATCTCACCAAGACCCTTGTAGCGCTGGATCGTGACACCCTTCTCGCCCCACTCGGCGGTGATCTCCCGCATCTCCTCCTCGCGGTAGGCGTACTGCTCCTGTTTGCCCCGGGCAACCCGGTAGAGGGGCGGCTGGGCGATGTAGATGTAGCCGTTCTCGACGAGTTCCGTCATATAGCGGTAGAAGAACGTGAGGAGGAGCGTCCGGATATGAGCACCGTCGACATCCGCATCGGTCATCAGGATGATGTGATGATACCGGGCCCGCTCCGCGTCGAAACTGTCGCTGACTCCAGTGCCGATAGCGGATATCAGCGCTTGGATCTCAGCGTTCTTCAGGATCCTGTGCTCCGAAGCCTTCTCGACGTTCAGGATCTTCCCTCGCAGGGGAAGGATCGCCTGAAACTTCCGGTCCCGCCCCTGTTTTGCGGAACCGCCTGCAGAGTCTCCTTCCACGATGTAGAGCTCGCTCTTTGCCGGGTCCCGCTCCTGGCAGTCGGCGAGCTTCCCGGGAAGGCCGGTCGACTCGAGCGTGCTCTTCCGCCGGGCGAGTTCGCGTGCATTCCGGGCGGCCTCCCGGGCCCGGGCAGCCGTCATCGCTTTATCCACTATCACCTGGAGGGTCTTCGGGTGCTCCTCGAAGTACTCGGTGAGCGACGAGTAGACGAGCGAATCCACAATGCCCCGGACGTTGCTGTTCCCGAGGCGCATCTTGGTCTGCCCCTCGAACTGCGGGTTGGCCACCCGGGTGCTGATGACGGAGGCGAGTCCCTCCCTGACGTCTTCGCCCCGGACCTGAGCGTCGTTACTCTTGAGGAGGTTGTTTCTGCGAGCAGCGCTGTTGATCGCCCGGGTGATGGCGCTCCGGAACCCCTCAAGGTGGGTGCCGCCCTCCCGGGTATTCACACTGTTGACGTAGGTGTAGACTGTCTCTGCGTACGAGTCGTTGTACTGCAGGGCCACTTCAACCTCGACCATGCTCTCGGGGTCGCGCTTCTGGAAGTAGATTATGTCATCGTGGAGGCTCTCTTTCCCCTCGCCGATGTGGGCGACAAACTGCCTGATGCCGTCCTCGAAACAGTGGGTGACCGAATCCCCGGTGCGCTCGTCCCGGAGGCTGATCATAAGGCCGCTATTTAAGTAGGCAAGCTCGCGGAGCCGGTGGTCCAGCACATCATAATCGAACTCGACGGTCTCGAATATCGACCGGTCAGGCTGGAACGTTATCCTGGTTCCCTGAAGGCGCTTGTAGTCGAACCGCTGACCGGGCCGGGCGCCGTATCGCTCCTCATACCGCGCCTTCATCTCGTGCTCGGTCTCCGGGCGGCTCGCGAGCGGCTTTGCGACCAGACCCTGCCGGAACTGCATCTCGTAAACGTTACCGTCCCGGAAGACCGTCGCGTCGAGCCAGCTCGCGAGGGCGTTGACGACCGAGACACCGACACCGTGCAGGCCGCCGGATACCTGGTAGGTGTTCTTATCGAACTTTCCACCAGCATGGAGTACGGTGAGAACGATCTCAAGAGCGCTCTTGCTATACTGGGGCATGTAGTCAACGGGGATACCACGCCCGTTATCATCCACCGTGATTGAGCCGTCACGGTTGATGACCACCTGTATGAGATCGCAGAACCCGGCAAGAGCCTCGTCTACGGCGTTGTCCACGACCTCGTAGACGAGGTGGTGCAGTCCCCGGGTTCCCGTGCTGCCTATGTACATAGCGGGGCGTTCCCGCACGGGCCTCAGGCCTTCCAGTACCGTGATGTGGGAAGCATCGTAGGTATCAGTCATTTGTGACCTCCGCTGAACGAGCGGCGTCCTGAATCACAGTAAAACTCACAGTATATATTGATTTTATAACCACTTATACTGTATGGCTCCGGAAAATTCACGGATTCAGGCTTATCCTGCCAGTCCGCGGTTTGGTGAAACCTCACCGGGAGCGCGCCCAAAGAGGTCGAGTATCACGACCGGGTTCCCCCCCTGTCTGTCCCGGGAAGAATCTGATGAGGGCGGTTTCAGGCAGGGAAGAAAGCGCCCCCGTCAGTCGTATTTCCCTGTATCCGGATCAGGTATGCCAAGCTCGCTATCGACTGCGACCGCGATCCGGTTGAGGAGCCTGCGAATATCTGCTGCGTCTTCCTTATCCAGGATGCCCGGCTGGTGCCAGATCACCATCTTACGGAGGCGTTCGACGAGCTCCTCGATCTCGGTTCCCCGGAACGGTTCCGGCACCGTGAGGTCGTTGAGGTGATCCGCGGCGCCAAAGAAGGCTTTCTCGGGGGAGAGGCCGAAGTGCCGTGAAAGCAGCATCAGGTTGACGACAAACCCTCTGCCGAATTCGCTCTTTGCGGGCATACCTACCCTATACACTGCTGGCTGATATGAACGATCCGCTTTCTCGCGCACTCGTCTAAGGGTGCAGGTAGATCAGGACCGTTGAGAGCACGATGAGGGCGAGCGAGCCGGCAAAGAAGGAGACCTCTCCGGCACGGAGGGGTTTTCGTCCTGTGTGCAGGCAGGCGTTCTCCCCGTAGCCCCGGCAGAGCATGCTCGTGTAGGTGCGCTCGCCCTGCTCGTATGACCGGATGAAGATCATACCGACCGTATAGCCGAGCTGGCGGAGCCTGTAGCGGTAGGGAAGGGTGCGGTCAAGGGGGTCAAAGCACCGGGTATCCATCGCGGACCGGATCTTGCCGAACATATCGGCGAAGACGAAGATGTAGCGGACCATCATCCCAAGCGGGAGGAGGAACTCGCGGGGCAGGCCAAGCCTCCCCGATGCCTCCAGCAGATCCTGCATCCTCGTCGTCGATGAGAGCAGGATGATGAACGATATGCTGACGATGAACTTCACGAGGAGGATAGAAGCAAACTGCACAGACTCGGCGTAGACCTCTATCCCGAACGGCAGGGCAGCAATAGGGTGAAAGACGTCGTAATAGGGGTTCTTTACAAACATCTGAAACCCGATAAGGAAGATCCCGAACGGCATGATGAGCGCGAGCCTTCGGATGTAGACGGCCGGCGAGAGCCGGGAGCAGGCCCAGAGGACGACAACGAGAGCAAAGAGGACGGCACCGAGTTCGTAGACCTTCGTCGAGTACGGCATGGCTATGATCGCCACGATGGCGGCGAGGGTTACGAGGAGTTTGACCCGCGCGTCCAGCCGGTGAATGATGCTGGTCTTGTAAGCATGCTTCTCGATGAAGTAAAGGTCGTCGATCATGCTCTTCTCGTGTACGCGTCGAGGAACGACTTCTTCGCACCCTCATAGGTGTAGGCCATATCGATGGTGACACCGCTCTCCTGCAGCGACCGGATCAGTTTCGGTATGACCGGCACGTCGAGCCTGGTCCGGGCGAGCAGTTCCGGTCGGGTGAAGATCTCCTCGACCGTCCCGGAGGCCACAATCTGTCCCTGATCCATAACGTAGATGAAGTCCGCCACCTCCGCCACAAGGTTGACCTGGTGCGTTGAGAAGATGACCGTCATGCCGTACTCCTCAGGCAGCCGGTTGACGAACGCCACCAGATCAGCGACGCCCTGGGGATCGAGCCCGGCAGTCGGTTCATCGAGCACCAGCACCTGCGGCTCCATAGCGAGGATGCCTGCGATGGCGACCCGTTTCTTCTCACCGCCCGAGAGGTGGTGGGGCACGCGCTCGCGCAGACCCTCGATCCCGAGGAGGTGCAGGGCCTCCCCGACACGGTGGGCGACCGTCGCCTCGTCGAGGCCGAGGTTGGTCGGGCCGAACGCAACGTCCTGCTCCACGGTGGGGGAGAAGATCTGGTCGTCGGAGTTCTGGAAGACGATTCCCACAAACTTGCGCACCTCGCGGACGTTCTCTTTCGTGACCGGTTCGCCCCTGACCAGCACCTCGCCGGACGTGGGTTTGAGTATGCCGTTGAAGTGCTTAAAAAGCGTGCTCTTCCCGGCTCCGTTCGGCCCGATGACGGCGATGCGGGACTTTCTCTCTGCAATGAAGTTCACACCCTGCAGGGCGGGAACATTGCCACGGTAGATGTGGGTGAGATCGCGTGTCTCGACCAGGTGCATGATAGCAAAAAGTGGGAGTTTGTCGGGTATCTAATTATCGGGCCGTGCAGCCACCCGGGCAACGCCATAGACCAGGGCTAGCATAAGGACCGTGCCGAGTACGATGGCAAGCACCTCGCCGGTCTTATCCAGGCCGGGGATAGTGTAATCGGGCATGAGCGCTTCGTATGAGAAGTCGTTTCCGGTCGCAGCGATTGCCTGCTCCTCCGCTGCAGCGGCGGCTTCCTCATCCAGTTCGCTGCCCGTGAAGTGTTTTGCGTCGTAGATGCTGAAGAACGCGCTCTCAAGCCCGTCGGGGTTCCCGGACGCGAGGAACGGCGCGGCAACAGCGATCGCGAGAGCGATCGCTATACCGATCATGACAAACTGTTTCGTCTCCATTATGTGCTCACCGCCCTGGGGTGTTCAAGGATATCGGGCCGTGCCGATGCGATCAGGTAGAGTGCAACCGCAGTTATGCCTCCCTCGATGAGACCGATGACGGCGTGGTATCCCCCCATGAAGGTGAGTCCAAGAACGAGTGGGAACGTGCCGGCGATGGCGAGTTCGACCGCACAGAGGATCGCGGAGAGGAAGAGCGACGCCCATCCGGCGATGAACGCAGCGGCATATGAGTTCTTTGTCACGCCCATGATGGCGACATAGCCGTAGTAACCGACAAAGCCGCCGATGACGCCCATGTTGATTATGTTTGCGCCCATTGCTATGATGCCGCCGTCACCAAATATGACGCCCTGCACGAGGAGCACCAGCGTCAGGACGAAGACTCCCGCAAACGGCGACCCGAGGACGATTGCCGCGAGCGCCGCACCGACCATGTGGCCGCTCGTTCCCCAGGGGATGGGGATGTTCAATGCCTGGATGGCAAAGATGCCTGCCGCAAGCACGGCGACTAACGGTACCTTCTCCTCTCCCATCGAGTGCCGTGCCCATCGGAGGGCGAGTACGATGAAGATGAGAGCGATGACCCAGTAGACAAGGCCCTGGGCAACGGGAAACATGAAGTCAGGTATATGCATGACACACCTGATTGAGTTGTATTACGTTTTGGTATAAATGTGTTACCAAGCGCGAGGGTTGTATCAACCGGTAAGAATCTGACGTACTCCTGATGCGAAAAGTATGCCCATTGCCCGGGCCAATGCAGGTTTCAGGGCGAGCCTGCGGATCAGGGCGCCCGGCCGGTCCATATCGCCGTGCTCTACGATCGTCTTGATGAGGTCCGGATCGTTTAAGGCCCGGCAGAAGCGGTCGATATCCTTCGGCGTCATCTTCTGCCGTATCCTGAGCACTTTCATGCCGATATCGAGTTCTTTCCCGAAGTCTTCCTTCCAGAGCCGTTCGTAGTCCCGGAGGCTCCCGTCATCAAACGCTCCGCGCGCTACGCAGGCCGCCGCGACCGCGGCCGCATGTTTTGCCGACCGGATGCCGGTGTAGACCCCGCCCCCCGACGTGGGTTTGGCAAAACCTGCCGCGTCGCCGACGAAGAGTGCACGGCGCCCGTAGGTCTGCGGCATAACTCCAAGCGGTATGACCCCGCTGACGAGGTGGACGCAGTTCTCGCCGTAGCGGGCGATGAACCGGTCGAAGTGGTCCTTTGCGCCCTCTCGTGCACAGAGACCGATACGTGCCCGGGTCGCTGAGACCGGGATCACCCACCCGAAGAAGTCGGGCGAAGCGTTGGGGTGCAGCTCCACGTAGCGAGGGTCCACCGCACACGGCACATCGGCCTGGATCCCGGCGAGGTGGAGACCCGGGCGCCGGAATCCCAGCATACGGGCGACGGAACTCCGTGGCCCGTCCGCGGCGATCAGGAGGCGGAAGGGGATCTCCTCGCGCCCGCGGACTCCCCGGGTCAGGAGAGAGAAACCCCTGATGCCTGATACGCTGGTCTTCAGGAGGAACTCTGCCCCGGCACCTGCCGCTTCCTCTGCCATCTCCCGGTCGAGGAGGCACCGGTCCACGACGTAGGCCTTTGTAGCCCGTGCATCGAAGAGGAGTTCCCCCCCGAGGTCTGAGACCATCCTCGCACCGCTCACCTCGTTCTGGACCGAACGTTTCGAGACGCCGCACTCGGCAAACGCAGACGCCGAGAGCAATCCTGCGCACTGCACCGGGTAGCCGATCGTCCCGTGCTCCTCGATACAGAGCGTCGCGAGCCCCGCCTCTGCACACGCCCGCGCGGCGGCACTTCCGGCGGGGCCTGCGCCCACAACAACAACATCCCAGGTCAGACTACCATGCCTCGCACAAATGAGATTCCGGCTGTCTTTGCGTTGCAAACCGGCAGCCGACGATCCGTTTGCTGATTATACTAGGTCTCGACGAGTATAAATGAACACATCACGCCGCGTCGGCAGCAGGCAGGGTCGGTCGTCTGCTACTCAAAGATACTCTGCCACGAATCTGCCGGCTTCTAGGCCGATGAGGGCGAGAAAGATCATGGTCAGCACGACCATCACGGAGAGGAAGAGCGCGACCGCTTCATCGAGGGTGAGCGTGAGCGCCCCGGCGACCGGGGCCATAAGAGCGGGACATGCGGCAACTGCCACGGACGCGAGCACCCATACCGCCACAAAAATGAGGTAGACTGATATCTTCCTCATAGGTCTACTCGTTACGGTCTTCAGCCAGTTGTTCCTTCAGGGCCATATCCTGTCGCTGCAACTCGATCTTTTGGGAAAACTCCGCGGCCCATCGCTCTATCTCCCCGGAGAAGAGCCTGCCGGTCCGGAAGAGGACGAGGATCGCCCAGAGGACCAGGATGACCAGTATGATGCCCGCGAGAACCGGGAAGATCCCCGCGATGAACGGCAGGAAGAACAGGAACGCGATGACGGCAAGGAGCACGTACGCAATACCCCGGAACGCCAGCCGATAGCGCTCCACCTGCTCGTCAGGTGTCTCTCCCCGAGAGTATGCCCCGGTAACATACCCCGCAAGCGCATCGGTGACATCAAGGACCTCCCTGAAGATGCCGAAGACGACGATCACGAGTGCGACGAGGATTATCGCTGAGATCAGGCTGTCAAGGCCTATCAGGCCAAAGAGGAACGGGTTCCCGAGCACCTTTGCGAGTGGCAGGAAGATGAGCACGCCAAAGATCCATATGAGGAATGCAATGGCAAGGCCGACGGCGATCTTTGGGAGACTATCATAGATCTCATGCCGGGATTCGGCAAGTAGTTGTTCACGGTTTACCACAAATAATCACCTCGTTTGATGCCAGATTATAGGCGGCCACCTATAAATAAGTTTCCCGAAAAGATGGGTCCTGTGAGGGCCGCTAAAGGAAAATGGGCAGTTTTTTATCATTTAAATCTCATAACGCCTTGGGATAAGGTCTGGATTTTAGCCCTCAGGACGCGGTTTTCCACCGGATATCGCCTTTTGGGGGCCTGTTCTCTCGCACTTGCCGGGGGGAGTCCTCCCGCTCTGCTCCTTCTGCCCCGCAAAGATAGAGGATCCGGAGCACGTGGAAACCCTCCGGTCTTCACGTAACCCCTCTGCTGCGGGGAGTCACGAGGTGAGGAGAGGCGGCACGGCACACACTTCGATCGCCGCCCCCATAGATGCGTATTTGACGGATCATGCCCCAACTAGTACGAAATGCCAGATATACGGGAGTTCAAGTGGAAGCAGTGCCTGATCGTGCGCGCCGACATCAAGATGAGCTGCGGCAAGAAGTGTGCGCAGATCGCCCATGCCGCCATAGGGGCCTACGAGAAGACTGATAAGATCGCCCGGAAGGCCTGGTTCGACGAAGGACAGAAGAAGGTGGTGCTGAAGGCGCAAAACGAACGACAGCTCTTCGAACTCAAAACGATTGCAGAGCGGGCGGGCATCCCCGCATCCATCATCCAGGATGCCGGAATGACCGAGATACCGCCGGGAACCGTGACAGCGCTCGGTCTCGGGCCCGCCCGCGCCGAAGACCTCGACCGGATCACCGGCGATCTCCCCCTGCTATGATGCCCTCACCCTATCCCCTGGAAGAGGAACTCGGGATGCGCTACTACGCGTCCGTTACCCCGGGCATCGGCGGGCGGCTCCGCTCAAGCCCTGAGGATTTTGTCGTTGAAGAACTGCCGCTCCCGATCCGCGATCCGGACGGGCCGTACCTGATCTGCCAGCTCACCAAGAAGAACTGGGAACTCCAGCGGGCGGTCAAAGAGATTGCAAAACAACTCGGCATCAGCCACCGGCGGATCGCCTGGGCGGGAACCAAAGATAAGAACGCAGTGACCACCCAGCTCATATCGATCTACGATATATCGCCCGAAGAGGCCGGACGGGTACACCTCAAGGATATATCCCTCGAGGTCGTCGGGCGGTCGCAACACCAGATCGCCCTCGGGGGTCTCGCGGGTAATCGGTTCGAGATCGTCATCCAGGACTGCATACCGGAGAACCTCTCGGAGCGGGTGCAGGCGGTCACGGAGGTCGCATCCGCCGGGATACCGAACTACTACGGGCTGCAGCGGTTCGGCGTTGTCCGGCCGGTCACCCACATCGTCGGCGAGAGCATCCTCAAGGGCGATTACGAAGGCGCCGTGGTCACGTATGTAGGCCGGGCGTACCCGCGGGAATCGGAAGAGGCGCAACGAGCCCGGACCCATTTCGCTGAAACACGGGATGCCCGGGCGGCGCTCGCCGACCTCCCCATCCAGATGACCTACGAGCGAGCGATGGCGAACCACATCGTCGCAAACCCCGGCGACTACGCCGGTGCGCTCCGGGCGCTCCCCCCAAAACTCCTCTCGCTCCTGGTGAGCGCATCTCAGTCGTACCTCTTCAACTGCGCGCTCTCTTGCCGTATCGGTGCCGGTCTGTCGCTCTCCCAGCCGGAGGTCGGCGATCGGTTACTCTTCTTGAACGGCCGCGAAGACATCGTTACAGCCCGAAATCAGAAAGCTGCCGAGTTACAGATCCGCCGCGGCCGGTGCCAGATCGCCATATTCATCCCCGGGTCCGGGCCGATAGTGTCGCACGGTCGGATGGATGAGATCATGCAGGAACTGATGCAGAAGTCGGGCGTCGATGCCGGAGACTTCGAGCGCGCCTCCCGGTTCGTGGAGACGAAGTTTGCCGGGGTTCTCCGGCCGGTCGCGCTCTCCACCGATGTCCAGGCGGACGTATCCGATGCGAGCGTCCGGCTCCGGTTTACGCTCCCCCCCGGCCACTACGCGACGACGGTTTGTCGTGAGTACATGAAGGCGGACCCCTACATGATGATCTGACGGCGACCCGCCAGGCGCAAAAAAGATCAGTCCTGAGGTTCGGGGACACAGGAGGCCCTGTCACCACATGTGTCCCCGTAGAGAACGTTCCACTCGGTGACCAGGTTGCTCCCGCACATGAACTGGCGTTTCAGGGAGAGCCGGATCATCTCCTTCTCCGTCTCGATGTGCATGCCGCCGACAAGGGAGGGCGTATCGGCACCGCCGACGATGAACGGCAGGTGGATAAGGCGTATCTCATCTACGAGACGGTGATTCAGCATGGACCAGTTCAGTGTCGGTCCGCCCTCGATCATCATCCGCGAGACACTGTAGTCGGCCTTCAGGATCCGCATCAGCTCCGGCAGGTCGATCTGGCTCGCGCCCGCCACAACGACATCGACGCCGCTCGCCCGGAGCCGGGCAACCTTCTCTGCCGGTGCCGCCTCGCTGACGGCGATGACCGTCCGGGCGTCCGGTCCAAGGACGTTTGCATCCGGCGGAATATCAGCGAGGCTGCTCGGTATGACACGGAGCGGGCTTTTACCCTCTACCAGCCGGACCGTCAGGAAGGAGTTGTCGATCCTGATGGTATTTGCTCCGACCATGATAGCGTCGCATGCCGCCCGGGTCTGATGAAGGAGAATCTCTGTCTCGGGCGCCATGTACTTCATGAGGATCTTGCTTGATGCCCCGCGTCTCAGGGTGAGCTTCCCGTCGACGGTGATCTCTGACATCATGAGCACGTCCGGCCTGTCGTGATCTGCCATTGAATTTCCTTCTCCCTGATCTATCTGCCGGGAGCGTTTATGAATCTGGTGATTCCGGGACGTATGCTGCGTTCAGGGTGAAGTGTTGCGGTCCTGCCCGGTGGAGCAAAGGTTAAACTCTTTACGGGCAGATAAATTATACGATGAATATAACCTCTTTACGGCCGAAATTCATCAAATATACGGAGCCAGTCGCGTCGTTTTTTATACGCCTGGGTGTTACGCCAAATCAGGTGTCGGTGCTCTCTGTGCTCTTCGGCTTCTCGTGCGCGTTCGCATTCACCCAGCGGTACTTTCTTGCAGGCAGCCTGCTCCTGGTCATCTCGGCGATCCTTGACCTGGTGGACGGCAACGTCGCCCGGAAGAATCATACGGAGAGCAAGTTCGGGGCTGTCTTCGACTGGGTCGCCGATAAGTACGTCGATGCGGCGGTCATCCTCGCCGTGGGGTTCTCCGGCATCCCTATCATCAGCCACCTCATAGACGTCCCGACGATCGCCGACTTCGGCATCGTGGGGCTGGCGCTCGCCGGATCGTTGATCAACACGTTCATCAAACCGGTCACGTATGCGGAGATCGGCTACACCGAGCGGATCGCCGGGAAGATCGAGGATCCACTCGAGGGGGTCGGCTTCTTCGGCAGGCCTGAGACGATCCTTGCACTGGTGCTCGGCGGCGTGACCGGATACATATGGGTTGCGGTGCTCCTCATCGCGGTCTGCACGAACCTCTCTGCGGTCCAGCGGATCTACTACCTCTACCGGCAGTACTCCTGACGGGAGACTACCCTTCCCGTCCTTTCACGCTCTTCTGTCTCCTGGGAGGGGGTAGAACATCTCGCTGTTCCACTCTCGGCCCATGCGGCAGCATAACCATTCTGTCAGGAAGAACAGCAGTTTTGGGGTGCCATGGCGGAGCCCCGGGTTTTCCGGGAGTGTGTGGGTGTCAGCCCCGGTACGAAGCGGGCGGAGCCGGTTTCTCCCTGGAGCGCTATCTGTGACGAACGTCTCGCCGGCCCGGCCTGAACGGGCAGGCGCCTCCGCGCGCTTCGGGGCACGCGATGGCGACCGGGTGGGCTGTCACGGGGAGAGCCCCGGGCCCGTCGGCGATCCCCCATATTCTTGCGCAGGGTCAGAGTTCGGATCTCCCGGCCTTTGGCCGGACGATCCGCTCCACCTCACTGCGGTAGAGCCGGTAGAGGCTGTCGGCGAGTTTGCCGAGTTCGGGGAGGACCAGGAAGAGAGCGTAGGCGAGGATCACGAGAAATATCAGCGCCCCGAGTTCGGCCATGACGTTGTGCGCCCAGAAGAAACTCTCGTATCCCATCTCGCCGTTGCCGGCGATCGTCGAGAGGTACGGAAACCACTGCTCGGAGTATGCCGTGATCACAAAGACGTTTCTTACGATGTTCAGGACGTAGATCGTCGGGAAGACCAGGAGGAAGCCGGCGATCTTCTGCCCTGCCGTCGATCGCACGCCCCAGGCAACTCCGAGCATGATCGCTATGCTCTGGATCCCGGTGCAGGCGAGGATGATCTCGGTCCGGAAACCGTTGCGCTCCATCATGTTCCAGGCGCTGAAGTTCACGGGATGTCCGGACATTGCGAGCGCGGCGGATGTCTGATCCGCGACTGCTGCGATCAGCCAGTCTCCGAGTGCTGGTATGTAGCCGAAGGGGGCATAGATCAGAAACGCCACGGCCGCTATCGTCGAGAGTTGTATTACCCGCGGATCGCCACGAAGCAGGTATTTTGTGGTGATATAGAGGAAGGGAACAGAGAGAATGGCTATTGCTGGATACATGAAGTTATTGATGGAGAAGTAGTAGGGGAGCTCGAGGAAGAGGTATCCGACGATGCATGCCCACCCGCCGATGGCGAAGTACTTCCGGAACCGTCCCGGGATAAGGAAGACGAGAAAGCAGATGCAGGAGATCAGCACCAGATAATCCTTCATCCTTTACCTTTCGGCGTATCTGGCATTAAAGCATTTGTGCGCCCGATCCGGCCGAGTCCCCGGCTGCGCAGTCCCGGCCACCCGGCTGACCAAGGGTTAATTTTGGTCGGTGCCCCATTCATTATAATGATGTTCTGTCCGCAGTGCAAAGGCTTGATGATATCCTCCGGAGGTCAGTTGAAATGCAAAAAGTGTGGTTATATCAGGGAGTTCAACGACCTCGACCGGATGAAGAAGACAGACAAACGCGTGGAGAAGGAGATCACCATCGTCGACGAAGAGGATAAGATAGCAACGCTCCCGACTGCGAGCATCAAATGCCCGGAGTGCGATTGCACAACAGCGTTCTGGTGGCTACGACAGCTGCGGGCAGCAGATGAGAGTGAAGTCAGGTTCTTCCGTTGCACCGCCTGCGGTAAGACATGGCGCGAATACGATTGAGTAGGAGCCGTGTACGCATCCTGTTGCCCCTAAGGGGCCTTTAAATCATTCTGATCAAATTTTGTAAAGTATTGATTATAGCAGACGTCCTCCCCCGCCGCACCCCCCACAATCGGGTGGTGTAAGGTCTCTCCGCCGGGCGTGCTCGACTTCGTGGTGAAGCAGATGATGCGGTGCGGGGACCTCGATCCGCCCAACTGGATAGTGCCGACCAGCAACGACCCGGGCATCCGTTGCCGCCGACGGATGGGTGAGGACAGTCCGCCGCCGTCCCGTCCTAATCCTCCGGCCCTTACGTGTTTTCCGGGTTTGCGACCCTTCCTATGAAAAGGATCGCGCCGGAGTTCTTCTCCAGGATCAGGAAGACGAACGGGTGGTCCGCCCGGAAGATGGGCACAGTAATTTCCTCCTCAAATTTTCCAGTTACCGGGTGTCTTGAACCGTGTTATAATTCAGTCATCTCCGAAGTGTACTGCATGATGCAACTCGACGGCCTCGGCAAGATCGCCGCAGGGAGGGCGGATATCCGACCGTTCAGGCATAGGTGACCTCGCTGACACTACCCGGTGCGCTTCGAAGCATCGCTCCTCGTGAGGCGGTGTACGATGCTCCGGGAAACAGCCCGACAAAAAGGGTTTGCATTTGCTCTCCACCTGGAGAAGGGCGCCCCTGATGTTTTCGCAATCTCTCAGGCCGGCAAACGGCTGCAGGTCCTATCACCCGGGTACCAGGCGTCGTAGAGGCGAGTTATGGAGAGGATGAGAGCACGGAGACGATGTGGCGCTCCTCCCCGGTGCCGCACCGGGAGACCCTCTTCTGATCGTTCCCGGGCGGGCGAAAACCTTCGCCATCGAATGATATCCCACAACCCGCTCCTTCTCACGCCGATACCGGCCGTCGGATTAAGATCTCCGGGCGTTCACCAAGAACCCCCGGACGATTCCTTCCGGCATAACCATCACCCCCGCCGGTGCATACCCCGGTATCCGCTCCCGGGAGGCGCGCTTCCCCGCCGTATCCACCCCCTCAACCAGAATGTTGATATATAATCTACATTATTAATAATGTATAATAGGGGTAATCAGATGGCTGAAAATTTCAGTGTCAAACTCGAGGAGGCAAAGTACTATACTCCCGAGGCCAGCTGCAAGGAGCACTCCTGGATCGGCGACTACAACCGCACCTACCGGGAGTTCCTCGCGGACCCCGACGCATTCTGGGACAGCGTCGCCAGGGAACTTGAGTGGTTCCAGCCCTGGGACAAGGTAAAGGAGTGGGATTACCCGCACGCCAGGTGGTTCCTGAACGGGAAACTCAACATCACCCACAACTGCCTGGACCGCCACGCCCACAGCCAGCGGCGAAACAAGGTCGCGCTCATGTGGCGGGGAGAGACCGAGGATGAGGAGCGGATCCTCACCTACCGCCAGCTCCTGCAGGAGGTCTGCCGGTTCGCGAACGGTCTCGCACGCCTCGGCGTCGGGAAGGGCGACCGGGTCTGCATCTACATGCCGGTGGTGCCCGAACAGATCATCGCGATGCTCGCCTGCGCCCGTATCGGGGCCATCCACTCGGTCGTCTTCGGCGGGTTCGGCGTCAACGCGCTCAACCAGCGGATCCGGGGCATCGACGCGAAGGTGGTCGTCACCGCCGACTTCACCTACCGGCGCGGCAGGGCAATCCCGCTCAAGAACATCGTGGAGGAGGCGGTCGTCAACGCCCCGAGCGTCGAGCGAATCGTCATCCTCCGGCGCGACGCCGACAAGCCCGTCGAACTCCACCCCGAGATGGAAGTGGACTACCACGACCTGATGGACGGTGTGGAGCGGGAATGTCCGGCTGAACCGATGGATGCCGAGGACCCTCTCTTCATCCTCTATACGAGCGGCACCACTGGAACTCCGAAGGGCATTGTGCACGCCTGCGGCGGCTATACGGTCGGGACCTACTACACGACGAAACACGTCTTCGACGTCAAGGACAGCGATATCTACTGGTGCACTGCCGACCCCGGCTGGATCACCGGCCACAGTTACGGCGTCTACGGCCCGCTCCTGAACGGCGCCACCTGCCTCATCACGGAGACAACCCCCGACTACCCAACCCCGGGCACCTACTGGGATCTCATCGAGGAGTACGGCGTCACCATCTTCTACACCGCCCCGACCGCCATACGGATGTTCATGCGGGTGGGTGAAGAGTGGCCGAACCGCCACAACCTCTCGTCGCTTCGTGTCCTCGGGTCGGTCGGTGAACCACTCAACCCGGAGGCGTTCGAGTGGTTCTACCGCACCATCGGGAAAGACAGGTGCCCGATCATGGACACCTGGTGGCAGACCGAGACCGGGATGCACATGCTGACCACGATGATCGGCGAGCCCATGCGCCCGGGATTCGTGGGAAGGCCGATACCGGGTGTCGTCGCAGACGTCGTCGATGCGGCAGGCAACCCTGTCCCCCCGGGCACGGGCGGCCTCCTGGTCATAAAGGAGCCCTGGCCGTCGATGATGCGGACGATCTGGAACGATGATGAGCGGTACTGCAAGTACTGGCACACTGTCCCGGGCTGCTACACCGCGGCTGACCTCGCGGTGAAGGACGAGGACGGCTACATCATGGTCATCGGGCGGTCCGATGACCTGATCGTCGTCGCCGGGCACAACATCGGCACCGCGGAGGTCGAGAGTGCGCTCGTCTCCCACGATGCGGTGGCGGAGGCGGCCGTCATCGGGAAACCCGATGCCCTGAAGGGGAACACCATCAAGGCCTTCGTCATCCTCAGGGACGGTCGTGAGCCCTGTGAAAAACTGAAGAACGACCTCATCTACCACGTCCGGATGACGCTCGGGCCCATCGCCATACCATCCGAGATCGATTTCGTCCAGTCGCTCCCCAAAACCCGGAGCGGCAAGATCATGAGGCGGGTCTTAAAAGCACAGGAACTGGGTATGGACCCCGGGGACGTCTCGACCCTGGAAGAATAAATACCCAACCATTTATATACTGTTTTAAGCATGATATAAATATGAATGAGCACAAACCAGAGGAGTCCCTCAAGATAGAAAATATCGTTGCTTCAGCGAAAGTGACTGATTCTCTTGATCTCCCCTCTCTTGCCTCCCAGTTGAAGGACGCGGAATACAATAAAAAGCGGTTCCCCGGCGTCGTTCTCCGTATGCAGGATCCGAAGATCGCCGCGCTCGTCTTCGGTTCCGGCAAGGTCGTCCTGACGGGTGCAAAGAGCATCGACAGCCTCTCGCGGGGACTGCAGATCCTCGCCGAGCAGCTGCGGGCGCTCAACATTGATATTCCCGAAAACCTGACCTACAAGGTCCAGAATATCGTCACGTCCGCAGACCTCGGAACGCCAATCAACTTAAACAAGATTGCTGTGGGTTTCAACCTGGACAAGATCGAGTACGAGCCCGAGCAGTTTCCTGGTCTTGTATACCGGCTCGACGACCCGAAGGTGGTCGTCCTCCTCTTCGGATCCGGCAAACTGATCATCACGGGCGGCAAGGTGCCCGAAGATGCCAGGCGAGCGGTGCAACGGATCCTCTCCGAACTCTCCAGTCTCGGGCTCATCTGAACTCTGATAAATATTCTCCTCTTTTTGGGACCTCCAGGACGCTCCGCGGGCTTCGGGTCCGGCAACCCCTCTTTCGCATAAACGCCGTGTCACTGCAAAGCCCGGCGGCTCCGCATGCTCGCTCCCGGCCTGCACACCCGTTAAGGTGCAAACGTCGCCCCGGGGGCCTGCCGCTCGACCCGAAACCGCCGGTCCCGCCGCCCTCTCCGGCGCGTGGAGGGCTCGGGCACCGTATACCGGAGCCAGGGTCGTCAGCCGGGCTTTTCCGGCTGATCCGCACCCTGCTCCTCTCCCCGGGGGGTCACCCTCACCGCCCGGGGAAGCGCGATCCGGCGAAGAAAAAAAAGATAACATCAACGCAATGCCCTATTGATTCTCTTAAAACCACCATAATCGCTAGATCTCCCATTAAAATAATAATATTTTTATAGTCAGATTTAAAACAATAGATACTACCTGATGGTGAACGGATGAGGTCAGACAAGGTACGATATTTCACGCCACGCGACGAGGAACTCGCCGAACTCCTCATAGGTATCGGCATCAAGAGAAACGTCTCTAAAGTGCTTGTATATCTGGCGAATATAGAGGAAGCGACATCCCGCGATATCGAGCGGGGCACCGATCTCCGCCAACCTGAAGTCAGCATCGCCATGCGCTACCTCAAGGAGTGCGACTGGATTGATACCCGCGAGAGCAAGTCGGAGAGCAAAGGACGACCGGTGAAGATCTATACGCTTTCCCGCCCGATAACAGAGATCATGGATACGATCGAGAAGGAAAAGAAGAAAGAAGCCCGGCACCAGTTAGACCTTATCCAGAAGATGCGGGAATGTATATCAATGCAGTGATACGACGCGGCAACCTGTTTCCTCACCAACAATAATCGTTATCTTTTCTCCATAGGCGGTAAAAAGACCGCACTCCAGTGCACCTGGAATGGTGGCTATCTCAGTTTCCAGGTCCCGAGGCTTCTCGATCGCTCCGAAGTCACAATCAAGGATGAGGTTGCCGTTGTCGGTGACGACCGGACCGTCTTTCTTCACCCCTTCCCGGAGAACCGGGCCTGCGCCGAGGAGAGCGAGGCGCCGGAAGACTCCCGCAGAGGCAAACGGGAGCACCTCGACCGGGACAGGCGCATCCAGCGTATCGACCATCTTTGTCGAGTCAACGACGATGAGCACCTTCCGGGCCGCGTCGCAGACGCACTTCTCCCGGAGATGCGCCGCTCCGCGCCCCTTAATCAGGTTCAGGGCCGGATCAACCTGATCGGCCCCGTCGATGGCGATATCGAGTTCGGGGTGCTCATCGAGGCTGGAGAGCGGGATGCCGTACTGGCGTGCCCGGATGGCCGCCTGGTAGGATGTCGGGATGCCTACAATATGGAGGCCATCTCTGACAATCCGCTCGCCCAGCCGTTCCATAGCAAAGAAGACGGTCGACCCGGTACCGAGACCGACGGCCATCCCGTCTTCGACCATCTCGGCCGCCCGGTAACCTGCGTTTCGCTTCGACTCTACCTGCTGCGCTGCATTCATAGCGTATTCTTCACCTTTCATTCAGATACCTGTGCCGTCAAAGATGCCCCTGAGGTCGTCCGTGGCCCCGAATGCCGTGCAATCGAGCGTTATGGGTGTGATGGATATGTTGCCCTTCTGCACAGCATGCACATCGGTCCCTTCTTCCGCATCCTCGTGCAGGGGTCCGTCGATCCAGTAGTAGGGGCGCCCGCGAGGGTCGAGGCGTTCCTCCACGCCGGTGTAGAAGAGTTTCTCGGCAAGGCGGGTGATCTCGTAGCCGCCGCGTACCGGTGTCGGGATATTCACGTTGATGACGTGAGCACCTCCGGGGAACCCGTTTGAGAGGATCTTCTCGCAGACCTCGCGGACCACTCGCTTCGCTTCACAGAATCGGTCCGTGACGCCTGATGGATCATCGAACTTATCGCCCTGGTCTTCCACCTGGAGCGAGAAGGCAAGGGACGGCACTCCCTGGTTCGACGCCTCAAGTGCGGCACCGACGGTCCCCGATGTCATGATGGACTCGTACGAGAGGTTTTCACCGATGTTGACGCCGCTGACCACAAGGTCCGGGTTCAGGTGCAGTGCAAACAGCCCGATGATCACGGCATCAGTCGGTTTCCCGCCGACCGAGTATGCCGGCACACCGTTCATCGTCACCCTCGTTGCCCGGATCGGCTCGAAGATGGAGATCGATCGCCCTACAGCGCTCTGCTGGGTTGCGGGCGCGACCACGGTGACGTCGGCGATTGGTGCGAGCGCGTCATATGCCGCCCAGAGTCCCGCGGACGTGATCCCATCATCGTTGGTGAGCATTATCTTCGGCTTCATCCTTGTCTATAGGGTTGTTCCCGCGCATCAAATACTTGCCCGATCGTCAGGGTCAAGTCTTCAGTAGCCAACCTGTACTGTGATGAAGGTTTTTCTCGCTGAATACTCCGTGTGCAACGACCCCGGGCTTGCGCCTGAGGGTGCCGCCATGCTTGCCGCGATAAGCGGGAGTTTCGAGAGGTGCGGCTACGATGTGGTGACGCCGGAGGGGCCCGACCTTGAAGACGGGATCCGGAGCCTCGCGCCGGGATGCGACGCAGGAATGGTCATTGCACCGGACCACCTCCTCTTCCGGTACACGCAACTTCTCGAGCAGTTCACCCACAACATCGGGTGCGGAAGCATGAATGCAGCCGTCTGCGCCAATAAACAGCGGGCGGCAGCGATCCTTGCCCGGCACGGGATAGAGGTCCCCCCCGACGCCGACGAGGGGAGACGGGTCGTCAAGCCGATTATGGGCTGCGGTTCCCAGGGTGTCAGGCTGACGGATGAGAAGCCGGGCGCCGGCGAGTTCGCCCAGGCTTACGTCGAGGGAGAGACGCTGAGCGTGAGCCTCGTAGGGAGCCGGGTGACCGGCAACGTCTGCGAGTATTACTCGGGCAACCCTCCGCTCGTGCTCGCCGTCAACCGGCAGGAGATCGACGTCGCGGAAGATGGGAGTTTCCGGTACCTCGGGGGTGAGACACCCGTTCACCCCGATCGCGAGGAGGAGATCGTCGCCACCGCCGTCCGGGCGATGAACATACTCGGATGCCAGGGGTATGCCGGGATCGACGTCATCGTGGGAGACCGCGTCTACGTTGTAGATGTCAACCCGAGACCCACGACCAGCCTGGTCGGCATCGTTGCCGTCATGGAGGAGGAGATCGCCGATATCCTCATCAAGGCGTCGCACGGCGAAGCGCCGGCAGAGGTGCACCTCTCCGGGAGGGTGCGGTTCGATACGGGCGGGAGGGTCAGCCGGCCATGATCGGCATCGATATCGGCGGTGCGAACCTCAAGGTCGTCGACGACGCCGGTGTGCATATCCATTACTGCCCGCTCTGGCAGGGTGCGCCGCTCGCCGAACTCCTTGAGCCGTATGCCGGATCCGCCGCCGTGGTGATGAGTGGAGAACTGGCGGACTGCTTTCCGAGCAAGATCGAAGGTATCCGGTGGATTGTCGGGGCCGTTCACGCGGTCATCCCCGATGCCGCCTTCTACGGCACCGACGCGGCGTTCCATACCCGGCCGGTCCTGGACCTTGCCGCCGCGAACTGGCTGGCATCGGCTGATTACCTGCGGAAAGAGTACGCCGATGCGGTGCTCCTCGATGTGGGGAGCACCACCGCCGATGTCATTCCTCTCAACCGTTTTGAGAACCTCAAAGGGCTGACCGACACCAGGCGGCTGCAGAAGCAGTACCTCGTCTACACCGGCATGCTCAGGACGAACGTCGCCACGCTCTTGTCGTCGGTCACGCTGGATGGAACAGTAACCCCGGTGAGCACCGAGTACTTCGCGACCAGCGCCGACGCGCACCTCGTGCTCGGTCACATCACTCCGGAGGACTACACCTGCCCGGCACCGGACAACGGCGAGAAGACGCCGGCGGCGGCGGCGAGGAGGCTCGCCCGGGTTGTCTGCGCCGATATCGATGAGATCGGGAACTCCGGAGCCCTCCAGGTCGCCCGCCAGTTCTGGGAGGTCCAGCGGACGCTGATCGTCCGCGCAGTGGGGCGTGCACTCTTCCAGAGCGGTGCCGGGCGTGTGATCACAGCAGGAATAGGGGCAGACCTCTTTGCCCGTGAGCTCAACGGCGTCGCGCTGGAGCAGGAACTCGGAGAGGTCTCGGACGCACTGCCTGCGTACGCGGTCAGGGAGGTGGCGCTACGAGCCGGAGGGGATTGACTCTTCTCCTGCTGGCGGTATCAGTCGCCATCACAGCGGTGTCACTGATCCTCGGCTTTCCGTTCTTCTTTCTCTTACTCTTCATACCGCTGATCCCGCTCTTCGGAAGACCTCCTGTCGTGAGGCGCTGCCCTACCTGCGGATGGGAAACTACAGGCAGCGAGCACTTCTGCCCCTACGATGGGACGGCGCTCACGCCCGAGGGTGGAGGTGGCGAGGTTCAGCAGGGAGAGCGGTAGAGGGAGGCCGAAGAGTTCGGTTGCCGGGATCGCACCGAAGTCCCGGGAGGCGTAGTTCCGGATGGTTCCCCTATCCACGATGATCCCCATCGCCCGGAGGTATTGTGCCACACGGTTGAAGGGCATCTGCTGCGACAGGAGGAGGCAGAGGTCGACGACGGGCGACGCAAGACGAGTATCGGGGTAGAACGGTGCGTCTGCGTAGCAGAGAGTTCCGCACCGCCGGCAGTAGAAACGCTTCACGGAGACCCGGATCGTGCGCTCCTTTCCGTTCTCGAGTATGACGGCAAACCGCTTTGCCCGCAGGTCGTGCCCGGTCACCGGACCGCTGCACGACGGGCAGGCATCGAGACGGGTGAATTTCACGCCGTCCATTGACGCCAGGGCGTGCCCCACCAGGTCAGTGAGCATCGGTGGAACCGGTAGTGTCTTCTTCACAATGATATTCCTCTCCCTCTGCAACTGTGTGAGAGGTATAGACTTCCACCGATAATAACATCTTCCTCAGACCGAGTGAGTGGGGGATGGGCAGCTCCGAGGTCATTTCAGCCCGCAGAATAGGTGCTCCGGAGAACGCTCGCTTTTTGCCTGCCCTGCCATCCTCACTTCAGTCCGGGGCATCACCCGGACTCTGCAAGCGACCCGAGAAGCCGCCACCTTGTGGCATTGGTTTAGCACTTATGGCTGGGCCAAATCGGTGTGGAAATCCACATTCTGCAGAGAATTATTCGCGTAAAAACTCAAAGAAACGATACCGATTGTTATTCTCCAGCCAATGCTGCTGGAGATTGGGGGGCGGATCCAGTTAACTACCATAATTTAAGTAGCTTAACATCCGATATTCGGTTCGCCTTAGAGGTGATAAGAATATGACGTTGAAGTATGTACAGACAACATGTCCCTACTGCGGAACTGGCTGTAGTTTCAACCTTGTCGTCCAGGACGGCAAAGTAGTTGGAACAGCACCGTACCGTCGTTCACCTGTCAACGAAGGGAAGGTCTGCCCGAAGGGCACCTATGCTCACGAGTTCGTGAACAGCCCGGACCGCCTGACAAAGCCGCTCATCAAGAAAGACGGCAAGTTCGTCGAGGCGACCTGGGATGAGGCTTATGACCTGATTGCGCAGAAATTCAAGTCCTACAAGCCCGACGAGTTCGCGGCGCTTGCATCGGCCCGGGTCTCCAATGAGGAGAACTACCTGCTGATGAAGTTCGCCCGCGGCGTCATGAAGTCCCGGCACATCGACCACTGCGCCCGGCTCTGCCATGCATCCACCGTCGCGGGCCTTGCTGCGTCGTTCGGCTCCGGTGCGATGACGAACTCGATTCTCGACATCGCCGAGTCGAAGTGCGTCTTCGTCATCGGGTCCAACACCTTCGAGCAGCACCCCCTCATCGGCCGCAAGATCGTCCAGGCCAAGATGAACGGCGCAAAGGTGATCGTAGCCGACCCGCGCTACACCCCAACCGCCCGGCAGGCCGACCTCTACATGCCGTTCGTCTCCGGCTCCGACGTCGCCATCCTCAACTGCATGATGCAGCAGATCATCAGGAACGGCTGGGAGGACAAGGAGTTCATCGCCAGGAGGACGAAGGACTACGAGAAACTCAAGGAAGTCGTCATGAAGGAGGCCTACAGCCTTGAGAACGTCTCGAAGATCTCCGGAATTCCGGTCGAGAGTCTCAAGACCGCAGCCGAGTGGTTCGGCACCACGAAGCCCGGTGCGATCCTCTACTCGATGGGGATCACCCAGCACACCGTCGGCGTGGACAACGTCCGATCGACCGCCAATATCCAGATGCTCACCGGTAACCTGGGCAAGCCCGGCAGCGGCGTGAACGCGCTCCGTGGCCAGAACAACGTGCAGGGTGCCTGCGACATGGGCGCGCTCCCGGTCGTCTTCACCGGCTACCAGAAGGTCACCGATGCAGCCGCCCACAAGAAGTTCGCCGACGCCTGGGGCTTCCCCGACGGCATCTGCGAGCCGAAGAACGGCTACGAGGTCACTGTCATGATGGACGTCCTGACCGACAAGCCCGGCGAACTCAAGTGCATGTACATCATGGGCGAGAATCCGATGCTCTCCGACCCGGACCTCAACCACGTCAAGCATGCCCTCGAGAGCCTGGAGTTCCTGGTTGTCCAGGATATCTTCCTGACCGAGACCGCCGAACTCGCCGACGTCGTCCTCCCCGCCGCCTGCTATGCAGAGCGGGACGGCACCCAGACCAGCACCGAGCGGCGCGTCCAGATGTGGCGCAAAGCCCAGAGCCCGCCCGGCGAGGCGAAGGAAGACTGGCAGATCATCAGCGAACTTGCCGCACGGATGGGCTACGCAAAACAGTTCCCCTACCAGGATATCGAGGAGATCTTCACCGAGGTCGCCGCAGTCACCCCGTCCTACCACGGCATGAACTACGAGCGGCTCAACCGGCCTGAAGCACTCCACTGGCCCTGCCCCACCACAGAACACCCGGGAACGCCGATCCTCCACAAGGAGAAGTTCTCCCACCCCGACGGCATCGGCGTCTTTGCCCCGATCGAGTGGAAGCCGCCGGCGGAAGTCCCCGACGCGGAGTATCCGTTCGTCCTCACGACCGGCCGTGTCCTCTGGCACTGGCACACCGGGTCCATGACCCGCCGGTCCGCAACCCTCGATGCCGAGGTCCCCACTGGCTGGATCGAGATCAACCCCGAGGACGCGAAGGCACTCGGCATCAAGAACAAGGAGAAGGTCCGTGCCATCACCCGCCGTGGATCCGTCGACGTCCCCGCGAAGGTGACCCCCGACATCATGAAGGGTATCATGTTCATGCCGTTCCACTTCGCCGAATGTGCAGCGAACATACTGACGAACAACGCACTCGACCCGATAGCAAAGATCCCTGAGTTCAAGGCTTGTGCTGTCAAGGTTGAGAAGATTACGGAGGCCTGAACATGGTAGCAAAAGGAGATATGGTCTACGCATGGGCTGCAGACGCCGATGTGCTGAAGAAGGGAGAGTGCGGAGGTGCGATAACCGCCCTGCAGCAGTACGCACTCAAGTCCGGCATGGTGGACGCTGTCCTTGCCGTCAAGAAGGGACAGGACATCTACGATGCGGTCCCCACGCTCGTCACCAACCCCGCAGACCTCGCAGAGACGGCAGGCTCGCTCCACTGCGGGACGCTCCTGCTCTCGAAAGTGGTGAAGGATTACCTGGACAGCAACAAGACCGCACGCCTCGGCGTCACCGTCAAGGGCTGCGACACGATGGGTCTCATCGAACTTGCAAAGCGGAATGCGGTCGATCTGGATCGCCTCCTCCTGCTCGGCGTGAACTGCGGCGGTTCTGTGAGCCCGGTCCTGGCCCGGAAGATGATCCGCGACAAGTTCGAGGTCGACCCCGATCTGGTCCACAAAGAGGAGATCGACAAGGGCCAGTTCATCATCGAGTATGAGGGCGGTCATGCGGGGATCAAGATCGACGAACTCGAGGACGAGGGCTACGGCCGCCGGTCCAACTGCCGCCGGTGCCTCTACAAGGTCCCGCGCCAGGCCGACCTTGCCTGCGGGAACTGGGGCGTCATCGGCGAGCGCGCCGGGAAGGCCACGTTCGTCGAGGTCTGCTCCGAGAAGGGCGCAAACCTCCTCGATGCGGCTGTTGCGGCCGGCGCTGTCAAGACCGATGCCGCCAACCCGAAGGGGATCGAGATCCGCGGCAAGGTCGAGGGCGCCATGCTCAACCTCGGCAATAAGTGGCGGAAGAAGAACTTCGAAGCGCTCGCATCCGACCTCTGGGGCACCATCGGCCGCGAGACGGGCCGGTGCATCAAGTGCTACTCCTGCATCGAGAACTGCCCCGTCTGCTTCCCGGTTGCAGAGGAATTCAAAGGAAATTCCAGGATGGTCACATCAGGAGAGGTTCCGCCAAACCCCATGTTCCACCTGAGAAGGTTTGCGCACATCTCCGACTCCTGCATCAACTGCGGCCAGTGCGAGGAACTCTGCCCGATGGATATCCCGCTTGCGCTCTTCTCCCATGCCATCAGGACCGAGGGTGACAGCGCATTCGAGTCCAAACTCGGGAAGGCACCCTACGCCAACTAATTTTTTTTCAGCCTGCAACCTATCCCGCGCCGTACAGGCGGCGCATCCCCATTATGAATGACGTTACGCGCCCATACCCGGATCCGGGCGATTGTTTCCGGTATCATGGGATCTTTCCAGAAAATTCGGGCGGTGTAACCCACACTTATTCATCAAAAGTGCCGATGTTAATCACTACTATTAAATATGGCTAACCTCGAATTTTTATACATCCGAGGTTTTACCATGGAACTCAAGTATGTACAGACGACATGCCCGTACTGCGGTACGGGATGCAGCTTTAACCTCGTCGTGAAGGACGGGAAGGTTGTCGGCACACAACCATACACCCGTTCTCCCGTCAACGAGGGAAGGGTCTGCCCGAAGGGCACCTATGCTCACGAGTTCGTGAACAGCCCGGACCGTCTCACAAAGCCGCTCATCAAGAAGGACGGCAAGTTTGTCGAGGCGACCTGGGATGAGGCTTACGACCTGATTGCGCAGAAGTTCAAGTCCTACAAACCCGACGAGTTCGCGGCGCTTGCATCGGCCAGGGTCTCGAACGAAGAGAACTACCTGCTGATGAAGTTCACCCGCGGCGTCATGAAGTCCCGGCACATCGACCACTGCGCCCGGCTCTGCCATGCGTCCACTGTTGCGGGGCTTGCCGCATCGTTCGGCTCCGGTGCGATGACGAACTCGATTCTCGACATCGCCGAGTCGAAGTGCGTCTTCATCATCGGGTCCAACACCTTCGAGCAGCACCCCCTCATCGGCCGCAAGGCCATGCAGGCCAAGCTGAACGGTGGAAAACTCATCGTATTCGACCCGCGCTACACGCCGACCGCGAAGCAGGCGGATCTCTACGCATCCTTCTACTCCGGCACCGATGTGGCCATCCTCAACTGCCTGATGGGAGAGATCATCAGGAACGGATGGGAGGACAAGGAATGGGTTTCGACCCGTGCAAAGGGATACGAGGAACTCAAAGCAGTGGTGCTCAGTGATACGTATCTCCCCGAGAACGTCGAGAAGATCTCCGGAATTGCCGCTGAGGACCTCAAAACCGCAGCTGAATGGATCGGTACCGCCGAATCCTCCGCACTCCTTTACTCGATGGGAATCACCCAGCACACCGTGGGTGTCGACAACGTCAAGTCGACCGCCAACCTTCAGATGCTCACCGGAAACATCGGCAGGCGCGGTGGCGGCGTAAACGCACTCCGTGGCCAGAACAACGTGCAGGGCGCCTGCGACATGGGAGCCCTCCCGGTCGTCTTCACCGGCTACCAGAAGGTCACCGACGCGGCCGCCCACAAGAAGTTCGCCGACGCCTGGGGCTTCCCTGACGGTATCTGCGAGCCGAAGAACGGCTACGAGGTCACCGTCATGATGGACGTCCTGACCGACAAGCCCGGCGAACTCAAGTGCATGTACATCATGGGCGAGAACCCGATGCTCTCCGACCCGGACCTCAACCACGTCAAGCATGCCCTCGAGAGCCTGGAATTCCTGGTTGTCCAGGATATCTTCCTGACCGAGACCGCCGAACTCGCCGACGTCGTCCTCCCCGCCGCCTGCTACGCGGAACGGGACGGCACCCAGACCAGCACCGAGCGGCGCGTCCAGATGTGGCGCAAAGCCCAGAGCCCGCCCGGCGAGGCGAAGGAAGACTGGCAGATCATCAGCGAACTCGCCGCAAAGATGGGCTACGCGAAGCAGTTCCCCTACCAGGATATCGAGGAGATCTTCACCGAGGTCGCCGCGGTCACGCCGTCCTACCACGGCATGACCTACGAGCGGCTCAACAAGCCTGAAGCACTCCACTGGCCCTGCCCCACAGCAGAGCACCCCGGAACGCCCATCCTGCACATCGGCAAGTGCTCGCACCCCGATGGAATGGGCGTGATGCACGCCATCGAATGGAAACCGCCGGCAGAGGTGCCCGACGAGGAGTACCCCTATATCTTCACCACCGGACGCTGCATCTGGCACTGGCACACCGGGTCCATGACCCGCCGGTCTGCAACCCTCGATGCCGAGGTCCCGACCGGCTGGATCGAGATCAACCCCGAGGATGCGAAAGCGCTCGGCATCCAGAACAAGGAGATGGTCCGTGTGACCTCCCGGCGCGGGACCATTGACGTCGCCACAAAGGTGACCTCCGACATCAAGAAGGGTGTCATGTTCATGCCGTTCCACTTCGCCGAGTGCGCGGCGAACATACTGACCCACAATGCCCTTGACCCGATAGCAAAGATCCCTGAGTTCAAGGCCTGTGCTGTGAAGATCGAGAAGATTACGGAGGCCTGAAGATGGCAGCAAAAGGCGATATGTTCTACGCATGGGCAGCCGATGCCGCCTGCCAGGAGAGGGGCGAGTGTGGTGGAGCGGTCACCGCTCTGCTGACGCACGCGCTCAAGTCCGGCATGGTGGACGCTGTCCTTGCCGTCAAGAAGGGACAGGACATCTACGATGCGGTCCCGACACTCATCACCGACCCCGCCGAGATCGCACAGACGGCAGGTTCGCTCCACTGCGGAACGCTCCTGCTCTCGAAGCTGGTCAAGCAGTATCTCGACGGAGCCGAGAATATGCGGATCGCCGTTCCGGTGAAAGGCTGCGACGCGATGGGCCTGTATGAACTCGCGAAGCGCAACCAGGTCAACCTGGACAACATCCTGATGATCGGCCTCAACTGCGGCGGCTCGGTGAGCCCCGTGTCCGCCCGGAAGATGATCCGCGAGAAGTTCGGGGTCGACCCCGACGACGTCGTCAAGGAAGAGATCGACAAGGGCCAGTTCATCATCGTGACGAAGGACGGCCAGCACAAGGGCATCTCGATGGACGAACTCGAGGAAGAAGGGTTCGGCCGCCGGTCCAACTGCCGCCGGTGCAAGATGAAGGTCCCGCGCCAGGCGGACCTCGCCTGCGGGAACTGGGGCGTCATCGGCGATAAGGCCGGGAAGGCCACGTTCGTTGAGGTCTGCTCCGAGAAGGGCGCAAACCTCCTCGACGCGGCGGTGAAAGCTGGGAGCCTCAAGACCGATGCCGCGAACCCGAAGGGGATCGAGATCCGCGGCAAGGTCGAGGGTGCCATGCTGAAACTCGGCGACAAGTGGCGGAAGAGATACTTCGAGAGCCTCGGCGAAGGGAAGGACCGCTTAAAGAAGATCATGAACGACACGTCCCGGTGCATCAAGTGCTACGCCTGCATCGAGAACTGCCCGATCTGCTACTGCGTCGAGTGCAGCACGAAGAAGTCGTACCTGGTCGAGCCCGGTCAGGTTCCGCCGCCGTTCATGTTCCACCTGATCCGCTACGCCCACATCTCCGACTCCTGCATCAACTGCGGTCAGTGTGAAGAGCACTGTGCTATGGATATCCCGAACTCGCTCTTCATGCACGCCCTGCAGGTCGACCTTCAGGATATGTTCGGCCACACCCCGGGTGTGGACATGGAGCTCCCGGTCCTCGCGCTCGTCGAGGAGAGGACGGAGAGGAAGCGCCTCGCCGACACCGGCAGCGACCAGATCTTCAACATCTTCCAGTAAAGGAAGACATCTCTTTTTTTTGGGCAGGCTGCAGCCGCGGATCCGGCCCTATGGTATCAGCACGGAGGGCGCTCTCCCGGCGGCGCTCGTCGTACCTCCGCGCAGGGAGCACTACTGGAACGACTCCGAATTATCGGACTCTGTCTGGGTGCTTGCCCCACCCCCAATGGGGGTGTCGGACCCGGGTTTTTCCCGGGCGAGCCCGGAGACTGGACCGTGGTGGCTATCGCCATTGGGGGTGGGGGCAGTGCCGGCGATATGCGATGTTCCGACAGGAATGGAGCACGAGCACTGTTAGGTGTGCAACCCGGGAGAAAGCCGTGCCCAGGAGTGCCTCTTGCTCCGTTTCATCTAACATTTCACAAATCCCGTAGCGCTCCTTCGCGAACTTCCGCGGCAACGCGAACGTCAACCCGGGGTGGAGACCGGGATCAGGTCTCACGCGAAGTCGGTGTGGATATCCGATGTAATGGGTCCAATAGTACGGTGTTAGACGAAAAAGAAGAGAGGGGGAGGGCCGGTTCACAGAGTTGCGTGAGAGAGAGCCGGGATTGTGCTCTGGTTTGCGAAGGTCTCCTCATGACCGTCAGGGAATCGGACCACTGTCTGGTCGGGGGAGAAGTCGGCCTGGACCAGAGGAGCAAACCAGTAGCGGTCGAGCATCTCCTGCGCCCCGGTGAAGTCAAGTCCCGGTGTGGAGTAGATGGTGCCATCTTCGGTGCTCTTGTTCTTCGCAAAACCCAGGACTGAGAATGTAGCGGCGTCGCTCTCGGCCGAAGCCACTGTTACGGGAGCCCCGGTTGCCTCCTCGAGCGCGGACTTCAGTTCCTGCTCCGGCTCGGCGATCTTGAAGAAGACGGCGATCCTCTCGATCCACGAGAGGGTGTAGTTGAAAGTGATATTGGCGCTCCCATCCTCGTCCACGGTTATCAGAAGTTTATCTGCGCTGAAAGCCCCGGCCGGGGCTATCATAAACGTCAGGATCAGAAGGGAGGCCACCAGAATTCCGCGTTTCATCCTTGTACCTCGAACAACCATGTGCTGCTTGAGAGTATAAACATTTTGAAGAATTGCCTATGCTTACAATAGCCTGGTTTAGAGGTTTTATAGGCGCCCCGGGTCGCCATGGAGCGCCGGAGAGCCCGCAAGTTGCGCTCCATGCCATGGAATCGACGAAGAACCGTGCGGGCGACACCTTACCCTGAGGCAGCACACCCCTGCTCTCAGTGCACCCTCAGCCAGAGGTGCAGGTCGCGGTAGCCGGCCCTGGTAAGTTCTCCAGCCGAGAGGTCCACCGGGGGTGTCTCCTTAAAGAGAAGAAACTCGAGCCTATTTGTGTCCGGATCCATTATCCGGAAGGAGTATGGCTGCTCTACGGTCTGGTTATTTGGTACCGTGACGGAGAACCGGTCGAGGAGCATCGCCGAGACGACCGTCGACTGGTTTGTCGCATCATCGAACCTGCTCTCTACGGCAAAGGTCTCTACCGTGTAGGTAACTTCCCGGTACTCGTGGTTCCCGATCCCGATGATGACCGTCTGCGGCGTTCCGGCCATGAACTCGGTCGGGTAATCGGCTGCCTTCCCCTTCGGCCCGAGAATGTAGAACTCGGTGAACTTCTCTCCCTCTTTCGGTGTCACGACGATGAAGACCGTCGTCCCGATGGCCACGAGGAGGGCAGCAACGAGGACGATACTTAAGACCCGGTTGACCCGGGACGCGGAACTGCCAAAGAGTCCTTCCGGGGCCGCTGCCGTGCGGTGGCTCCCGGTCCCACCCGGGTCGCTCCGTGCCGGAGAGAGGGTCGCGATCAGCAGGCAGCTGGTGGTGAAGAGGATAGACGGCAGTGCGGCGGTCACGCGAGAGAGGGCCGCACCGGCGGCCGAAACATAGATGACGGGGAGGGCGAGGGCGATCCGGGGGCAGATGCCTGTTACGCCCGGCGAGACGGTGCGGGAGCGCAGGGGACCGGAGAGAGGACCCGTGGAGGCTTCAGGCGGCATTCTGTTACCCCATGAAAAACAAACTATAAATAGGTTCCCGGCGCAGGGCCCCTGCCTCGTTCCCGCCGCGGCGCCGCAAGGGCCCCACGAGAGGGATCCCGTCCCCGCTGGCTCCATCCGCAATACGGCCGGCCCGCGTGCACCGGGAGCGGAACCTGCGGTCCTGCCGGTGCAGGAGAGATCAGCAACTTTTAATCAGAGTGCGACCAACCGCCAATCAGTATGCTTCGGGATGATAGGGACGATCGAGCTTTCACGGGTCTCGAGGCGGCCATCATTTTCATCGCCTTCGTTGTCGTTGCATCCGTCTTCGCCTACGTCGTTCTCGGGGTGGGCATGGCGACGTCGCAGAAGAACCAGGAGGTGCTGCACGCCGCCCTCGACGAGGCCGGGTCCGCCCTCCGCCCGGGGTATACAGTCATTGCCAAACTGGATAACGATAAGGGTTTCCTCAAATCTATAGCGTTTGACCTTGAGACCGCGACTGATCTCGCCGCAATTGACATGCGGAGCATGACGTATACCGCCGCTACGGGGGATACACTCATCACGTTTCCTCCCGGAGACCCCGCCGTAACGCTCTCCTGGCGGTACCGGAGAGATACCGACGCTCTCCTGGAAGCTGGAGAAGTCGTCACGGTGCACCTGGATGTAAGAAGCGTGGGTATCCAGCGGGGGGATACGTTCACCCTCGATATGACCGCCTCGGGAGGGGCGACCGCTTCGCTGACCAGAATGATTCCCACTGGCATCGATAAGAATGTGTACGTCGAACTCTTCTGACGGGACAGGCTTTCGGAGCCGGGGCCTGTCGGAGGCCGGGTTCACCGGCCTGGAAGCGGCGATTGTGCTTATTGCATTCATCGTCGTAGCATCCGTCTTTGCCTATGTCGCTCTCCAGGCAGGTTTCTCTTCTGCTCAACGGAGCCAGTCGGTTATCCACCAGGGTATCCAGGAGGCAGGGTCAAGCTGCACCGTGACTGGAACCATCTATGGTATCAGCAGCGCCCCGGGATTCATAGAATCTGTTATCATCCCCGTTGGCCTCACTGCAGGTAACGAACCGATCGATATGACCACGGTGTCTATCCGTTTTATCGGTCCTCGGCATAGCGAGATAGTTGAGCAGGCAAACCCTCTGGTTGACGTATTCCCGGGGTATGGGTTCTGGAGCGTCCAGGAATGGTTTAATAGTGACACCGATATGCTTCTCGAGGTCGGGGAGCAGTGTGTGTTGAATATTTCGCCGGGAAACCAGAATGACTGCAGGCCATACGGGTCGTTTGCCGTCGAGATCAAACCGGTGGGAAGAGCAGCGCTCCGGGTGGAGAGGACGGTCCCGGGGAGTATCGAGCGGGTGAACCGCCTCGGCTGACGGGTCTATCCTGAATCCAGGAAATTCCGGCACCTGATCACCCCGATGATCCCGACGACACCCACAACGGCAAGCAGCAGGTAATCCTCCGGCCCGGCCCCGGCCATCAGGATGCTCTCCGGTATGCCGGCCGCCCAGGCATAGAGGGAGGCGACGGCGAGGACTCCCAGGAGCGGGATGGCCATGCGGGTGAGTATGTGGCCGACTCCGGTGAAGTCGGAGCAGAAGCCGCGGCAGGCGGCGAGGGCAATTCCGGCTGATGCAGCGAGGAATATCCACTCTGAGAGCGAAGACACCTCAGCCAGGATGGCGTTGCCAAAGTAGTCGGTGAACTCATACGGCTTGTACGGGCCGAGGAGCGGGAAGTACCAGGTGACAGGCATCGCCCACATCGCATCGAGGACCTGGTGAGAGAGTGCGCCGGCTGCGACGGCGAGGAGCGCGAACGACCCCCGCCGCCTTTCAAGAACGATGCCAGCGAGGAGGAGGAGCCCGAGGAAGAGCAGCCCGTGCCCGACTATCCGCCCGGAGTTGAGCGATCCCGCGAGCAGGAGGTGGCCCAATGGTTTATCGAGCAGGTCGGGGAGGACGGCCCCGAGAGCGGCGAAGCCGATGAATCGCCGGTCGCCCAGGCGCTCGGCGATCACGAGGCCCAGGATGAGGCCGAGAAAGAGGTGACAGGCGATGAACATCCATCATGAAATCGATGCCGGCTGGTTTATACCCCTGTGGTTCAGGGGTACGCAAACGATATGGCTGGTGAAAACCGATATTTCACTACCTAACAGGCAGGAAAACAATCATGGCTTCATTTGACAGACGGGAGATCCTCATCATCTTCGCATCCTTCCTCATCGGCAGTGCGGCGGGCTGGTGGAGCCGCATGCACTGGGGGAACGACCTCGTTACCGTCGCATCGATGCTCATCGGGACCGTCGCCGGCTACTATATCATCGTCGCCGCCCTCCGGGCCGCGGATCACCCGGTCGGGTAGCCGGCGTAGAAGGGGCACGCCTCCAGCAGGCATTCGCGATTGATGTCGCTAAATTCACAGCGCGCCGCTTCTTCCACAGGGAGAGTTACCCCGAACCGCTCCGAAAGGAACGTGACCGCCGCACTGATCGCAAGCCACGAGTCGCGTTTACAGCATCGGGGGCCACCGTGCCGGGCGATCGCCATCAGGCTGCGTGCGGTCATCTGGTTTGCGAGCGACCACTCCTGCTTCTTTAAGGGCGTAGACCCGGTGATCAGGCTCACGAATATGCCCGTCCCAACCGCCGCGCCGCAGGTGCCGTGGGTCCCGCAGGACCCTCCCCTGACCATGCCGGCCCTCGCACGCGCCTGCTTGAGCAGCGCCCCTTTTCTCCCGGGCTCCCCCTGGTGGTTGCAGTACGCGGCTATGAGGCTTGCTGGCACAAGGAAGTGGTGTTCCGGCCCGTGCATCCTGACCGCCGGGTATCGCATCAGGATACACGCTATGGCATGCGGGTCTTCGAGCGCCGTCGTGATGCAAAACTGTTCGATGAGGTTGAGCGCCTCCAGGCTGTGGCACCGGTCGCAGACAAAGTGCCCGGCTTCGCAGGCCGCCATGGTGCTCTGGACCTCTCCACAGACAGCGCACGCAAGGTCGCGGGGCTTCTCCGTATACAGAAGATCCCTGCCGCAGATGAGGCATCCCACCGTATGCTCCATGCCATAGGGATGCGTCGCCAAATCCTATAAGCCTGCGGCCGTGGAATCAGGGGGCGGCGGGCTGGCCGGAAACGTGGTATCTGGAATCAACATCGGATTTTACGGGGGAACGCGCTCCCCGGCACTCCCGCACCCGGCCGTCTTCGATCGCGAGGACACGGTCGGCGAGTCCCAGGAGCGACGGGCGATGGGAGACGAGGATGGTTGTCCTGTTACGGATCAACACCCGGAGCGTCTCGCGGATCCGGTCCTCGGTCTGCATATCCAGCGCCGATGTGGGTTCATCGAGGATGAGGATGGGAGCGTCCTTCAGGAACGCCCGGGCGATGGCGACACGCTGCCTCTGGCCGACGGAGAGCTGGGCCCCGCGCTCGCCGACGATTGTCTGGTACCCTTTCGGGAATCGCACGATGTCGTCGTGGATCTGCGCCTTCTGCGCGGCTCCGGCAACGTCCTCGAACGTAGCATCAGGCCTGCTATAGCGGATGTTATCCTCGATGGTGGTGTGGAAGAGGAAGAGATCCTGCGAGACAAGCGAGACCTGCCGTCGCAGCCACCGGGGGTCGAGCGACGCGAGGTCGCGCCCGTCGAGGGTGATCGTGCCTTCCTGCGGTGCGAACGCCCGGAGGAACAGGTTGATCAGCGTCGTCTTCCCGGCGCCGGTTCGCCCGACGACGGCGACCACCTCGCCGGAACGGGCGACGAAGCTCACGTCCCGGAGAACCTCTTCCTCCCCCGAGTAACCGAACCAGACGCCGGAGAACTCGATTCGGCCCTGCACGGCGGCGGGCACGATCCCGCCGGCGCCCGGCTCGCTGTCCATCCGGAAGAGCTCTCGGAGGCGGGCGGCAGACGTGAGCGCAGGCTGCATGACGACAGGAAAGGCAAAAAAGGTGTTGACGGTGGGAGCAAACGTCAGGATGTAGACCGCGAATGCGACGAAGTCCCCCACGGTCATGATGCCGGCGAGCACCTCGTTGCCGCCGAACCAGAAGACGGCGATCAGCATGAGCGACATCGTGCCGATCCTGAAATACTCCGAGAATGCCGAAAGCATCGTGTTCCGGATCCGGGCATCGACCATATTCCGGAGCGTCCCGGAGACCTTACGTACCTCCCGGTCCTCCGCGGCATGCGATTTCACGGTATCGATCCCGGATATCACCTCCTGGAGGTCCCGCGAGACGTAGGCTTGCCGCTCGCGCTCCCGGTGAGTAGCGGCACGGATCCTCCGAATAAAGACTGCGTTGACCAGCAGGTAGAGGGGGATGAAGGCGAGGACGACGAGGGTCAGCCTGAGATTTAAGGTGCAGAGGATGGCGAAGGTGAAGATGGCGTAAAGGGCGTTTGCAACGATCTGGGGAAGATACTGGGAGATGGTGTACTGCAGGATCTGGACGTCGTCGGAGAGCCGGGACATGATGTAGCCGGTCTGTTGCGCCTTGAAGTACGAAAGCGGGAAGCTCAAGACATGCTCTACGAGCGTGGTCTGGAGGTTGAAGGCATAATTCTCCCGGAACCGGGCCGTGTAGTAGTTCCGGACCAGGTCTGTAGCGCCGGTGAGGAACCCGAGCACCAGGAGGGCGATGATGAGGGCGTTGAGCGACGAGAGGACCTCGGTGGCACCTGCGACGAGGGCGTCGGGGGCCTGGGCATCGCCGAGCAGGATGTTGTCGATGAAGAACTTGATGCTGAGCGGGAGGACGGTTTTCTCAGCGGAGACAAGAGCGGTCGCTACAAGAGCAAGCGCGCCCACTCTCCAGATCGGCCGGGCGAACCGGAGGAAGAAGGCAAGGTCGGAGAAGTTCAGGTCCCTGCCGGCCTTCACCGGCTGCCGCATGATATCCCGGGTGAAGGCGACGGTGCGCCGGCAGTAGTCTGTGACGCTCATGGTAGATAGGTCCAGTTGAGGAGTAGCGAGTGCGAGGCCGGACCCTGGGGGTCGCTCTCCGGTTTTCCGCCACGCCTCTGTTGCAGTTCCATACAGTCCGGCCGATATAATACCTGCGCTCCGGCGGCCAGGCATCCCCGGGCAAACCGGAAGAGATAAACCGCGGCAGGGCGACATCCCCGCATGGAGTTGCGTGCCGTCGGCGAACGCTTTTTCGGGGCGATAGTGGGAGCGCTGGCGATCGGTGCGATCTTGCTCCTCGGTCGGCTGGAGTTTCTCCCGGATCCGGTCATGATGGTAGCGGCCCTCTTCGGCGGGGGGCTCGTCGCCGGACTGCTCACCCCGGGAACGGTCAGGGACGGCGCCGTCGCCGGGGCCGTCTGCGGGGTGCTCGTGGCCCTGCTGGCGGCTTCCTTGATAACCCTCATGAGCCTGGTAGAGAGCAGGCCGCAATATCCCCCGTTCTGGATGACCTTTGGCTTCTACGCTCTGATCCTCACGGCACTCCTCCTCCCCTACAACGCCGTCGGCGGGGCGGCGGGGATGGCGGTGCGAAACAGCATCCGGAGACGCGGCACCGCCGGGGTGGGCGAGCGGGAGAGGTGGCTCGGGATTGGCATCGGCACGGCCGTCATCGCCGGCTCTGCTCTCATTATCGCCTTTCTCGGTCCGTTGATCATGGCCCCTCCGCTCATCGGCGGGTTCATAGCAGGGTTCGCCTCCGGAAAAGACCCGGGGAACGGCCTTGAGGCCGGGCTTGTCGCGGCTCTCTTCGGGACCAGTCTCTTCCTGCTCCCATTCTTCTGGACCACGTCGCACGCTACGGGGTTCGTCGCCGGGCTTGCCGGGATGGCCGCAGTCGCGCTGGGATTGCTCTTCCCTCTCCTCGGGACCGCCGGCGGGGTTGCCGGCGCGGTTGTGCGGGCGAGTTTTGGGAAAGAGCAGCGCAGGAACTTGAGAGGGCCTGAGGATTAAGGGGAGGCTCCTTTCACCCCCGTAGAAGATGCTCGCGATTTTATAGAGGTCCATATCCACCGTCTTGAGGTTTGCCACTGCACCACCCCATAAAAGCCTACGGTCGGCCGGGGACAAATCGGAAAGGCTATCGTGCGGCGCGGTGAGAGCCTCCCATGGTCTCATTCGCCGCTGGCCGCTTTTCCGGGGTGATTCAGGGAGCGCTGGCAGGCGGTGGTGTCTTTCTTCTCGGCCGGTCGGGTCTCCTCCCGGACCCGGTGATGACGGTGGCGTTCCTCTTTGGCGGGGGATTCATCGCCGGTCTCTTCACCCGGGGAAGGGTCAGGGACGGCGCGGTTGCCGGTGCCGTCTGCGGGGTGCTCGTGGCGCTGATCGCGGCGACTTTCACGAGCCTGGCGGCGAGAGACCCTTCATTCTTGTCAACCTTTGCGTTCTACGCCCTGATCTTCACGGGGCTCCTCCTCCCCTACAACGCCATCGGCGGGGCAGCGGGAAGAGCGGTGCGTAGCGCTCTCCGGAGAGACGGTGCCGCCGGGGCGGGCGAGCGGGGCGGGTGGCACGGGATCGCCGTCGGCACGGTCGTCATCGTCGGTTTGGCCCTCGTACCCGGTCTGCTGGTCGTCATCACCGGCTTGGCCCCCGTATCCGGTCTCCTCGGTCTGCTGGTCGTGGCCGCTCCGCTTGCCGGCGGATTCATCGCGGGGTATGCCTCCGGGGGCAGGCCAAAAGATGGTCTAAAAGCCGGTTTTGTCGCGGCACTCTTCGGGGCCGGCCTCCTCTTCTTCATCCCGTTGCTCTGGACCGCGTTGCACGATTTCGGGTTCGTCGACATGTTCGAGGGGATGGTCGCGATCGCCCTGGTATACTTCTTCACCCTCTTCGGGGCCGCCGCCGGGGTTGCCGGCGCGGTTGTGCGGCAGAGTTTTGGGGTGGAGGAGGCTGATGGTGAAGAGGATTGAAGGGCTACTGGAGAGGTCTTTCCTGAGCGACCATGGTGACCCTGCCGCTCGCTTCGCTTGCACCTATTGTTTTCGAAGTATTGTAACCGGCATTTTCAGTGCTTAAGCGCCAGAAGTTCTGCTCATTGCAATTCGCATTCACGGATTCCTGGTGGCTATCGCAATTAGGGGGGAGGGGACAGGGGAGTGCGAGTGTAGCGAGCATGAGAAGAACGAAGTTCTTTGAGGGGGGGATGCTCCCCCCTCGCACCTAACGGTGCTCAAGTTCCTTCCCTTCGGGAAGCCGCACTCCCCGTCAGCCCCACTTCGCACCTTCGGTGCTCGAACTCCGCTCCGCAGGAGCGTCGCTCCCTCTATGGCGATACTCCTACAGTCCACTGTATCGGGATTTATTATCGCCTCGGATGTCGTGTCAACCGCAACGAATCCTCCCGCTCGCTACGCTGCGCTTCTCCCGATAGCAGACCCCGGCCCCGCCTTGCAACACCGGGTGCAGAGTTATCCCCACGCCACAAACCGTATTCCCGGGACTAAAAGTGATTGGGGAGGGCCCCCCATCACCCCCCATAGAAGATGCTTGCGATATTGTAGAGGTCCATATCCACAGTCTTGAGGTTTGCCACCGCCTCCTCGAGCGGGACCGCAACGATATCAGTCCCCTGGAGCGCGACCATCTTCCCGAAGTCCCTCTCCTTGATGAGATCCGCCGCCGCCACACCGAACCGGGTCGCAAGTATCCGGTCGTGCGCCGTTGGAGAGCCTCCCCGCTGGACGTGCCCGAGCACCGTCACCCGCGTCTCCATCCCGAACCGGTTCTCGAGTTCGTCACGCAGGAACGTCCCGATGCCGCCGAGCGTTACGTGCCCGAACTCGTCAGTCCGGGCTGACTGTGTTATCGCTCCCTCCGCCCCCTTCGGCTGGGCACCCTCGGCGACCACGACGATGCTGAACTTCTTCCCTTTTGCGTAGCGCGCCTGGAGATGCTGGGCAACCTCATCGAGGTCGAACGGGACCTCCGGGATGAGGATCTGGTCGGCACCGCCCGCGATCCCGGCCACTGTCGCGATCCACCCGGCATGCCGGCCCATCACCTCCACCACCATGATCCGGTGGTGCGACTCCGCCGTCGTGTGGAGGCGGTCGATCGCCTCGGTGACGATGGAGACGGCGGTGTCGAACCCGAAGGTGTAGTCAGTCGCGGCGACGTCATTGTCGATGGTCTTAGGGACCCCCACAATCGGGACGCCCATCTTCGAGAGCCTGTTTGCGACACCGAGAGTATCCTCGCCGCCGATAGCAACGATCGCATCGATCCCGAACTTCCTGATGTTGTCGCAGACCCGCTGGACGTCAGCCTCGCTCTTGAAGGGGTTCGTCCGCGACGTCCCGAGGATCGTCCCGCCTCTCGGGAGGATCCCGGTCACCGAGTAATCGGTGAGCGGCTCGACGTCTCCGGCGATCAGCCCATGCCATCCGTCCCGGATCCCGATCGTGTCGAACCCGTGCTTTGCCCCCGTCCGCACAACCGCACGGATCACCGCGTTCAGACCCGGGCAGTCCCCTCCTCCCGTCAGTACGCCGACCGTCGTCATCCTATCACGCTCCTCCCTCGTAGATCTTCTTCGCCTCATCCACACTCACGTCGTCGAGAGTGATCGCCGATATAGCGTTGCAGAACCGGACGGCCTCATCAAGCGACCGCTGGTGAATGTTCCTCCCGGTCGCATTCCCGACCGTGCCGCCGATATGGATCTGGTCGTGCAGCTGTTGCAGGAACTCCGGCACGCTGGCCTGTGACCCGCCCGCACAGACCACGGCCGTCCTGCCGGCTGCCGCTACCGCCTCGCGGAGGAGCGTAGCGTCGAGCGACCCGCTAACTTTCGGTGGGTTCACCTTCGCAAAGTCACTCCCGAGGGCCGCTGCGACACCCGCCGCGCCTGCAACCATGTGCGGGTCCCGTTCATCCTTGACCGCTTTGCCGCGGGGGTACATCCAGAGCACGGTGACGAGACCGTTCTGGTGCGCATGGTTGACGATCTGGGCCGCCTGGTAGAGCATCATAGGCTCGTACTCGCTCCCGAGGTAGACCGTGTAGCCGACGCCGAGGATCGAAAGCCCCGTCCGGTCCCGGAGGTCGACGGCCTGCCGGACGTGGTGGAGTTCCGAACTGAGCGGGTCGCGCTGCGAGGTCCCGACCAGGTTGGTCTTGGAGTTGAGTTTGACCAGGTAGGGCACGTCCCGGTAATCCCCGCCATACCGGGCGATCATCCCGAGTTGCGTTGCAAAGACCCCGATCCGCCCTCTGTTCGCAATCCGGAAGAGATGTTCGGGATCAGCGTCTTCGGGATGGATACCTTCTCCGGCGAAGTCATCGTTGAGGTGCTCGATCTTCTGGTCCCCGGCAAAGAGCATCAGCCTCCCGGTGCCGTGCGTGATCGTCTGGTAGTTCTCCCGGTACCTCTCCTGCTCCTCCGGGGGCACATCGAGAGGGATCCTGATATCGGGTGCAGGTGGCATACCCCTTCCTCCCAATCCCCACCTACTTAAGTTTTGCTGGGTCCCCGGGAGAAGGAGATGGACCGCCCCGTGCCACCACCCGGCGGGAAGGAATGAGCCGGGAGCTGGTGCCGTGGATCATCCGGACCGGGGTCTACCTCCTCTCTGGTGCAGGTGAGTCCTCCCCGGCAGAGAGGCCCGGGAGTAGCCCTGCCATTCCTGCCGGGAGGACCTCCAGCCCTTCCCTGATGAGATCTCTCCGAAGCGATGCAGTGTAACACCCTCCGCCGCCTACGGGCGATAAGTATTTATCACATATCATCTCCCCGGGGGGCACCTCCCGGAAGGGAGCGCGTATATGGTGGTGAGAGATATGAAAGGCATGAAGGAATCCGCCATGAGCGGGATGTCAAAAGTCGCCGGGACCATACAGGAACTCGACCCGCAGATCATCGAGGCGAGCACCTCCGGAATGAACTACCCTGCATCGAAGAGTGATCTTATCACCCGGGCAAAGGAGAGCGAGGCGCCCCAGATCGTCCTTGATGCGATAAATCAGTTCGAAGACAGGCAGTATAAAGACCCGGAAGATGTGAAATCCGAATTTCAGAAGATCGTGCAGAAGTGATCTCTTCTGGCCGGCGGATGCCGAAGGCGGCCCCAGCCGCCCCCTGCTCTCGGCGACTGGAACCGTCAGGTCGGCGGCGCTCCGTGCTCAGAAGTATTTGAGGAACGGAACCGCATACGCACTCCGGGAGCGCCTCAAGGGCACGGATTACCTTACCTTTTCCGGCAGGGCGCCAGATAGGTTCTGGGTCGTGCCGACCTGTAGTAGACACAAAGCCTGGGCTCCCTCTTTCGGATCGGAGAATGGTCCGGGTTCTGTCGTGGGGCACTCCGATCCCGGGGCCCGCCACCTATATCAGATCCACGGGCGCATGGCGTGGCATGCTCATCGTCGGACACCGCGGTGCCAGGGCTCTCGAGCCGGAGAACACCCTGCGAGCCCTGCGGAGATGTATGGCGTGTGCCGATCTCGTCGAGGTCGACCTGCGCCTCACAAGAGACGGCATTCCGGTAGCGATCCACGACGCAACCGTAGACCGGACGACGGACGGGACAGGGCCGGTCAAAGGCTATACCATCGAGGACTTAACGAGGCTGGACGCGGGTGAGGGCGAGACTATCCCAACGCTCCGGGAGGTTCTGGCCCTCATTCAGGGGCAAACCGGGCTCATAGTGGAGATCAAGGAGCCCGGGACCGAAGCGATCATAGTTTCGGTGATCATTGACCGGCTGCCGGAGCGGCTCTTCCTGGTCTCTTCCAACCCGGAGAGCGTCACGATGGCGAAGAGGCTCCTCCCGGGGGTACAGGCGGGCCTCATCTACTCCGGGGCGACAGATGATCCCATCGGGCTCGCCCGGTCGGTGCAGGCGGACGTCATCCTCCCGCGGTGGGACCGGGTCTCGCGCGAGGTGGTGGAACAGGCGCACGGGGCAGGGCTGCTCGTCATTCCCTGGACACTGAACAGAGAAGAGGATATCAAGGAGGCGGCGCGGCTCGGCGTCGACGGCTTCGCGAGCGACGACCCCTGCGCCGCACGGCAATACCTGCAGGGTGGAACCCAAAAAAGCGCAACTCCAGCGAGGTGATGGGCCGGGCGGGGCCTGGAATCCGGCCCACAGGTTCAGATGAGCGTCCCCGGCAGGTGCTTGAGGAGCCAGGCCTTCACCTCAACGTAGAGGCTCTCCGCCACCTCATCGAGGGTGTGGCCCGTCCCTTCGTAGATGATCAGCCGTTTAGGCTCATGAGCACGCCGGTAGACCTCCTCTGAAGAATGATAAGAGACAACCGTGTCGAAGTCCCCGTGGACCAGGAGTATCGCCGCACGTCCTGCCAGCCCTGCGACGGGTTCGGTCCCGGCGGCCTGGGTCGAGAGCGCGACGACGACCCTGACTGCAGGGTCGCTCGCTGCCGCCTGGATCACCACCGCCCCCCCGAGCGAGTGCCCGACGAGCCCGACGGCTGAGACGCCCTGGCTCTCAAGGTAGCGCATACCGAGGACCGTGTCAACGGTCGACTCCACAAGGTCGGCCGGGTGCCGGTACCGTACCCGGAGCGCGCTGATCCTGTCGTTCCGGAGGCCCTGCGCCAGCTGCGAGTAGAGTTCCCGTGCGGGGGTGTCAAACCCGCCGCCGGTCCCGCCGACCATAACGACGCCGTTTCTGGCCCCCTCCGCCTCGTAGTAGCGGCAGGTGGTCGTTCCCCGGTCGGTCTCGATCTCCACGGTGTCGTAGGCCTCGCCAGCCTGCGGCACCTTCCTAGCGTTCATGGAGCGTATCTCAACCCTCGTAGTATCCACTTCAATCGCAGCCGTCCCGAGCATGCGGGAGAGTAGATATTGTGCTATTTGTCCTTTGCGGCTACATCATGATCGGCAGGGGTCCGGTGCCGCCCATGAGGACAGGCGTTCTCGCGCGCTAGAGATTGGAGCGATCCCGGGAGCCGCTCGTGATGTTGTCTCACAAGCCTGTACAGAAAGTACATTACTATTGGTTACAAAATTATAAACTGCAATGGATAAAATCAGGCACAATCTCTTCCAGCAGGTCGGCGACTTCCCTTCGGCATCTGTTACAAACGGGTCCGCTGCGCACCCTGATGCCGGGGAGTCCGATGCTGACCTCCTTGACGCCTACTCCCGGGCTGTCGTCCGGGTTGTTCGCTCCGTGGGACCCGCGGTCGTGAGCGTGGTCGTGGGGAAGAACCTCCAGGGCCGGAGGGGCGAGCAGATGGGGGCAGGATCAGGCGTGATCGTGGCACCAGAAGGCTACATCATGACTAATAATCATGTTGTACAGGGAGCGGAGAGGATCGAGGTCCGTGCAGCAGATGGGACCGCCTTTCCTGCACGCCTGGCGGGGGCCGACCCGGCGACCGACCTCGCCGTTCTCCGTGCCGATACGGGGGGTCTCTCTTACGTGTCGTTCGGTGACTCGAGAGCGCTCTCAGTTGGTCAGCTCGCTATAGCCATCGGCAACCCGCTCGGCTTTGACTCGACCGTCTCGACGGGAGTCCTGAGCGCTCTCGGGCGGGCGCTCCGGAGCCGGGACGGTCGCCTGATCGAGAACGTCATCCAGCACACCGCCCCTCTGAACCCCGGCAACTCCGGCGGTCCGCTGGTAGACTCGCGCGGCCGGGTCATCGGTATCAACACGGCAATCATCCCCATGGCCCAGAGCATCTGCTTCTCGATCCCCTCAAACACCGCTGCCTGGGTTCTCCCGCAGCTCGTCGCCGATGGCAGGGTGCGGCGCGGATACCTCGGCATCGCCGGTCAGTCACAGCCGTTAGAGCGATCGCTCATCCAGATGCTCGGGCTTACCGGGAGCCAGGCAGTCGAGGTCGTCTCGGTGAACAGGACAAGCCCCGCCGGCCGGGCCGGGCTCCGGCCAGGTGACCTGATCGTAGCAATCAACGAGACCTGCGTGGGGTGTGTGGACGACCTGCACCGGTTCCTTGCCACCTGGCCCATCTCGGAACCGGCAACCCTGACGCTCATCCGGGGACGGCAACGGATCATGCTCCCGATTGTCCCGATCGAAGCCGTCGCGTGCCCCGCTACGGGATGAAAGGCGGGCGAGTAATTCTGCCCGCCTCTCCCCACATGATTACGAGATCCACGTTATCCGGGGCTCACGCCGCCCCGGTTTCGGCGGCAGGGGGGCGGGATAGCCGAAGATCAGCGGCGCCACAACCTGGTGGTCATCCGGCACCTCCAACGCCTCGAGGAGGTCGGGGTTCTGCTGGATGAGAGCGGCGGAGCCGATCCAGCAACTACCGAGGCCGAGCGCCCAGGCGGCGAGCATCATGTTCTCCGCGCAGAGCGTGCAGTCGAGGACGCTTGATACGACCTCCCGGGCACCGAGGACCAGGACCAGCACCGGGGCGTTGTAGAAGATGCTGTACTCCGGACGCTTGAGCGCTGCAAGGAATTCTTCTGTCCCCGGGCGGGATTCCTCTCCTATCTTCTCCGCGAGGAGCGGCTTGCAGTAGTCGGACGCCCGTCGCATCAGGTTTCTGTCCCTCACGACCACGAACTCCCAGGGCTGAAGCCCGAGAGCTGTCGGGGCCTGGATGCCCGCAGCAATGATCGCCCGGAGGGCCTCATCCTGAACCTCGCGGTCGGTGTAGTTCCTGACGCTTCGGCGTTCCCGGATCACGGAGAAGATCTCGATTGCCTCTGTATCCGTCATCATACATTCCTCTTCGGCTCCCCTATGGTATTTATCTCTGCGGGGTTGAAGGCGGCATGAGCGGGCAGACCCCCTCCGTAAGGTGGGGTAGTTCACGTCTTGAGGGGACCCACACAGGCCTCCTAACCCTCTCCTCAGGAGAGGATGAAGAAGCCGCCGATCTTCCCGAATCCTCCTCACTGGCGATCTGCACGTCGCCGACCCGGGCCGCGGCCGGACCCCGGCGGCAGAACCCGGCCATCTGCTGCACGGGCACATCGTCACCCTCAAAAACCGCCTCCCGGCCGGCCGGCCGGGAGGCTCCTGACCCAACCGGTGACTCTCTTGATTCGTCGGGCTTCACCCCCCACGGCCCACCGGAACCCGACCCCCTGCATCCTTCCGCTGACCTGAGGTATTGCCTGAACGCCACCAGAAATTCAGGGAGCCGGCTCTTATCTGGAAAACCTGATAGTAATCCTTTTTACCTTCCTGAAACTCATCAACTACAATTACGCTCTACAGCCCCGGAGGGGAATGACAGATTCAGACCAAGACCGGATACTATACGATCTTCTGGCGTTCGATGCTCTGGACGACGGCCTTCTCGTGGTAAACGATGACCGGAGGATTCTCTGGTGCAACCCGGATCTCGCGCGGATTTTTGCTATCCGGCAGGAAGAGGCCATCGGAATGGACGTGCGTTCTCTCCTCGGCAGGTATCTTCTGCCGACCATTGAGGATGAAGCCTCTGCACGGCTGATCCGGCAGACCCTCGAGAACGGCGCAGATCGGCCTTCTCCCCTCTGCCGCACCCGGACTCCTGACGGCAGCCAGCGCTGGCTCTTGATATCAGGCATACCGGCCCACGCCGATACCGGGAACGGACTTCGAGTCATCAGGATCCGGGATGCCACCGGGGATGTGACTGCGCACCACTTCAGGACCGCGCTCGACCAGTCCCCGGTGGTCGTCTTTGCGCAGGACAGGGATCTCCGCTACGTCTGGTCGTACAACCAGCAACTGGGGCCTACGGATACATCCATCCTCGGCAGGACGGATCCGGAAGTCTTTCTACCCGATGACGCCGCGCGATTGACCGCGCTCAAGCGCCGGGTCCTGGAGACGGGAGATATCGTGCGGGCAGAGGCGACACTCACGGTCGGGAATGAGGTGCACATAAGAGACCTGACCCTCAAGTCGCTTCAGGATGCCGAGGGGAGCGTCGTAGGCATCACCGGGACTGCGTTTGATGTGACCGAACGGGACCGTGCGGAAGAAACGCTCCGGAAACGGACCTACGACCTGGACCAGCGGATGGACGAGCTCCGGTGCCTGTATTCCATCACGCACCTCGTCGAGGTGCCGGGGATAACGCTCGATGCACTCCTGCAGGCAGTTGCCGATACGCTCCCCTCGGGCTGGCAGTACCCGGACGACACCGCGGTGCGGATCACGGTCGATGGCCGGGAATACCGGAGAGGCGATCCCCGGGAGACTCCCTGGATCCAGAGAAGCCCGATCGTCGTCCACGGTGTACGCATTGGTGAGGTTGAGGTCCGGTATATCGCAGAGAAACCGGAGGCGGCTGAAGGGCCGTTCCTGCGGGAAGAGCGGATGCTGCTTGACGCCATCGCGGAGCGGCTTGGCCGGGTCATCGAGAGGTTGCGGGCAGAAGCGGCGCTCCAGAAGAGCGAGGAGATGTTCCGGGGGATCGCCCAGCGGAGTTTCGACCTTATCGTTACGTCGTACCTGGCCGACGGGCTGCACTATGCCTCACCGGCTGTGGAGCGGATACTCGGGTACTGCCCCGAGGAGATGGCAGGAACGGACCTGGAAGATTACATCCTCCCGTCGAGTCTTCCGGCATGGGGAGAGGGGCGCCGGAAGGTGCTCCGGGGCGAACAGGTTGAAGGGCTCCGGATTGAGGTCAGGCGGAAAGACGGGGAGAACACCATACTGGAGTTGAGTGAGTCACCGATCGTCGAGAATGGGGCGGTCGTGGGATTTCAGGCGGTCGGGAGGGATATCTCGGAGCGGATCCTCTACGAGCGACTCCGGGAGCAGGCCCTCGATCTGAACGCACGGAATATCGCGCAGTTTGCCGTCCTTGCCGACCATGTCCGCCACCCTCTCCAGGTGGTCATGGGGGTTGCGGACCTGCTCGACGACGAGGAGACCGCGGAGAAACTCCGGGAGCAGGTCCGGAGGATCAATATGCGGATAAGTCAACTCGACCGCGAATGGATGGAGTCCCGGAAGATCCGGGAGTTCTTGAAGCGCTACGAACTCTGAGAGGCCGGCGTTGCCGGGGGGTGGGCCAGTGTCCCTATGGTCTCGTCGGCGACCCGCGCTATCTCCGCCGTCGTCTCTCCTCGCGAGGGCGGTGCGCTGGCGGCACAGTTCCCCGGATGGCGGTGAGCATCCCCGGCAGGAGAGTGCCTTTCTTCCCGACGACATCCGCCGTCCGAATCATGGAGGCGTATGCGGTCAGGACGTAGCTCTCCCCGAAGAGGTCGAGCCCGCCCCGGGCAAAGTCGTTGAGGGAGAGCGGGACCGAAGGGCTATCGACGGATGGCTTACTTGAGACCGGGCAGACAAGCAGATCCCCGCTCTCTCCCGCCGTAACGACCACCACCGGACGCACTTTCCATTCGCCGACACCCCCGATGCGTACGGAGGCTAGAACGACGTCTCCACCGACGTACCGCCCCATGTACATACAGGTTGACCCCAAAACCGATAAGAGAATTGATCCATGACGATGGCGCCGGGCGGGGGGGGCGGCCCGGTGCCCGGAATCACAGGAGGAATTCCGTCGTGGGCGGTCTTCACCCAGGTCAGGCCCTGCGGGGGCCCGCACGGGCTCACCCGGATTGCGTATTATCCGACGAAGGCCTGGGAGGACCTTAAAGATAAGTGGAGGGAGGGGTCCCCCCGACCCCTCCGGTGTGTCGTTACCGTGTCTGTCCTTTTGCTTTTCCACCTGGTTTCTGTTGCTCTTCACTGAACTTCTGGTCCTTCACCTTCTCCTTCTCTTTTGCGTTCTCCTTCACCTTCGCATTCCCGGCATACCCGTCACCGTTGTCACCCGCTTCCTTCTTCCCGTTGCCCGGGTTGATCACGGATACAGCACCGTTGCCGACCACAGGGACGAGGCCATTCTCTGTTGTGACGTTGCCGGTCACGGTCAGGTTGCCGTCACCGGCGGCGAGGTCGAGGTCCGCTCGCCGGTACTTCAGGATGAGCGTGCCGCCGTCCTTCATGCAGAAGTTGACCTTCTCCGGGGTTGTGTTTCCGATCTTAAACTCCGAGGGGTCCGCTGCAGCCACGTCCGTGCGGTCGGCATCACTGAACCCGAACCACTCCGCAATGCTGACAAAGACAGTCATAACACCGTTGCTCTTCTGGTTCAGGGTCTTTGGGACGACCTTCACGTTCATCGACTGCGGGCTCACGGTCACGTTCAGGGTGTCGCAGGCGACTGCGCCGGTGGCATTGTCTACAACCTCCACCGTGACAGCGTAGGTGCCGGCGGTAAGGTAAGTATAGGTACTCTGGATCGTACCGTTGTGGTCGTCATCCAGCGCGATCTCAGGCTCTGTCGTCGCCGGGCCCCAATTAATGGAGGCGCTCATGTTCAGCGCATCGAGAACATCGGTGCCGTTGTAGGTAGCGAGGATAGTGACCTGCTCACCGGTGAGTGCGGTGCGGTCGCCCCCTGCATCGACAACAAGTGTGGACGGCACGTCAGGCTCCTCCTCGGGAACCTCCGGCTGCGGGCTGACGGTCACGTTCAGGGTGTCGCGGGCGACAGCGTTGGTGGCGTTGTTCGCGACCTCCACCGTGACGGCGTAGGTGCCGGCGGCAAGGTAGGTGTAGGTGTCCTGGATCGTGCCGTTGTGGTCGTCATCCGGTATGATCTCGGGTTTCGTCGTTGCCGTGCTCCAGTTGATGGAGGCCGAGAGGTTCAGCGCGTCGACAGCGTCATCGTCACAGTAAGTGGCCATGATGATGACCGGCTCACCGGCGAGTGCAGTGCGGTCACCTCCTGCATCGACGACGAGGGCGGCCTGCACGGCAGGAACCGCCACGGCGAGGACGATCAGGAGGGAGAAGATTCTTACTGTTGCATCATGTCTCATGAGGAACTCATCTCCGGTAGATACTGGATATGCTCCTCTATTTGACCGCATTGAGCTTCCCGGTTCAACCAATTGTCCCGGGAGTGCAGGGTTGCCTATACCCGGAGCAGTCGGGCGTTGATCGCAACGATCACGGTGCTTGCGCTCATCAGCACCGCCCCGGCCGCCGGTGTGAGGACGATACCGGCACCGAAGAGTACGCCGGCGGCGAGCGGGATGGCGACGGTGTTGTAGCCGGTTGCCCAGAGCAGATTTTCGAACATCTTTCTGTAGGTCTTCTTTGAGAGGTCGATGACCGCCGCCGCGTCTCGGGGGTCGCTCCTCACGAGGACGATATCGGCGCTCTCCACGGCCACATCGGTCCCCGCCCCGATGGCGATCCCCACATCGGCCTGCACGAGCGCAGGGGCGTCATTGATCCCGTCGCCCACCATCGCCACCCGGTAGCGGCGTTGCACCTCCCGGATCTTCTCGGCCTTCTCATGGGGGAGGACCCCGGCAAAGAATTCATCGAGGCCCAATTCCCCCGCCACCCACGCGGCGACGTCCGGGTTGTCACCGGAGAGCATCATGCACCGGATGCCCATCTCTTTGAGCCGGCTGATCGCCTCACCTGACTCAGGCCTGATGATATCGGCGAGCGCAAGCGCGCCGGTGAGCCGGCCGTCATCGAGGAGGAAGACAACGGTCTTGCCCTGCCGCTGGAGTGCCCCGACCCGCTCGTCGCCGGCCTCTATGCCCTGCTCTGCGAGGTAGCCGGGGCTGACCACCCGGACTGTCCGGCCGGCGGCCTCCGCTTCGACGCCCTTCCCCGGTATCGCCCGGAAGTTTTCGAGCGGGATCAGGGAGAGTCCCCGCTCCTCTGCGCTCCGGACGACGCCCCGGGCGATCGGGTGCTCGGAGTGTGCCTCCACCGACGCCGCCGTCCTGACCACATCGTCCTCTGTAGCGCCGCCGAAGGTGAGGATATCCGTGACCCCAAACCTCCCCGTCGTGAGGGTCCCGGTCTTGTCGAAGACGACCGCCTGGAGGTCCTTTGCCCGCTCAAACGCTGTCCGGTCCCGGATCAGGAACCCGGACCGGGCGGCAAGGGCCGTCGAGACCGCGACCACGAGCGGGACAGCAAGGCCGAGCGCATGGGGGCAGGCGATGACCATCACAGTAGCGGCCCGCTCCACCGCAAACCCGGGCCCCGCCCCGACGACGAGCCATCCCGCGAACGTCACCGCACCGATCGAGAGGGCGATCACCACCAGGAGGAACGCCGCCCGGTCTGCGAGGTCCTGGGTCCGGGACCGGCTCTCCTGCGCCTTTCGGACAAGGTCGATAACCTGGGCGAGGTAGGTCTCCGCGCCCGTCTTCCTGACCTCGACGACGACCGAGCCCTCGCCGTTGATCGAGCCGCCGATGACCGCATCCCCGGGGCGCTTCTCCGCCGGTCTCGACTCCCCGGTGAGCATCGCCTCGTTGACGCTCGTCGCACCCTCGATCACCACGCCGTCCACCGGCACCTTCTCGCCGGGCCGGACGAGCACCCGGTCGCCCGGTGTAAGCCGATCCACGGGCACATCCTCCATGGTCCCACCGCTCCGGACCTGGTGCGCCTCCGACGGCATGACCCTGACGAGTTCCTCAAGTGCCCTCGACGCCCCGAGGACCGAGCGCATCTCCACCCAGTGCCCGAGGAGCATGATGTCGATCAAGGTGGCGAGTTCCCAGAAGAACCCCTCACCGCCGACGATACCGAGAACGACCGCCGAACTGTAGGCGTAGGCGACGGTGATCGCGACGGCGATGAGCGTCATCATCCCGGGCATCCGCACCCGGAGTTCGCTTACGATACCGGCAAGAAACGGCCAGCCGCCGTAGAGATAGACCACGGTCGCAAGAGTGAGGAGGAGGTAGTCAGAGCCCGGGATGGTGATGGTGATACCGAGGAGCGCCTGGACCTGCGGAGAGAGGAGGAGGATCGGGACTGTGAGAATGGTCGAGACGATAAACCGCCGCCGGAAGTCCTCGAGGGCGTGGTGGTGAGTCTCCGGCGGCTTCTTCTGGCTCGCCTCCGCAGGTTGCGCCTCGTGCCGCCCGGTCACCCCGTGGTCATGGTCCATGTCAGCCCCTCCGCTCCAGTTCTTTCTCACGCTTCCGGAACTCCTCTTCGTCGATATCGCCCCGCGCGTAACGCTGCCGGAGCACGTCCATCGCCGTATCGCCGACCGGGACCGTCTGCTGCCCGCCCCCGGGCTCCCGGAGAACAAGAAAGAGGATGAGGAATATGAACCTGACCATGGGGAGGATGACGAGGATGAACCAGAGCAGGCCGTTCATTCCCCGGCGGTTCGCATCCCGGTAGACCAGGACGCCGATGACGAGGAAGACGAGCAGCCAGAGGAGCAGCATGCCCCACCCGAGGAACGGGAACCCGGGCCACCCCTCAAACATGTGGTGACCGTCCCCGTAGGGGTGCACGAATCCGTCCATGGGGGTGGGGTATTCTCCGGGCGACGTAAATATACCGGCTGCCCCGCATGCGGGGAGCACTACCTCCACGTGCGGGGCAGCCGGCCGCGCGCAGCCGTGGTAACGACGAGGGCAATATTCGCCGCCTGACAGACGATGGATACTCTCCGGAAGAAATGAACAGATATATAAACCCTGGAGAACAGCATACCGCTCGTAGTCGGGCACACCAGCCTGCAGGAGTGATAGTTCTCCTTAAACCACTCTAAATACAACGCGGATCCGTTTGAATTATGTGAGAATATTTTATCTATACTGGATATAAAACTCCCTGAGAATAAAGGAAGGTGATACCGACCAATGCACGAATGTACACCCGCATACGGAGACATCTCCGCGCTTGCCGCCATTCTGGATGCATTCGGCGAAGGGCTGCTCGTCATCAGCCCCGATAATCAGGTAACCTGTATAAACAGCCATCTCCAGCACCTCCTCAGCATCGGCCGGGACGCCCTCTCCGGGACCGATGCAGATCAGTTCATCTCCCTGGCCCTGGTACCTCGTATCTGCGAGGAGTCGTGCAGGGCGGAGGTCCTGGCGTTCTTCTCCGGCCGCTCGCGGGCCGCCGATATACTGTGTACAATGCTATCGCCCGGCGGCGGCGAGGAGCAGGTCCACTGCTCGTGCCGGACCGTGAATGAGGGGCCATTCCAGGGCACGCAGATCATCCGCCTTTCTTCCGGACCCTGCGGCCTCCAGAGGGATTTTGTCCCTGATACTTCAGCCGGCACCTCGATCCTCCCGGGCAACGGTCCCGGGAGGCCTGCGGATACCCCCGAGCAGAGGCGGATGGAGGAGGTCCTGCGGGAGGGCGAGGACTGGTACCGGTTCCTCGTCGAGAATCTCAATGAAGGCATCGGACTCATCGACAGAGGAGGCGTCGCGGCCTTTGCTAACCAGAGAATGGCCGATATCCTCGGCTACCCGGCCGCAGAGATTATTGGATTGCCAGTCTCTCTCTTCGTCGATGAAGAGGGTGCCAGGTACCTGGGGGAGTACCTGCAGAACCTGGATCAGAACCTGCGCGAGGTCTTCGAGTTTGAGTTGATCCGTAAGAACGGTGCCCGCATCCATACGCTGATGGCAACCACCCCGATCAACAACGCCGACGGCACCTGCCGGGGGTTCCTTGCCGGAGTTCAGGACATCACTCCCCTGGAACGGATGAGGAGGCAGCTCCGGGAGAGCGAGCAGAAGTACCGGTCGCTTGTCGAACTCTCGGCCGAGGCGACCCTGATCCACTGCGATGGGAAGATTATATACACCAACCCCGCCGGCATGAGGCTGCTCGGCGCTTCACGCCCGGAGGAGGTCCTCGGGAAGGCTATCCTTGATATCGTCCATCCCCAGGCCCGGGATACCATCGAGGCCATAAACACGCGGGACCTGCAGGAGGAGGCTCCGCTCGTCGAGCTGCTGGTTGTCAGGCTCGATGGGACGACGATCCCCGTTGAGGGGAGGGGCACACGGGCGTTTGTCGATGGGCACGCCGCGGTCCAGGTCGTTATGCGGGATATCACCCACCGGAAACACGCTGAGGAGCAGTTGCAGGCAAGGAACCGGCATCTCCTGCTGCTTAATCGGATCATCGGCACATCCGCATCGGCCCACTCGCCGGAGGAACTGATGGAGACGGCGCTCGACCTGACGCTCGACCTCCTCGGCTACGACGGCGGCGCCATCTACTGCCTCGATGCCGGGCGGAGCGAGGTCACGCTCCAGTATCGGCGAAACATGCCGGACATGTGCCTGGAGCGGGCAGGGGGCATCCTTGAGGAGTCGTGCGGTTGCACCTTCGCCACCGGCTTTCCCTGTTACCTTGAGCAGGATCGGGGCCAGAAAGCCCCCACCTCCCGCCTTCTCCAGGAACTCGGGCTCACCGCACTCGCCTGCATCCCGCTCGTCGTCGAGTCCAACGTCGTCGGGGCGCTCCTCATCGGGAGCAGGGGTCAGGGATCTTTCTCTCCCGACGAGCGCGCACTCCTCGAAGCGGTCGGCCGGGAGATTGGGGCCGGCATCCTGCGCGGGATGCTCCATCAGAGGCTTGAGGCAGCAAACCGGGAGGCGAACCTCTACCTGGACATCCTCACCCATGATATCCGGAATGCAGATAACGTCGCGAATATATACGCCGACCTCCTCATCGACGAACTCGAGGGAGAGGCGGCCCGGCACGCCAGGAAACTGAAAAGCGGGATCAAAAAGAGTATCGAGATCACCGCAAACGTCGCCACCATCAGGAAGATCCACGAGAGCCGGGCCGGACTTGCACCCTTCGATCTTCATGCCGTCATCCTGAATGAGATCGACCACTTTCCCGACCTCTGTATCCGCTACGAAGGGCGATCCGTGGAGGTCTTTGCCGACGACCTTCTCCCTCAGGTCTTCACGAACCTCATAGGTAACACCGCAAAGCACGGCGGGCCGGCGGTTGAGGTCACGGTGGCGGTCGAGGACCTGGATGAAAGGACCGTCATCGTCACCGTCGCCGACACCGGCCCCGGTGTCCCGGACGACGCGAAGGAGACGATCTTATTCAGATTCGAACGGGAGGGGGGCAGGCGAGGGAGCCAGGGCCTCGGCCTCTCGATCTGCCGGATGCTCACCGCCCGTTACGGCGGCAGGGTCTGGGTCGAGGACCGGGTCGAGGGGCACCCGGAGAAGGGTGCGGCGTTCCGGTTCACCCTCCGGAAGGCCGGGCGTTGCAGGAGAACCTAACCTCTAAGGAGGAGTGCCGGCATCAGGCCGGCCTATTCGGAGGGCGTTTGCTATGACCGCGAGCGAGAGCCCCATATCCCCGAACGCCACCGCCATCCAGAGGGTGACGAGGCCCAGGACGGCGAGCCCGGCGATGCCGAGTTTCACCACGACCGCTGTTGCGACGTTCTGCCGTACGACCGAGACCGTCTTCTCCGAGAGGGCCACGAGATAGGCGATCCGGGATATGTCGTCCTCCATCACGACGATATCGGCCGCCTCGATCGCGATATCCGACCCGATGGCCCCCATCGCGACCCCGACATTCGCCCGGGCCAGCGCCGGCGCGTCGTTGACGCCGTCGCCGACCATCACCACGAGCCCATAGCGGTCCATCAGCCGCTCGACCATCGCCACCTTCTCCTCCGGGAGGAGGCCGGCATGGCACTCGTCGATACCGATGCGGCGGGCCACCGCCTCCCCGACACGCTCGTTGTCCCCGGTGAGCATCACCGTCCTGATACCCCGCGCCTCCAGATCGGCCACCGTCTCCCGGGCATCCTCCCTGATGACGTCCGAGAGGGCGATGAGCCCGATGACCGCCGAGTCGGTGCCGGCGAGGACAACGGTCTTTCCCTCGCTCTCCAGGCGGTCGTACTCCGCCCGCCATACCCTGCCGCTGGCCTCCGGGAAGAGCGCGGCGTTCCCGAGGAGGTGGATTTCATCGTCGATCCTTCCCTGGACACCCCTGCCGGTGATCGATGCGAACTCCTCTACATCCCGGAGGTCGCCGCCCTTCTCCTCGGCCCGCCGCAGGATCGCCTCCGCTATCGGGTGGCCGGAGCGTGACTCAAGCGACGCGGCGATCGCGAGCACCTCAGCCTCCGGCACCCCGAAACCGATGACGTCGTCCACCGCGAGCCTTCCGGTCGTGAGCGTCCCGGTCTTGTCGAAGACGATCACCCGGGCAAGCCCCACGGCCTCGAGGGAGTCCCGCCCCTTGATGAGCACGCCGTTGTGTGCCGCGGTCGTTATCCCCGAGACCATCGAGACCGGGGTGGATATGGCGAGCGCGCAGGGGCAGGATATGACGAGCAGGATCAGCGCCCGGTAGAAAGCCTCGAGGAACGGGACGCCGAAGGCGAGCGGCGGGACCACGATGAGGAGAGCGGCGACGAGGATGACTGCTGGCGTGTAGTAGCGGGAGAACCGCTCGATGAACGCTTCGGTGGGGGAGGTGTGGGCCTGGGCCTCCGCGACCAGGGCGACGACCCGGGCTATCGTGCTCTCCTCTTCGGGCTTCGTCACCCGGACCTCGAGGTAGCCGTCTGCGTTCCGGGTTCCGGCATAGACACCGTCCCCGACACCTTTGGCCACCGGGACGCTCTCTCCCGTGATCGGCGCCTGGTCGACCGAGGATGCGCCGGCGGTGACGATGCCGTCGAGCGCGACGGTGTCGCCCGGCCTGACGATCACGGTCTCCCCCACGCCGACTTCGCCGACTCCGACGGTCACTTCCCCGCCGTCCCGCCGGACCCGGGTCGTCTGCGGTGCGATATCGAGGAGCGACGCTATCGAGCGATGCGCTCTCCCGGCCGCGTACTCCTCCAGGAACTCGGCGATGGCGTAGAGGTAGAGGACGGTAGCGCCCTCGGCGGGGTTTGCGGTCAGGAACGCCCCCGCCGCCGCGATCGTGATGAGCACGGCGATGCTGAACCGGAACCGGATGATGGCGAGGATTCCGGCCTTCAGGACGTCGTAGCCTGATATGACAGCGGCAGCGAGCAGCAGGGCCGTGCCGGCGAGAGGATACGGGGTAAAATACTCGACGTATATCCCCGCGAGAAGGAGGACGCCTGAGACCGCGAAGATCGTGATCTCCCGGCGGTCGACGGCCGGCCCGTGGATCTCGCAGACCCCGGCCCGGCAGCGGGGGCACTCCTCATCTCCGGGCATGGTCCGCCTCCAGGCAGGCCGCAGCCCATCGGGTGTGGGTCTTCATCAAGAGGTGATCTGGGCTCCGTGCAACTTAAGGATAGTGCCAGTCCGGGTGCTCCCGGATTCACCCGGGGCTGCTCCAACGCGATCACCCAATGGAACAGGGCTGGAACAAAACGATACCTTTTCTAATAAGCGACAAATGTTATGATCAAATCGTCCAGGTGATCGAAAGGTCACCTCTCTCCATAGAGTGCCCCGGCACCGGCCGGACATGCGGGATATGCACAGGATACCGGGTGTTATGCCAGTTCCACCACCCCTCTGCAGGACCTGAACACATGCCTACACCAGACTTCACCACGACCCTCCCGGACGAACCAGGAGCGCCTGCCCAGCTCGCCGACGAGACGGTCCCCTACGGCATCTGGATCTCCGGGCCTGACGGCAGGGTGCTCTACCTCTCAGACTCCTACCTCAACCTCGCCGGGATGACGCTTGAGGAGTGCCGCGGTTCCGGATGGGCGCGCAACATCCACCCGGAGGAGGCGGACGCGGTGCTCGCCGCATGGGAGCGCTCTGTCGCGACCGGCGAGACCTGGAGCCGCGACTACCGCATCCTGGGAGCCGATGGGGAGTACCATACCATCGCGAGCAGGGGCGTGCCCATCCGGGACGCCTCCGGCCGGGTCATCCTCTGGGCGGGGGCCAACCTTGACGTCACCGGCCGGGACAAACTGCATGGGCAGGTGAAGGAGTTCCGGACGCTCTACGCGATATCAAGGCTGATCGGGGAGGGCGGCGCCGACCTTGAGGAGGTCTTCCGGCGGACGGCCGTCCTCCTGCCCCGGGGGTTCCGGCACCCGGAGCAGGTATCGGCAGAGGTCGTGCCCGGGACCGCGGCGCCGTGCCCCGGGAGGATCGCCGCCCCGATCACCGCCGGGGGGAGGCCGGCCGGGCATCTTGTGGTGGAGACCGTCGACCCCGTCCGGCCGCAGGAGCGCGACCTCGTCGGGGCGGTCGCCGCGATGCTCGGGGCCGCCGTTGCGCAGGCGGGGGCAAAGCGGGAGACTCTAGCCTCTGAACGGCAGTACCGCCTCCTCTTCGACCAGATGCTGGACGCCGGGCTCCTCCTTGAGATCCTCCGCGACTGTTCCGGGGATCCTGTCGGCTTCCGGGTCATCCGGATCAACCGCAAGGCTGAGGAGAGCCTCGGGCGCCGCAGGGAAGAGGTTGCCGGAGAAGACCTCGTCACGGCTGTTCCATCGATCGGCCCTGCCGCATTTGATCTCTTCTGTCAGGTCGCGCGGACCGGGACACCGGTGCACCGCGAGGTCTCCAGTCCGGCGACCGGCGCCAGGTATGAACTGAAGGCATACCGACCGGAGTATGACTGGCTCGTCGTCATCGCAGATGATATCACAAAACGGCGGCGGGCGGAAGAGGTGCTCCGGGAGCAGCAGATCGCTCTGGATAACCGGATGAGAGAACTCACGGCGCTCTATGCCATGACAGACATCGTCGAGCGACCTGGGATATCGACCGACGAGATCCTCCGGGAGGTTGCCGCCATCCTCCCCGCCGGCTGGCTCCACCCCGGGGATGCCGCCGCCCGGATCACAGTCGATGGCCGGGAGTACCTCTCGGCCGAGTTCGTGGAGACCTGCTGGAAGCAGGTGAGCCCGGTTGTCGTTCATGGCCGAATCGCCGGGAGGGTGGAGGTCTGCTACCGCCATGAGCAGCCCCGGGAGGACGAAGGGCCGTTCCTCGCCGAAGAACGCTCCCTGATCGATACTGTCGCCGAGAGGCTCGGCCGGACTATTGAGCGGATGCGGGCCGACGAGGGGCTCCGGAGGAGCGAGGAGAAGTACCGCCTCCTCTTTGAGCAGATGCTTGAGAGTTACACCCTCTATGAGGTAGTCCGCGACGACGAAGGGGATCCCGCTGACTACCGCCTCCTCGAGTTGAACGAGAGAGCGGCCGCCGTCTTCGGCCGCAGCCGCGAGGAACTGATCGGGCGACGGCTCTTCGATATCTTCCCGGCGATCTGTGAGGGGGCCCGCGTCATCTACGGGGAGGTCGCCGAGACCGGTGCTCCGGTACAGCGGCGGTTGCAGGAGCCGGGAAGCGGGCGATGGTATGACCTGCAAATATACCGCCCGCAGGCCGGGCGGCTCGCCATCACGGGGCAGGATATCACCGAGCAGAAGAGAGCAGAACTCGCCCTCCGGGAGAGCGAGGAGAGGTTCCGGGGGATCTTCGAGCAGGCAGGGACCGGGATCGCGCTCATCGACCCGGAAGGGAGGATCACGAGGACGAACCCGGCGTTTGTGCGCATGTTCGGCTACGACGAGGACGAACTGCATTCCATGCTCTTCCAGGACCTGATCTACCCGTCCGAGAGGGAGGTGGCCGGCGCTCTCCTGCACAAGGCGGCCTCGGGGGAGAGCACTCGCCGGGAGAAGCGCTACGTGACAAAAGACGGCAGGATCATCTGGGGGCGCCTGACCACGTCTCTGCTCCGCGACCCGGAAGGGAAGGGGCTCGTCATCGGAATGGTGGATGATGTCACCGACCTGCGAGAGGTACAGAACGCCCTGCTGGAGAGCGAAGAACGGTTCCGGGAGATCGCCCAGCGGAGTTTCGATATGATCTACACCTGCTACGCTGACCGGGGGATCACCTACATCTCCCCGGCCGTAACGAGGATCCTCGGCTATATCCCTGAAGAGATGATCGGTGTGCGGTGCAGCGACTACGTCCTCGCGAAGACCCGCCCCGACTGGCTGGAGGCCAGGACCCGGATTGCCCGGGGAGAGCCTGTCGAGGGGCTGCTGGTGGAGCTCCGCCGGAAGGACGGGACGGCCGCCGCCGTCGAGATGAACGAATCGCCGATCATGGAGGGCGGTGCGGTGGTCGGCGTCCAGGTCGTCGGCCGGGACGTCTCGGACCGGAAGCGCTACGAAGATATGCGGCTGCAGGCGTTCTACCAGATCGAGCAGAACATCGAGCAGTTCGCGGTCCTTGCCGACCACATCCGCCTGCCCCTGCAGGTGATCCTCGGCATGGCCGACCTGACTGATGATGCGAAGACATCGGAGAAGATCCGGGAGCAGGTAGAACGGATCAATGCGATCGTGAAGCAGCTTGACGAAGGCTGGGTCGAATCACGCGAGATCCGGGAGTTCCTGCGGAGGAACGAACTGGTGTAGCGGCTGGCGGCCGATCGTCTCCCGGCCCGGGTTCGTTTGGGAAGAACTCGTTCCTCCTGCGGCACCACGGGGTATACCTTTTTTTCGAATGACATCCTATGCTTCATTATCGACTATTGGAAAGATTGATGCGTAATTAAATATATTGTACTTAAAATAAAAATTTGGTTGGAGTGCCGGCCCGTATAGCGATCGCATTGCTGTGCGACAGCGATGAGACCCAGAGAATAAGCCTGAAGACCGGTCCGGCGCCTCCCCGTCACGCGGGCGAAAGAGCCTGGCCCGATCCCGAACTATGCAGAACGACTCCATGCAGGCAGAACTCACTACCGGATATCATCCTCCGAGCGGCGCAGATCTCCGGCAAGGCCGCATGGAGGAGGATGTCGCAGAACCCGGCATGCGGACGTCGTTTGTTGTCTTTGTGGTGCTCCTCGCCGCCCTCGCAGCGACCAGCCTCTACAACTACCTCCTCTTCCACACGATCGCCGAGCTCGTCGCTGTTGGAATAGCGATAGCGGTCTTCACCGTTGCCTGGAATGCCCGGACGATGCGGGAGAACAGTTACCTGCTGGTCGCCGGCACCGGGCTCCTCTTCGTGGCGGGGATCGGCCTCGTCCACACCCTCGCTTACCAGGGGATGGGGATCTTCGTCGGCTACGATGCAAACCTCCCGACGCAGCTCTGGATCGCTTCCCGCTACCTCCTTGCGGGGACGCTCCTCGCCGCACCGCTCCTGCTCCGGAGGAACCCGGCTCCTCAACGGGTCTTTTCCGGATTTGTGGGGGCCTTTCTGCTCCTCGTCCTCTCGATCTTCGTCGTCCCGGTCTTCCCCGACTGCTACGTCGAAGGCTCGGGGCTGACGGCGTTCAAGGTCTTAAGCGAGTACGTCATAGCGGTCCTGCTCGCCCTTGGGGCCGTCGCCGTCTACCGGCTGCGGGACGTCTTCTCGTCCCGGGTGGCGGGCCACCTGGTCGCGGCCATCCTCGTCCTGATCGCATCAGAGCTCGCCTTCACGCTTTATGCCAGCGTCTACGGGATCCCGAACATGGTCGGCCACCTCCTGATGGTGCTCTCGTTTGGGCTCTTCTACATAGCCTTTGTCGAGACCGGGATTCGGCAGCCCTACGCAGTGGTCTTTACCGGCTTAACGAGAAGCAAGGAGCGGCTGCGGCGGGAGAAGGACCGGCTCGGGCAGTACCTTGATATCGCCGGCGCCCTCTTCGTCGTCCTGGACGCAGACGGGCGCGTCAGCCTCATCAACCGCCGGGCGTCCGAGATCCTCGGCTACCCGGCCGATGCGGTCGTGGGCGAGCCCTGGATCGAGCGATTCATCCCCCCGGGAGAACGGGAACGTCTCCACGCGCTCTTTCGCGGGCTGATGCGCGGGGATACTGAGCCGGTATACGCGAGGACGCCGGTCCTCACTGCCGACGGCGGCGAGCGAATCATCGAGTGGCACAACGCCGTGCTCCGGGACGATGACGGCGCCATCTGCGGGACGCTCAGTTCGGGTGAGGATATCACCGAACGGCAGTACGCCGAGGCGGCACTCGGCCGGGCGAACGCGAAATTAAACCTTCTATCGGGCATCACCCGCCACGATATACTCAACCAGATCAACGTTGCACGCGCCTACATCGACTTCGCCGCGGAGGACAGCGTGGATCCCGGTGCCCGGGACTGCCTGGAACGTGCCCGGGTTGCCGTGGACGAGATCCAGAAGCAGATCGAGTTCAGCCGGGACTACCAGGACATGGGGGTGAAGGAGCCTATCTGGCAGAGGCCGGAGGACCTCATCAGAGAGAGCGCCCGCGACCTCGCCCTCCCGGCGGAGGTCGGGGTGCGGGTGGATCTCGCCGGTCTTGAGGTCTACGCGGACCCGATGGTGAAGAAGGTCTTCTACAATCTCATCGACAACGCCGTCCGCCACGGCGGGAGGGTGACGGAGGTCCGGTTCTCCTGCGTGAGGTCCGGGCAGGATCTGCTGATCCTCTGCGAGGACGACGGCACCGGCATCCCGGACGGCGAGAAGGCGGCGATCTTCCGCGAGACGTATAAGCGCCGGTACGGGCACGGGCTGTTCCTGGTCGCGGGGATTCTTGGGATCACGGGGATGACGATCCGGGAGACGGGGGTTCCCGGGGAGGGGGCACGGTTTGAGGTGAGGGTGCCGAATGGGGAGTATAGGTTTGGGGATGGAGACGACTATTAAATGAATTTAATCAATTCATCCCAGATATAAAGAAAAACAGTTAATTTTCTTCCACGTTGCACTTATTATAACAGTGTGGTTGGTGTGGAGCGGTATCTTCGCCTGCTGGATATCATTATCGGGGCCGCCTGTGCCTTCGTGGCTCTCACGGGCACGGAAAAAAGTTTTTCCATGAATCCTGGATTATGACCTCACAGGCCGGGAGGTAGAGAACATCCCCCACCCAACACCAGTTTCAGCAGGGATGTGGTGACCAACCCTGACCGCCTCCTGGACATCCTCGCCAGGGGCGGTTCCGGCTACCACTTCTACGGCAAAGGGGCCGACCGGATCGCCGTCCGGCGGTCTTCATCCTCATGAGCGCACGAGAGGGGGCGGGGCCGATCTGGTGCCGCCCCAGGGGTGATTAGCCACCACGGTCCAGTGCATGGGGACAAATTTGGGAAAGAACTGGGTTCCGTCTATCCCTGAACTCACCTTGCTCCCTCCGGGAACCCTTCTCCTGAGCCACTCCGGACACCGATTTCCACCGGCTATCGCCACGCACTGCCCCCGCCCCCCCGGGGGATATCCACCGCGGTCCACAGCCCGGGGCGAGCCGGGGGAAAACCGGGTCCGGCACCCGGCGCACCGGTGGGGGGATGTCCCATGCTCCCACCACGGCCAGAACCAGGATTCAAAAAAGGGGTTGAATACCCCGGGGCATCCCGGGAGTCCCCGTCACTCCCGGGACGCCGGCTCGATATGGTTCTGTGCAGCCGGCGTCGTCTCCCGGCCCTGGGGGGTCCGCTTGATGAACCCAATCTGGATCAGGTAGGGTTCATAGACCTCCTCGACCGTCCGCACCTCTTCCCCGACCGATATCGCGATCGTCCTGACACCCACCGGCCCGCCGCCGAAATCGTGCGCGATCACCGAGAGGATACGTCTATCGAGTTCGTCCAGGCCCAGCCGGTCGATGCCGAGCATGGTCAGCGCGAGGTCGGCGGTCTCCACGTCGATGCTGCCGTCACCCCTGACCAGGGCGAAGTCACGCACCCGCCGAAGCAGGCGGTTTGCAATCCTGGGTGTTCCGCGGCTCCGCTTCGCGATCTCGAACGCGCCTTCGGGGGTGATCGGAGTCTGCATGATCCCGGCGCTCCGCTGGACGATCTTCGCAAGGTCTCGGGCCTCATAGAGGTTGAGCCGGAAGATGAAACCGAACCTGTCCCTGAGCGGAGACCCGAGCAGCCCGACCTTTGTCGTCGCACCGACCAGGGTGAACTGCTCAAGCGGGAGCTGGACAGACCGTGCTCCTGGCCCCTCGCCGATCATCACGTCGATGCAGGAATCCTCCATCGCCGGATACAGGATCTCCTCGACCACCGGGTTTAAGCGGTGGATCTCGTCTATGAAGAGGATGTCATCCCGGGAGAGCGCTGTCAGCTGGGCGGCAAGGTCGCCCGGCCGATCGAGCACCGGGCCGGCGGTGGTCCTGATCGCCACCCCCATCTCGCGGGCGATGATCCGGGCAAGCGTCGTCTTCCCAAGGCCGGGCGGCCCGGAGAAGAGGATGTGGTCCAGGGGTTCGCCGCGTTTCTTTGCGGCCGCTATGGCGATGGCAAGGGTCTCTTTCACCTGCGGCTGACCCACGAACTCGTCAAATCGTGCCGGTCTGATCGTGGCGTCATCTACCTCTTCGGGCAGGGCAGCGGGTGAGGCGATTCGTTCCTTCATGGTCGCTCCCGCAGGCGGGTGAGCGAGGCGCGGATCAGATCCTGCACCGTTGGAGCGGGCAGGTCGGGCAGGACGGCGTCGACCGCATCTTCTGCCTCGCGCTCAGAGAACCCAAGCGATATCAGGGCGCTCGCAGCGTCGCAGGCCTCCGTCCGGCGCCTGCCGCCGGGCAGCGTCGCCGCACACTTCTTCATCTTGTCTTTTAGTTCCAGGATCAGGCGTTTGGCGCTCTTTGACCCGATCCCCGGGATCCGGGTGAGCACTTTCTCGTCATCGTTCAGGATCGCGATCGCGAAATCTTCAAACGAGATCCGCGAGAGGATGTTCATGGCGGTCTGGGGGCCGATCCCGGTGACACCGATCAGGATCGTGAAGAGTTCCCTCTCACGTGGGTGGGAGAACCCATAGAGCTGGATGTCGTCGTCACGGACCACCATGTAGGTGTGGACCATGACACGGCCCTGCATCTCTAAAAGATCCTGCAGCGTGGGCCCTGTGACCTGCACCCTGTAGCCGACGCCGCCGATATCGATCACCACCCACCGGTCTCCGGTGGATGCCAGTTCTCCAGAAAGATGGGCTATCATGGTTACCGCAACATATTGATGTGACAGAGTGCGATGGCGAGGCCGTCCGCAGCGTCGTCTGGCCGGGGGAGTTCCTGCAGCCGAAGAAGCCGCCGCATCATCTCCTGCATCTGGTGTTTGTCGGCACGCCCCGACCCGGTCACCGCCAGCTTGACCTGGTTTGGGGTGTACTCTGTGACCGGGATCTCTCTCTGCTCTGCAGCGAGGAGGATGACGCCGCGCGCTTCGCTGACGCGCATGGCAGAGGTGATGTTCCTGGAGAAGAAGAGCTGCTCAAGGACAACACAGTCAGGGGCGTAATCGTCGAAGAGCAGCGAAATCTTCTCGTAGATCTCCAGCAGTCGCCGGGAGGGACGGCTATCGCCTCCGGTCTCTATGCAGCCGAAGGCCAGGGGGGTCGGGTAGGGGTCGCATCTCCTGAGAACGCCGTACCCGGTTCTCGCCACCCCGGGGTCGATTCCGATCACGATCATCTCCCTCACGCATGAGTATTCCGTTCTCCTGCTAGATACCTATTTCGCGGGGTTCCGGTCACCAGCACCGGTTGACCCCTCACTCTTCGGGGTGCCGCCGCCGGGCTCCGGATCGACGGGTGCGTGGGGCCGGCCGGCCCGCGCCGGCAACGATGTACCACTTCTCCGGCCGGATCGGGCCTTCACCCGGGCCGAATCCGTGAAGACCGGCATGCCGGACCCCGGCCCCGCCGGCGCAGCAGTGAACCGTGGCGACCATCGTGCCGGGGCCGGAGATAGCCCTCACCGCTCCTTCCGGAGCAGCCTCCAGTGGTAACCCCAGACGACAAGCCCCACCACGACCTGCGCCACGCTCCCGGGTAGATCGGGGTAGTACTGCGGCACCGGGTAGGGCTGGGGCGCCGGGTAGACGAAGACCTCGATTGCGACCGCGATGAGGTTCACGCTGCCTGCGATCGCGACGATGAGCGCGATGAACGAGACGGCGTAGAGGTAGACCCTCCACGCCGTGAGACCCTCCGTCGCCACACCTACCTCCTCCGTCCCGCACGCATCGCAGCCCCGGCGCCGAGGAGCCCGACGACGGCGAGCGCGACCGAAAATCCGGGCGCCTGCGTCGGCGTCGGCGCACCGCTGCTCTGGACCTTAAACTGCCCGACCTCTGCGGAGGACGGCCCCGCCGGGGTCGAGGTTGGGACCGGGAGGGAGACCGGCGACGTGCTTCTCGCGGAGTCGAGCACCACACCCGACTGCCCGCCGGCGATGACCACCTGCGGCGGCGGGGCCAGGGTGATCCGGCCGGTGCTGGTCGCAAAGGCCGCACCGCCCTCGATGAGCCGGATGCTGATCTCGTAGTCGTAGCCGTTTGGCACCGTGACGCGCACCTGCTTCTCGGCCGCTCTCTCCCCGGTAATTGTCCCAAGCGGCCGGGATTCCCGGACGGCCGTGATCCCTGTCTGGAGGTTGACGACCCGGATCTCCATCGCGAGGTTCCCGGAGGAGGCGCGGCCGCCATTCGTGATGGTGGTGACGATATCGAGTGTGATCGGGTCGGCGGCGAGATCAGGGGTCATGACATCGAGCGCGGTGACAGAGAGGAGCGAGTAGGCCAGCCTCCGCTCGATAACCGTCCTGTCCGGGAGGTAGACGTTCACCGATCCCGATTCCCGCATACGACCGCCCTGCCACACCTTCACCCAGATATCGTAACGCCTGCCGTTCTCGAGAACCAGCGAGACCTCCTCCTTCATGGTCTTCCCCGGCGTCAGGTTGCCGATTGGGAGAACCGTCTCCGCGACGACGATATCCGTCCCGGCCTCCTTCGCACTGACCTGCAGGTCGACGCTGTCGACATCAGCATAGACAGCGTCGAGATAGGGGATCACCACGACGGTGGTGACGTTTGACGGCGGCTGCCCGTCCGGAATACTGATATCCATGCTCCTGATCGTCACGTAGCCCGCCTGGGGCTGGGGCGATGTGCACCCGGCCGCGAGCACCAGAGACAGGAGTATGACGACCGCCGCTGCACCAGATAACCCTCTCATACCGCATCAGGAGAACCTTCAGACCAACGATAGAAAAGGTTTCCGCATTGTGGTCCTTCCTATCGGGTCCTGGGGAGGAAAAGCGGGTGAGGGACTGCGGATATCCATGATGAGAACCCGGAATGCCGGGTACCCGGAGTACTTCCTGGCTGGAGCCCTGCTTGCCTGCTCCTTCGCGGAGGGCTGTCCGCGGGTTCCGGGATACCGGCACCAGAAACCCTTCGAGGCCATCCGGCCGCCGGAACCCCGGATACATAGGTTCGATTTTTTTCGTAGTTTACCATCGCTTTATCTCCCGTTCTCGCCTATACTCTGGCGTAGAACGCTGAACAGAGAAGCGAGCAAGGCCTACATCCGCGCGGGGCATCAGTGCAGGACCTACGACGAGTACAGGGGCGCCCCGCACAGATGGGCCTCCATGTCTCTTTACTCATGCCGCGCGGGAGCCGGCATGCTGGCAATTCCCGAATTTGCAAAGAATATACAGGGCCTTCTGTGAAAATCGTGGTTTCGCAACGGCTGAAATCATGATCCTGCCTCGACGTGTAGACGCGTGACACAGAAAACGTTAATAAGAGGATATCAAAGTCTGCAGTAAGCGCCGCAAGACTGGCCCGGCGGAGTATGATATGATACAAACTGAGAACCTCACCAAGGTATACAACGGGAAGACGGCCGTCGACGGCCTCAACCTCGAGGTCGGGGAGGGCGAGATATTCGGCTTCCTCGGCCCGAACGGAGCGGGGAAGAGCACGACGATCCTGATGCTCACCGGCATGATCGAGCCTACCGGCGGGCGATGCCTCGTCGACGGGATCGAGGTCGCCAAAGACCCGCTGAAAGTGAAGAAGATCATCGGCTACCTCCCCGAAGACGTTGGGTTCTACGGGAACCTGACCGCCGAGCAGAACCTGGACTACTTTGCCCGGTTCTACGGGATGGACGCAAAGGAGCGAAAGACGCGAATCGCAGAACTGCTTGCGCTGGTCCACCTCGACGGCGTCACCCAGAAGGCCGGGGAGTACTCCCGCGGGATGAAGCAGCGGCTCGGGCTCGCCCAGGCGCTGATCAACGACCCCAGGGTGCTCTTCCTCGACGAACCGACGGCAAACCTCGACCCCGAGGGGGTCAGGGAGTACCGCGAGCTCGTCGAGCATCTCGCCGGCGAAGGAAAGACGGTCTTTGTCTCCTCCCACATCCTCTCCGAGGTCAGGGAGGTCTGCCGGACCGTCGGGCTGCTCGCGAAAGGAAAACTCGTCGCGCAGGGAACCCTCGAGGAGGTCGCCCGGACGCTCGCCCCCTCAGACGGCGACGCGGTCAGGATCGTGGTCGAGACCCGGGAGCACCTGCCCGAGCTCGATGACCCCGGGATCATCGACGTCGAGCGGAACGGGAACCGGGCGATCGTCCGGGCAAAGACCGACATCCGGGACCGGCTTGCAGCAACCCTCTTTGAGCAGGGCGTGCACGTCCGGGAGATGCGGGTCGAAGAGCCGGATATCGAGGACGTCTTCATGGCGATCTACCGGAGATGAGAAGATGGCAGCAGAACGATTGTTCACCGTAGCACGCAAAGAGTTCTCCGACCATATCACCAGCAGGCGCTTTGTCATCATCCTCGCGCTGCTCCTCGTGATATCAGCGATCGGTATGCACACCGGCATCGGGCACTACAACGACAGGCTGGAGTCCTACAACCAGCAGCTCCAGCAGATGGAGGAGAGTGATGCGATGGTCAAGGTCGTGGGGCCCTACCCTGGCTGGATGCCCGAGAAGCCCTCGATCATGCTCGTCTTCAACGCTATGATGAGTTACATGACGACGCTTGGGGGGGTTCTTGCCATCGCCATCGGGTTTGACCTGGTCTCAAAGGAGAAGGAGACCAGATCGTTGAAATCGCTCCTCTCGCACCCGGTCTACCGCGACGAGATCATCAACGGCAAGGCGCTCGGGGGTATCGGCGCGCTCGGGTTCGCCATGGTGCTCGCCCTCGCCATCTCACTTGCGATGCTCCTCGTCTTCTCGATCGTCCCGACACTCGATGAATTTGCCGCCATCCTGGTCTTTGGGGCGGTCTCGCTCGGGTTCCTGCTCGCCTACTTTGCCATCGCGCTCACGATGTCGACGGTTGCAAAAGAGAGCGGGAACGCCCTGATCTACACCCTCGTGATCTTCTTTGCCGTCACCACGCTCCTCCCGGTGCTCGGGATGATGGCTGGCGACGCTTTCGCAGGCGACCGGCCTGAGCCGCCCCAGACGGCTCCCATGCCGACCCCCGTGGGGAGATCGGTCACGGGTACCGCCAGCGGCGGCGGATATTTCACCACCAGCGTCTCGACTAAGACCGTGGTGCATGGCGGCGAGGTGGAGGTAGACCCGGAGTGGCAACAGTACGAAGAGGACGTAAAGGCGTATACAGAGAAACGAATGCTCATAAACGACGTCACAAACCTCATCTCGCCGCAGATGAACTACTACAAGGTCGCGATGGCGGTCACGAACCCCCGGATCGCCGTGATGATGAACTCACCCTACAGCACGAAGCCGATGCCGGAGGAGACCCCCGGGCTTGCCGAGGCCCTCAGCCAGGTCTGGATGAACATCGCGGCGCTCATCGTCTTCCCATCGGTCTTCTTCGCCGCGACCTACATCAAGTTCATGAGGATGGATATCCGATGACCGCGAGAAGAATCCTCCTCATCCTCCTCCTCGTGGCGCTGGCCGTCCCGGGAGCAGCAGCTGCACAGGGCGGGTCAATGTCGACGGAGATCCGGTGCAACTTCCCGGGCGAGATGATCGAGGCGGGTGATACCGCCGTCTTCGATCTTGCAGTCACGAACCGGGGGGATACCGGAACGTGCCTCCTCAACTACTGGACCTACCGGGGCACCGACGGCTGGAAGATCCGGTTCGAGGATAATGACCGCGACGTATACCGGATGCTGATCCCGGCTGGCGAGACAAAGCCCGTCCGCCTGGTGGCGGAGACCTCCGGCCATGCCGCGGTGGGGGAGTATCCCATCCGGGTGGGCATCGGGGAGGGCACGATCTGGCTCTATGTCAGGATCACGAAGACCCATAGCGACGAAGTGGGGACCCTTGAAGCTACCGCCGTGGATAAGGAAGGAAACGTCGTGAAGGGCGCCGACGTCGGCCTCTACGACGGCGATAACCGGGTCGAGGGGATGCTCACGACCGCCGAGGGCAAGGTGAGCATCGGCGCCCCGATGGGCACCTACACCGTCAGGGTCACCAAACCCGGCTACCGGCCGTGGGAGAAAGAGGGCGTCGAGGTCAGGATCGGTCGGACGACCGACCTGGGTATCGTGCCGCTTGAGAAGGAGAACTTCTTTGCTGAACTCAGGGTGAAGTCCCCGTCACGGATGGCGGCGATCGGCAGCAACACCCAGTATGAGATGACCCTGAAGAACGCCGGCAGGAACGACGATACGTATGCCCTCTCGGTCGAGGGCCTCCCCGAGCAGTGGTACGCCCGGTTCAAGGAGAGCCGTGACGCCGTCGAAGAGGTCTCTGAGATCTACATACCGTCCGGCGAGGAGAAGACCCTCTACCTCGATCTCATCCCGCCCTACTCGGTGGGTGTCGGGGAGTACAACTTCACGGCGGTGATCGACTCCTCCGCCCGGCAGTACGAGGAGAACATGACGCTCCGGCTCCGGGGGTCGTACAACATGCGGACCTACACGAAGAGTTACCGCCACGATATCGACCGCGGTGACACCCTCACGTTCGACATGACGGTTACAAACGCCGGCGTCGGGGGAGCGCTGACGAACATCGGGATCAACATGAGCGCACCGCAGGGGTGGCGAGCGACCGTCGACCCGGCCTCGGTTGCGAGCCTCGAACCAGGCGAGCGGGCGACGGTGCAGGTGACGGTTGTCCCACCGGCCGATATCGTCGCCGGCGAGTACAAGGTCGTCGCCCAGGTGAAGAGCGACCAGGCCGAAGGGGAAGATGAGTTCCGTGTCGTGGTGAAGGAGCAGTCTTACGTCGCGGTGCTCGGCCTCCTGGTGATGGCCGGGGTCGTCGCGGGACTCTGGTATATGTTCAGGAAGTACGGCCGCCGGTAAGGCCGGAACTATGAATATCTTTTTTTGGCTGGTGTCAACTACCCCCCCTAACGGAGGGGGCTTGCAGCTGGGGCCCCTTGCGGGGCACAGGGCTGCACTTTCATCGGTGCGAAGGTTGATGGTTCAAAAGTCGTCCTTATTCGCACGGGCCGGCTGACGCGGCCCCTACCGGTTATCCGTGGCACCACGGAATCACCGGCTACCTTTCGCAAAGGGTTC
>DANY01000034.1 GCA_002501655.1 Methanoculleus sp. UBA303
AGAAACTGAAGAGCAAGTGCGAGGTGTACGGGATCCGGTTCGATGATACCCACTCGGAAGCCTACACCTCGCAGGTCGATGCTCTGAACCTCGACCCGATCGCGAAGCCCCCCTACGGAAGGAAACGGCGGATCCGGCGCGGGTTGTACCGGAGTGCTCTGGGTACCCTGATCAATGCCGACGTCAACGGCGCTCTGAACCATCTGAGAAAAGTAGCCGGTGATTCCGTGGTCCCACGGATAATCGGTAGGGGCCGCGTCAACCGGCCCGTGCGAATAAGGACGTCTTTTGAACCGTCAACCTTCGCACACATTAAATTGCAGCCCTGTGCCCCGCAAGGGGCCCCAGCCGCAAGCACCCTGCGTTAGCGGGGGGTAGTTGACGTAAGTTAATATTTGAGTATTTGCAGAGTATTAATGATGTTCGGGCGTTACAACGACACTTTTCGCTACGAATCCGGCGATATTCTGGTGGAAACCGAACGAATTGGCGGTCTCCTGACCTACCTGCGGAGGTGCGAAGGGCAGACGTTCGAGCGACTCCTGGTCTCGGAGACGGCCGAGATCGTCATCAACCCGGTGGAGCCGGTCAACCTCCCCAAGGAGATCACGGATTACCTGCTGATGGAGTTCTCCCCGATGCTCATCGAGCCCGGCGTCACCCAGACGGTCTACCTGAAGTTTCCTGTTGAGGTCGGTGTCTTCCTGGAGGCGGCAAGGGATATTGAGGTGCTCGACGTCTTTGGTCTCGGCACCCAGAAGTATACGCTCTACGGCCCCCCAACGAGCGGCGTCATCGCCCGCTGGTACCGGAGCGCTGTATACACGGAGGTTCCCACGGTGGAGCCTTTCCGTGAGGGAGTGATGGAACTCTCCATCCAGAACGCATCCCATGAGTGGGCCGAGGTCTCGTGCGCCGTCTTTGACAGTGTCGATATGAAGATCTACTACAATAATGTCGTCACGACCACTGCCAGGATGAAGATCATCACTCCGACCATGGCGGAGACGGACTTCACCGACGCCCCGCTCAGGCCCGACATGACGCGGTCCATCGAGTTGTATACGGTACGCAAGATCCCGGTCATCAATCGGGGATACCTGATGGAGTGGGGTTTGTCGTGACGTTCAACGTGACCGAGGTCCTGGAGATTCCCATCGGCGTCGGATCGATCACCGTCGAGAGCCTCCTGTATTTTGCCGTCATCCTCGTGGTCGGCGTTGCCGTCGCGAGGGTCGTCTCAACAAACGTCCGGCGAGCCCTCATGGAGCGGCTTCCAAAGAGCGAGCGCGAGTTGCTCGTGAAGCTGGTCTACTACGGCATCGTTCTCTGGGCGCTTGTCATCGCCCTCCCGCAACTCAAGTTCGACCTCTCCGGCCTCCTGGTGGCCGGGGGCATCGCCGGTCTCGTCATCGGTTTTGCCAGCCAGAGCGTCGTCTCGAACCTGGTCTCCGGCCTCTTCCTTATGTTCGAGCACCCTATCAAGATCGGCGACGGCATCAACGTCGCGGGCGTCAGCGGCAGTGTCGAGGATATCCGTATCCTCTCGACGATCGTCAAGACGCATGACGGGATCTTTACCCGGATCCCGAACGAGAAGGTCTTCACATCGAACATCACCAACTACGTCCACAACGCCGCCCGGAGGTTTGAGTACCAGATCAGCGTCCGGTACGAGGACGATGCAGACGCCGCAATACGGATAATCAAAGAGGTTATCTGGACCCATCCGTTTGCTCTGAAGAGCCCGGCACCGTCGGTCTTCGTCGATAATTTCGGTGATGACGGCGTCAATCTGACGGCCTACATCTGGGCGCCGGCCCGGAACTGGTGGGATGTCAGGACAAGCCTCCTCTGGCAGATCAAGCAGAAACTCGAGGAGAACGGCATCGAGATGCCCTACCCGCAGAGGACTGTCTGGTTTGCAGATGAACTCAAGGTGACGACCGGCGATACCGGGACGAAGGGAGCGGAAGAATAACCTCTTTTTAGATCCGGTGCATCTTCCCGGCACCGCCCGGCCGGAAGGTCTTCGGGTACCTCTCCTGGAGTTCCCCGATTCTCTCGGTGCAGTGCGATGCCGAGAGGTACGCCGCCCCGGCGAGGGCATCGATATCTTCATCGGTGAGGGTATGGAGCCCGCCGATGACGCCCCACACTCTGCCCTCCCGGGAGACCCGGTCGATGATCCGGCTGATATGCGGGTGTGCGCACCCGGTGATGACCAGAAAGCCGTCGGGCACGGCGACCGCGAGCGACTGTTCCCGGATATCGGTCCCGAGCGGGCCGGTAACGGCGATGCCGCCTGCGATCTCCGTCCACTCCCCGATGATCCGGGGTTCGGCGTACTCCCGGATCAGCCCGAGCGTCTGCCCGGAGAAGGCGTCGTGGACGAAGACCTCCACCGACGGGTTTGCGGCAAGGATCGCCGCGAGGCCGCCGATATGGTCGTGGTGGTCGTGGGAGAGCACGAGGTATCGGATACCTGCAGGGTTGATGCCGAGCGCCTGCATGTTTGCGAGAAGGATATCGGCGCGTTCTCCGGTATCAAAGAGCAGCCCCGCCTCTTCGAGCAGGCAGGAAAAGCCCCAGTCCGGCGTGAGATCCTGCCGGCAGGGAATGTTATTGTAGACCTCGGTGACGGTGAGCATCGAAAACGGACTCCTCTCTTCCGGTCTCTCTTCCCGGAAGATTATGCTACCCGATGGGGCAGACAGGGCGCTCGGGGGTATCCGGCCCGGGGTTCGGAGCAGCCCGGGCCTGCAGACGAAAAAGAGGGGCTGGAGAGGGTTACGCTATGACGTAGGCGATGGAGACGGTGGCGGTCACGTCGATCTCGCCGGCCTCAACCGGGGTCGGGACGCCGGCGCCTGCCGTCTTCTCCATGCCCATGTAACGGTTGTCGTAGGCCATGGGCACGTAACTGTTCCCGACGTTGACCTCTTTGACATCGACGATGGTCTTGCCGATGGCGGCCGCGACCGCGTCCGCGTCACCCCGCGCCTGCTTCACGGCAGCGGTCAGGGCCTCCGACCGGAACTCCTGCTGTTTTGCGTCGCTTAAGGTGAACGAGAGCCGGTCGACCCGGTTTGCGCCGTTCGCGACCGCGAGGTCGATGATCTCGCCGGCGCGGTTGACGTCGCTCAGCCTGACCTCAAGGTTGTTGACCACACGGTAGAACTTGACTTTAGAGGTTACGAAGGGTTTGTCGTCCTGCTCGGTCACCGGGTAGATGTTGTAGCCGGCGGTCCTGAGATCTTTTGCCGGGATGCCGGCGCCCTTCAGGGCATTGACCACGGCGTCCATCTTCTGGGCGTTCTGCTGCTGTGCGACTTTTGCATCGGCGTTCTCGGTCTCGACCGCGAGCACGATGATGGCCTGGTCGGGTGTGGTCGTCACTTTGCCTGTACCGGATACGTGGATCAGCTTATCTTTGGATTCCTCTGGCAACTGTGCGGTGACGTTGCCGATCACCGCAGCGCAGAGGACCATCAGAGCGATCCCCAGAAGTGCTATCTTTCCCCGCATAGGTATCAATCATCACTTGATTTGGCGAGAATAAATGTCTTGCTTTAACTACGAGAATTTTCGTAGCTTTAACCGGGCGGATTGCGAAAATATTTGTTTTAACGCGATATCCTGGTAGCCCTCACTCTCCGTCGGCCTCCGGCGACCACCCGAGCGCCGCCACCAGGCGGGCGATCAGGACCGCGATGTAGATGGTCCCGCTCACCGCCTCAAGCAGGGCGAGCGACCGGGCCTGGTCGGTGACCGGGGTGATGTCGCCGTAGCCGAGCGTCGCAAGGGTGACGAAACTGAAGTAGATGAAATCGGGGAAGGTGAAGGTGCCATCCGGGTTATGCCCGGACTCGGCCGAGAACGATCCGGGACTGATACTCTCGATGAGGCCGTAGGCGGTCGCCCAGGTCAGGCCTATGAGGAGGTAGACGGAGACCGCGCCGTAGATGGTGTCGGTGGTGATCCGTCGCGTCGTAAGCACCCGGGAGAGGACGATGAGGGCTGTGAAGGCGTAGAAGAGGAGCGTGAAGACGCTCTCGGCTTTATCGAGGGCGGGAACTCCGGTGATGACGTGGAGCCAGCCGAAGACGAAGGCGGGGATCCCGAGGAGGACGGCGATCACGATCTGGCGGCGCCGGTAACTCACCGCATAGACCCCGGTGATCAGGATGATGGACGAGAGCACCTTCAGGGCAACCGGGCCGGCCGGCCCTGCAACCACATAAGGATAGATGACAAGCAGGAGGATGAGCGATGCCAGCAGGTAGTGGAACTGCATCGCTCTGGCGCGGGCGAGAAGCCGGGCGAGAAGTCTCACTTTGCGGGTCAAATCAGGGTCGTGTCGCCGGCTTCCCTCATCAGGGTTTCGATTGCTCTCTGCACCTCCCGGGCAGACTGGTAGCGGTCAGCGGGGTCTTTTGCGAGGCACGCGAGGATGACCGGGTCGAACCGCGCGAGGTCTCTCACGATCTCCGACGGGGGGACCGGCTGTTCGTGGAGGACCGCCCCGGCAAACCCGGCGAGGCCCTCGCTGGCATTGGGGGTCCTTCCCGTCACCAACTCGTAGAAGACGGCACCGAGCTGGTAGATGTCGGTCCGGGCATCGGTCTCTCCGAACCGCTCCGGGGCGACCTGTTCCGGGGCCGCATACGCGAGCGTGAACCCGGCGATGCTGGTATCCCGGCTCCTCTCCAGTCTTGTGCTCATGCCCCAATCGGTGATCTTCGGTGTCAGGTCGTCTGTGAGAAGGATGTTTCCGGGCTTGATATCCCGGTGGATCACGCCCCGATCATGGGCGTAGGCAAGCCCGGCAGCGATGCCAGCAACGATCCGGGCGGCGGTCTCTCCCGGGACGGGTTTCTCCAGGTCTTTTAAGGTCCGGGGCAGGTACTCCATCTCGACAAAGGGCACCGGGAGGATGTTGACCGAGTAGACCGCGACGATGTTTTTGTGGGTGAGGTCTTCCCAGAACCGCATCTCTTTCATGAAGGTCTTTCCGGTGGCCTCGTCGTAGGCGATCGGGATCTTCACCGCTACGGTCCGACGGTCATCGCGCCTGACCGCCGAGAAGACCTGTCCGAGCCCGCCTCTCCCGACGAAGGCGACCTGACCGTACCGTCCCGCAAGTTCGGGCGGGAACCCGGTCGGGTGGGGAGGTACGGTCTGGTATGCGCCGGGGAGGATGGTCGCACCCGCCGGTGCTCTGCCGGGTTTCTTCAGATACCGGGTGCCGAGCACGGCGGCACCGATCCCCAGGGCGGTCAGGAGAACGGCAGCCCAGGGGAACGGATCCGTGGCCCCCTGCCTGCCCTGATTGGGATTCTCACCGGCGGCAGTAGTCGTTGCTGTCGCAACCGGCGTCTCCTGGTTCTCCGGCGTGCTGACGGCCGTGGGCAGGGCGGTGGGCGTTGCTCCTGGTGTGTCTTTACCCTTGCCGTCGGCGCTCTTTCCGGGAGTGGTGACCTTATCGTCGTTCGGCGTCTTGCCGGCAGCCTCTATGCCCTGCGGATCGGCGTTCGAGTGCTCCGGGGGCCCCCCTGCTCCCGAGACGGCGGGAGATATGGCGGCAACGAGGAGGAGGACGGAGAGCAGGATCAGGACGCCGGAACGTTCAGGCCGCATCTGACGGCGGCACCCCCCCGGGAACAACAAAGACGAGGGTCGCCCCCTGCGCTCCTTTTGCGAGTTCGACGAGATCCCCGTCGTGGAGTTCCCGCCGCGCACCCCGGTCGAGCGGTGCGCTGTTCACGAAGGTGCCGCCCGTGCTGCCGCAGTCCTCGATGAACCAGGCACCGTCCCGCCGGGTGAGCCGGGCGTGCGGTCTCGATACACGGGTGACCGCCGCGTACTCTTCGCTGAGGACGATCTCCCGCTCGGCCCGGCCGGGCACGCTTGGGTCTGCCCGGCCTACGGCGACGCTGTCGTGCCCGAGCGGGAAGACCCTGCCGTCCTCCGCCCCGCCGAGGAGGATGAAGGCCGGGGGTTGCCCCGCGAACTCCCCCGAGAGCGTCTCCCTGACCCCGGCAAGTTTCTCCGCGAGCACGGCATCCGTGAGCGTCAGTTTCAGGTTCGCAAACAGACCGAGGCTTCTCGTGATCGCCTCAAGACCTCCGGGCACGAGCGAGTATTTCCAGACCGGGTGGATTCCTTTGGCGGTCGGGCGGGAGAGGCCCGCCTCCTTCCGGACGACCCCGATGCTCAGGAGTTTGTCGAGGTGCTTCTTGGTGTTCTCGTAACTCGTCTCGATCTCGGATGAGATCTGCCGGACGTCCTTTGGTCTCCGCTCAATGACCTTCAGTATCTTTAAGCGCGTGCTGCTGCTCAGCACGTCCAGGTATTCGGAGAGTTCCTGCAGATCGTTGGTGTCTATATCGAGGACCAGTGTCCTTGAGTCATCGTCGTTGGTCATACGCTCTCCTCCCGGCTCCGTTGTTGTATGGTTTCACGAGATCTCTGATGAAGGTTATGCACTTCACCGGGCGCCTCGTGCGCCGGCATGAACATACCGGCCCTGATGTTTCGGTTGCTACTCCGGGACGGCATCGCAGGCTGCACGGTTGTTCTCTCTGCATCCGCCCCGGGATCATGTTTTATACGAGAGGACCGATCGGGGGGGCATGCTCGGAGATATCGAAGCGGTGCGGCAGCGGGCTGTGATGGTGGAGATCGAGGAGATGATCCAGTCGACGCCTGTGTATGCCGATATCAGGGAGGCGCTCCAGTCATTGAACTTCATACCGGAACAGGATAATGCCGATATCGCGATATGGGTGCATCCTGCCCTCAGGATATTTGTTCTGCTCCACATGAACCTCGGAGGCGGGTATGCGGGTTACAAGGTCGCCGCCTACGATGACCTGGAAGACCACAAAGGGGAGTTCGCCGGCTACATTGCCCGGTGAGGCCTTCTCTCCAGACAACTCCATTCCTGCCTCTTCTCAACCATCCCTGCCGGGTCAGGTTTATCAGGGCGCAGGCGGTATGGTCCCTCCATGCGCAAACAGGTACAGATTGACCGGGAGGAGCAGGAGGCCATGAAGGGCCGGGTCCGGGAGGTCATCACCGGAGGTGCCACCTACGACGGGATCCGGGAGGGCCTCGAAGATCTCGGGTTCCGGGCGAAGGAGGATAACCCCGCCCTTGCCCTCTGGGAGAATCGCGAGCATGAACTCTTCGTGATGGTCCACATGGACCCGGAGACCGGCAGGCTCAGGGACTACGAGGTGAAGACGTTCGAGGAGATGGAGGGGTTCGAGTGAACTACCACGCGGAGAAAGGTCGGGCTCTGGATGTAGGCCCCGGCCAGGGCGTTCAGGATGCCGAGCAGGATCAGAAAGACGACGATCCCGATGAGCCTTGAGACGAGGACGCCGACGACTGATTCCTTCCTGCGCTCGCCCATACGATCCCTCCGGGGATAACGTGTTCTCCACCATTTATGGAGTTACCGGCGGTGCTCAAACGCTCTCTGGTCGCCCCCACCGGACCGCCCTGGCCCCTATCCGCCGCCCCCCGGCTCCGTAACCCGCGTCCGTGCCTGCTCCCGGACAAACGAGAGGAGGTAGTACGGCCCCCCGGCACCCCTGCCCGTCGTTCCGCTCGCCTTCCACCCCCCGAAGGGCTGGGCGCCGGGCCAGGCTCCCGTCGTCGCCCCTCCGCGCCGGTTGGCGTAGACGACCCCGAACCGGATCCGGTCGAAGAAGTACCTGACCTCCTCTGGGTCTTCTGAGAATACACCGGCCGTCAGGCCGTAGTCCGTCGCGTTTGCGAGAGTGAGCGCCTCTTCCAGGGTCTCAAAGGTCCCGACGAGGAGGATAGGGACGAAGAGTTCTTCCGCGAAGAGGCGGTGGTCATGCGCGAGGCCGGCGATGACCGTGGGCCGGACGTAGACGCCCTGCCCCGCCCCGCCCGCAACGAGCCTGCCCCCATCCCTGAGCGCCTCCTCGACCGCCTCTTGGAAGGTTCGCCGGGCGTCATCATCGATCAGGGGTCCGTACGCGACCTCCCGCCGCCGGGGATCGCCGACCTCCATCCGGTCCACCCGGTCACGGAGCGCCTCGCAGAACCGCTCCGCAACCGACGAATGGACGTAGACCCGGGAGGTGGCGCTGCACTTCTGCCCAGCAAACCCGAAGGCCGCCCGGGCGACGCCCTCGACCGCTTTCCCGACATCGGCGCTCGCGGTGACGACGGTCGGGTTCTTGCTCCCCAGTTCCGCCACCAGCGGCTTATGGTAGGGCTGCATCGCGGCAACCTGCCGGTAGAGCCACATCCCCACGTCCCGCGACCCTGTGAACACTATCCCGGCAACATCCGGGTGGGCGGTCACGACCTTGCCGAAGGGGCTCCCGGGTCCGGTCAGGAGGTTGAGCGCACCGGGAGGAACCCCGCTCTCCACAAAGAGCCGGTAGAGGGTCACCCCGGAGAGCGGTGTCTTGCTCGTCGGTTTGAAGACGACCGTGTTTCCGGTGAGGAGCGCCCCGGTGATCATGCCCGCGGCAAGCGCTATAGGAAAGTTGAATGGAGATATGACCGCCCAGGCACCATACGGCCGCATAACGCTCCGGCACTCCTCCCCGGGCACCGGGGAGCGCATGGGAAAGACGTAGCCGTTGCTCTGCTCGTAGATGTCGCAGTAATACCGGAGCATATCGACTGTCTCGCCGACCTCCGCCAGCGCCTCGTAGCGGGTCTTCCCCGCCTCGTAGGTCAGCAGCGCCGCGAGCCCAAAGAGCCGGGCCTCGATCACATCTGCCGTCCGCCTCACGATGCCGACCCGCTCCCGCCAGCCCCGCCGGGTCCACTCGAAAAATGCCTTGTTTGCCGCGGCGATCGCTTCCCGGGCATGCTCCTCTCCTCCCTCCGGGAAGGTCCCGAGCAGGATCTCCGGGTCGATGGGGGATCGCGCCTCGAACTCCCGGGGTGCGGCGACCTCCCGGCCGCCGATGTACATGGGATGGCGACCCCCGAGTTCCCGCCCGGCATCGAGCAGGGCGGCCTCGTACTCGCCGTGGAAACTCTCGTCCGCCTCAAGCGAGACGTAGGTGACTCTTCCTGACTTCTGCATACTACCAGCCTCCATCAGAACTCCTTCATGACCCGGTCAAGGATATCAATCCCCACATCGATATCCTCCTCGTTCATGATCAGGGGCGGGCAGAACCTGATCACCGACTCTCCCGCGGGAAGGAGGACGAGACCGCGCTCGAACGCATGGCGGAGGATCGTCTCCCGCTCCTCCCGTGCCGGCTCCTTTGTAGACCGGTCCCGGACCAGTTCCATCCCGACCATGAGCCCGAGGCCGCGGACGTCGCCGATGATCGTGTGCCACTCCGCGAGTTCGCGCAGGCGCTTCACCAGGTACTCGCCCCTGGCCATCACCCGGTCCCCGAACCCCCCGTCACGCATCAGGTCCATCACGGCGAGCGCCGCGGCGCAGGCAAGGTTGTTGCCGCCGAAGGTGCTTGCGTGCGACCCGGGCGGCCAGTCCATGATCTCGCTGGAAGCGACGGTGACACCGAACGGAATTCCCCCGCCGATCGCCTTCCCGAGGCAGACGATGTCGGGCGTGACGTTGGCGTGCGTGGCGGCAAGGAACCGCCCGGTCCGGAAACATCCCGACTGCACCTCGTCGACCACAAGGAGGATACCGTGCTCGTCGCAGAGACGTCGCAGCCGGGGAAGGAAACCCGGCGGCGGGACGACGTATCCCCCCTCACCCTGCACGGGCTCGACGAAGATCGCGGCGACCTCGTCGGGCGCGACCTCGGAGCGGAAGATTGTGTCTTCCAGGTAGGCCATGACATCGGCGTCGCAGGTGGCGGGGTCGCCGCCGGGCGGGTGGTAGGGGTCGGGGTAGGGTGCGTGGATCACCGGCAGGAACGGGCCGAAGGAGCGGCGCTGGACCACTTTCGCAGCCGTGAGACTGAGAGCGCCGTACGTCCGGCCGTGGAACCCCCCATAGAACGATATAAAATAGTTCCGCCCGGTGTGGTGGCGGGCGAGTTTCATCGCCGCTTCGACGCTCTCCGCCCCGGAGTTGGAGTAGTAGACCCGGTCGAGCCCGTCGGGGAGGAACCCGACCAGTTCTTCGGCGCACCGTACCGGGACTTCGGAGCAGAAGTCCAGGAACGCCCCGTGCGAGAGGTACTTCGCCTGCTCCTGGATGGCGAAGACGACCAATGGGTGGTTCCAGCCCATGTTCATCACGGCGATCCCGGCCGTAAAGTCAAGGTAGCGGTTCCCGTCGACGTCCCAGAGATTCACGCCGCTTGCCTTCTGGAGCACGAGGGGATACTCCCGCACCATCGACCGGGATATGACCGCCGCGTCCCGGTGGAGCACCTCGAGGGCTCGGGGGCCCGGAGGTTCGACATGCATCAGGGGTTCCATGCACCTACCACATCCCCGTCAATAATAAAGCCCCCGGCGGGCCGGATACCGCAACGTTGAAGTAGCCTCCGGAAGTGAATAACCCTGGGAGCCCCGTACCGTGAAATTTGCAACTCTCACCTCCTGCTTTGAGAGGCTTGAGGCCACATCGTCCCGGAACGATATGACCGCCCTCCTTGCGCGGTTGCTCGCCGGGTCAGCGCCGGACGAGATCGGCATCGTCTGCTACTTTGTGCTCGGGGAGATCGGTCCCGGTTACAGCGGGGTGAACCTCGGCATCGGGGACCGGACCGCGGCGGCAGCGATCGCCCTTGCGACCGGGACCGACCCTGCATACGTCGAGGCGGCGGCGCGGGAACTCGGCGACTACGGCGACGCCGCCGCCCGGTTGACCGGGAGACCCGTGGAAGGGCTCGCAGGGCCGCTCACGGTCGCGGCCGTCCACCACGGCTTTATGGAGATCGCCCGGGCATCGGGGCCGGGTTCGGCCGACCGGAAGACGAGGTTCCTCGCCGCGATGCTCGCCGCCGCTACGCCTCTGGAACGGCGCTACCTGATCCGGCTTGTCACCGGGGAGATGCGGCTCGGCGCCGGGGATATGACGCTCCTCGATGCTCTGGCAGAGGCGTTCCTGGGGTCGAAGGCACAGCGCCCGCACCTTGAGCATGCGTATAACCTATCCTCCGACATCGGCCATGTGGCCCGGACGCTCCTGGAGGAGGGGCTTTCCGGGGTCTCGGCGATCACTGTCACCCTGCACCGGCCTATCAGGCCGATGCTCACCCAGCGGGTCGCCCGGCTCTCGGAGATCCCGGAGCGGATCGGCTCCCCGGTCATCGCCGTCGAGGAGAAGTACGACGGGGAACGGGTCCAGGCGCACAAGGACGGCGACGACGTCACCCTGTTCTCGCGGCGGCTGACCGACGTCACCCACCAGTACCCCGATATCGTCCGGCACGTCCGGCGGTGTGTCACAGCCGATACGGCGATCCTCGACGGCGAGGCGGTCGCGTTCGACCACGAGACCGGGACCTACCGGCCTTTCCAGACGCTCATGCGGCGGCGCCGGAAGCACCGGGTCCCGGAGGTCGCAGGCGTAATCCCCGCCATCTACCGGGTCTTTGACCTCCTCTATGTGAACGGCGAGTCATACCTCCGCCGGAGTTACCCGGACCGGCGGGCGAGACTCGAGGAGGTCCTCGGCCGGGATGAAGAGATCTCTCCCGCAGGCCGCATTGTAACGGGGGACCTCGACGGGATAACAGAGTTCTACCTCTCCTGCATCGAGCGAGGGCTTGAGGGGGTCGTCTGCAAATCGTGTGCCGAAGACTCGTTCTACCGGGCGGGAGCGCGGGAGTGGCAGTGGATCAAGTGGAAGAGCGATTATGCCCCCGGGCTTTCCGATACGCTCGACCTGGTCGTCATCGGCGCCAACGCCGGGCGGGGGAAGCGGGCCGGGACCTACGGCTCGGTCCTCTGCGCAGCCTACAACAACGAGGAGGATATATTCCAGACGGTCTGCGGCATGGGGACGGGGTTCTCGGACGCGGATCTGGCAGACCTTCCCCGGCGGCTCGCCGGCGTGCGGGTGGACCGCCGGCCGGCGCGGGTGATGGTGAACCCGCAGGCGGCCCCCGACTTCTGGTTCGCGCCGGCGAAGGTGGTGGAGGTGCTGGGGCTTGAGATCACCGAGAGCCCCGTCCATACCTGCAACTGGGACCCGGAGCGGCGGCGGGGGCTCGCCCTCCGGTTCCCGCGGTTTGTGCGGTGGCGGGATGAGAAGAGCCCGGAAGTGGCGACGACGGCCGCCGAGGTCGCGGCTATGTTCCGCCGCCAGCGGGGGGCGTAGGGTATGGAGATGCTCCAGGGCATGACGAACATCGAGGTCGCGGCTATCCTCTACGAGGTCGCCGACCTCCTCGAGATCAAGGGTGTCGGGTTCAAACCGCAGGCCTACCGGCGGGCGGCGCAGGCGATCGAGACCCTGCCGGAGGATATCGCCGACGTCGCGCGAGAAGAGCGCCTCGATGAGATCCCCGGGGTCGGTAAGGGCATCGCCGGAAGGGTCCGGGAGATCGTCGAGACCGGCAACCTTGCGTATCTTGAGTCCCTGCGTGACGAACTCCCCGAGGGCGTGCAGGAACTCACCCGGATTGAGGGGATCGGGCCGAAGAAGGCGATCACCCTCTCCCGTGAACTCGGCATCCGGTCCATCGATGACCTGGAGGCAAAGGCGTTGGCCGGCCGGATCCGCGACCTCCCCGGGTTTGGCGAGAAGACCGAGCAGAACATACTCGCGGGTATCCGGATGAGCCGGACGGCAAAAGAGCGCCACCTCCTCGGGTATATCCTCCCGGTCGCACGGGAGATCGAGAAGCGGCTTGGATCGCTCGCCTCAGTCCGGCGGGTGAGCCTTGCCGGCTCGATACGCCGCAGGAAGGAGACGATCGGGGATGTCGATATCCTGGCCGCCTCAACGCGTCCGGAGGAGGTGATGGAGGTCTTCGCCACCCTCCCCGGGGTCTCGCGGGTCCTTGCCCGGGGGACGACGAAGACATCGGTGGTGCTCGCGACCGGCGTCCAGGTCGACCTCCGGGTGGTGGAGGACGAGCACTTCGGGGCCGCGCTCCAGTACTTCACGGGGTCAAAGGAGCACAACATCGCGCTCCGGAAACTCGCGATTGCGAGGAACTGGCGCTTGAACGAGTACGGGCTCGTAGACCTCGCAAGCGGCAGGGTGGTCGCGGGAGAGGACGAGGCGGGGGTCTACCGGGCCCTTGCCCTCCCCTGGATCGAGCCGGAACTCCGGGAAGACCGCGGCGAGATCGAGGCCGCACGGGCCGGGAACCTGCCGGATCTCGTCGAGTACGGGTCGATCAAGGGCGACCTCCATGTCCACACCCACTGGAGCGAGGGCGCCCACTCCATCGAGGAGATGACGGCGGCGGCACAGGCGCTCGGCTACGAGTACATCGCCATCTGCGACCATGCAGAGACCCTCCATATCGCCCGCGGCCTCTCCCCCGAGCGCCTGGTCGACCAGGTGCGCGAGATCGAGCGTATCAACCGGGCGGCTGACGGCGGCGTTACCCTTCTCTCCGGCACCGAGTGCAACATCGGCATGGACGGCAGGATCGACCTCCCGGACAGCATTCTTGCCGACCTTGACGTGGTGGTTGCGAGCGTTCACTCCGGGTTTAAGCAGCCCGAGCGGGAGATGACACAACGGATCATCACGGCAATGCACAACGATCACGTCGACATCCTCGGCCACCCGACGGGACGGATACTTCTCTCACGGGAGCCGTACCGGATCGATCTCGCCGCGGTCTTCGATGTCGCAGCAGCGCTCGGCGTCCTCTTAGAGATCAACGCATTCCCGGGCAGGCTGGACCTCTCCGACGTCAACTGCCTCTCTGCCCGCGAGGCGAATGTCCGGTTCTCGCTCGGTTCGGATGCGCACAACCGGGAGAACCTCCGCTACATGGAGTTCGGTGTCGCGACCGCCCGACGGGGGTGGCTCTCGGCGAACGATATCGCCAACACCCGCTCGCTTGAGGGGTTAAGAAGGATTCTGCGGTCTTAGGGGTTACCCGGAGGTTCCCCCGACTCCGCGCTCTCACGCGGCGCTGACGACATCCACGAGCCGGATATCGAACGTCAGGGGCCGTCCGGCCAGCGGATGATTGGCGTCCAGCGTCACGGTCGAACCCGATACCTCGCTGACGGTGACGATGGCCGCCCTGCCGTCCGGCTGCTGCACCTTGAGTTGCTGGCCCGGTTCGGGCTCGATCTCCTCCGGGAACTGCTCCCGTTCGACCGTCAGCGTCATGTCGTCACGCCGCGGGCCGTAGGCCTCTTCGGGCGGGATTGTGGTGGTCTTTATCTCGCCCGGTTCCATGCCGACCACGGCCTTCTCGAACCCCGAGATGATCTGCCCGCTGCCGATGGTGAACTCCAGAGGTGCTCGTTCATCAGAGGTGTCAAAGACCGTGCCGTCATCCAGTTTTCCCGTGTAGTGCACCTTGACGGTATCGCCTTCTTTTGCCTGTACCATACTGCTTCACCGGCAGGGTGGTGATCCCGGAATCCTATTTATGCGTGTCGGCCGTGCCCGGGTTGCCGGCGTTTCGCGCGTTCTCCCGGTATTTTGAGGGCTGCCGGGCGTTCACCTGGCGCTCTTCTGGACGGCGTGCAGGATCCCCATCACGCCCTTCACGTCATAGCCGGGAGTCCGGTCGATCGCAAAATCGTAATGCTCCCCGATGTAGTCGAGGAGCGGCCTGTTCACCGGTCCCCCGATCGGGGGCATATGCAGTTCCATCTCGATGCGGCGCACCCCGTCGAGGTCTCCGGGCCGGATAGACCACTCCGCCCCCTCGCAGTCGCACTTCAAGAAGTCGCATCCTCCGGCCATGCCGGTGAACTCCCCGAAGGTATGGGTCGTCACGGTGACGGTCTCGTCTCCCCAGGTGATCTGCTCTGTGCCCCCGTCGCCGAGCGCCCCGCTGACCACCGTGACATTGGCGTCGTTCGTCCTGATGTTCTCCTGCAGAGCCTCCGTGAGGACGGGTTCGACCGCGAGGACCCGCCGTGACCGCCGGGCGGCACGGATGCAGAAAGCGCCTACATTGGCCCCGATATCCAGGACGATATCCTCCGGCCGGATATCGTCGATGTGATACTCGCCGACGACGTAGACGGCATCGGCCCCTTCAGGCATCCTCCTGAAGGTTACACCGTCGTGGGTGGTGACCAGGGGCGGGTATCCGGGACCGCTGCCTCTTCCCGGGGCGTGCTTTAGGTACATTACACTGGATAGCGTTAGGATCTGGGCCTATATGGGCGTTTCTCCCCCGGATACTGGTGGCGCTTCGTCCCATCGGAGCCCTTGCGCTCCCCTGTCCTGCAGCGTCCGGAGGCCCCGGATTGTGCTCTTTTATTAATCCTTTTTTCTTCACTTGGCCCGGCGATGTATTGCTTTAATCCGTTTTTGTCCCATATTAACGGCTATATCGGTCTGAGTAATAATTTAAAATCTCTTTTTTATATAAGTATGTTTATAGATTTGAACGTACAGATGATCTACATAGTACGTCTCTACACAGTCTTTGAGGGGAGAACTGCGATGGCCTACATGGACGGAATAACCTGTATATGCGATAACGGCCGGACGCTTGAGGACCACCGGCCCATCGTCGGCGACGATGTCATCTCCGGAATCTACCGCAAGGCGGCGAGTCTCCAGGGGAAGCGGGTCCTCCACGTGAACTCGACCTACCAGAGCGGCGGCGTAGCGGAGATGATCCTCTCGCTGGTTCCGCTCATGAACGACGTCGGTATCGAGACGCAGTGGAATATCTTAAACGGCGAAGGTGACTTCTTCGTCATCACCAAGAACTTCCATAACGCGCTCCAGGGGCAGGCGGTCGCGTTCTCGGATGAAGAGAAGGACCTCTACCTCCGGACGAACGAGTCCTTCTCCGGAAAGATGACGATCGACCACGACCTGGTGGTCATCCACGACCCACAGCCCCTGCCCCTTATCCGGTTTTACCAGAAAGCCCAGCCCTGGGTCTGGCGGTGCCATGTCGACCTCTCGAACCCGGACATGGACCTCTGGGAGTTCCTCAAGGGCTTCGTGCTCGACTACGACCGGATGGTGATATCGCACGAGGAGTACCGGCGCCGCGGGATGCCGATGGAGCAGTGGATCTGCCGGCCAGCGATCGACCCGCTCTCGGAGAAGAACCGCGACCTCTCTTCCCGGGAGATCGCCGGTCTCCTTGCGAAGTATGGCGTGCCGACCGACAAGCCGCTGGTCACCCAGATCTCACGGTTCGACAAGTGGAAGGATCCCGAAGGCGTCATCGATGTCTTCTCCGAGGTTAAGCGGCATGTCGACTGCAGGCTGGTGCTCTGCGGGAGCATGGCTCCCGACGACCCCGAAGGCTGGGCAATCTACCGCCGGGTCGAGGAGGCGGCACGGGCCTTCATCGATGCCGGCGATGTCATCCTGATCACCGCCGAGGACCACCTGCTGGTCAACGCCCTGCAGCGGGCTTCAGCCGTCATCCTCCAGAAATCGCTCCGCGAGGGGTTCGGCCTGACCGTCACCGAGGGGCTCTGGAAGGGGCGGCCGGTCATAGCGTCCCGCGTCGGGGGCATACCGCTCCAGATCGAGGATGGGGAGACCGGTTTCCTCCTCGACCCGACCGACACAGACGGGTTTGCCTGGCGGGTCCGGCAGGTCCTCGAGAACCCGGAGCTCGGAAAGCGGCTCGGGCAGGCCGGCAAGGAGCATGTCCGGCAGCACTTCCTGATCACCCGCCTCCTCTCCGACTACCTGGACATGCTGACCGCGGAGCTTGTGGGCCGGAATACCTGAAGGGCAGGTCCCCTGCCCGGAAAACGTACCAGAAGAATAGTTACTCCACGTCCGGGAGGGCGAGACGGTGTACGTGAACGCCGCGGCCACCCACTTCAGGTAATTCACACCTATCCCGGTTTTCCGGGACCGGTTCCTCTGGAGGGGGCGCGCTTCGGGTCAGGTTGTCCCGTCTCGCGCCCCCCATGCAGGGCAGGCGGCACAGATGGCTGGCTGAAACCCGGGCAGGGATGTTGCAGGGCCAGACACACCTTTGTATCAATATACTATTGTGAGTATGCAGGTCACAGAGCAGGTTTTTCTGTATGTCTTTGATGGCGATGAGACTCCGGAAGATTCAGAGATTATAGCCATACCAGTTGACGCCACCACCCCCTGACGATGACAAAATATACGCGCGGGTATATAATCGTTTCTCCCGGCAGGGACCGGCGCTGCTATCCAGAGAACCCCTCCGCACTCCCGGGGTACCGTGAGGTACTCCCGCCGGCCCGTAGTGGAGGAGGTCCTGATTCTCTAAAAAAAGATTCCGGATGAGCGGCGGTTATGGTTCCGCAACCTCTCGGGCCGCGGTTCGCGTCTTCCGGCTCGATGAAAGATCTTTAGGGCCGGCTCCGCTCGAAGCCGGCCTATAGGGCCTTACCGCCCGCCCGGCGTTCCGGTGATCTCGATCGGCTGGGTCAGCCTGACCCTGGCGATGGTCTTGCCTTTCATCCCCTCGATGACCTGCTCGGCGGCATCCTGGGGCACTTCGACGGTGGAGTAGGCATCGTAGATGTTGATCGCACCGATGATGTTGCCGGGAATCCCGGTCTCGCCTGCGATTGCTCCGACGATGTCCTTTGGCCTGATCTGGTGAGCGCTCCCGAGCGGGATCCTGAGGAGGGCCAACCCCTGGGTCGGCCTGATATCCTGCGACAGGCTCTGGCCCCTATCGGCCGGGCCGCCCGCGCCGAGTTCCAGTTTCAGGAGGGCAGCGGCAACCTCAAGCGACGTGTAGTCTTCTGATATTATCCGTTCGACGAGGTTCACATAGTGCTCGAGGCCGCCCTCGTCGATGACCTGCTGCACCCGGTCGATGAGTTTGCGTGTCCGGCTCTCCTCGACGTCTCCCTGTGTCGGGAGCGGGATGCGGGCGATCTTGATCCTGGTATAGTCCTGGATCGTCCGGAGCTTGAAGTACTCTTTCGGGCCCACGAACGTGACGGCTCGCCCGGCGCGTCCGGCACGTGCCGTCCGGCCGATGCGGTGGATGTAGTAGTCGATGTCCTGCGGGACGTCATAGTTGATGACCAGGTCGACATCCTCGACGTCGATACCCCGTGCGGCGACATCGGTGGCGACGAGTATATCGATGTTTCCGGCGCGGAACTTTGCCATCACCCGGTCCCGCAGGGTCTGCTTCATGTCCCCGTGGAGGCCTTCGGCGAAGTATCCCCGGGCCTGGAGGTGGGTGGTCAGGTCGTCGACGCCCCGTTTGGTGTTTGAGAAGATGAGTGTCAGTTCCGGGTCGTACATGTCGAGCAGCCGGGAGAGGATCTCGAGTTTGTCCCTGCTCCGCACCTCGAGGTAGAGCTGCTCAATCTGCGGGACGGTCACTTCCCGGCGTGCGACCGATATGAACTCGGGGTTCTTCTGGAACCGCTTTGAGATCTCGAGGATCGGTCTCGGGAGGGTGGCCGAGAAGAGGACTGTCTGGCGGTCCCGCGGGGTATCGTCGAGGATCTTCTCGATGTCTTCGCGAAAGCCCATGTCCAGCATCTGGTCCGCCTCATCGAGGACGACCAGTTTCACACCGGCAAACGAGAGGGTCCCGCGGTCGAGGTGGTCGAGTACCCGCCCGGGGGTCCCGACGACGATCTGGGCGCCGCGCTGCAGCCCCCGGAATTGCCGCTCGATCGGCTGGCCCCCGTAGATCGGGAGGATGTTGATGCCCCGCTGATATTTCGCCAGGCGGGCGAACTCCTCGGCAGTCTGGATGGCGAGTTCCCGGGTTGGGGAGAGGACAAGGACCTGGGTCTCCCGGCTCTCGGTGTCGACCCGCTCGATCGCCGGGACGCCGAACGCCGCCGTCTTTCCGGTCCCGGTCTGGGCCTGGCCGGTCACGTCGCGTCCTTCGAGTATCGCGGGTATTGTGCTTACTTGAATCGGCGTAGGCTCCTCAAAGCCCATATCTTCTATAGCCCGGAGCGTCTTCTGCGATATATTGAATTCCTTAAAGGTAATATTGTTCTCCATTCACTCACCTCTTTGTGCTGATACCTCTTTATATGTCGCATTATGGGGTCTTGCATATCCTCCGCCGGGACCGGGGGGACCCCTGAGTCCTCACCTGCCTGCCCTGCAACTGATATCCCCCGGCGGGTAACCACCTATTCTATGAATGATCAGTTGTCTCCACCGGTGAGCGCCGCGAGAGTTGCGGAGGTCTACCTGCGGTATTTCGCCGGGCGGCCGGAGTATAGCGGGGTCGCCCTGCCCGGACTCCTGCCGCACGACGCCTGCGGCGTCTACGGCACCTACCACAGGCCCGGTCGCGTGAAGGTGCTCTTCATCGCCGAGTCCCCGCCCTGGACCGCCGGACGGCGTGAGGTTGCTCGTCCCGGAGACTGCTTGAGCCCTGACTACCCCTACTTCTGGAATGATCGCTACGACGTGGGGCGCCGCCGGGCGAGAGCGCCGCTCTCCGGCGGGCTCGCGGAGAATATATTCCTCATGCTGGGGCTCGACGGCGAGTCGCGCCGGGAGAACCTGGAACTCTTTGCCGGGAAGAACTTCTTCCTGGTCGACACGATCAAGTGCGTCTTCCGGAAGAACCGGAAGGCGGCGATCCCAAACGACCTCGTCAGGATGAGCGCCCGGGAGGTCCTTGCCCGGGAGATCGCCGGTCTCGCCCCGGAGTACGTCGTCGCCCTCGGGAAGACGGCGCTCATGGGGCTTCGCGCGATCGAGCCCTACGCGAGCGCTCTTGCGGGTGTCGGGAAGATTACAGAGATCCTCCCGGAAGACCTCTTCGAGGAGCATCACCTCCTCTGCGTGCCGTATCCGGGCGGGCGCAACCGGCGCTACCTGGACCTGATCGAGTCGGGGTTTGAGCATATCAGGGATCTTGTATAGGCGGGCGACCGGCCGAGGGATCTTGCGAGCCCCTCCTACCCGGCGAGTTTCCTCTTTCCCTCCTCGTACAACTCTTCTTTGCGCTTGCGGAGCCTCGCGGCCGTCGCCTCCTCCTCGGGGCTCCCCCGGGCGGCCTGTTGAGGTCCTCCGCTCACCGGTATGGTCTTCCCGCCGGTCTCGACAACCTTCTTCAGCCGCACCTCGAGGACGCCGTTCCTGAAGGTGGCGTGTGCCCCCTCTTCTCTGACATCCACGGGCAGGGTGGCTGTCCGGGAGATTGCGCCGACCTTTCGCTCCCGCATATAGTATCCTGCCTGCTCGGCTTCTCTCGCTTCCTCCCGCCGGGCCGAGATCCGGAGTGTCCTCGGGTCGAGAAGCCGGACCGATATTCCCTCTCTCTCCACGCCGGGGAGGTCGGCAACGACCACGACGTCTGTGTCGTCTTCCCGGACATCAACCGTCGTTCCGGCGCCGCCGAGCAGGGGTACCTGCTGTGCGGCCCCCGAGATGCGTTCCATTGTCTCGTTAAACTGCCTCTGCATATCCCCAAGCATCTCGTCAAATTCAGCCCGGAGTCCGCGGGGCGATCCTCTCCATGCCATGCTTCGTTAACTCCTGCCTCACTCGTTTCCAGTATCGGCAGGCTCACAGGGTGTGAACACTTTATATACGTTCCTGTGCGGTGCTCCGCCCTGCCGGAATACCCGGGGTCAGGGCTCAATCCTCTCCGGGGGACTTCCTGGAGTGTTCTCGCTTGTTGTGCCGCCGTCTCGGCCGGGAGGTAGAATTCATTGCCGCGTGGAAGGAGTTTGCCGGCGGGACCTTCCAGTGGGGTGCAGGCCCCCCGGGGTGCTCCTGTTACAGGACGCCGAACAGCCTCAACGGTTCGTATCGGTCTTCTTCCGCCGCCGGCAGATCAAACCACGTCCTCGTATGGAAAGAGACCCCTTCAGGAGCGCCCGGCAAAGAACCTGGCCTTCACCACCTCGACCACCACCAGGTAACCCGCCACCAGCCCGGCGAGGACCAGGTAGAAGTGCGGCGGCAGCGGGACAAAGCCGAAGGCGGCCCCCAGGGGAATGAAAGGCACCGCGAGGGCGACGGCGATGACCGCGGCGGTGCTGAATGCCAGCTGCCAGCTCGGTCTGCTCCGGTAGAACGGGCTCATCCGTGTCCTGATGACAAAGATGATCAGGGTCTGGGTGACGATCGACTCGATGAACCACGCAGTCTGGAAGAGGGGGGCCGTTGCATGGAAGACCAGCAGGAGAATCCCGAAGGTGAGGAAGTCGAAGAGCGAGCTGATAGGACCGAAGACAACGATAAAGTCCCTGATGAAGTGTATATCCCAGCGCCGGGGACTGGAGATGTATTCGTCGTCGACCCGGTCGGTCGGGATCGTCGACTCGGAGAGGTCGTAGAGGAGGTTGTTGAGGAGGATCTGGATCGGGAGCATCGGCAGGAAAGGCAGGAACAGTGACGCTCCTGCGACGCTGAACATATTGCCGAAGTTCGAACTCGTTCCCATCATGAGGTACTTCATCGTGTTCCCGAAGGTTTTGCGCCCCTCCATGACGCCGTCCCCGAGGACCTGTAGGTCTTTTTCAAGGAGGACGATGTCTGCAGACTCCTTTGCAATATCCACCGCCGTATCGACCGAAATGCCGACGTCGGCGGTCCGGAGGGCCGGAGCATCGTTGATCCCGTCTCCCAGGAAACCGACGATGTGATTGTTTCTCATCAGCGCCCGGATGATCTGGTCCTTCTGGATGGGCGTCACCCGGGCAAAGATCGTGGTCTCGTCGACCACCCGCGCAAGCGCCTCATCGGTCATGTGGGTGATCTCGGCACCGGTCAGAGACCGGCGCACCGGAAAGCCCAGGTCCCGGCAGATCTTCCTTGTGACCTGCTCGTTATCCCCGGTGACGATCTTCAGGTCAACCCCGTCGCTGACAAGCCGCTGGAGCGATTCCTGCGCCTTCTCCTTCGGTGGGTCGATGAAGGCCACAAAGCCAAGCAAGACCATCTCTTTCTCATCATCCGGGGTATAGACCGCCTTTGCATCTCCGGTTGGCCGGCAGGCGACCGCAAGAACCCGGAAGCCGTCGGCGCTCAGCGCCTCGTAGCGGTGTTCCACTTCCTCCCGCAGTTCGCCGGTGAACGGCCGGACCCCTGCCCGGTCTCTGGTCGAAGAACAGATATCAAAAACCTGCTCCGGAGCACCCTTTGTGATCAGGAACCGTTCGCCGTCCTTCTCGACGATGATAGAGAGCCGTTTCCTGACAAAGTCGAAGGGAATCTCGTCGACCTTCCCGTAGCCCTCGACCGGGATGTCGCGGTAGGCGAGGATCGCCTCATCAAGCGGGCTCTTCAATCCTGTCTGGTTGAGGCTGTTGAGGTACGAGAAGAGCAGCACCGTCTCGTCGTCGTGCCCCTCCGGATCGGTGTGGAGCACGAGGGAGATGGCGTTCTCCGTCAATGTCCCGGTCTTGTCGGTGCAGAGGACATCCATGCTCCCGAAGTTCTGGATCGCCTCGGGGTGCTTCACGAGGACGCCCTTCTCCGACATGGCTATAGCCCCTTTTGCGAGGTTTAAAGAGAGGATCATGGGGAGGAGTTCGGGCGTCAGCCCGACGGCGAGGGCCACGGCGAAGAGGAGGGATTCAAGGACGCCGTGTTTGAAGACGGCGTTGACCAGGAATACGACCAGCACCAGGAGGAAGGTGGTGCGCATGATCAGGTAGCCGAAGTGCCGCAGCCCCCCCTCGAACTCGGTCTCAGGAGGACGTGCGGTAAGCGCCTGGGCGATATGCCCGTACTCGGTGTTCTTCCCGGTCATGGCGACCACGGCGGTCGCGTGGCCGCTCACCACCGATGTCCCGAGGAAGAGGTAGTTATTCCATGTGTTCCGGTCCGTATCTGCCGCTGGAAGAGGATCTGCAGTCTTTTCCACCGGGAACGGCTCGCCGGTCAGGGCCGACTGGTTGACGAAGAAATCGCGGGCGGCAAGAACACGGGCATCTGCGGGCACGATGTCCCCGGCAGTGAGGTCGATGACGTCCCCGGGAACCAGCTCGGCCATCCTGATCTCCCGGCGTTCTCCATCACGAAGCGTCGTTGCCGTCCTGGTAATCTTCTGTTTTAAGAGATTGACCGCCGCTTCGGCCCGGTACTCCTGGAAGAAGTCCAGGGTAACACTGAGGACGACGATGACGAGGATGATCATAGCCTGAACGATCTCGCCGACGAAGGCGGATATGATCGCAGCGATGACGAGGATGATCACGAGCGGATTCTTCAGGTGGCCGAGGAATGCGACCAGGCCGCGATACCGGCGCGCCTCTGCGATCTCGTTCATCCCGTATCGTCTCTGCCTCAGGGCCGCCTCGGCGGTCGAGAGGCCGGAGGATGACGACCCGAGGTGAACGAGGCAGTCGTCGGCGGTCATTGCAAGCAGGTCCTCGGTCTTCATCTACCCCTGCAACGGGCGGCGGCTATGTGATAATAGTTTCGGGGGCCTGTCTTTGCACCCCTTGAACTCATATCCGGGTGGACAAGACCGGAACTCACACGCCCTGGCAACCCCTGTCATATCTCCCACATCCTATGACGTGGAGAGATCACCACCTGTGCCCCCATGCCCCGGGTCTGCACAGGGCATGCAGATCCCGGTCATCATGGGGAGCCCCGGGAAGAGCATATCCACCGGGTGGCAAGAGGGTCTGCTTTTATCGGTTGAGCCTGTGGCCGAACGCGGTTTCATACCAGCACTACATACGCAAGAAGTTAAACATCTGGCCCTGGCATACCCGATCCGGGAATATTAAAGGTCGATCTTATTCTCTGTTGCAGACCGTTCCGTTCGCCAATCGAATCCTCGCGGTGTGAATTATATCGACATTACTATATTACATAGTGAATATTTTAGACAAACTATTATATAGTATAAAGTTCAGCATGGAACTCAACACATCAAGGGGGAGATGATATTCGGCGATACACTTACCTGGTAGAATTTTGCTCGACCAATACGATATGCAGACCTTCTTTGCATCCAGGTATGGGATACCGGCAGTTGAGTGGCACCTGCGTTACAGGGGATGTCGGATGACATCGGTACAGATGCAGGTCGTTGGGGATATCCTTCTCGGGCCAAAAAACGGGAAAAATCGTTTAAGAAGGTACAGAAGGAATTTCTGCAGAACGATCCACTTTTTTGGAACCCTGAAGACGGTCCTTTCAGGCGTCGGCAGCCAGATTACTACAAATGGTGAGGAGGCCCTCACCTACAACCTTGCAACCTGCCGGTACCGCATCAGGGAGCACGGGCCCGCATCCCTCACCGAATGCGGGATCCGGCTTCTCATTTTGTTCCGCCAGAACTGTTACGCAGGCATAATCAGACGACGGCTCAAGCAACAGGCCTGTGATCGTTTATGAAGATCCTCCAGGTGACGCCGTTCTTCAAGCCGAGTTGGGAGTCCGGGGGCGTGGCACGTGCGGCATATGAGATCTCAAGGCGTCTCCAGATGGCAGGCCACGACGTTACGGTATATACGACGAATCGGAGCACATATCCGACCGGGCTTCCAACGAACAGACCTATCGATATCGAGGGGATGCGGGTCTACTATTTTGAAAATTTACGGAAGTATTTTCCGAGCACAGCAGCAATACCCGTAGTCCCGTACTATTTGCCGTTCGTTGCACGCCGTGATCTGCAGAATTATGATATTATTCACATCCATGAGCACAGGACGCTCCTTGCGGCCATTGTAAGTCATTATGCCAGGGAGTACGGCATTCCATACGTCCTGCAACCGCACGGATCGCTCCCTAAAAATCGAACCCTGGGTAAGGTAAGGGTGAAAAACCTCTTTGATCTCATCTCAGGATCTGCCACTTTAGATGCTGCATCAAGACTGATCGTCATGAACAGCATGGAAAAGGAACAGAGTATAATGATGGGCATTCGTGAGGATAAGATCGCCGTTATTCGCAACGGCATCAGTCTCGAAAGGTGCATTACCGCCAGGAGCAAAGGAGAATTCCGCAAATCATGCGGAATAGAGAACGGAAGCAATCTCATTCTATACCTGGGCAGAATTGATAGAATCAAGGGAATTGATTTTCTGATAGAAGCGTTTTACCGGCTGGTGCAGGAGCAAAAAGATGCCATCCTGGTTATTGCCGGGCCTGAATGGGGTTACAAACAGGAACTCGAGGAGAAAGTACGCACTCTCGGAATTCAGGATCGGGTACGATTTGTCGGCTATATGGATGACGTCGGTTTTGCCTATCAGGATGCTGATCTGCTCGTCTATCCAGGAATGTATGAGATATTCGGGCTTGTCCCGTTTGAGGCGATCATGAGCGGAACCCCGGTGATCGTCACAGACGGCAATGGCAGCGGAGAACTCATCAGAGAGGGTGACTGCGGCCTGGTTGTACGATATGGAGACTGTGCTGATTTAGCGAAAAAAATGGCATTCTGTCTTGAAAATCCCGAGGAAGGGAGGAAAATGATTCAGCGAGGGCAGGAATTCGTTCGGAAGAACCTGACATGGGACCGGATCGTGGAAAAACTCGATCAGGAATACAGGAAGTGCCTATGCCTGCAGAAGAGCGGAAATCCGACAACGAGTTCCTCGACCGTGGAAAAACTCGAACAGGAATACCAGAAGTGTCTATGAATATACTGGCAATTCCAACAACCGTCGGGCTATCAAAACCACTGAGCGGGGGCCAGAATCGGTTTTGCAACCTTGTCAAGTGCCAGGCCGCACATAACCGCGTCATTGTACTCGAACCAGATCATCTTCATGACGAGAGCGATGATGATGTCGCGAAGGTCTATACTTATCATGATATCGAGGCGCTCCAAAGGAGATTATCCATATTCAGAGATATTAATCTCGATTTCATCCGTAAGGCGGCGCGGATCATCAGGGACGAAGAGATTGATCTCATCCAGATCACCCATCCAAGCGGAGCAATGGCGGCCAGGACACTCGGTTTCCTTACGCGCAGGAAGATAAAGATAGTGTATGACGCTCACAATGTTGAATCCGACTTCATTCAACAGACCTTTGCGAACCATGACCACTACTCCCCGATGGAGCGGAAACTCATACCCGCCTATACGAATTTGCTGGAGAGGGTCTCCTGCAGGTACCTGTTCGACCACATCACCGCCGTGAGCGACAATGATGCAGCTACGTTCAGGAGGAAGTATCATCTCAAAGATGGGATGATCAGCGTCATTCCTTCGGGATGCAGTATCCGTTCGAGGATATCTGATGGAGCAAGAAATAAGATTCGCGAAGGGATGGGGCTGCGTCCCACGGATATCGCTGTATTCTTCCACGGCCTCTACGGGCATCCGCCGAACCGGGAAGGGTTTGATCTTATTCAAACCTATATTGCCCCTCGTTTTGCCGATACAAACCCGGATGTATTATTTGTCATCGGTGGGACGCAGGTTCCAACGTTTGAAGAAGCAAACGTCAGATCGCTTGGGTTCATCACCGATATCCAGAATATTTGCGGCGCCGATATCGCCATTGTGCCTCTTAGAAGCGGAGGAGGGACAAAACTAAAAGTATTCGATTATATGAGCGCCGGTCTACCAATTGTGACCACGAAGAAAGGAATCGAGGGAATCGATGCTGAAAATTACGAGCATGCGATCATCGTTGACGACGTCGATGAAGACTTCATAGCGGGGATCCGGTATCTGATCGAAAATAAAGAAGAACGGAAGAGAATTGGAGACAATGCTCGAGCGCTGGCCGAAGTGAAATATGACTGGCGAATAATCAGGGGAAAACTGGAGAACCTGTACCAGACTCTGGTTCCGGAATCAAGTGCCCGTCATAGCGACTCCACATAGATGATGCCATGCAGATCGAAAATCCAATTACGCTAAACGACTGGAAGATCCGGAATTATTTCATCGCGATCCTGGGGTTTCAGCTGGGACTCCTGGTTATACAACTTCTGGCGAGTACGGACCCGTATATCCTCGCTCTGCAAGCGATCCTGGGGTTTACCTTTTTTACATTCGTTCCGGGTATAATCGCTCTCAGACTCATGAGGATACATAATATAAGTACCCTTGAGACACTTCTCTATGCAGTTGGGTTGAGCATAGCAATCCTCATGGCTACCGGGTTCCTTATGAGTGTGTTCTACCCCATCTTTGGGGTCTCCCGGCCGCTGTCGCCCGGTTCAACCCTGGTGACAATCAACGTCATAACATTGATTCTGCTCATACTCAGTCTCGCCAGAGATGGTCGATCCTCCGAACCGGGCTCTATCGATACGGAGACGTTTCTCTCAAGACCTGCGTTTCTCTTGTATCTAGTGCCGTTCCTGACAATTATCGGGACCTATTTCGTAAACCAGTATCACAACAACGGAATTCTCATGCTGGTAATCGCGCTCATCGCGGTTATACCTATACTGATTGGATTAAACCGGGTGATCCCGGAAACGCTGTACCCTCTGGCAATCTTATCCATCTCCGTCTCGCTATTGCTTCACACATCGCTCATATCTCCCTATCTATGGGGCTACGATATCCATTATGAGACATTCCTTGCAAACCTCGTCATAGATAACTCATTCTGGGATTCCACAAGTCCCGGAAATGTGAACGCAATGCTCTCCGTCGTCCTGCTGGCTCCGATGTACTCGTATATCACGGGGTTGGACCTGACCTGGGTGTTCAAATTAGTCTATCCGATTATCTTTGCCCTTGTGCCCCTGGGGTTGTATCATGTTTTCCGGAGGCAGATAGAGGCAAAGAACGCTTTCCTTGCATGTTTCTTCTTCGTCTCATTCATAATATTTTACGCGGAAATGGCCTCTCTGGCGCGTCAGGAGATTGCAGAACTCTTTCTCGTCCTGCTCATCATGATAATGGTCACGAGAAATATTCCCCGAATAACGAATTTCGCGTTATTTGTGGTATTCGGTGCCTCTCTGGCCGTTTCGCATTACGGAACATCATATATCTACCTGCTCTTCCTCATCGCGGTCTGGCTGTACATGACTCTCTCCTCAATCACCGCAACCCGCGGACATACTATTCTCAAACGTTTGCGAAAAGCAGCAGGGGAGAGATCGTCAGGGGGAGATTCCTTGAGCTGGAGGGATGACGGGAGGGCGATAACCGCCGTTCATGTCCTCTTTTTTACCGGGTTTACACTCGGGTGGTACATACTTATCGCGGGAGGGACTTCCTTCGATACAATCGTATCGATCATCGATCACATTGGCAATACGGTCTTGGTGGACCTGCTGAACCCCGAGGCAACTGAAGGGTTGGACCTTCTCATCAGCACTCCCCAATCGCCCCTGCATACCGTCGCCAAAGGCCTCCACCTCATTACTCTGGCACTCATCGTCGTTGGGTTTATCGCCATCTGTTCCTGGCGCAGTACCACCAATTTTTCAAGGGAATACATTGCGTTCTCTTTTATTGCGCTCCTCTTCGGAGTTGCGGGCGTCGTTGTACCAAACTTTTCCAGCACACTCAACACCTCAAGACTCTACCAGATTGTGCTCATCTTCCTTTCCCCGCTCTGCGTTATCGGCGGCATCAGCATACTTGCGGCACTGGGAACATATATCAATAAACTCCGGAGCGGATGGCTCACGGGACGAACGCCGCTGGTACTGATGTCGGTTCTCTTCTCATTGCTGTTCCTCTTCAGTACGGGTTGGATCTACGAGTGCGCCAACGATCAGCCGTCGTCCATCGCTCTAAGTCAGGACTCGATTAAGAAATACGGAGGCGGTACACCGAAAAATGTGTTCTATGGAACGTTCATACCGGAGCACGACGTTTTTGGTGCCCGCTGGCTGGGCAAGTACACGGAGGACGGTTCGGTCGTCTATGCGGATAGAACACGGAAAGATAATGTATTGACCTCCTACGGCAACCTCGCGAGGACGCCCCCCTTCTTGCCCAAAACAGACTTCGAACCGGTTTGGGGCGCATATGGCGCATATGTTTATCTGGCGACATATAACGTCGTCGAGCGCTCCGCAAGCGGTCCTGAGGAGTATTATGATTACTGGAGCATCGAAGAGATATATCCCGCGATCTGCCGCAACAACAAGGTGTATTCAAACTATCAGAGCGAGATATATCAGAACGGGTAACACTTCCTCCGTGCTGCTGCCGTCCCGGGATCGGCGTTCACGCCTGATGCCCGAAAATGTGCGTGGGAGAGTAAATCACAGAACGTACCGCTTAGCCATGGATAGCACTACAAAGATACCGATCAGTGCGTATGTCAGGATCCATGCATACCCCACACCAAGAATCCCGAATTGCAGCATCAAGATATAACTGGACGCCAGAAGCAGGATGAAGATGATGGCGCTGATAACGATCAGACTCTTCAGCCCGTACTGAACTTTCTTGATTGCAATAAATACTTCCGAAAACGAGAAGAAAAAACTTGAAATTGCCAGAACCTTAACTAATTCGAGCCCTTCTACATAATCCGGACCGATCAAACCGAGGATATGCTCTCCGAATACGAACAAGCCCACAACCGCCGGGATGAGCAGCGCAAAAATTCCGGCGAGCGATTTTAGTACGTTTCTCTTCAGTGCTTCGCCGTGGCTGCCCTCGACAAAGAGCGATGTCGTGAAAGACGTGGGGATGAGGAATAAGAACATGACAAGTGCATACGCAATGAAGTACTGAGCGGCTTTTTCTGCACCGAGAATGTTCAACACAAGAATCGGGAGGATCGTGCTCGGAGCCGCAATGAGCAATCCGGAAAAGTAGTTGCCTGCAGAGAAGCGAAACGAATCGATCAAAAAGTCCCTATCAAGGCCGGATAGATGAATCCCGGACCTGTAGAGAAGGAAAACCGAAACAATGAGGGCAATGATGAATGAAAGACCCAGCGAACTGAAGATTCCAAGTGCTCCGAGAAAAATCAGAGGAATGAGAATAAGGAGCCTTGAACCAAAAAGGAGGCTCTGAAGGAAGTAAAATTCGGATTTCCGCAGTGCAACGAATGCTGCACCGATAAAAGCCGTTACAGAGTTGGCTATCAGAAAGGTGATGTAGAGGAGCGCATAGTCCTTGACCGGGTGCAATTCGGGCGACCAGGTATCCACCGTGGCTATGAACAGAGCTCCCAGGACAAACCCGAATAGTGATGTAACGATTATTGCCGTTCCCAGGACCTTGGATTTATCCCGCGTCGGAAAAAACCGTATGATCGATTGATCAAATCCAAGCTTCGATAAGAGGATCAGCATCCCCATGGATGAGATAAGGGCCGTCGCAACCCCTACGTCTTCTTGCGGATAGAACCGTGCTGCAAGCATCCAGAATATGAAGCCAAAGCCTGCACTTGAGATCGATGTGAGGATGATGAAGAACGTATTCCTATACAGCGGGTCTATAAGATAGGCTTTCAGTTCAACGGGGTTTTTCGGGAACGCGTGCATTATTTCCCCTAATGGATGTATCGCGTATATCAAATTATCCATCCTGGCGCCCCTCCTGCACCGATACGTCGTACCGAGGGGCCCATACTATTAAATGAATCCAGAACGTTTGGGACGTCCACACATGGTGTGGCAAAGGAGAAACGGCCGCTACTGACGACGAATCCAGGCGTTCACAGATCAGGAGGCGGACGGGTACCGGAAAAAAAGTTTGGGGGTGAGCGGCGTGAGAAACGATCTCTTAAAGGGTCTCACAGTGCATCTACTCTTCCGAAGAAGTAGTCGGCCAGCAGTGAGACGTCGTTCCAATCTACCTTACCGTCGGCATTGAAGTCTGCGTCGGGGTCTGCTTCGACACGCCCGAGAACCATGTCGCCGATAAGAGCAACATCAGCCCAGTCTACTTTCCCGTCGGCATTGAGATCCCCTTTTTCAGGTTGCGGGGTTGACGTTGCCGCCGTGATGGACTTGGTAAGGATGTTGTTGGTCTCGCTGGCCTCGGCGATCCGGTTGACGTCGTCGACGGTGGCCTTCACGGTGTGAGTGCCCTCGATGGCTTTCCAGGCTGAGCCGGCCGAGCCGCCGTTCGCGGTCAGGGTGACCGATGAACCTGGAGCGATCAACGCAGTGTGGGTATCCGACCAGACACCCGGACCGGCCGCTCCGTCATCAAACGTGAAGAGGATGCCGTGCTTTGTGCCTGCAGGCGTCGCGGCGGTGCCCTGGTTCTTGATCGTGGCCTTGAGCGTCACCGCACTTCCGGGAGCCGGGTTTGCCGGTTCCCAGGAGATGTCGGTCACCACGAGATCCGGCTTCCCGGAGGGAGCCGGTGTCGGGGTCGGCGTCGGTGCAACATTCGAGACCGTGATCTGCTCGGCGCGGACGTTGTTGGTCTCGTCGCTCTCAGCGATCCGGTTGACGTCGTCGACGGTGGCCTTCACCGTGTGAGCGCCCTCGATGGCTTTCCAGGTTGCGCCGGCCGAGCCGCCGTTCGCGGTCAGCGTGACCCACGCTCCCGGAGCGATCGACGCGGTATGGCTGTCCGACCAGACACCGGCGCCGGCCGCTCCGTCATCGAACGTGAAGAGGATGCCGTGCGTCACACCCGCAGGCGTGGCGGCGGTACCCTGGTTCTTGATGGTCGCCGAGAGGGTCACCGGTGCCCCGGTCACCGGGTTGGCCGGCACCCAGGCGATGTCGGTCACCACGAGATCCGGCTTCCCGGAGGGAGCCGGCGTGGTGGGGGTCGGTGTCGGGGTGGTCGGTGTCGGGAGCGGAGTGCTGCCGGGCCTGACGACCGCACAGTTGACGATACTGACTGCTCCCGAGTTGACGCTACTCGTCGTGATTCCCGTCGAACCCACTGGAAGTGTATTCGAAACCGTCTTTATGCCTTCAACGACGACGTTTTTGGTCCCCCCTCCAGCTACGGTGAACGGCGTCGCCACATCGGATACAATGCTCCCGGTGAATTTTGAATTGGAAGCGCTGTTCACCGTGACGAGCTTGGACGCGCTGTTTCCTGAGGCATGGATATCGACGTTTGAAGAGACAAAACCCACTCCCAGCGCCGGATCTCCTATCAGAGCGCCGACACCGTCGATGCCTCCCGGATTGGTCATCG
>DANY01000054.1 GCA_002501655.1 Methanoculleus sp. UBA303
AGCCGGAATAGCGCTTTATCGGGGGCCGATAATGGAAATTTTCGGTCGAACCCGCCGAGATCGATTATCAGTTCTCTGCTGGAGCACTACCGGATACTCGATATGATGAAGGATACAGACCGCCTTGAGCGCTTTCTCTGCTGCCTGCTGAGCGTTGAAACAGAGATCCTCCAGGTATACGGAAGTGTCGGCACGGGTCCCGGCAATTGCAAGATTCGATTGCGCCCGGTTCAGCCATTCCCGTGGATCATCAGGTGAAAACCTCTCCGGCATGGTAAACCTCGCGGCCCTGCTGGAGTGCAGGGTATACTATAAAATAAGGGGAGTTCCGGAACCGCTCCACATCCCGGGAAGAAATAACTATAATATCGACGGCCTGGCCGATACCGATCAGGCTCATATAGATCTCTTCTGTGAGACTCCCGGCATCGAACTCACCGCTCTTTATCACGAGCAGATCGATATCGCTTGCCGGTCCCATCTCACCCCGCGCACCGGAACCAAAAAGAACTATCTTTTCCGGATTTGAACAGGCAACAATCCGGCGGATAATCTCTTCCAGCACTTCCGGATCTACTGTCCCTTCTTTCATCATTTTTTCTTCACCAGCGAGACCGGTTTTGTATTCAGGTTACCTTACCTCCGCGCTACGGCCCACATATCCCGCTCATGCCGCGGCGCCCCTTCGCACACGACCCGTTTTCATGCCGGAGCCGGCATGATTGTATATGCAGGGTAGCGTATCAAATATTCTTCGATCGTCTCGGCCCCGTCAAGGCTTCGCGCTCTTCCGCGTGAGGCCGGATCATTACCTTCTGCTGAAGGCTCATGCGAAGAGCGCGAAGAGTGAGAGACCGGTATGGCAATCAGGTCCCGGCCCTGCCCCTCACGCCTCTGCCGCCTCAACCTTCTGCCCGAACTCCTTCCGGATCCCCTCCGCGAACTTCTCGAACCCGATCTCGTCCATCTGGTCGGCGAGGAGCCGGTCGCTCCAGGCGTTGCGGTAGACCCAGTAGACGATACGGTCGACCACCTCGACGACCTCCTCATCGGTCTCGACGGTGACGAGTTCCCTTCCCACGCGGGGTGCGGCGCCGCGCCGGCCCCCGACCGTGATCTGGTAGTGGGCGTACCCGGACTTCAGGAGGCTATAGGGGCAGGAGTGGATGCAGATGCCGCGCTGGACGCACCTTTCCGGAGTCACTCTTTCTTCCTTCCAAGTTCTGCGTATCGCTCCAGTGTTCATCGTCCGGTATGTTGACGGTAATGACCCGAAGATGGTCGTCACAGATCCCGGGTACTGCATGATATGCGCGGTCATATATAATCCCTTTGGCAAAAAAGACCTCTCCGAAGGGAGATACGGATTGAACGAGCAAAACATCGGGGATCGCTTCGGGACTATCTCTTATCCTTCCTCACGGAAAACTGTTCCCGTGACAGATGCACCGCAGCCTTCAGTTTCTGCTCCAGCAGCTCGCGGGGCGGAAGCTCGGTAAGATATTCGGCGACGTGGATGCCCGACCGGTCGAGTTCGAGGAGGCTCACCTGCTCCTGATTCGCACCGGCACAGAGGATCAGCCCGAGCGGTCGTTCTTCTCCGTTTTCTCTCTCATATTTCTCAAGCCATCGCAGGTACAGTTCCATCTGTCCTTTATACTCGGCCTTGAAATGCCCTATCTTGAGTTCTACGGCGATGAGGCGGCGAAGTTTCCGGTGGAAGAAGAGCAGATCGAGATAGAAGTCCTCATTTCCGATCACCATCCGCTTCTGTCGTGCAACGAAGGTAAATCCGGCGCCAAGTTCGAGCAGGAACTGCTCAATCTCCTGGAGAATAGCCGCTTCGAGATCGTTCTCGCTGTACGTATCCTTGAGCTGCAGGAAATCGAGGATGTAAGGGTCGCGGAAGACCAGATCTGGTGTCATCCGGTCTTCCTCACGTAGAGCCGAGAGTTCCTGTTGTGCAAGGACATCGGGCTTCCGGGACAGGGCAGTCCGCTCAAAGAGCATCGAGTCGATCTTCTTCTGCAGAGTCCGGGTGCTCCATCGCTCGACCCGGCACATTTCCGCGTAGAAATCACGTTTCAGGGGATCGTCGATGTAGATAATCTGCCGCATGTGCGTCCAGCTCAGGTAGGGTGCGAAGGATCTCACGATCTGTTCATCGGGGAACACTTCGGCAAATCGAATCATATTAAAGAGGTTGCGTCTGCCGAACCCCTCCCCGAACTCACTCTTCAATTGTGCACTCAGTGCGTGCACAATCTTCTCGCCGTATTCTGCCCTCTCATTACCGAGCACCTCCCTGCGGATCCGTCTTCCGACACGCCAGTATAGCAGTGTCAGTCCTGCATTGATGGTTGCGGCAACTGCGGACCGGGCTTCGGTGACGAGGTACCTAATATCGGTGATCAGTTCATCTGGAGCAGGTTCAAGCCCGGATCGGGTAATCTCGCCTTTTCCGGACGGATCTCTTTTGTGGCGCATATCCCCCATAGGTCTCCTCAAACGGCTTATTCTCTTCCTGATCGACAATATCCGCACCGATACAACAGCCTGATGCGGAATGTCCGGGCAATCCGAAAGCTTTACCCATTGGTCGGCGCCGGTTATAGCCATCGAGTCTCCGCAGTTACGAATAGTACCATTTGAGGGTGCATACAAAAGGGTTGTCAATTTGATCTCCGGGCCGTAATGCGATGTGATCCGGTACTTCTTTTATTCTGCGAGAAGCCATTGTTCTTTCATGATAAGGAGTATACTGGGCGAGTAATAAAAATATGTGAATAATAAATGTGAAATAATTCGATACAGGTGATATCAGTGACCACTTATCACATTACCCCTCCTCCGCCTGCTCCTTCGGCCCGAACTCCTTCCGGATCCCCTCCGCGAACTTCTCGTACCCGATCTCGTCCATCTGGTCGGCAAGGAGCCGGTCGCTCCAGGCAGTCCGGTAGACCCAGTAGACGATACGGTCGACAACCTCGACGACCTCTTCCTCGGTCTCGACGGTGACGAGTTCCCGCCCTATCCGGGGTGAAGTCCCCCGCCGGCCGCCGATGGTGATCTGGTAGTGGTCGTACTCCGTCTTCAGGAGGTGGTAGGGGCAGGAGTGGACGCAGATGCCGCACTGCACGCATTTGCTCTCGTCAAGGACAGAGATGCCGTTCTTCAGCGCTATGGCGCACTGCTTGCAGTACTCCACGCAGGTGCCGCATCCCGTACAGAGCCCGGGTGTGCGCAGCGGCCGGATCCGGCCGATGATCCCGATGTCGTTCAGCATCGGGCTGTTGCACATGTAGGTGCAACCCGATATGGCGATGCGGAACCGTATCGGGAGTTCCTTCCCGAAGACCCGCGCATCAATCTTCCGGGCAAGGTCGATCGTCTCGCAGTTGGCGTACTTGCACCGCTCTGTCCCCGGGCAGGCCATGATGTTCACCACCTCGTTCTGCTCCGCCCCGATGGGTGTCCCGTTCTTTTCGAGGGCTTTAGCGATCTTTACGAGGTTCTCGGGGTTCACATGCGGAATCTCCACTGCCTGGCGCATGGTGAGGTGGAGTGAGCCGTCCCCGTATTTCACGCTGATCCTCGCGAGCTGCCGGACTTGCTCTGCGGAGAGGACACCTGCCGGAACCCGCAACCGTAGCGTCGCATAGTCCGCGTTCCGCTCGGTGATGACACCTCCCCGGGAGTAGAGGGTGTAGTCTTTCTTCATCCTACAGTAGTGGCGACCGCCGGGATAAAAAGGATGGTCACAGGAGGGCAAGGAGGAGGATGACCCCCGCCCGGGTGATCTCGTTTGTGGCGCCGACAACGTCGCCGTTGACCCCGCCGAAGAGATGCCGGGCAAGAAGCATCATCAGTGCGGCGATGGCGGCCGTGAGCGCGAGGGCGAGCACGATACTCGCACGGGGCACCGGCAGCAGGAAGAGGGGCAGCGCAAGCAGGGTGGCCGGGACGAGGAACCAGGGTCTCGCAAACCCGTGGAGGTAGGAGTGTATCCCCTCCCGGAACGGCACGCCGAGTGTGGTGAGGTAGGACATCGCGACCTTTGCCGAGACTTCGGCCGTGAGGATGGCCGCCCAGAGCGGTGCCGCGCTCTGGAGCCCGGCGAACGCAATGAGCGTGACGACGACGCCCGCCGCGACGGCACCGGCCCCGGTGGTCCTGTCGGTCATAGCAGCGATCCTCTTCTCCCGGCTCCCGTGGGCCATGAGCCCGTCGCCGAAGTCCAGCAGGCCGTCGAAGTGGTTGCACCCGGAGAGAACGAGCACAATGGCGAGGGCAACGGCCGCACCCACTACCGGGGGTGCTATCCAGTACGTGATGCCGGCCGCTATTCCGCCGATAACATACCCGGCGATTGGGTAGAGGTAGGAACGGCGGGCGAAGTGCTCGAACTCAACCGGTCTCCCGAGGGGGAGCGACGTGCAGAACTGCAGGAGGGCAAGGACGGACTTCACATCGATTCACTGTAGAGACGTGACGTGCAACCCGCGATCAACCCGGCGACGGCGTCGTCGAGGAACGGCCCGAGTTTGCTTAAGATCCCCGGTTTTTTCTGGTCGTAGCGGGTGAACTCGAACCGCGCGTAGGTCCCCCCGATCACCTCGGCGATAGCCATCCCGATGATCTCGTCCGAGAGGAGGAAGACCGGATCGTCGGCGATCTCGGAGTTCTTCCGCTTCCAGTAGAGTTCATCCTCGAGCAGGACGGCGCCAAGGAGGAGCGATGAGACGTTGGGGTCCTCGAAGGCCTTCCCGATCTTCGCATCCAGTCGTTTCGCGGCCTCCTCTGCCCCGATTCCGTGGGGGACGTAGAGTTCCATTGCGGAGGCGATGATATCTCTCCTCGCGATACCCTTCTCTTCCAGCCTGCGCTCGATCTCGAACATTGTTCATGTATTGAGCCCGGCGGGTATTTCCGCGTTTGGATATGGCGTTTGCGATAGCATTCCGGAGGATGGCTGCCTCGTGGGGGGGTGGCTGTTCGCCAGGCGTTCAGGTGTGGGCCCGGGCTGCCCTTTGGGGGAGGGAGATGCTCACGGTCTCCCGCAGAGCAGAGAGCCAGCCCCCGGGGATGCAGGTTACGACCCCGGGCCCCCATCACCTCCGGGCAATTGTGCGCCCTGGCAACGGTTGTGCCGGAGACCCGCTGCCCTGAGCCACCCTGCCGGCAGCAACCTCTTCTATCCCCCGGCACCTACCCTGTACTGATGTCTAACCCGTTCCTCTCAGAAGACCCGGGTATCAGGCCGCGCCGCCCGATGATGGCGCTGGTCCTCGCGAACACCATGCTCTCGACCGTCCCCGGCATATCGGGCGCCGGGCCGACTCCGGAGAAGACCCTCCTCACGCCGGTTCTGGATGCGGAGCTGGTCACGACCGGCGCGATCACGAGCGTGCCGGCCCGGCCGAACACGCCCACCGGGTGCCCGACGCCGGCGACGATCACCCGGTCGATGGTGGAACTGACCGGTCTTGCCCCTGTCCTCATCAACGCCGGGCTCGCCCATACCCCCACCGTCCCCTGCCTGGACGTCTACGGGAACCCCGGCGGCGACCCGCGGAAGGAAGATGCGGTGCCGCACGCGATGCTCCTCTTTGAGCGGGGCGAGATGATCGGCCGGCTTCTCTCGCAGTACAGCGACTTTTTAATGCTCGGGGAGTGTGTTCCCGGGGGGACGACCACCGCACTCTGCGTGCTGCGGGCGCTCGGCTACGATGCCTCGGTCAGCAGCGCCTTCGCCACGAACCCGGTGGATCTAAAAGATGCCGTCTGCAGGGAAGTGCTCGCCCGGATCGATGAGACGGGCGCGAGAGAACCCCTGGATATCCTCCGTGCCGCGGGCGATCCCATGATGCCGGTAGCGGCAGGGATCGCGAGTGCCTACTCCGGGGATATCATCTTCGCCGGCGGGACCCAGATGCTTGCCGTGGCGGCTACCCTGAAAGCGCTCGGGAAAAGAGTACCGCATCTGGCCACAACAGTATACGTCAGGAATGATCCCACGGCCGGGTTCGCCCGGTCGGTCGCCGACGTCGGCACCACCGCGTACTACGTCGACCCGAACTTTGCCGGCATCGGGCACGTCGGGCTTGCCCGCTACTGCATTGGTGAGGTCAAGGAAGGCATGGGCGCCGGGGGGGCGCTCGCGCTCGCCTATCTGATGGGCCACGAGCCGGAAGAGATCACCCGGAAAGTTTTCGATTTCGTCCAGAAGTATGCCTGAGGGAAGGACTATACCCTTTTACATCCATCTATAAGCAATGCTTCCTCTCTATGTGGTCAACAATCACGGACAGTTTAACCACCTGATCCAGAGGACGCTCCGTGATATGGATATTCGGACCACAATGATCTCCAACAATATGCCGCCGGACGAGGTCGCCCGGGGCTGCCGGGGCATCATCCTCGGCGGCGGCCCGGCCCTGGACCGTGCCGGGGTCGCTCCCGGGTACCTTGACCTTGGCCTCCCGGTCCTCGGCATCTGTCTTGGACAGCACATCATGGCGATGGCCCGGGGGGGTGCAGTCCGCCGGGGTGCGAGCGGCGGGTTCGGTGCGGTCGAGGTCGATATACTCGAACATGACGATATCCTGCAGGGCTACCCAGACCGGATCCGGGTCTGGGCGTCGCATGCGGATGAGGTCTCGGTGGTGCCGGAAGGATTTGTCCGGCTTGCAGAGTCGGCCATCTGCGGTGTGGAGGCGATGGCGTCTCCTGGTGAACGCCTCTACGGTGTCCAGTGGCACCCGGAGGTCAGCCATACCGTCAACGGGCGGCTTCTCTTTGAGAATTTTGACCGGATATGCTCGGAGTAGACGACGTTGCGGATCGGATCGAGTCCGTCGGGTTCCGGTGCCGGAGATGTGGCGCCTGCTGCCGCCGGGTCGCGGAGGACTCGAACCTCGTGATCGTGAGCCCGGCCGAGGTGCGGGCAATCATGGCGGCGACCGGGATGGCCTGGGATGAGGTCGCCGAGCCCTATCCCGACTTCATCGACGCCGGGAACGGCGGGGAGTACACCCTCGCCTGGTGCATCCGGCGCACGACAAAAGCCTGTATCTTTCTCCGGGAGGGGCGGTGCTCCGTCTATGCCCATCGCCCCTGGATCTGCCGCACCTACCCGTTTATGCTGGTGGACGACGAACTGCGGGTCTCGGAATGCTCCGGGCTTGGCATGCCTCTCTCCCCCCCCGGTGCGCGCGATGCAGCAGCCGACCTCTGCGGGCGGCAAGCCGCCGAGGCGGCAGAGGAGGCCGGCATCCGCGCTGTCTACCGGAGAGCGACGGTTCCACCGGGGAAGCGCGCAGTCATCGATAGTGAAGGCGTGAAGGTGCTCCATGGCTGATATCCATCTTGTCGGGACGGCCCACGTCTCGCAGAAGAGCGTTGAGGACGTCCGGTCCGCTATCGAGGAGTTCCAGCCCGATATCGTCGGCGTCGAACTCGACCGGGGCCGGTTTATGTCGCTCACGCAGGAGATGGCCGAGCCTTCGGTCACGGACATCCTCAAAGGCGGGAACTTCGGCCGGATCCTCGTCCAGTGGGTGCTCACCTACATCCAGCAGCGGATCGGCGCCGAGACCGGTGTGAAACCCGGTTCCGAGATGCTGGCCGCCATCGAGGAGGCGGAGGCACACCAGAGACCCGTGGCGTTCATCGACCGGGATATCCGGATCACGCTTTCCCGGTTCTGGGGAAAGATGGGGATCTGGGAGAAGATCAAGCTCATCGGGGCCCTCATCTACTCGCTTGTAAGTGTCGAGGGGCAGGAGATCAACGTGGACGAGTTCACGAACCAGGACGTGGTGAGTGCCGCGATGGAGGAGTTCCGGAAGTTCTCTCCCCAGGGTGCTCAGGCCCTGATCGATGAGCGTGACGCGTATCTTGCTCACCAGATCCTGATGCTCGGGGGCCGGTACGAGCGGGTGCTCGCGGTCGTCGGTGCCGGACACATTCAGGGTGTGCAGCGCTACCTGAATGCGCCGGAGACGCTGCCGCCGCTCCAGTCCCTGACCGCCGAGGTGAAGAGCCTGCCGTGGGCGAAGATCATTGGAGCGGCCGTCACCGTCCTCTTCCTCCTCCTGATCGCCGCGATAGCCTTCTCGGGCGTGGGGCTCGAAGTCCTGCTGACCGCCCTCGTCTACTGGATCCTCATCAACGGGGTCTTGAGCGCCGCATTCACGCTGCTCGCCGGCGGGCACCCCTTCTCGGCCGCCACGGCGTTTGCCGTCTCCTGGCTGACGTCGCTCAACCCGCTGCTTGCGGCGGGATGGTTTGCGGCCATCGTCGAGGCGAAGATCCGTAAACCCGCCGTTGGAGATCTCCGGCAGATCATCGAGGCGGAGACCCTCTCGGAGATGCGACGGGTTCCGCTCTTCCGGGTGGTGCTGGTCGCCGCTCTTGCGAACGTCGGGAGCACGCTCGGGACCATCGCCTACTTCGTATTCATCTTCCCGATTCTCGGGATCGACCCGGCCGTGGTCATCGTCGACGGCTTTGCGAACATGCTGCAGATGATACAGGGGCTCTTCTGAGTCCCTCCCCCGGATCTCCGTTTCCCCAAGGTATTTAGACCTGGAGTGCCCACCATCGTTGCATGAGTCCGATTGGTGGAACGGTTAACCTTGGGGTCACCGTCATACGGAGCAGGCACAGCGTGCGGAAGTACAAGGACAATCCTATCGAGGATAAGGCCATCAAGGATGCCCTCGACTGCGCACGCCTTGCCCCGACTGCCAGGAACGAGCAGCCCTGGCTCTTTGGGACCGTCCAGAACCGCGATACGCTGCGGGCGATCGCCGACCTGACCGACAACGCCCGGTTCATCGCCGATGCGCCCATCTGCTTCGCCGTCTTCGGGAAGCGGGACGCGAAGTACTACCTCGAAGACTGCTGTGCGGCAACAATGCAACTCCTCCTCGCGCTCCAGGCGTGGGGGGTCGGGTCCTGCTGGGTTGCGGGGGAGAAGAAGGACTACGCCGAGGATGTTAGAATTCTCCTCAACGTCCCGGAGGAGTACACGCTCGTCTCGCTCGTGCCTGCGGGATACCCTGAGGAGATCCAGATCGCAAAGAAGAAGCTCCTCGACGAGGTCACGTTCTTCGAACGCTATGAAGAAGAGGAATAAGCCAATATAACACGGATTTACTTTTTTTATCGCGTTTCAGATGCCCCGGCGATACCTGTGCGCCATCAGATATCGCTCTGTTTTGCCGGGCAGTAGGGGCAGAGGGCGTTCTCGACATCATCGGCTTTCTCCCGGACGGGGCAGAGATACTCCCCGTTCCGGACCTCGACCTCGAACCCGCCGGGAAACGGTGTGCCTGCCGGGTGGGCGGGGCGCCCGAGGACGAAGAGGTTGAAAGCGGCAAGAAGGAAGTAGAGGAGTTCGAGGTGCTGTTCCCTCTCGTCCCCGGCGAGGCACGTCCTCTCGACCATCGCGCAGAATTCCTGGAACTCTCCGACGAGCGGCTCGTCCGTCACGTCCGGGTTGTCCCGGCGCATGGTGGAGATGAGGGTGTGGTGTGTATCAAAGATCTGCTCCATCACCCGGGGGTAGAGGCGCTGCCGGTATCCGGCCGGGACGGACCGGAGGTCCCGCTCCACCCTCCCCCGCATCGCCTGGAGGTCGAAGAGCGAGTAGTCCGAGACCTCGCGGTAGAGAATTTCCGCGAGTTCCGTCCCGGTCTTTGCCGACCGCAGGCGGACGCAGGTCCGGCGGACGCTTGCCTCCTTCCCTCCTGTGCTCATCGCATCACGCAGATGATCTTTGGCTGTCAGGATGCATCAGTCCTTCTGTAGTGTGCGGTGCAAGAAAAATTTATATTCGGTGGAACTATACTTCCTCCCAGATGGTCGGCAACAACTACCTATGGGTGTTCCGGAGGCCGGAATATGGTTGATTCCGGCGATACGGCGTTTATCCTCATCTGTACGGCTATGGTCATGCTGATGACACCGGGAGTAGGGCTCTTCTACGGCGGGCTCGTGCGGCGGAAAAATCTCATCTCCATGATAGCGTTGGCGTTCATCGCGTTTGCCCTCGTCAGCATCCAGTGGGTTCTCTGCGGCTACAGCCTTGCCTTCGGTACCGACATCCACGGGCTGATCGGGAGCCTGGAGTACGCGTTCCTGCAGGGTGTCGGGATGGGGGGCGACGGTATCCCGGACCTGCTCTTTGCGGCCTTCCAGATGGTCTTTGCGGGCCTCGCGCTTGCAATTGTAACATCGGGGGTTGCAGAGCGTATAAAGATCAGTTCGTTCGTCGTCTTCGGCTTGCTCTGGACAACGCTGGTCTATGACCCTCTTGCACACTGGGCATGGGGCGGCGGATGGGCTGCGCAGCTTGGAGCGCTCGATTTCGCCGGCGGTACGGTCGTCCACATCAGTTCAGGCTTCTCGGCGCTGGCGCTCGCGCTTGTCATCGGGAAGCGTCTTGGGTTCGGGGGCCACGGCATGGAGCCGAACAACATCCCGCTAGCTCTCCTTGGAGGGGCACTCCTCTGGTTCGGGTGGTTCGGGTTCAACGCCGGGAGTGCTCTTGCCGCGGACGGCCTTGCGGCAAACGCATTCATCGTGACGAACGTAGCCGCCGCTGCCGGGGCCCTCGCCTGGCTCTGCGCCGCCTGGGTTCGCGGCAGGCCGGGTTCGCTCGGGATGATCAGCGGAGCCATCGCGGGCCTGGTTGCCATCACTCCGGCAGCCGGGTTCGTCGGCCCTATGGCCGCCATCCCCATCGGCGCGGTTGCAGGCCTCGTCTGCTATGGCGCCCTGCTCTTCCGGGTCCGCAGGGGTCTTGACGAGAGTCTCGATGCGTGGGCTATCCACGGCATGGGGGGTATCTTCGGCGCCCTTGCAACAGGGATGTTTGCGGTCGCGGCAATTGGAGGCGTAAACGGCCTGTTCTATGGGAACCCGGAGCAGCTTCTCATCCAGGTCGTGGATGCAGTTGTGGTCGTGGCCTACTCGTTCGGCGTGACCTTCGCCATCGCAAAGGCTGTCGATGCGGTGATGGGCCTGCGCGTCACTGAGGAGGAAGAGTACGTCGGACTGGACATCGCCCAGCACGGTGAATCTGTGCGGGTGTGAGGGGTGGTGCGGATGAAGATGGTTGCTGCAATCGTCAGGCCCGAGATGTTCAACTCCGTGAGAGCGGCGCTCGAGGCGGACGGCATCTACGGGATGACCGTGACCGAGGTCATGGGGCGGGGGGCACAGAAGGGCATTGCTCTCCGGTTCAGGGGAAAGGTGATGCCGGTCGAGCTCATACCGAAGGTGAAGATCGAGATGGTGGTCCCGGATGCTGATGTCGATAAGGTCATCAGGGTCATCCGGGAGAACGGCCGGACCGGCAAGCCCGGCGACGGCAGGATCTTTGTTCTGCCTGTCGAGAGCATCTGCAGGGTGCGGACCGACCAGATCGATCCGGCCGACCCGTAACCCTGTTTTCGGCCGGCCTCTACTGCATCGATTCTCAATATGTAGTACAACCAGAGAGCACCATCGGATCTCGCACACTTGCTCCAGGAGGTCATACTTCGGGGTACGCCCGGGCACGGCTTCCTCCCGGCTATCGCCATGACTGCCCCCGCCCTGGGGACGGGGGAGGAGGCCGGGCGGGGTGGGGTTTACCGGCATATCTGGAGAGTGGAGACAGGGGAGGGGGCAAGGCCCCCTCCCCGTCAGCCTCTCCCCCAATGGCGATAGCCACCACGGTCCACCGCAGGGGAAGAGCCCGGGGAAGATCCGGATCCGGCACCAGCCCCATCGGGAGGGGAGACGAGTACTAAATAAGTCCGATAATTTG
>DANY01000047.1:0-12637 GCA_002501655.1 Methanoculleus sp. UBA303
ATCCGGGGCACGGCTTTCCCTGGGGTATCGCCATGACTGCCCCCCAAACGCCGTGCCCCGGATTGCATGCAAGCGGGAACACCGGGATGGGATCTCAGATGACCAGTTGTTTCGTAGGGCACTACTGGATTGCTCTCCTGCAGGGGCCGGGTTCACAGAGACTGCTTAATAGAATATATTTGTTAATTATTATAATAATAGTTAAATAGGGCGACAACTGATTGCGGCCTGTATGACTCCGAGGTCATGGGTGCCCCTGGTGGGCATCATGGTAGTACTGCTGGCCTCCTGTGCCGTCGCTGTCCCGGCACAGGAGGCAGCAAACCCGGGCGTGCTCCGGATAGCAACGACGACGAGCCTGTATGATACAGGCCTTCTTGATCAGCTCGAGATGATGTACGAGAACGCGTCCGGTGTCGACGTGCAGATCACCGCACAGGGCACGGGGCAGTCCCTCGATACCGCACGACGCGGCGATGTGGACATGGTGCTCGTCCATTCGCCAACGCTCGAGCAACAGTTCATCGACGAAGGCTACGGCATCAACGAGCGGTGCTTCGCCTACAACAACTTCCTCATCGTCGGGCCGGAGGCCGACCCGGCGGGCATCAAAAACATGACGCCTGAGGAAGCGTTCAAGACCATCTATATCGCCGGCACGAACAAGACGGCGGGCGTGTTTTTCGTCTCCCGTGGCGACGATTCCGGCACTCACAACCGGGAGCAGCAGATCTGGAAGACAGCCGGCTACAACTACACAGAGGATATCCAGGACTCCGGGGCCTGGTACCTGGAGACCGGGAGCGGCATGGGTGAGACCCTGACCGTCGCCAACCAGAAGAACGCCTACACGCTCTCCGACATCGGGACATTCCTTGCCTTCGAGAAGCAGTTGAACCTCGTACCGCTTGTCACCGAGGGCGACCAGCTCCTGAACCGCTACAGCGCAATTGCAGTCAACCCCGAGAAAGTGCCGGGCGTCAACATCAATGAGGCTAACAACTTCACCAACTGGATCACCTCTAATGACACGAAGGAGTTCATCGGGAACTTCGGCGTTGAGGAATTCGGCCAGCCGCTCTTTGTGCCGCTCTACGCACCGGAGTGCACGGAGCCGCCGTTCAACTGCACCTGTGCGGAGCCGGTGAATGCAACAGCGTGAACCCGACCGATTCATGCATCCCCGGGGAACCGGAGGAATGCAAGTCTCTGCCACCTGCCCAAACGATAGGGCAGGCGGAGCAGACCCTTCCCTGCGGTTAATGATGGTCCATTAACGTCCCGGATAGAATAACTATTTATAGAGGGTTATCCTGCTATCAGGCTGTTATGAAGACATACGTTGCCATACTATCGACCGGTGTCGTCTCGATCCTTCTCATCCTCGCTCTCTGTGCGGGATGCACGGGTTCGGCGCCGGGCGGGAACGAGACCCCGAACGCCACGGCGACGACCACACCCAACGCCGGGGCGAACGTCCTCCGGGTCGCCACCACGACGAGCCTCGAGAACACCGGGCTGCTCGCGGAGATCGAGCGGGTCTACGAGAACGAGACCGGGGTAGACCTCCAGTTCATCGCCCAGGGGACGGGGCAGTCCCTCGATACCGCCAGGCGCGGCGATGTGGACATGGTACTCGTCCACGCCCCGGCGCTTGAAGAACAGTTCATCGACGAAGGCTACGGCATCGACCCGCGCTGCATTGCCTACAACTACTTCATTATCGTTGGGCCGAAGGATGATCCGGCAGGCATCGCGAACATGAGCGCGGTGGAAGCGTTCAGGGCGATCGCCATCGCCGGCACGAACAAAACGGCGGGCGTGGTCTTCGTCTCCCGCGGCGACAACTCCGGGACCCATGCCCAGGAGAAGACGCTCTGGAAGGAGGCGGGCTACAACTACACCCGGGATATACAGGATGCCGGAGCCTGGTACGTCGAGGCCGGCAAGGGTATGGGCGACACCCTGATCCTCACGAACGAGAAGAAGGCCTACACGCTCTCCGACGAGGGAACCTACCTCTCGTTTAAGGACCGGCTTGCCCTGGTGCCGGTCATCACCGAGAGTACTGAACTCATGAACCGCTACAGCGCAATCGCGGTCAACCCCGGGAAGTACCCGGGCGTGAACGCCAGGGGAGCCGCGGACTTCATCAACTGGCTCATATCCGACGAAGTGAAACAGCTGATCGGTGACTTCGGGAAGGCCGAGTTTGGGAAACCGCTCTTTGTGCCGCTCTACGCACCGGAGTGCATAAAGCCGCCGTTCAACTGCACCTGTGCGGAGCCGGTGCTGGCATAAGCGCTTGCCTGGAGGAGCCGGGAGATGTGGGCCAGGTGATCAAAGAGGTGGGTGAGGGCGCGTGGTGAACGGGAGCCCGATCATCGAAGGGTTCATCGAGGCTATCCGCCTCATCATCACCTTAAACCCACAGGTGGTCGAGATCACCATCCGCTCGCTCTACGTCTCCCTCACCGCCACCTTCTTCGCCGCGCTGATCGCGCTTCCCATCGGCGCGCTCATCTACTTCTACGAGTTCCGGGGAAAGCATGCGGTCGTCTCCACGCTGCAGACGCTCTATGCGCTCCCCACGGTCATCGTGGGCCTGCTCATGTTCCTGCTCCTCTCGAACATCGGCCCCTTCGGGTTCCTCCGCCTCCTCTACACGCCCGGCGGCATGATCGTCACCCAGACAGTCCTCATCATACCGCTCCTCATGGGGCTGACGGTCTCGGCGCTCTCCGGGATCGACCGGGATAAACGCTATACGATAACCGCTCTCGGCGCAAGCAGGTTCCAGACGGTCACCACCATCATCATGGAGGCCCGGTTCGCGGTCATGTCCGGCGTCCTCCTGGGTTTCGGGCGGGCGATCGCCGAAGTTGGAACAGTGATGATCGTCGGCGGCAATATCCGCGGCGCCACCCGCGTCCTCACAACCGCGATCGCGCTCAACACATCGATGGCAAACTACTCCATGTCGATTGCACTCGGGATCATCCTCCTCGGGGTGGCGCTCGGGGTGAATATCGCTCTTTCCCTGGTGCAGAGGCGGTGATACCATGGCGATCATTGAGGCACACAGCATCAAAAAGTCGTACGGCAACTTAGAGGTCCTGCACGACGTCGACCTCTCGGTCCAGGAAGGGGAGATCCTCGGGCTTATCGGCCCGAGCGGCTCCGGGAAGAGCACGCTTCTCCGGATCCTCGACCTGATCGAGCCGGCGAACGGCGGAGAACTCTCGGTCTTTGGTATCGATACAGTAGAAGAACGTGGCCGCTGGCTCGACCTCCGCCGCCGGATGGGGATGCTCTTCCAGAGACCGATCGTCTTTAACGCCTCCGTCTACGACAATGTCGCGATGGGGCTGCGCTACCGGGGGGCTTCCAGCGACGATATCGACCGGAGGGTGAAGGGGGCCCTTGAGGCCGTCGGGCTCTCCCGCTACATGGGGGGCAGGGCAACCGATCTCTCGGGCGGCGAGCAGCAGCGGGTGGCGCTCTCCCGGGTGCTCGTGACGGGCCCTGAGATCCTCTTCCTGGACGAGCCGACCGCGAACCTGGACCCAGGCTCGACCGCTACCATCGAGGCGATCGTGGCGCGCCTGAACCGCGAGGAGGGGACGACCGTCCTCATAAGCACCCACGATCTTTCGCAGGGGCAGCGGCTCGCCCACCGGGTCGCGGTGATGATCGAGGGGACGGTCGCCCAGGCGGGCTCTCCCCGCGAGATCTTCCACGAACCCAGGGATCAGAAGATCGCCCGGTTCGTAGGTGTCCAGAATATCATCCCGGGCCGTGTCGTCTCCCGGAAGGAGGGGCTCACCACGGTGGAGGCGGGCGGGCGGCGGCTCGTCTCAACAACCCCGCCGCCGGCCGAGGAGGTGGAATTGATCATCCGCGGCGAGGACATATCCCTCCACCGGAGGAAGCCCGGCTACGAGGAGGCGGAAAACCTCTTTCCCGCCACCGTTACCGCGATCGAGCCCATGGTGCCGTTCGTGAACGTGACGGTGCATTGTGGGTGCGATCTCGCCGCACTCGTGACCACGAGGAGGGCGGAGGCCCTCGGCCTCCACGAGGGGATAGAGGTCTGGGTCTCTCTCCATGCAAAGGCGGTCCACCTGATCCCCCGCGAGGGGCCCGGGTGAAGCGCGGCACCCGTATCGCCGGCGTCTTCCCGGCCCCGGCCCTGACCGGGCCCTTTGAGAAGGTGAAAGCGGCGTTCGAGGCCGATCACCCCGGCGTCACCGTGCTCCTTGAGCCCGACGGCAGCGTCGACTGCATCAAGAAGATCACCGAGGACGGCAACTCTGCCGAGTGCTCGCCTCCGCCGACTACGCCCTCATCCCGAAGATGATGGTGCCGGAGCACGCCGACTGGTACCTCACGTTCGCGAAGAACCGGATGGTGCTCACCTACTCAAACGAGAGCGAGTATGCAAGCGAGATCACCGCCGGGAACTGGTATGAGATCCTCAACCGTGACGGTGTCCAGTGGGGCTTCTCCGACCCGAACTCCGACCCCTGCGGCTACCGCACCCCGATGGTGATCCAGCTCGCCGAAGGCTACTACAAGAACGATACGATCTTCGAGACCCTGGTCGAGAACCACAGCAACATCAGGGTCACCGAAGAGAACGGCACCTCCACGATCCACGCCGCCGACCCGGGTTCCGACGACACCACGCTCTTCATCACGGGATGGTAAAGGCCGAAGGCCGACGACCTCGTCCGGATGGTCAAGTCCGGCGACCTCGACTACGCCTGGGAGTACCGGAGCGTTGCGGTGCAGAACGATCTTCTCTTCATCGAACTCCCCGAGGAGATCGACCTCTCATCCGTAGACTTCGCGGAGAACTACGCGACCGTCCAGACCGAGGCGAAGAAGGGCAACGGCACCACGTTCTATGTCGGCTCGCCGATCGTCTACGGCGTGACCGTCCCGAAGATAGCGCAGCACCCCGATCTCGGCGTTGAGTTCGTGAAGATGCTGATCGGCGCTACCGGGCAGGAGATCCTCGTCGCCGACGGTCAGCCCCCGATCGTGCCTGCGGGCGACTACGGCAGCGTGCCTGCCGGGCTCGAGCCGCTCGTCTCGGTGAAGGCCTGAACTTCTTTTTTTTGTGCTATCAATTATCAGCGGACGCGGACAACGCATATTCCGGAGCGTGGTGGAGATGAAGACTGAAACACTGCCGGGTGACATCCGCCGGGGCGACGGCGAGATCGTTCTCCCCTGGTGGAGACAGCAGAAGAGGCAGCACATTGACGGATGCACCCTCTGGTTCTGCATCATGGGAGCGGCGATCGTCGGCATCACGGTGCTCGCACTCGCAAACATCGCGATGACGGAACTCGCCGACCCCGTCCACCTGCTCGAGGTGGCGGCATCGTCGGAGGTGCTCGGGTCCATCCTCCTCACGTTCGGTGCGGGGGCGAGCGCCGTCCTCCTCCTCCTCCTCTTCGGGACCCCCCTCGCCTACGTGCTCGCCCGGTCCCGCCCCTCCCGCTTCAAGGGGTTCGTGGAGAGCATCGTCGATATCCCACTCATCCTGCCCCACACGGTGGCGGGATTGCTGGTCTACCTCCTCTTCATGCGCCGCGGGTGGCTCGGGGCGCCGCTCTCCGATATCGGGATCGCCTTCGAGGACGCTTTCCCGGGCACGGTGGTCGCGATGCTCTTTGTCGCCTCGCCGTTCTTCATCAACACCATGCGAGAGGGATTTGAGAAGGTGCCCGTCCACCTGGAGAACGTCGCCCGCACACTCGGTGCCGGCACGTTCACCACCTTTCGCACGGTCACGCTCCCCTTAAGCCTCCGGCACATGTATAACGGGGCTATATTCGCCTGGGGGAGAGCAATCGGGGAGTTCGCCGGTGTCATCATGATCGCCTACTACCCGTTCATCATATCGACGCTGATCTACTACTCGTTCACGACAGACGGCATCCACACGAGCCGGAGCATCGCATTTGTGGTCATCGTGGTCAGTCTCGCGGTCTTCTACCTCCTCCGGCGGATGACCCGGCACCTGGGGAGGTACGATGATCGCGTTTGACCATATCTCACTCAGCTTGGGCACATTTTCGCTCAAGGACGTCAGCCTGACGATCAACCGGGGCGACTACTACTTCATCGTCGGGCCGTCGGGCGCGGGGAAGACGGTGCTTCTTGAGGCGATCGCCGGCCTCCACCGGCCGGAACGGGGCCGGGTCCTCCTGCGGGGTGAGGAGATCACCGCCCTGCCCCCGGAGAAACGGGGGATCGCCCTCGTCTACCAGGACTACTCGCTCTTCCCCCACATGACGGTCATCGACAACGTCGGCTACGGTCTCCGGATGCGGGGGATGGGGAAGAGGGAAGCCCGGGGCGAGGTTGCCGGACTCCTTGAGGAGTTCGGGATCAGCTACATCGCGGACCGCTACCCGGCGACCCTCTCCGGCGGCGAGCAGCAGCGGGTGGCGCTCGCGAGAGCCGTCGCGGGGAAACCGGATATCCTCCTCCTCGATGAGCCGCTCTCTGCCCTCGACCCCGTCACGCAGGAGAAGTTCATCCACGACCTGCAACGGCTTCACCGGGAGAACGGTATCACCATCGTGCAGGTGAGCCACTCCCGCCGGGAAGCGCACCTGCTCGCCACCCGTATGGCGGTGATCATCGACGGGACACTTGTGGATGAAGGAAGGGCCGACGTTGTGCTGAACACTCCCCGGAGCCGGCAGGTCGCAACGTTTGTCGGGATCGAGAACATACTGGACGGAAGGGTAGCGGCAAACGACGGCGGGCATGCGACGGTGGATGTCGGCGGGCATGCCTTCGAGGCGGTGACGGACGCGGCGGCGGGCGAGGAGGTCACCCTCTGTATCCGGGCCGACGACGTCGTCCTCGGCGTCGGGGACGGCCGCCGTTCAAGCACCCGGAACACGATGGCCGGGACGATAACCCGGATCGTGGAGAACGGCCCCGTCGCCGAGGTGAAGGTGAACTGTGGCGTGGACCTGACAGCGGTTCTGACACGGCGATCGGTGCAGGACCTGCACCTTGCCCCGGGAACTCCCGTAACCCTCTCCATCAAGGTGACGGCGATCCATGTCATCCGCGGGTGAGAGGTCTCACCCGTTCTTTGTTTTCATCGAGAGGAGAAGGCCGATGAGGGCGGCGGTGACGGCGTTCGCCGCGATGATGGCGATATCTCCCTTTACCATACCGTAGGCGAGCCAGAGCAGGACGCCGGCGAGGAAGATGATGAGCATCGCAAGAGAGAGGTCGGCGGTCGAGCGCGTGCGCCACACCCTCACGACCTGCGGTGCAAACGAGAGCGTTGTAAGCGATCCGGCAATGAGACCGAGTGCGGTGATGGTATCCATGGATGATCCTGGTTCTATGTCTCCCGCCGGATCCCATGAACCCTGGGCCCGGCTCCTCCTCCAGGCATCTTCAGGAGCCGGATTGTTGCCGGTTCACCCGCCACTGTAGGGCGTAGGCGAGGACCATCCCGATGATGAACGCGACGGTGAGGCCGACCGCAAGGGTGAGGACGGCCACGGTTCCCGTGACCAGATAGGACTCGGTCTTCGCGCTGTGTTTACCGAGTTCGAGCGCCACGAAGACCAGGAGCGCGCCGAAGACCCCGAGCGGTATGAGGGTCAGCACCTCCGGCGGGGCGAAGGCGACGGCGAATATGAGGATGAAGAGACCGGCAACGATGTTCGCCCCGCCGGTCCTTGCGCCGAACCGGTACATGGCGGCAAGCCCCCCGGCGCCGTGGCACATGGGAAACCCGCCGAGCGGCGTCGATACCAGGTTCATGGCGCCGATGGTCCGTGAGAGCCTGTCGGGGTCGACGCCCTTCTTCGGGAAGAGGTCGTAGGTGAGGAGCGATGTGGCGAGGATGGCGTTTGCGAGCGTGAGCGGTATCTGCGGGAGGACGAGGTCCCAGGTGCCGGCGATGAAGTCCGTTGGCGAGGGGATGATGAGGGCCGGAAGGGGCATCAGGCGGAACGGCGGCATCCCCTGCGCGGCGATACCGGCGGCAAGCCCGATGAGGAGAACCAGCAGGGCGGAGATATCCGGCACCCGGGCGCGCTGTGAGGCGACGAAGAAGAGAAGAATGATCCCGATGGAGAACGCCGCAAAGAGGGCGTCGGCGAGGATGTAGCCGAGCGACGTCTTCAGGAGGAGGAGCGCGAGCCCTGCCTGAACGCCCCGGATGACGCTCCTTGGAATTCGTTTCCCTATCCAGGTCATGCCGCCGACGAGACCGAGCAGGAGGAAGAGAGCGCCGACGACGATCCCCGATGCGACGATCTCGCCGCCCGAGAGCCCTTCGGCGATGACGATGGCGCCGATCGCCTTCATCGGTTCGATGGGGATCGGGAGACGGTAGTAGAACCCGGCGATGATGAACCAGGCGGCGAGGAAGAGGAAGAAGTGGCTGATGTTCACGTCCGGGCAGACGATGGCAACCCCGAGCAGGATGGGGAAGATGGTGCCGAAGTCGCCGACGGCTCCGGCGACCTCCTCGAGGGTTATCCGGATACCTCTCCCCTCTGTTCCGGCGCTCTCTGCCATGGTTCCTCTCTTATGTCTTCTCTCCTTTTTGGTGGTTCTGGATGGGGCATGCCGATCCATCACGCCGTCTGCACGGTTGCCGGTGTCTTCTTCTCTATCCGCCCGGTCCATGCCTCATGCCTGGGTTTCAGGTGCGGGCTCATCCTCCCATTTCTTCTCGGCGAGGAGGTCTTCGGCCTTCAGCCGTTCGATGACCGTATCGAGATACTCCGAGACGATCTGATCCTTCCCCGGGATCTCCCGGATCCAGACCCGCACCGTCAGCCTGACCCAATCCTCCTTGATCGATGAGACCTGCATCTTCGGTTCGAATAACGCAAGGCCGGGACGGGGAAGGTCGGAGGAGAGACGTCCGATGTAGGGGAGGTCAAAGAGGTTCTGGACGGCGGACCGCTCGGCCGGCTCGACGTGGGGCAGGATCCGGGGATGGTCGTGCGCGGCTCTAAGTGCAATCTCCTGCACCCGCGCGAGGTCTGCGGTGACCGGGACGGCGAGCGGGATCGAGACCTCCAGCAGCCCGGCGCGGGAGTAGTTGATGACCTTTGAGGTTATGATGCTCGAGTTTGGCGTGAGGACCAGACCACCGTCGAGCCCCCGGAGGGTCGTCGTCGTGAAGGATATGTCCTGCACCTTGCCGGGCCCGGTCTCCGGCCTTCCGCTGACGATCACCCATTCCTCGAGCTGGACCGGGCGGTTGATCGTGATCAAGATGCCCGCGATGGCGTTCTGGATGATCTGGCGCGACGAGAACGCTACGACGATACCGAGGATACCAAGCGATGCGACGAAGGCCGTCAGGTCGAAGGCGAGGAAGTGCCTGGCGCTCGCATAGATCCCGCCGATGGTGATGCCATACTGCAGGATGGCCGCCGTCCATTTGGCCGTTCCGCGGGAGACGTGCCCGTCCAGCGCCCGCCGGAGGAGCAGGTAGGCGAGGTTGCCGAGGAAGAGGAACCCGATGAAGGTGAAGAGGAATGCGAGGAACGCATCAAGGGATACTCCGCCGATGAGGACCGGAACGCTCTCCTGCATGTAGAGAAGACTGAGATAGGAGAGGATTAATCCCTTCCGTCATGATGCTTCGGCCTTGACCGGGATCTCCTCGGCCTGCAGGCGTCTGAGGACCTCCCTCAGGTACCGGGAAGCGATATCGTCCTTCTGCGGGATCTTTCGGATCCAGACCCGCACCGTCAGTTTGACCCAGCCGTCATTGACCGATGCGATGTGGACGGCGGGCTCGAATAACGCAAGGTCGGGGCGGTCGGAGCGGAGGCGCCTGTTGTAGGGAAGGTCAAAGAGGCTCTGGACGGCGGATCTCCCGGCCGGGTCGTGGTTCTGGATGATCCGGGGGTCGTCGTGAGCTACCGCGAGTGCGGTCTCGCGCACCCGCGCCAGGTCTGCGGTGACCGGGACGGAGAGTGCTACCTGGATCTCCAGAAGCCCGCCCCGGGAGTAGTTGATGACCTTCGATGCTATGATGCTCGAGTTCGGCATGAGGATCAGACCGCCGTCGAGCCCCTGGAGGACCGTCGTCGTGAAGGATATGTCGCGCACCTTGCAGAGCCCCGTCGTCGGCCTCTCCCCGACGACTATCCACTCTTCGAGTTGGACAGGACGGTTGATCGTGATCAGGATACCGGCAAGGACATTCTGGATGATCTGGCTCGATGAGATGGCCACGATGATGCCGAGGATGCCGAGAGATGCGGCAAAGGCCTTCAGGTCGAAGGCGAGGAGATACCTGGCGCTCGCATAGATTCCGCCGATGATGACGATGTACTGCAGGATGGCCCCTGCCCACTTGGCCGTCCCGGGGGAGACCCGCCCGTCGAGCACCTGCCGGAGAAGCATATAGGCGAGGTTGCCGAGGAAGAGGAACCCGACAAGGGCGAGAAGGAACGTGAGGAACGCATCAAGGGGTACCCCGCCGATGAGGGCCGGATCACTCACCTGCATGTAGAGAGAGGTGGGCGAGCAGGGGAGTTAATCCCTCCTGTACCATCGGCTACCGTCTGCCGGGATCTTCCGCGCGTATCGATCTCTCCGGTCTTCTCCGGGACGATACCTCCCGCCCCGGGTACGACGCAGCCCCGCCTTACCGTTCCGGTCTCCCGCCGCCCGGCGCTTCTCCGCGTGCCCGCAGCACAGAGAAGACCTCTGTACCGAGGACCTCTTCTGCGCGCTCCCGGTAGTGCTCCGCCATAATTGCGAGGAGCCGCTCAGTCCCCGCCGCTGTGGTGGAGATGCCGACCCGCTCCGCCCGGCGGATCAGCCCGTCGTGCTCCATCGCCCCGAACCGGGGGAGGACGTAGTAATGAGGGATACTGAGGTATTCGGCGAGTTTCCGGGTTGTGGGGAAACGTATGGAGATGCCGCCCGGAGAAAAACTGATGGTTACGCACCGGTCCTCTTCAAGGAGGACCCGGATAGCCGCCTCGAATATATCGTCATGTTCGTGCGTGGACATCCAATCGTAGAGTACTGGTCTTCGGGAGGAAAAAGAGAGTCGGTTTGGTTACGCCTCTTCTTTCTTCCTCTCGCCCCGCTCTTCTTCGGGCATCTCCTCGAGGTAGATGATCTCCGCCCCCGCGTCCTTTGCAATCTGTTCGAGTTCGACCTTTCTGAAGTGAGTGCCCTCGACCTTCATGTGTTTCTGGTCTCCCTTCTCTTCGATGACGGCGACAACACGGAACCGGGGCTGTTTCACGCCGGTGCCGACCTTCTGGCGTTCTCGTGCATAGATCTTCATCAGTTCATCACCTCCCAACCAACTGGTATAACTGCTGATATAGCGCGAAGTTACTTAATACTTTCCCTCACATAAACTATAAGGAGACTTTAACCATGGCAGAACGGTTTGAGATGGGATCGAGGTTACGGGGCGAGAGTCTGGTCCGGCGGGGTCTGATGCGGGAGACCGCAGGCGTCCGGCAGATCAGGATCATGCCCGACCTGAACGTGATCAAGATCGGCGGTCACGGTGTTATCGATTACGGGCGGGATGTGATCTATCCGCTGGTCGAAGAGATCGGCGAACTCTCCCGGGACCATAAGGTCCTGGTTGCCACCGGCGGCGGCGCCCGGGTGCGGCATATCCTCGACGTCGGTATCAATCTCGGCATGCCGACCGGGGTGCTTGCGGAACTGGCAGGCAAGATCAGCGAGCAGAACGCGATCATGATGTCGCTCCTCTTCTCGAAGTACAACGGCGTCCGGATCCACTCCGGGGATCTCCTGAACCTCCCCTCACTCATATCGCTCGGTATGCTGCCGGTCGTGCAGGGCACCCCACCCTACGGCCTCTACGAGCACCCCCCGAAACTCGGGAGCATCCCGCCGCACCGGACCGATACCGGCGCTTTCCTGATGGCCGAAGTGGTGGGCGGAAAGAACTGTATCCTCGGGAAGAACGTGGACGGCCTCTACACCGAAGACCCGTTCGCGAACCCCGACGCCGAGTTCATCGCAGAGATCACGGCAGACGAACTCCTGGAGATGGATATGGAAGATATGGTGCTCGAACCGATGGCGGTCGAGCTGCTCCGGGACGCCGTCCACGTCAAAGAGATCAAGGTGGTGAACGCCCATGTGCCGGGCAACATAACGAAAGCCGTGAACGGGGAGCGGGTAGGCACCCTGATCCGGGCCTGATAACCCTAAAACGTCAACTTTTTTCAGAGAGGCCTTCTTTAGTTTTGTGGCCGGACGGTCGCCGCGATCCTCGCCTCCGGCGTCGGCCAGGCCATGACCCGGGGCGGAACGGCGGCCAGGGAAGGCGTTGTCGCTCTCTAAAAGTCCCCGAAGCCCGCCTTTATCGGTAGTGCTCCAGCATATACCTGATAATTGATCTCAGAGGATCCGACCGAATTACGCTGCGCACCAACCCGCGTTCATGACAAACAATAACCTGGGGAGAAGATTTCCATTATCGAGCTCTGGTGAAGCCCTATTCTGGCTGTCATTCTTCCCTGACGAGATTGGTGCCGGACCTAGCCTGAAGTTCGACCTTTTTCCTCTCAAGCATGTCCTCATGCCGTGGACCGTGGTGGCTATCGCCATGGGG
>DANY01000047.1:12756-36533 GCA_002501655.1 Methanoculleus sp. UBA303
GGGTGGGGCTGACGGGGAGGGGGAGACCCCTCCCCTGGCTTGCGCAAAGATCCGCACACCCATCACCCCGCCCGGCCTTCGGCCACCTCCACCGCCCCGGGGGGGCGGGGGCAGTCATGGCGATACCCAAGGGAAAGCCGTGCCCCGGATTGCAATCAAGCGGGAACACCGGGATGAGATCTCAACAAAGTTGAGTATCAGTTGTTTCGTAGGGCACTACCCCTTCATCGAGGGGAGGGGAGTCCTTGTTGTCGAGGCGGACGGCGACGTATACCGCGATATCGGGACCGGGTGACGTCTCCGGTTCCCGCCCCTGGAGAGAGCGGCCGGGGCCGATCAACCCCCATTATCCGGAACACCAGATTAAAATCCCCTGAAAGTCAACTAAATTATATTAACTGATTAACTCTCGATATAAAACTATCACATTTAATTATCTGAAGCCCGATACTTGAATTGAGAGTTATGCAAAGACGAACCCTATTTGCCGTTGCGGCCGTCATGGTCGCTTTCCTGCTCATCTGCGGCTGTACCGGGACGACAATCGGCCCGGACCCTGTCAGCGCGGAGAAACAGCAGCTGCGTATCGCTACGACGACGAGTCTCGATGACACCAAACTCCTTGAGCGTCTCAGCACGATCTTTGAGGAGCAGTACAACGCCGAGGTGCTGGTCGTCTCCGCCGGAACCGGTAAGGCGCTCGAGTACGGGCAGCGGGGCGACGTGGACGTCCTGATGGTGCACGACCGTGCGCGTGAAGATACCTTCCTCGCTGACGGCTACGGAACCAACCGGCGTGTGTTTGCCTACAACTACTTCGTCCTCGTCGGGCCCGAGTCCGACCCGGCAGGCATCAAGAATATGGAGCCCAAGCAGGCGTTTGCCACCATCCGGGAGAAGGGAATGGCCGGCGAGTCTGGCGTGACCTTCGTCTCGCGTGGTGACGCCTCGGGCACGCACGCGAAGGAGCAGGCCATCTGGAAGGCAGCCGGACTCAACTACTCCACAGACGTGCAGGGCTCCGGCGACTGGTATCTTGAGGCCGGAAAGGGCATGGGTGCAACACTCACGATGACCAACGAGAAGCAGGCCTACACCCTCTCCGACATCGGCACCTACCTTGCTTACAAGGGCGACCTCGAGCTCGCGACGCTCGTAGACGAGGGCGATATCCTGCTCAACGTCTACTGCGCCATGCAGATCAACCCCGAGAAGTACCCCGACATCAACAGCACCGTCGCGAAAGACTGGATCAACTTCATGATCTCCGACGATGTCCAGAAGGAGATCGCCTCCTTCGGTGTCGACAAGTACGGCCAGCCGCTCTTCTACGCCGCCCAGAACGACTGGGAGAAGATCGGCGTGACCAAGGCTGAAGTGACGGATCCCATTCTGTGATCCGGCCAACCAACCCTGATTCCCACCTATTTTTTGCCGCCGACCGACCACAATAGGAGCAGAGCATGTACGAGATCATCGAGGGATTCCTGGAGGCGGCGAGACTCATCATCACGCTCGACCCCGACGTGATGGCCATCGCCGCGAGAAGCATCATCGTCTCATTCACTGCAACGATCTTCGCCACCCTGATCGCCGTCCCGCTCGGCGCTGCGATCAACTTCGGCACGTTCCCCGGCAAGAGAAGTCTCATTAACCTGATCCAGACACTCTACGCGCTCCCCACCGTCATCGTCGGGCTCCTCATATTCCTGCTCATATCCCGTGTCGGGCCGTTCGGATCGTTGCGGCTGCTCTTCACCCCGACCGCCATGATCATCGCACAGACGGTGCTCATTCTGCCGATCATGACCGGCCTCACGATATCCGCGCTCTCGGGAGTCGATCCGGTCATCAGGGATACCCTCTACTCGCTCGGGGCCACGCGCCTCCAGTTCCTCACAAACATCATGAAGGAAGCCCGGTTTGCGATCCTCGCGGCCGTCGCGGTCGGGTTCGGGCGGGCAATATCCGAGGTCGGAGCGGCGATCCTGGTCGGCGGCAACATCATGGCGTCGTCCTTCATGGGTTCAACCCGGGTGTTGACGACGGCGATATCGCTTGAGACATCGATGGGAAACATCCCCCAGTCCATCGCGCTCGGGATCGTCCTTCTCGTCATCGCCCTCGGCGTCAATCTCGCCATAACCACGGTGCAGCACCGGTGATACCATGATTGAACTTGTAAACGTCTCAAAACGGTTCGGTGACGCGGCGGTGCTCAGCAGCGTCACCGGGCGGATTGAAGAGGGAGAGATATTCGCCATCATGGGACCGAGCGGTGTCGGAAAATCGACCCTGTTACGGCTCCTCTGTCTCCTCGACACCCCGACGGGAGGAGAGATACGGATCAACGGTATCGATATCCACGCGAAGGGGGAACAGAACCTCCGGACCCGCCGGATGATAGGGATGGTCTTCCAGAAGCCTGCCGTCTTCAACTCAACCGTCTCTGAGAACATAGCCGTCGGCCTGTGGTTCAGGGGGGTGGGGAAGGCAGCGATCCGGGAGAAGGTCGGGGATGCCCTCGAGATGGTCGGTCTTGCCGGCTACGGAGAGCGGAGAGCGCGGACGCTCTCAGGGGGAGAGATGCAACGGGTGGCTCTTGCACGGGCGATGGTGATCGAGCCGGAGATCCTCTTAATGGATGAGCCGACCGCGAATCTCGACCCGGTCTCCGTGGAGAAGATTGAGGAACTGGCCCGCCACATCAACCGCGACCTCGGCACGACGATCGTACTCTCGACCCACGACATGTACCAGGGGCAGCGACTCGCCCACCGGATCGGCGTGCTGATGAACGGGGGGTTTGCGCAGGTGGGAACCCCGCGGGAAGTCTTCACCGTGCCCGCGAGCCGGGACGTCGCCCGGTTCATCGGCATCGAGAATATCATCGCAGGGACCGTTGTGGCTGGCGGGAACGGCACCTCCGCCATCGATGTCGGCGGCACCCGGGTCCGGGCAAGATCATCGTTCGGAGAGGGGGAAGAGGTCTGCCTCTGCATACGGTCAGAGGATATGCGGATCGTCCCGGCGGTCGGGGGGGAGGCTGTCCTCGACGGGAACTCCCTTCCCGGCACCGTGGCCTCTATCGTGCCGCGCGGCCCGTTCAGCAGGGTGACGGTCGACTGCGGATTCACGCTCTCGTCGGTCCTCTCCTGGAAGGTGGTGGACGACCTGGAGATCCGGGAGGGGAGCCGGGTAGTTGTTTCGTTTGCAGCGGAGTCGGTCCATGTTGTCAGGGCAACGCACCTTCATGCTCCAGGGCGCGTGTAGGGTTGTGGTGTCGGGGGCTCACGCGAAGCCCGCGAAGGGTGGTGAACCCGGTTGCCGGGTCCCGGGCTGCTAATCGCCGGAGAAGTGTCAGTTCGCCCCCTCTACAACCGCTATCCCTTCGTCGGTCAGCCCGTAGAGCGCATATACAATCCGGTCGATCTCGGCGTCGGCCTCCGCGCACGCCCCCACCAGCCGCGACTGCTCTTTTGGTGAATACCGGGGTTCGGGGTGGGCTTTAGATCTGGATACCTGCCCGGGCAAGGGCACCCCTGATGGAGGCAAGCTCCTTTTTGATCTCTTTGAATTCGTCGTCAAGGTACTTCCCGGTATCTCTTCGGAGCCCTACAATCTCTTCTTTTGTCTCAATCCCGATCTGGAGCATCTGATCCTGCTTATCCAACATCTGGTCCTGCTTATCTAATATCAGGTCCTGTTTTTCCAACATCTGGTCCTGCTTATCGAGCATCTGGTCCTGTTTCTTCAAATTCAGTTCAGAATTCTCCAGTGTCTGGTACATGATGGTGCCGGCAAAATCGACCCTCTCAAACAGTTCCTCCTGGAGATCTCCGCGGATGATCTCAAAGGTCGTGAACTCTCCGGTTGCCTCCTGCCATTTGATGGTAAATGATTTGACCGCAATTGGATAGCGGACAATATTGATCCTGTTGATGAGAGCGCGAAGATCCTCTTCACTCCCCTCTGCGACGATCTCGACCTCACCGATATCGAGGTTCTTTACATACCCGGAGATATCCTTGTCAAACGTCTCTTTGTAGACGTGCTCCCGAAACCCGACCCTCTGAACCCGCCCTGCTGCAACGGCAGAAAATCGTTTCATCAGGGGTAAATATGAATGGGGGAGATAAATAGTTTCTTCTGGGCCGCTTAGCACCCGGCAGGCTGTGTTCCGGCCCCTCTCCTCCCCGGCCCGACAGCCTGCCTGCAGCCTCTATACGTATTCCCGCGCCGCGAGGTGCTCCCGCACCCCGACAAGGTAGCGGTCCAGCCGCCGCCTGAACTCCCCGGGGGGGAGTGCCGGAGATCCCCGGCGAGTTCCACCTCAACCGGATCGAGCTCGCGCGGGCAGCGGAAAGGTATGTGCACACCCTCATTTGGCCCGGCGATCCTGTGATGGCACCGGAGCGGGGTGAACCCGCGGGCCGGGCGCGCCGGAGGGCCTTCCGGTCGGCGGAGAGGTCCCGCGGTGCGGAGAGAACCCCGGCCGGCACCCGGCGCACGACCCGATCCAGGGCGTCGAGGAGAGTCCCAGAGCGTTCCGTAACCCCCGGGATCGCCTCCGGCAAGGGCGGCCCGGGGTACTGGGGGGTGCCCCTCATGACGAGATGGACCCCGCCACGCCCTTAAATATCCGCACGGACCATCATTTCTACAATGGAACTGACCGTCCTTGCGAGCGGGAGCAAGGGAAACTGCACCTATCTGCGAGGCGAGCGGGGTGCGCTGCTCATCGACGCGGGGCTCTCCGCCCGCGAGACCCTCCGCCGTCTTGCAAACGCCGGCGGAGATGCAACGCTCGTCGAGGGGATTCTTGTCACTCACGAGCATATCGACCATATCCGGGGGGCCGACGTGCTAGCACGGAGACTTCATGTGCCCATTTACGCGACTGGCGGCACGCTTGAGGCATTTTACGAGAAGTGCGGCGCGACGTCGGCAGAAGTCCGGCGGTGCCGATACGGTGAGCCGTTCTGTGTGGGCGACTTCTCGGTCGAGCCCTTCGCCGCCTCTCATGACGCACGGGAGCCCTGCGGGTTCTCTGTCGCTGAAGGCGACCTCCGCGTCGGGTGCTGCACCGATACGGGCACCATCACCACTCCCATCTTCGACCACCTCGCAGCCTGTGACGCCGTCCTCCTGGAGAGCAATCACTGTCCCGATATGCTTGAGAACGGTCCCTACCCTGCATACCTCAAGAGCCGGATACGGTCAAAACGCGGACATCTCTCAAACCCGGATGCCGCCCGGTGCCTGCAGAGGCTCGCTGATCACATCCAGATGGCGATGCTTGCCCACGTAAGCGAGATCAACAACACACCGGAGAAGGTGCTCCTCTCCGCGCTCGAAGGGCTCGGGTTCTACTCCGATCAGGTCGCGGTCACCGTGGCGCCCCAGGACCCGGGCCCGGTGCACCCGGAGTCCTACGGCTTTCGGCTCTGACCGCCCACCCATCCTCACATATCCTGAAACGTGCAGATCATACCGACCACGGTACCCGCGGCATCGATGATCGGGTCGGCGGAGATGCAGACCGGCTGCCTTGAACCGTCGTTTCTCACGAGCGTCGCTCCCTCGACGCACTCTGCAGACCTGCCCCGCCCCAGCACCTCCTCTGAGAGAAGTTCCCGCGCATCGCCGCCCAGAAAGAGGGACCATATCGGTTTCCCGGCCAGTACCTCTCCCGCATAGCCGGTCAGGCGCTCGGCTGCCCGGCTGACGATGACGACCGTCCCGGAAGCGTCGGTGGTGATCCTTGCCTCCTCGGCTTCAGCCACTCCCAGGGTGCCCTGCTCGATCGATGAGTCCAGCCACTCTTCTGCGGCCCTCCGCTCAGTCGTCTCGATGCAGTAGAGGAGGTGTTCGAGCCGCTGATTCGCACGTTCGAGTTCTGCAGTCCGCTCGGCAACGAGGTCTTCCAGGTGCTCGCGGTGCCGATGCAGTTCCTGCTCCGCCTCCTTCCGCTCCGTGATCTCCCTGATGACAGCCATCAGGCGCATCCCGTACAGCGGCATAACCCGGGCTTCGTAGTGCCGGAGCGCCCCGGCTTCAGTGTGGCTGAACTCCAGGGATGCAGCAGGCGCATCCGTCCGGACAGCCTGTTGCAGTGTATCCAAAAGCGCCTCTCCGACGTCTCCAGGGAACACGTCCTGCACCCGCCGCCCGAGCAGTGCCTGGGAGACGAGCGGCACCTTCGCCAGCCTGCCGGCCCTGAAGTCGAGGATCGTGCCGTCCGTGTTCAGTTGAAGGAAAAGGTCGGGAAAGGCTTCGATCACCGCGCTCAGTTCAGATGTGGTCTGCCTGAGATGCTCCTCGGTCAGAACCTGTTCGGTGACGTCCCGGACGACAAGCAGGATGCAACCATCCCAGACCGGCGCCCGCCGGAACTCGAGATCGCGCACTGTTCCATCCCGGCAGACAACACTGGCGACCAGAGCGTTCCGGTCGCCCTGGAGCAATTCCTGCCCCATATCCTGGACGTTCCGCCGGTATGCCGGGTTCGGGTGGGCACGCTCGAACCACGCAGAGAGCGTCGGGACATCCTCCCGGGTATACCCGGTGATCCTGGTAAACGCCGGGTTCAGGTACCGACACCCGCCCCCACTGTCCACCAGAGCAAGTCCATCCGGCACCTCACGGAGGATCGAGAGATACGCACCCAGGAGAGGGTGCGGCGATTCACGGGGTCCCCGGAGACCGTCGGCACCGGGTGCTCCCCTGCCGGTACCTGGAATAGTATTATTTCCCGTCATTGTAACCGATCCTCCCCGGTATATTCATGTATTCGGGCTCGTAAATGCCGTCCGTAGAAAGTTTTGCTTATTGATACGGATAAACTAATCGTTATGATTCTCCCCCTCATACCCGGGATCGGCCCATTTAGCGAATTATCCAGAGGGCTAACGGAGATCCGCCATCGATAGAAGACACCCGCCAATACAGGAAAGGCACGCTGAACTGCGCATCACCAGGCCCGGGGGTCTTTCCGTTGCGAGGTCGTCACTTCCCGATCTTCAGGATGTGCGTACAGTACTGGTCGACGCTGGTGAAAAAAGCAGATCTCGCCCGTTTCGCCCGGTCTTCATCGCCTTCGATGAAGTCCCGGAGGATGTACTCCAGTACCGTGACGTAGTAATCCCACCCGGACGAGGCCTTCTTCGCCTCCTCAAAACAGAGGTAACTCTCGGTCTTATGGTTGCACATGACCTCGAGCACGGTGTCCAGCATCAGGAGCAGGTGCCGGGGAAACTGCTTCAGGAGCGCGAGCTTCCGGAAACTGGCATAGAATCCCGGCTGTGACCCGAGAATCGCGAGTTTCAGCCCGAAGTAGATCGGCTCATGGTCATCAGGATACTGCTGCATCATCTGCTTGACGACGGCAGCGGCGCTGCTCCCGTTGCGCTGCTCCACATGGGCGTTAAACGCCTCGACCAGGAAGTGCTTATTATCCGGGAACCGCTCCGTGGCCAGGTCAAGGAGGTGCCGGCGGCGTTCGATGTCTCCCTCGTGTCTTGCCCGCACAACCCCGATATGGTAGAGCTCCGGTTCGCTCGGGAACCAGGTGAACGCCAGGTCCAGCATGAACCAGAAGATCAGGTTCAGCCGGGCATCCCTGCGGTCGAAGACCCTGAGTCGGTTGAGCGGGGCGCGTGACCGGGAGAGATTCAGCATCTCCTCACGGGCACGGAGTTCCCCGTCGTTGGGGCGAAGACCCTGCTTCCCGCTGGTTGCCAGGGAGAGAGCGTAGTAACAGTAGGCGATGGCGGCGTTGACCCGCCCGTCATAGTTCCTGTAGCGTGCCAGGTACTCGATCGCCTGATAGTAGTTGCCGGTATCGATCAGTTTGAGGCCCACAGCCACATCGAGGGTTGCCCGCCCTTTTCTCCGCCGCTTGTTCCCCATGGCATGCCGCAGGATCTTCTCGAAGAGTTCTGCCGTAGGGACCGCACGTGTGGTGTTGAGGAGCGTGAAGGTGATTGCATCGATGAAGTCGTCGTAGGACCCATCGTCCAGACCGGGAAACGTCCTATCGAGGGTGGCGGCAACGTGCCCGAAGAAGACCGGCAGGTTCCCTTCCACCTGGTCGATATTCTTTTCGATGTAATCGTTCATGGTAGTCCGGAGCTGCTCAAGCCTCCTGTTCCGGAGCGCTTCGGGCTGCCAGGCATCTTCCATACACTTACAGGTGTTCAGTGGATGTGATAGTTGTTTTTATATGATTCCGGGGTTCAGCCGATCTACGGATATGTCCACGCCCGATTCGCCGTTTGACGCCGACCGCGTCCCTTCCCGGAAATGGCCAACGGCCACCCGGCACAACGGTCGGCTGCGCGAAGAGAATGCTGCACCAGCCATGATAGTCACAACGCTTATCCCGGCTGACCCCAAATCCTCCCGCAGATAGGTGTGGTCGCGTGGGCTACATTGACGAACTAAAACAGATCGGAAGGGATGCCAATCCCTTCTTTACGCTGATGGGTATAGAAGTGGGCGAGTTTCGCAACGGGCGCGCCAGCCTCACCATGGATGTCCGGCCGGATATGCTCAACGGTGCCGGCTGGCTCCAGGGCGGCGTCTACGTGGCGCTCGCAGACGAGGCGATTGCGCTTGCGCTCTACACGCTTCTCGCTGATAACGAGGAGATCGCCACGATCGACGAGCACACAAGTTTCATAAAAGGCGTCAACGCCGGGACGATTGTCGCAACCGGCAGGATCATCCGCAAAGGCCGCCGGGTGGCGTTTGCAGACGGGGAGGTCCGGGATGCGGCGGACGATACACTCCTCACCCGGACGTCGACATCGTTTGCAGTCATACGCCGATAGCACTGTGGTGGAAGCCCGGCAAAACCCCCATCACGCCGGCAGGGAATCTCCCGAAGATGCCGGAACAATACATTCTCAATACTCAGGATCACATATATGAGATAGAGTCTCTGGAACAACCGGAGGGGAACGAGAGCTTGAAGTATATCATTGTAACCGGCGGCGTCATGAGCGGACTCGGGAAGGGCATCACCACCGCGTCCATCGGCCGCCTCTTAAAAAATCGCGGCTACCAGGTAACGGCGGTGAAGATCGACCCGTACCTGAACATCGATGCCGGCACCATGAACCCCGCCCAGCACGGTGAGGTCTTCGTCCTCTCTGACGGCGGGGAAGTCGACCTCGATCTCGGCAACTACGAACGGTTCCTGAACATCAGTCTCAAATCGATCCACAACATCACGACGGGGAAGGTATATCGGAACGTCATCGAGAAAGAGCGGCGTGGAGATTTCCTCGGCGCGACCGTCCAGATCATCCCCCACATCACCGACGAGATCAGGCACTGCATCGGCCGTGCGGCAGAGGAGAAGATCAACGGCGATAAGGTGGCCGAGATCTGTCTGGTGGAGGTCGGCGGCACGGTCGGCGACATCGAGAGCATGCCGTTCCTTGAGGCGGTCCGCCAGATGCACGGCGAACTCGCTCCACAGGACGTGCTCCTGGTCCACGTCACCCTGGTCCCGGTGGATGCCATGGGCGACCACAAGACCAAACCCACGCAGCACTCGGTCAAGGCGCTCCGGGAACTCGGGCTGCAACCCGACATCATCGTGGGCAGGAGCAGCGAGGTGATCAGCCCGCAGACGAAGAAGAAGATATCCGCCTTCACCGACGTCCCGGTAAAGGCCGTGGTCTCCGCAAAGGACGTCCCCGACATCTACCAGATCCCTGTGGAACTGGAGAAGGAAGGACTTGCTGACGTCGTCTGCAGTTACCTGGCCCTCGAGAACAGGGAGCCGGACACAGTATGGTACCGGGTCGTCTCGCAGGAGTACACGAACCGGGTGACGGTCGCCATCGTCAGCAAGTACGGGATCGAGGACGTCTATATGTCCATCAAGGAGTCGCTCAAGCACGCCGGGAGGGCGCTCTCCACTGAAGTGAACATACGCTGGCTGGATGCGGAGACGTTCGACATCCGCGACCTCGCCGACGTCGACGGCATCCTGGTCCCGGGCGGTTTTGGCAAACGCGGCATCGAAGGCAAGATTCGGGCGATCCGGTACGCGCGCGAGAACCAGAAGCCCTACCTTGGCCTCTGTCTCGGTTTCCAGCTCTCGGTGATCGAGTATGCGCGGCACATCCTTGGCATCAGTGACGCCACCAGCGAAGAGATGGGACCCGGGACGCACGTCATCGCCCTCCTCCCCGAGCAGGAGGAGGTCTCCGGCCTCGGCGGGACGATGCGCCTCGGGAACTGCAACGTCACCCTCAAGGAGGGCACGATGGTGGCCGGCCTCTACGGGAAGACCGGGATCGTGGAGCGGCACCGGCACCGCTACGAGGTGAACCCCAAATTCATCCGCGACCTCGAGGGCGCCGGACTTGTCTTCTCAGGCTCCTGTGGAGAACGGATGGAGGTCTGCGAGCTCACGGACCACCCCTTCTACCTCGCCACACAGTTCCACCCCGAGTTCAAGTCGAGCCCGACGGATCCCTCTCCGCCTTACATCGGCTTTGTCACCGCGTGCAAAAAGAACAAGATATCTTCCCAGACCAGATGAGATGACAGAATGGTAGACGTTGATAAGTTTATCGACCAGGCAGTCCGGCAGATACGCGATACTGCCGGTGAAGATAAGGTCGTGATGGCACTCTCCGGCGGCGTTGACTCTTCGGTCTGCGCGGCGCTCGCAGCCCGGGCCATCGGTGACGCGCTCGTCCCGATATACGTGGATACCGGCCTCATGCGGAAAGGGGAGACCGAACGGATACGGTCCCTCTTTGCCGACACAAACCTCCATGTCGTGGATGCAGGCAATGAGTTCTTCGAGGCGCTCAGGGGTATCACCGATCCCGAAGAGAAGCGCAAAGCCATCGGTGAGAAGTTCATCAGGATCTTCGAGCGGGAGGCGAAGCGCACCGGGGCAACGATGCTCCTGCAGGGTACCATCTACCCTGACCGCATCGAGAGCGAAGGGGGCATCAAGAGTCACCACAACGTGGGAGGCATGCCTCTTGATATCAAGTTCAAAGGCGTCATCGAGCCGCTTGCCGACCTCTATAAGGATGAGGTCCGCGAGGTGGCCGGCGGGCTCGGGCTCCCGGCGGAGATCCAGCACAGGATGCCCTTCCCGGGACCGGGACTTGCCGTCAGGATGCTCGGCGAGGTGACGAGAGAGAAGGTCGCGATCGTGCGTGAAGCAAACGCCATCGTCGAGGAGTGCCTGGTGGAGAAGTTCCGCCCCTGGCAGTGCTTTGCCGCGCTCCTCGGCCTCGGGACCGGGGTGAAAGGAGACGTCCGGCTCCATGGCTGGATCGTTGCAGTCCGGGCCATTCAGTCCAGGGACGGCATGACCGCCGAACCCCTGCTCCTCCCCTATGATACTCTCACTGAGATGACATCCCGTATAACCGCCGAGATCCCCGGCGTCGCCCGGGTGGTCTACGACGTCACCCCGAAACCGCCGGCGACGGTCGAGTATGAGTGAGGAAGACATGACAGAAGATTCACGGGTGCTTGATGCACGTTACTATATGCCCGCGTTCGGCAGGACGATGAAGGTCGTCCGCGGTGCGGGGTCGCGCGTCTGGGACGACCAGGGACGGGAGTACATCGACTGTGTGGCCGGGATCGCGGTCTGCAGCACCGGCCACTGCCACCCGGCAGTGGTAGGGGCGATCTGCGACCAGGCCCACCGGCTGATCCATTGCTCGAACCTCTATTACGTCCCGAACCAGGCGGAACTGGCAGAGAAACTCGTTGAGATCGCCGGGCCGGGAAAGGCGTTCCTCTCGAACTCCGGCGCCGAGGCAAATGAGGGCGCAATAAAACTCGCCCGCGTCAGGACCGGGCGGAAAAAGTTTGTTGCGTTCACCCACGGGTTCCACGGCAGGACCTGCGGGTCGCTCGCCGTCACCCATAAGCCCGCCATCAGGGAACCGTTCGAGCCGCTCTCGCCCGCCTGCACCTTCGTGGACTACGGCGACCTGGACGCCCTCGCGGCGGCCGTCGATAAGGATACCGCCGGAGTCTTCGTCGAGCCGATCCAGGGCGAAGCCGGCGTTCTGATCCCGCCCGACGACTTCTTCCGGGGCATCCGGGAGATCTGCGACGATGCCGGCGCACTGATGATCGTCGATGAGGTGCAGACCGGTATGGGCCGGACCGGGAAGTGGCTTGCCATCCAGCACACCGGCGTTGCCCCCGACATCGTCACGCTTGCAAAGGGGCTTGCGAGCGGATTTCCCATCGGAGCGCTCGTCGCCCGTGAGGGGCTCGAGTTCGGGCGGAGCGAGCACGGCAGCACCTTTGCCGGAGGACCGCTCGCCTGCGCGGCGGCACTCGCCACCATCGGCGTCATCGAGGGGATTCTCCCCAGTGTCGCAGCGAAGGGCGAGCGGTTCATGACGGGCCTCGCCGCCCACAACCCCCGGGGCCGCGGCCTGATGATCGGCATATCGGTCGGTGACCGGTGCCCTGAGGTGCAGCGTATCTGCGCCGAGAACGGCGTGCTCGTCAACTGTGCCGCTGACGGGAACCTCCGGCTCATCCCGCCGCTCGTGATCACGGATGCGGAGATCGATACGGCTGTCGGTGTCATCAATGCGGCGCTTGGTTAGAGCGTGCTTCTCGGGCTCGGAGGGTTACTCCTACGCAAAGTCGGCGGAGGACGTCGCGCGGGAGCATGGCATCGACCGTGTGGCACGCCTTGCAAGCAACGAGAACCCCCGCCCGCCGTCGCCCGCCGCCGTTGAAGCGGCAGCGGTGGCCCTCCAGGCCGCAAACCGCTACCCGGACACACGGGCGGCGCCCCTCATCGATGCGCTCCGCCGCTACCACGGTGACTACCGGTTCGTCACCGGTGTGGGCATGGACGGCGTCATCGAGACGGTGATCCGGACAGTCGTCGAGCCCGGGGAAGCGGTGGTCGTCTCGACCCCCACCTTCTCTTTCTACGGGCTCGCGGCCGCGGCGCACGGCGCCAGGGTCATAAACGTCCCCCGCCGGGAGGACTTCTCGGTCGATCCGGAGGTCTTTATCGAAGCCTGCCGGGGGGCAAAACTCGCCTTCCTCTGCTCCCCGAACAACCCGACGGGAAACTCGGTCCTGCCGGAGATGGTCGAAGAGATCCTCGAGGAGATGGAAGGGCTGCTCTTCCTCGACAACGCCTACATCGACTTTGCGGATATAGACTACCGGCCTCTCATGCGGCGGCACGAGAACCTGGTCCTCGGGCGGACGATGTCGAAGATATTCGCCCTCGCCGGGCTCCGGGTCGGCTACGCCTTTGTCCCGGAGTGGCTGGAACCGTTCTACCACCGGGCGGCGACACCGTTTGCGTTAAGCTCGGTCTCCGCGGCGGCGGCCGTCGGGGCTCTCGCCGACACTGACCGGGTGCGCGAGACCTGCGACCACGTCAAGCAGTGGAGGCAGCGGTTCCTCGACGAGGTACCGTTCCGGACATACCCCTCGGACGCAAACTTTGTCATGATCGACGTCGCTCCAAGAACAGGCGACGAGGTGGTGGAGCGCCTCGCGGCGAGAGGTGTCCTTGTTCGGTCCTGCACCAGTTTCCCGGGGCTCGGCAACCGCTACATCAGAGTCAGCATCGGTGAAGACTGGGAGAACGTTCGATTCCTCGAGGCGGCGAAGAACCTATGATGACAGGCGTCACCGGCACGCCGGGAACCGGAAAGACATCCATCGCGGCCGAACTGGCGCAACGAGGTCACCGGGTCGTCAGACTGACCGATACGGTGAAGCCCTACATCATCGAGGAGGACCACTGCCGCGAGACCCTGGTGGTGGATGTCGACCGGTGGGCAGCTGAGTTCAAACCGGTCGACGGGATCGTCGAAGGCCACCTCGCGCACCTTCTCTCCTGCGACCGGGTGGTGGTGCTCCGGTGCCGTCCCGACGTCCTGCGAGAGCGTCTTGCCCCGAGGGACTACCCCTCCGAGAAGGTCGCAGAGAACGTCGAGGCGGAAGCGCTCGACGTCATACTGATCGAGACGCTCGAAGGCCACCCGGACGAACACGTACTGGAACTGGATACGACTCATCTCAACGTCGGAGAGTGTGCGGACCGGATCGAACGGTTCATACGGGGAGAACTGCCCGCATCCTGCGGGTCCATCGACTGGACCGATTATCTGGAGCTCGGCACATGACGCTGGACCAGTTCCGGCCGCATGTGCAGGGCATTGTTCAGCCCGTGGTAGATCTGGCGAGGAAGATCGGGATCACCCCGAACGGACTCTCCCTTGCGTCATTTCTCGTATCTATCCTTGCGGGTATCGCATTCTATGCCGGGGGAGTCGCGCTCGGCGTCGTCATGGTCGCCTTCAACGCTGTCTTCGACGCGCTTGACGGAGCGCTCGCCCGGGACATGGGAATCGCGGGCCTCCGCGGGGACTTCCTGGACCACGTCATCGACCGCTACGCCGACATATTCATCATCACCGGCATCTTCGCAGGCGGCGCCGCATCCTGGCCGATCGGCGTCTTCGCCCTGACCGGGGTCCTGATGTCCTCATACCTCGGCACCCAGGCACAGGCTGTCGGGGTCGGCAGGTTCTACGGGGGCCTCCTCGGTCGGGCGGATCGCCTGGTGCTGATCATCATAGCCGGCACGCTCACGGTGCTGATCCCGGGAGAGATCTACGGTCTGAACTACCTCGGGTGGCTCCTCGTCATATTCGGCATTCTCGGGCACTACACCGCCTTCCAGCGGTTTGTCCACGTCTGGCAGCGGATAGAAAAAGAGTAGGCGCCCTCACGGGTTGAGGGCATAGATGCCGTAGGTGAGGTAGGCCGCAAAACTCACCCAGATGAAGTAAGGCACGAGCAGCGCCGCTGCAGGCACCGATACACGGTAGGAGGCGCCGATCGTCATGAGGATTGCAACCCAGAGGAGCACGATCTCCAGAAGGGCGAAGAACGGTGCCTGCAGCCCGAAGAAGAGATACGACCAGAGGACGTTCAAGGCCAGCTGGACGGCAAAGATCGCCATAGCGACCTGCACGTTCTTCTGCCCCCACCCCTTGCTCCAGACGATATAGAGCGCGATGCCCATGAGGATGAAGAGCATCGTCCAGACCGGGCCAAAGACCCATGCCGGAGGGTTCAGGGCGGGTTTTGCAAGAGCGGCGTACCAGGTGGGTATGGCCGGCGTTGTGAAGACCGACCCGATCAGCCCTGCAAGGAGGCAGACCGCGATCGACACAGAGAATTGGATAACCCGGATATAAGCAGATGCCACGACGCTAAGTGGTAAATCCTGACCTTTAAACCTTTTGATCTCGGTGGAGAGTGTTAGCCCCGGACCTGACACAAAGCCAACGGCATACCGCTCCCGCCCGGGCAGGAGGGATTCTCTGGGTGAGGAAACCTGGGCATGTTCACCACAAGCGGCAGGAGGCCCCGTCCTTCAGGGCGGGGTAGTTCACTCGCACTCTTCCCTGGCCGGATGCTCTTCGTCCTCGTCGTCGTCGCTCCCGGAAGGGAGAACCTCGCGGAGGGTAAACCTGAACGCCGCACCGAGATCCGGCCGCCCTTCAACCCGGTCTTCCACCCGGATGGTACCCCCGTAGCGCTTGACGAGAGTGCGGACAATGAAGAGCCCGAGCCCGTCGCCGCACCCCCCGACCCATCCCCGCTCGAACCGGTGGAATATAGACTCCTTCATGGAGTCGGGTATGCCCGGCCCGGTATCCTCAACAGAGACCAGCACGCTCTCGCCGTCATAATCCTCCACCCGGATGGCGATCCTGACACCCGGACCGCCGAACTTGACGGCGTTCCTTATGAGGTTCGAGAAGACCTCGGAGAGGAGATCATCCGCCCAGACCTGGCAGGGAGTATCCCCGAACTCAATCGCAACATCCGGGAAGGCGGTGACCCCCTCCCTGATGACGACTTCAAGGTCGACCGGCCCGACGTCAGGCGAATCGTGGTGGATGCGGCGAATCGTTGTGACGTTGCCGATTATCTCGGCGCTCTTACGGACGCTGCTCCGGATCTTCTTCGCATAGAGCGCGGCCTCCCCCCCCAGCATCTCGATGAGGAGATCAGCGTAGAGGCTCGAGACGTTCTCGGCATTCTTGATGTCATGCGTCATGATGTCCAGGTAGAGGTTCGCCTCCCGGTTCGCCGCTTCCAGTTTTTTGTGCAGCATGCCCTTGAGGATACCTGACCCGATCTCCTTTCCTATCGTCTCAAGGAGCGTCCTCTCTTCGCGGGAGAAGGATTTTTTTGTCCTGCTGCCGGCGTATACCGCCCCGACGACGACCGATTCGGCAATGAGGGGGACACACGCGAGCGCCGAGACATCGATCTCCTGGAGTATGCTTGCCTCGATGGAGTTGAGGTCAGGCTGTCGTTCTATGTAGCGGGGCTGGCCGGCGATGAAGATGAAGTTGAACGGCCAGTGATGGACCTTGATCACACGGCTCCGGGGCATACACGATTGCGGCACCCCCTTCTGGTACTGCAGCAGGGCTCGTTTTCGCTCGGCATCAAGCATGTAGACGATGCCGACGTGAAACCCCATCAACTCGAGCGTCTTCTCAAGCGACTCCTCCAGGAGTTCGGCAAGAGAGAGGGAGGTTGCCGAGACGCTGATCACCTGGTTGAGAACCATGAGCTGCTCATTTCGGATACGGAGTTCCTCTTCGGCCCTTTTCCGTTCAGTGATATCCATCACGCCGGCAATCGAGCCCCGGAACTCGCCGGTATCACCTACGAACGGGGAGACGATCAGCAGTGTGGTGATGAAGTCGCCTTCCTTCCGGATGAACTCGCACTCGTACTGTTCCCGGGTTCCGTCTCTCCGGCGGTTCAGGCGGCCCTGCATCACGGCGCTGCAGGATGGGGAGAGGAAAGAGCAAAACGGTCTTCCAATCATCTCTTCCGGGGCATAGCCGAGCATCTCCGCCATCCGGGGGTTGACGAACGACGTGCAGGCCTCCGGGTCGATCACCCATATCCCCTCGCTGAGGCTCTCCACGACAAGCCGGTATTTCTGTTCGCTCTGTGTGAGTGCTTCTTCCGCCTGCTTCCGGTCGGTGATATCCAGCACACCGGCAAGACATCCTCCAAAGGCGCCGGAAGCATCGGTGATCGGCGACGTGACCACGAGCGCGTGGACGCGTCTTTCGTCGTTGCGGAGGAAGTCTAGTTCGAACTCCTGCCTCCGGTCGGTCTGTCGGCAGAACGGATTTTTTCCGCCCGGGGAGGTTCCGGCAATGAATCCGGCTATCGGCAGCCCGATCAGGCACGCAGCAGGAGAACCGAGGATCTCCTCCATACGCGGGTTTACGAAGGTGATGAGGCCAGCCTCATCCACAGCGAGGACACCTTCGTTGAGGTTCTCGACCAGCCTCCGGTACATCGCCTCCGAGTGCCGGAGCGCGACCTCCACCCGCGTCCGCTCCACCGCGTAGCTGACAGCCCGACAGAGCAACTCTGCATCCGTCTTCTCTTTGACCAGGTAATCCTGCGCACCGCGCTGCATCGCACGGAGTGCGGCACGGTCGTCTCCCACGGCGGTGAGCACGATGATCGGGATGTCGGGTGCTGCCCGGCGCAGGTGGTCGACGATCGCCGTCTTCCCGCCATCCAAGAGATCGAGGAGCACCACATCGATTCCGCTCTTCAATATCGCGACGGATTCGTTATCGGGGCCTTCACAGTGCCTTAAATCGATCTCACGTTCTTCAAGCATCTCCCGGATACTCCGGACGTCGCCAGGGCTTCCCCCTATCAGCAACACGCTCAACGGTTCGCTCATGGTCTCACTCGTATCCAGGGTCCGATACCCGTCCGTATCTACGTAAACTCAGGTGTCCCGGCCCGGGACGGTTTGTTCCCCGCTGCGGGGTTGCTCGCCGCTCCACCTGTACAGGCATGGTCGCACACGGCCGGATTCTCACTACTGTAGTACCGCCCTCGGGGAATTTATACCTCATTCTTCGCGTGCGCCCATCGCGCGGGTCCGGGGCCGTCCACCACGTTCCGGGAACTCTGTAGCGATGAGGTGCCCTGTAAGTAGAGATAATGACGGCAACAGTTATCCTGGAATGGGCATTGGCTTAATCTGCCACGGATTAGCCGATAAAAAAACGCAATATTTATCCTTAAATGAGACGTTCAATCGTAAATGTTTAGTTTTCATAAATACATTTCTCTGACGACGCTTTGCCTGGTTATTCCTGCTCTCCTGCTGCTTGTCGGCACCGCAACCGCTGCCGCGCCGACAGCGGCCTTCAGCGGCACCCCGACCTCCGGGGCCGCACCCCTGACGGTATCCTTCACCGACCTATCGGCCGGCAGCCCGACGGGGTGGGCATGGTTCTTCGGCGACGAGGCGTACACTGGAGCCTGGACAGTACAGAATGCAAGTTCCGGGTGGACGGGAAGAAACTGGCACAGCAGCGTTGCGCTGCCGGGCGGCAGCGTCCTCTTGATGGGTGGAGCGGACCTCACCGGATACCAGAACGACACGTGGCGGTCGGACGATAACGGCAGAACGTGGACGCTCGTAAACGCAAGTTCGGGGTGGGCGGCACGAGCCGATCACGCCAGCGTCGCGCTGCCGGACGGAAGCATCATCGTGATGGGCGGTTGTGATGCCGACTACATGCTTTTGAACGACACATGGAAGTCGACCGACAACGGCATGACATGGACACGATTACCCGATGCCGGGTGGTCGGCACGGTTCGGTTCCACGGCGGTCACGCTACCCGACAGAAGCATCATACTCATGGGTGGTAAGGACAGCGTGGGGTATAGAAACGATGTTTGGCGGTCGGACGATAGTGGCGCAACCTGGACGCTGGTGAGCAAGAGCCCTGGTTGGTCAGCAAGAGCCTGGCACACCAGTGTCGTGAAGCCAGACGGCAGTATCCTCATGATGGGTGGTGATGACGGCAGTAACAGGATGAATGATGTGTGGCGATCGGATAATAGCGGCGCGACATGGACGCAGTTACCCGGTGCCGGGTGGGCGGGAAGAGCCTACCACACCAGTGTCACGATGCCGGACGGCAGTATCCTTGTGATGGGCGGTATGGGTGCAACTGACCACAGGAACGACGTGTGGCGGTCGGATGATAACGGCATTACGTGGATGCAGTTACCCGATGCCGGGTGGTCGGAACGGCAGAACCCCACGGCGGTTGCGCTACCCGACGGGAGTGTCATAGTCATGGGCGGTTGTATCAGCAGATTCAATTGGAACGACACCTGGCGGTTCCAGCCCGCCGGATCGACGGAAGAGAACCCCACGCACACCTACACCGCTCCGGGAACCTACTCGGTGGCGTTGCAGGTGTTCAACGACAACGGCTACAATGCCACGCGGATGATCGATTACATCACGGTCACGCCCTCGGCTCCGGCAACAGCCTTCAGCGGCACCCCGACCTCCGGGACCGCACCCCTGACCGTGACCTTCACCGACCGGTCGGCCGGCAGCCCGACCGGCTGGGCGTGGTTCTTCGGCGACGAGGCGTATACCGGAGCCTGGACAGAGCAGAACGCGAGTTCCGGGTGGTCGGGAAGATTCGGTCACACCAGCGTCGCGACACTGGACGGCAGTATTCTCTTGATGGGCGGCTGCGACGATACCTACACCCGGTCAAACGACATGTGGCGGTCGAACGATAGCGGGAGGACGTGGACGCAGTTACCCGGCGCCGGCTGGACGGTAAGATTCGGTCACAGCAGCGTTGCGCTGCCGGACGGCAGCGTCCTCTTGATGGGTGGAGCGGACCTCACCGGATACCAGAACGACACGTGGCGGTCGGACGATAACGGCAGAACGTGGACGCTCGTAAACGCAAGTTCCGGGTGGGCGGCACGAGCCGATCACGCCAGCGTCGCGTTGCCGGACGGAAGCATCCTCGTGATGGGCGGTTGTGATGCCGACTACATGCTTTTGAACGACACATGGAAGTCGATTGATAAGGGGAGGACGTGGACGCTCGTAAACGAGAGTCCCGGGTGGGCGGCACGAATCTATCACACCAGCGTCGCGATGTCGGATGGCAGCATCCTCGTGCTGGGCGGTACAGACATCATGACCGCCTTCAACGACACCTGGCACTCGGACGACGGCGGCAGGACGTGGACGCGATTGCCCGATGCCGGGTGGACGGAACGATACCTGCACGCCGCCGTCGCGATGCCGGATGATAGCATCCTCGTGCTGGGTGGTATAGACGGCATGGCCGCCCTCAACGACACCTGGCGCTCGGACGACAACGGCAGGACGTGGACACGGTTGCCTGATGCCGGGTGGACAGGGCGACACGGCGTTACGGCGGTCGCGATGCCGGACGGGAGCATCGCACTCATGGGCGGTAGCGATGACGAAACCCTCGGGAACGACACCTGGCGGCTCCAGCCGGCAGGCTCGACAGAGCAGAACCCTACACACATCTATACGGCCCCGGGCACCTACCCGGTAACACTGCAGACGTCCAACGCCACCGGTTGTGACAGCACGCGGACGACCGGGTATATCACTGTTCGGCCATGGAACGATGGCGGGGGGGACAGCCCGGCGGTTATCCCCGTACAGCTCCTCACCACCAACGACGTGAACGTGGGCGGAAACTCCGCCGTGGCCCGGGTCAACGTCACCGGCACCGGGATCGGCGGGTTGATCGTCACCGGGACGGTGCGATCCTCGCCACCCGCCGAGGTTCCCCCGGCGCCGGGCAGCGCCTACCAGTACATCGACCTCGTGCCGGCCCGGTTCGGGAAGATCACCGGGGCGACAATCACGTTCACCGTCCCGGTCTTGTGGCTGGAGGAGCACGGCTTCTCCCCTGAAGAGATCGTGCTCTACCACTACAACGGCACCGCGTGGGAAGCTCTCCCGACCGTGGTCGAGAGCACCGCCGGGGCGACGGTCACCTTCACGGCAACCAGCCCCGGGTTCTCCCTTTTTGCGATCACCGGGATCAAGCAGGCCGGTGAAGTGACGACACCGACAGCGGCACAGACCACCGCGCGGGCGGTCGCTGAGCCCACCCCGGAGGAGACCACGGCCGCACCGGCCGGCGAACCGGTGCCGGAATTCCCGTACGGGACAGTCGCGGTCGTCGTCGGGGTTGTTCTGGTGCTCGCCGCCGGAGGCTACCTGATCCGGAGTTGGTGGCGGTACCGGCAGAATCCAGCGCTCTTCCGGGACTACGACTGACTCCGCGATCGATGAGATGAGACAGGGTCCCCACCATTTTTCGCAGGGGATTCTCAAGAGTCTCTATTATATAATATACTATTTTTATGGGAAGGAAAACCGAATCAATGGCATGAGAATCTCGTCCACCTCATTCCTGTGTCTGTGCGTCCTCGGTCTGCTCCTTATGGCCGCCGGATGCACGCAGAGCCAGCCCGACACGGCCGCTTCAACGCCGGGAAGCCCCGAACCCGGGAACTACACCTCGAACGAGACGCTCGTCGCCTTTGTCGAGAGCGCGGTTGCCTATGCACACGCAAACGGCAAAGAAAAGGCCCTTGCCGAGTTTTCCGACCCGAACGGAACGTTTGTCCAGGGCGAACTCTACATCTACGCCTACGACTTCAACAACGTCGCCCTCGCCCACCCGTTTGACCCCGATAAGATCAGCGTGAGCCGGATGGACGAACTCGACGCGTTCGGCAACCCCTACACCCGGCAGTTCATCGACGCGGCGAAGAACGGATTCGGATTCGTCCGGTTCTATTACATCAACCCCGCGCACAACCGAACGGTCGAGTCGAAACTGGGATACGTGGTGAAGGTGGACGAGGACTGGTGGCTTGGCTCCGGAACCTACACGGGGCCGGCACCCACCCCCGTGCATACGAGCCCCGCGACCATCCCCGATCTCACCGGCAACTGGACTGCATCCATGGCAGGATATGAAGAGAGCATGGGATTCTCTGACTATCCCACCGTCACGATGACGATGACGATGACGATCTCCGATCAGCATGACCGGATCGTCTCCGGCTATACCGTATTTACTACCGCGAACGGCACGGAGACGCGGACGCCGATCGCCGGCGTTATCGGGCGTGACGGCAGGACCCTCGCCACCGCCGAGCAGGACGGCGGGTACTGCTTCGGCGAGATCGTAGGGCCAGACGAGATCCAGCTGACCTACCTGCAGGACGGACCGCAGTACGGCGTCGCGATCGACTCGCTGAAGAGAATTTAACGCTGTTTCCCATGCTGGAATCACACATTTTTTCTCTGACACCAGTCCCGAAGTCATGCGGCTGGGGCTCAGACAGTTCCACGATGGCTCAGGGACCGTGATGACCGGGCCTCACGCGAAGCCGCGAAGGGCGCGAAGAATGTATGGTTGTTAGGGTCCACCCTGTTTCAATCCTTGTTGTCCTGGATCAGCCTCTTCGACGGCAGAACCATTCGCTGAAGATATGCGTGATTTGATGTTTCAATCCTTGTTGTCCTGGATCAGCCTCTTCGACGAGAGCCGGAAAAACCGATCCGACCTACGCGGCAGGTTTCAATCCTTGTTGTCCTGGATCAGCCTCTTCGACAAACGGTTTGGCCGCGCAACTCGCTCGCGGCGAGGCTTGTTTCAATCCTTGTTGTCCTGGATCAGCCTCTTCGACCCCCGGCACCGTCTCCCCCTCCTACACCGTTGAGTTTCAATCCTTGTTGTCCTGGATCAGCCTCTTCGACGATCCGGATCAGTGCGGTTTAGGGACGGAGACTTAGTTTCAATCCTTGTTGTCCTGGATCAGCCTCTTCGACTGTGTCTGGATTTGATAGTATAGAGGATGTGGTATGTTTCAATCCTTGTTGTCCTGGATCAGCCTCTTCGACTCGTAGTAGATGAAGAGGAAGATATGGAGATGGAAGTTTCAATCCTTGTTGTCCTGGATCAGCCTCTTCGACGGTGAGGATGAAGATTAAACCCTTTTTACTATCAGGGTTTCAATCCTTGTTGTCCTGGATCAGCCTCTTCGACCTCGCCGGTTAGGGGGCTCCTTGCAATGCCCCTTCCAAGTTTCAATCCTTGTTGTCCTGGATCAGCCTCTTCGACATGCAAGATTGTGTCGAATATACTGTTTGATTATATGTTTCAATCCTTGTTGTCCTGGATCAGCCTCTTCGACAAACTCGACGATAACCAATTTAGTAATTTTCCAGTGGTTTCAATCCTTGTTGTCCTGGATCAGCCTCTTCGACCCCTTTGGAGAATCGAATCTCATTACCTGATAGGTTTCAATCCTTGTTGTCCTGGATCAGCCTCTTCGACTTTATATTCCGTATGTATCGGAATTTTCAGCAAAGTTTCAATCCTTGTTGTCCTGGATCAGCCTCTTCGACTATTTTACAATATCCTCTATAATCCACATTAATTGGTTTCAATCCTTGTTGTCCTGGATCAGCCTCTTCGACGCTATGCTGGTTTTGCCCCTACACCTACCCAAAAAGAGTTTCAATCCTTGTTGTCCTGGATCAGCCTCTTCGACACAGGGTTTGGCACGGCAGGGTCCGGCGATGTATGGGTTTCAATCCTTGTTGTCCAGGATCAGCCTCTTCGACGGAAATAGCAGACACATTAGTGTATCACCGTTTTAGTTTCAATCCTTGTTGTCCTGGATCAGCCTCTTCGACTTGATGTGAGTTGGTTTTAATTCTCTTTTACTTTTCAGTTTCAATCCTTGTTGTCCTGGATCAGCCTCTTCGACTTCGTTCTAACATACACGTTAGTTTTACCAACTTCAAGTTTCAATCCTTGTTGTCC
>DANY01000047.1:36760-58915 GCA_002501655.1 Methanoculleus sp. UBA303
CTGGATCAGCCTCTTCGACAAGATTTTTTATCGGTTATACTGAATCAGAGAACTTGTTTCAATCCTTGTTGTCCTGGATCAGCCTCTTCGACCATTTGCAACCTCATTATTGAATATTAATGGACCATGTTTCAATCCTTGTTGTCCTGGATCAGCCTCTTCGACGGCCGCCGCCGATCCCTATCCAGGGAGGCGGCTCAGGTTTCAATCCTTGTTGTCCTGGATCAGCCTCTTCGACGGGGCGATGAGGAGCCCCGCGAGCAGCAGGAAGAGTTTCAATCCTTGTTGTCCTGGATCAGCCTCTTCGACCTTTGCAAGTTTTATATAATTATCTTGTATTTTACTGTTTCAATCCTTGTTGTCCTGGATCAGCCTCTTCGACTATCACGTGCACTACTCCCCTATAGGCTTGTTACAAGTTTCAATCCTTGTTGTCCTGGATCAGCCTCTTCGACGCAAGAACCCGATCACAAACCCCATGACTACCATCTGTTTCAATCCTTGTTGTCCTGGATCAGCCTCTTCGACAAACATGATGCAATTTTGAAGCGTTTGAGGGATTATGTTTCAATCCTTGTTGTCCTGGATCAGCCTCTTCGACAGCGTGCCGGAAACCAGAACAATTATTACACGTAGTTTCAATCCTTGTTGTCCTGGATCAGCCTCTTCGACTTGATGTTGTTACGAATGTGTTGATTGGTGTTACTCCAGTTTCAATCCTTGTTGTCCTGGATCAGCCTCTTCGACCTTTATAGGCGTTTATTCCATCTTCAACGCCTTTTAGAGTTTCAATCCTTGTTGTCCTGGATCAGCCTCTTCGACTATTTTTATACCGCGCGGTTATCGCTTCTTTCGATGTTTCAATCCTTGTTGTCCTGGATCAGCCTCTTCGACAATTATGATGAAGAACAGGTTGTAATTGAACTTGTGTTTCAATCCTTGTTGTCCTGGATCAGCCTCTTCGACGCCGGATAGCGGATCTCCTCCCTCCATACCTGATCGGTTTCAATCCTTGTTGTCCTGGATCAGCCTCTTCGACTCCCGGCACTGCGATAACAAACTATCTTCTTTTATGTTTCAATCCTTGTTGTCCTGGATCAGCCTCTTCGACCCTCTTACTCTGCATACTATGTAAGAAATGTATATAGTTTCAATCCTTGTTGTCCTGGATCAGCCTCTTCGACCACCGGTTCCCGCTGGAGCCCGTGCAGGCGATTGAGTTTCAATCCTTGTTGTCCTGGATCAGCCTCTTCGACTTAACGCGGTTATCGAGTGCCTTTTCTTCATCGTCGAGTTTCAATCCTTGTTGTCCTGGATCAGCCTCTTCGACTTTTTGTTTGTCGTCCCACATAGCATACAATGTAAAAAGTTTCAATCCTTGTTGTCCTGGATCAGCCTCTTCGACCATTCTTTACTTGTTTTTTAATGATTTGCTCCACAAGTTTCAATCCTTGTTGTCCTGGATCAGCCTCTTCGACCTTGAGCAGGGCGCGATACAGCACCTCCGGGTCTTGGGTTTCAATCCTTGTTGTCCTGGATCAGCCTCTTCGACTCTGGATTTGGGTTTGTGGTATCAATTTTAACACCAGTTTCAATCCTTGTTGTCCTGGATCAGCCTCTTCGACCGTCAGCGCCTGAGAGGGCGCGACCTTCTCCCAGAGTTTCAATCCTTGTTGTCCTGGATCAGCCTCTTCGACAACCTCATCCTTCTTGCTCCTGCATCAGTCTTCGGGTTTCAATCCTTGTTGTCCTGGATCAGCCTCTTCGACAAGAATCTGACCGCATTACCCTAGCACCAGAGGAGAGTTTCAATCCTTGTTGTCCTGGATCAGCCTCTTCGACGTTTGATCTGGGACGCCTCAAGATCCACAAGGGCGGTTTCAATCCTTGTTGTCCTGGATCAGCCTCTTCGACTTGCCCGGTGTATCCATCTCTTTGACCTTGACTCTGATAAGTTTCAATCCTTGTTGTCCTGGATCAGCCTCTTCGACGATCATCTCGTTATGCACAGAAAGTATAGGCTTTCAGTTTCAATCCTTGTTGTCCTGGATCAGCCTCTTCGACCGCGACAGGAGCATTCGGATAGACAAACCAGTGAGGTTTCAATCCTTGTTGTCCTGGATCAGCCTCTTCGACGCCGTTGTCGGTTTGGTTCCAGCAGCATTGTAGATGGTTTCAATCCTTGTTGTCCTGGATCAGCCTCTTCGACCAGCAACCAACCCATTAATTTCTTCACTATTTGTAGTTTCAATCCTTGTTGTCCAGGATCAGCCTCTTCGACGGTGATGCACCACAGTTATAATATTGCGGTGAAAGTTTCAATCCTTGTTGTCCTGGATCAGCCTCTTCGACCGATTGTTGCCGTGCGACCCGGGATAACCTCCTTGTAGTGTTTCAATCCTTGTTGTCCTGGATCAGCCTCTTCGACATGCATAGTATGTATTGGAGCTATAACATGACTATAAGTTTCAATCCTTGTTGTCCTGGATCAGCCTCTTCGACCGGTAGTGTGGGGAATCGTCAAAGACAGAGTATAGGGTTTCAATCCTTGTTGTCCTGGATCAGCCTCTTCGACGATTTGCGCTCAATTACAATCTTCTTCTCACCATCAAGTTTCAATCCTTGTTGTCCTGGATCAGCCTCTTCGACCCCATTTGAATGTTCCATTACGGATTAATTCAAAGGGTTTCAATCCTTGTTGTCCTGGATCAGCCTCTTCGACATAGTAGGATTATTTCCTACACTTGCCTCTCCAGGTTTCAATCCTTGTTGTCCTGGATCAGCCTCTTCGACTTCCCATACTTCTACAATTTCCCAATCTTCTTTGAGTTTCAATCCTTGTTGTCCTGGATCAGCCTCTTCGACAGTCATGATCCTATACCCTTCTGGAGTTTTTGCAAGTTTCAATCCTTGTTGTCCTGGATCAGCCTCTTCGACGAGCCGACCGCCTGACCGGCCACTCTGGCCTTTTGTTTCAATCCTTGTTGTCCTGGATCAGCCTCTTCGACGAAAGACGCCGACGTGGCGTGGAGCGCCGTAAAGGGTTTCAATCCTTGTTGTCCTGGATCAGCCTCTTCGACCTTTTGGTAGTTTAATCTTCAATGCACCATTTTTAGTTTCAATCCTTGTTGTCCTGGATCAGCCTCTTCGACGATACACTTGTCTTGCACATATGCGTGGTGATATGTTTCAATCCTTGTTGTCCTGGATCAGCCTCTTCGACCCTCCTCAAGATCAAGACGCGGAAGACCCGGACAGGTTTCAATCCTTGTTGTCCTGGATCAGCCTCTTCGACACTCGATAATTTCATCGTCCTTTTCTGCTATAATTTGTTTCAATCCTTGTTGTCCTGGATCAGCCTCTTCGACTAGATGATAGATATGCGAATAGATAATATCATCAGGGTTTCAATCCTTGTTGTCCTGGATCAGCCTCTTCGACATAGCACTTTCATTATCCAGAAATACCGTATAGAGGTTTCAATCCTTGTTGTCCTGGATCAGCCTCTTCGACGCTACTTGCATGAGATCAAAAAGACTTCCGTGTTTGGTTTCAATCCTTGTTGTCCTGGATCAGCCTCTTCGACAGTGATGGGGTTAAAATGAGTCACCTACATACCTCTTGTTTCAATCCTTGTTGTCCTGGATCAGCCTCTTCGACAGATTTGATCCGACGTCTAAAACGATGGAGCGATGTTTCAATCCTTGTTGTCCTGGATCAGCCTCTTCGACAGAAGGCGCTTGATGAAGCACTTTACGCAGAACGTGGTTTCAATCCTTGTTGTCCTGGATCAGCCTCTTCGACTGCGCGGACCCCCGGCGTCTTCCAGGTGATTTCTTCGGTGTTTCAATCCTTGTTGTCCTGGATCAGCCTCTTCGACAGGGGGCAATTTTGGCCCTTTTGCCGGAATACCCATTCTGGTTCCCCGAATAATAAAGGTGTTCCGCACATCCCCCTCATATCGGACCCTTCATAAAGATCTCCGTTCTTTATATCAGCGAACCCCTGGCACTTAAAGATCGAGCATCCCGCCTCCCCCGTCCTCTTGCGCAGGATGAAATCCAAGTTCCAGGTCATACAGAAGTCCTTGGTCGATCTCTTCTGACGATATATAGCCCATCCCGATCCCCTCATCATACCCAACCGCATCCCTGAACTTTGAGGGGACGGCAATCACATAGTCATAAAACCCCTTCCGTATCGCAAGAAACGCATTTCTCCTCGTGCTTCGGTCTTTGATCTGCCTGACGGCACGGAACCGGTTCCAGAGATCCTCGGCCCGCTCGTCCAGGGCGACGAAGACGCTGCACTTCGGATAGCCCGTATCGATCAGGTTAAATCCGCTGTCAAGATCCTCAAATTCAAGGAGGGTGTAATGTTCCAGCAACTTCTTTGAGAAATCGTCGCTTTTTGCGTCGCTGACAGCTGCATAATACTCTTCGATGGTCGTAACAAACTCGGCCTCGGTTAAGATCACCTTACCCTCAAGGACATCCCGGGTCTTCTGGAGCAGCACCTCGCTTTCCCTGTAGATATACCGGGAATAAGGCACCCCGCGCTCATCCACGACCTCAAAAAGGTGCATCACCCCCCTCACCTTTCCGAAGTTGCGGTTGCAGCGGCCGGCAACCTGGTTGACCGAGTCCAGCGGTGCAAAGTCCCTGTAGACTACGTCGACATCGATATCCACCCCGGCTTCGATGAGCTGGGTGCTCACGATCACCCTTCGCCACGGATCCAGCTCTTTCTCCTTGATCATCCTGATTCGACTGAGCCGCTCCCGGGGGACGACCCGTGTGGAAAGGTACACGTAGGCAGTTCCGGGCTCGGCCGGCTCGGTGAGAGCCCTGAAAACCTGCTGGGAAGAGGCGACGGTGTTCATCACGATGAGGAAGTCCTTGTCCGGCTGCGCACTGAGATCTTCCCTGACGATCTCGATGAACTCTGTGATCCTCACCGGCTCGCGGTGGACGTAGAGGTCGAGACGGTCAAGAGCATGGAAATACGTCTCCCGTCCCGGCGCGAGTTCCCGGATCTCCTCCCCGGCTTTGAAGATATGCGGCTGGGTCGCCGTCATCAGGATGAAATAGATCCCGTGGTCTTCTGCCAGTCTCGATACAGCCTGCCGGACCAGTTCCCAGTAGCGGTGCGGGAGTGTCTGGACCTCATCGAGGATCACAATCCCGCCCACAACCCTGTGGTACTTCCTGTGCGCCCGGTTCTTGCCCGAGAAGAGCATCGAGAAGAACTGCACAAAGGTGGTGACGATCACCTCGGCGTTCCACCCTTCGATGAGAAACTGGCTATCATCGGGTTCGTATTCGCCCTCCTCCGTCCGGTACGAGAACTCAGTCAGATGGTGATGGGTGAGAAGCACCTCGGACGAGGGGGGTGCGCCGCCGCACCCAAACACCTCCTCAAAGACTTGCGCGTTCTGGTCGATGATCGAGAGGTACGGGAGGCAGTAGATGATCCTGGGGCAAAGCCCCCTCTCCCTCTCGATCCGCTCCCTCAACTTCAGGGCAAACGAGAGACCAGTGAGCGTCTTGCCCGTTCCGGTCGGGAGGTTCAGAGAGAAGATATGCTCGGCAAGATCGAGGCCCCCCACCTGTCCGGTGACCTCTGCATAGATCGCGTTTCGGATCGCGTTGATCCTGCTGTCCACCCGACCAAAATTCTTCCGTTCCCTGTACCGGTCCACCAGGTCTCCTCGCACAGCCCCCAGGTTTCGCGCTACAGTAAGTCCCGATGCACCCTCTTTATCAGCTGAGAGAAGGGCGGAATAACAGAACTGGGCCAGGCCGGCATACCCCGGATCAGGTTTTCTCCGCAGGTGCCTGAAAGTCCGGTTTGCATATCGGAGCGTCACATCCATCTCCTCTCGCCAGTTCTGGAAAAACCCGGCAACCGTTGCGGCGTCGACCAGGCCACTGTAAGCCTCAAGTGTCAGGTCGAGATCCATCGAGGCGATCTGTCGGGAGAAAACCTCCTCATCATCCCTGAGTAACTCAATATCCTCCAGACTGTTGTGAAGGTCGCCATGATGCCGCCTGACCGCCTCATAAGCAATATAGGGGAGGATATCTCTGAGAGGTGAATCGAGATGAGAGAACCGCGACCGCACCACCGAGGATGCGAACAGTGCGGATATTCCACCGTGGTTACTCTCCGCTCTCTTTTTCGGAGACCTGCCATCCCGGATTGCTTTAATATATTCTTGGAAGTAGGAGGTCGCCTTCCCGAAGTCGTGGCACGCTCCAAGGAGATAACACAACGCTTCGAGATCCTCATTAGAGAGCCCGATCGAGAGAAAAGAGGCCGGCGAATCGGTGCAAATCTGCGCCGCCCCTTCGGCAACATCACGGAGGTGTCGACCGAGCAGGCGGTCAGGGTGGGAGAGGAGAGGATCAAAGGAAGGTGATATGTTCACCATCCTCCAGTTCCCAGTAAAGAGTATTCTCAGCCCTGATGGGGTTGCCATTCCGTTCGAAGATGATCTCAGAGTAATCAGTGACCGTGCGATCGTCGGCCATCTCAACCGGCATGATTTCGGATATATACTGGAGGCCGGGCTCAAAGATTATACTTCCTACCTCGTCGCTACGGACCGCCGTATGGATCTCCACTGCCTCCGAGCGTTTCTTCTCTGCCTCATACTCACCTATGTACATAAAGTTGGCAATATGTTCGGAGAGCCCTAGGCAGGGAGTGTAGACCGAACGATGCGTGGAGAGGAGATCCCGCGCCGTTTCCTGAATATCAGGATCCTCATGGGCAAAATAAACCCTGAAGCGAGGATCCTTAAGAAGTTCGTACTGGATCTGCGTCCGGTTCTTGATCTCGTTCATCATTGGACCGGCTTTTTTCGTATCGATAAGGTTCTCGGAGAACCGAACCTTCTTGACCGGGGCCATCAGCCGTACCCCAATTTGAGCCCTCTTGCGTCTGAAATAGCCCAGATATTCCTCCTTTGGGAGGCCGATGATGGCCCCGATAAGGCCGGTCAGGGCAGTTCTCGACGGAATAGAGAATGTGAGGGGGGAGGTGGTGGTATAGTGTTTCCTGAAGTGGCCGTACTCGCCCCAGACCTCAAACACGAGCACGCGGGTCATGATACTCAGAGGGCCAGCGGCGTGACCTTGATGCCCGCTGCCGTGATCAGTTTCTGGAGCGATTCTTGTTTCTTTCCAGCGACACAGGTAAGCCTCGGGTCCTCTATGAGTTCGACCCGCTGGATCTTCTCTTTGTTGTCGGTGAGTGCGGCAACCAGATCGGTCACATCAAGGCTGAACTCGCTGACATCCCGGATCTCCTCGCCGTCCTTCCCGGACACGAGCTTGATCGTCCCGTTCAGGTCTCCGATATGGTAATTCTTCTCTTTATAGACCACACTCAGGAGGAGGCGGGGCATCTGGCCAATCTTCGACCTGGATATCAAGTTCTTCGTCCCGTTCCACAGGCCGTCATAGAGGAGGGCGACATCGTCGTCAGTGAGCTGCGTGCTCTGTGCGGCGTTCTCATTGACGATTCCGTAGAACCCGATGAGAGAATAGGGAAGGATATACTGCTCGGTGAACGTCCCCTGTTTGCTTGATTTGTCGGAGGGCATCACCGTGGTTCCCTTCACGTATGTCACTTTCACGCGGTGAAGAGAGCGCCCGATCCTGAACTGGACCGGCCCGGTCAAGATGATGCTCTTCCCCTTGATCGCCGCCGTCGCCCCAAAGAGCCGGATATCGACGCACTTCTTGAGAAGTTCGTCGCCGGATGTCACCTTCAGGTCGTCAAGACGCCCTTCCTTGTCAATAAGAGTTCCATCCTCTTTCCGGGTTTCTCGGATAAAAATCTCCCGACCTTTGAAGTCGTGAAGATAATCGCGGACCGTCCGCTTCAATCTGACATCACTGACCAGATTGATCATGGTCTCTTCGTCGATCCTGGGCTTGTTCTCATCGAGGGGGTCGCCGTTGGGGTTGATATCCTTGACGTCGTATAAGAATACAATCTCTCTGCGTTGTGACACAATGCCGCTCATTTCATTCATCTCCGGTTGGTTTTTCCATTTCGGGTAGTTCTTCATCCTTATCTGCCTTGAACAGGTACGCCAGGTTCATGCCGAGGGTGAAGTAGAAACTGATCTCGTCCTTTGACATCCTCCACTCCTCTCCGGCCTGAATCATGTGCTGGGAGATCAACTGCTCCAGATCACGGTAGTAGTTCTTCCCGTATTCCTCCAGTTTGTTCTGGATCTTGGGGAAGAGAACGGTGACACTCCGCCGATCCAGATTCAGACCGTGGAGTTTCGTCCTGAAGGGTGTTGCCTTACGTTCCACATACTGGATATCCAGCAGGAGTTGCGCCAGCGCCCCTTCAAGGAAGACTGCCTTCTTTGCGTCGGAATCAAAGAAGTCAGCATACTGTTCAAAGATCTCACCCGTAATTTCCCGGCTTCTAGAACCGGTTTTTTCTTTTCCAAGTTCTGCAATGGGGGGTTTCATTGTACGCCTCCGGTTATAATTCATAAGGATGCCCAGTTCCTGGAAGTAGCAAAGGAGAGCAAGCCCTCTCAGACATGACTCACGGGTCGGGTAATTCTGCGCGAAGAGTTTCCGGATCTTGCGCATATACGCATAGATCAGAAATTGATAGTCCACCGGCTGTCCGGTAAAGATCTTGTTCACGATCTCGAGGAAGTAGCCATTGAGGCTCTCGTCGACCTCAGCCCTGAAGAAGTGCCTGACCGTTCCGAAATCGAACGAATAGGGTACATCGCCTGTTTTTTTCCCGTTTGTAAAGGCCGGAACCTTAAGATCCGAGATGTAAGGGAGAAGATCCACCTTCTTCTTGGCATCAAAGAGGACCCTGAGCCGGGTAGGAAAGACATCCTCGATATACCGGTCGATCTTGAACTCACCTTTCCCGGCGTGATAAATGAGGATGTTGCAGAGGAAGGTGTTCTCCTGCTGCGAGAGGAGGTCGAGAACCTCGTCCTGTGCCTGATCAAGCAGGCGCATATACTTCCCTGATAGATGGGTTTCGGCCCCGCGCCTGTGAAAATCCTCAATGACATCATAGACCTCAGTGTCGACCCCCGGACGAACCGGTTTCGGAATCAAAAAGTAATCAAAACCCTGGAACCTGAAACTGGCGCACTCTTCAAGATACTTCTTCCCCTCTTCAAGGAGGAGGGCACAGTCCCGGCAGATGGGATTGTTCTTCCAGGCCAGGGACTGGTCGAAACCGCCAGAAACCATCCCTTTCTTGTCCACGGTATAAAATGCATAAGGAGCAACAAATCCATAGACCTCACCTTTTTTCTCCCTGCATATAGAGCAGATCTGATCCTTCGCCCGGGATTCGGTATTGTACTTCGAGTAATACTTATTCAAGGCCTTTTCCCTGAAGAGATTCTGGAAGAGGGGAATGTCTCCAATGTACTCCTTCTTCCCGTTTTGACTGAAGATGACCGTGACAATGGCGTTTCCTTTATCCTTCCGGATTACGTCATTCTTCTCGGTGAGAGCGTTGACGATCTCCTCGGCGTGATCAGTGATGCATTGCCCCAGGGATTCAAGGAGACGGAGATCAGAAGCCGACACAGAGCTGTTGAAATCCTGTTTCAGCCACCCCAGGATCTTGTTGGGGAAAAACTTTCCCGGCTCGGTGAGCCTGCTGGTGAGAGAGAAGTCCGGCCCGTTTGCCCCACCCTTCCGGTACATATAGCGGGCGATCTTATCGTGAGAGTACTCCTCAGAACCTACTCTGACAAACGAGCACAACTCGCCATCCCTTTCGACTTCGATCGTGAAGATGTGGCGGTATGCCGGTGAGCTGGCCGGATCTTCACAGAGGAGTTTCAGGACATCTGCCGGGGCATCCAGTGAGATGCCGCTCTTTTGAGTGGCATATTGTCCAATCTGCCGAATAGAATCAATCATTTCCCTAAAAGGGATATAAACGTATAGTTACGAAATATCTTTCGATCTGCTATTTCTCACAAATATGACGGTAGCAACAGTCGATACAACTCTGTCTCAACCGCGTAGGCCGGGGATAATAACCATACTCGGTTATTTTGAGGATATCTTCCACCACCCCCCTTGCCTCGTCCCTGGCCCCGGGGGAAAAGGGAATTTCTTTAACCAGATTATTGCTCCGCAGATAACAGAGATATCCCCGGCGCGCTGGCACGCCATACCGTTCCTCGATCATTATCCCATAAAGCACTGACTGGATGCGGTGGGTTTTGAAGAGGCGCTCCTTGTACTCGGCAAATTTGTAGTCGAAAGGGACCGCCGTCCCGTCGCCGAGAAAGAGCACCTCGTCGACGATCCCCCGGATAGGGATACGTTCCGATGTCAGGTATACCCTGCGCTCTTTTCTCCGCACGCCGAGGTCGCGGCGGAGGTAGGAAATGTTGCTCGTCTCCCGGGTATGATGGGCCTCCCTCCCAATCATGACCTTGATCCGTTTCTCCTCGTGTTGCGGGACATCAAGGCAGTGGAGGAAATAGATGTATCTCGGACAGAAGAGATACTCCATCACATCAGAGACAGTTAGCGATGCGGGCCCTTCAGATGACCATGACGCCAAGGGTATCCCTCACAAGATCACGGTCAAAGCCCTCTCCGATAAGAGCGATCTTCTGATAGCACTCCTCGCACATAGGGAAGACATAAACCGAATCGCCCTCCTCTATGAGGCCTGCACACTCGATACCAAGGGAATCCCACTCGTTTTTATTGAGATTGCCAAGGAAAGCGCTCTTCTGAACACGGTAAAGCCCATACTTCTTGCAGACCCTGACGACGGCGTTTCTCACCTTGTCTTCGGAGATATCATAAATGACCCAGACGAGCATCAGTCATACCCCCGGACCAACTGGTTTGCCAGAGCATGTGCTTCGGCAAGGATGGTGTTCCGGATCTTCATGTTCTTCCCACGATACGCCACCTCCTCGTCAAAGTGGGCGTTGAGTTCATTCATCAGGAGGGCCTTGCCCTCCTTCGAGAGGCCGACACCTCCCTCAAAGGGCTCAAAGTGCCCCTCGCGCACCTTCCGCTTCGTGAATAGAAAGACCACCGGCTCGTCGATATGAATCCTGAACCCCTCGATAAAGTCGAAGACAAAGGATTTTTTGTTGTAACTGTCTGTGTGGAGGATACCCACGTAGGGATCGAGGCCGGAGAGGATACAGGCCCGTTCCACGATGCTGTACAGAACGCCATAGCCGTAGTTAAGAGTCGCGTTAAAGGGATCTTTTGCAGGGCGGCGGCTTCGCTCTGCGAATCTCCATTCGTCGGGGAGGATATCTGCGATCGCGGAAAAATAGATCCTTGAGGCCATCCCTTCGATGCCAAGGATAGCCTGTCGACAGTGGTTGATGTTGCCGGAGAGGTGCAGGACATCATCTCGGAATGCGCTGATCTCACTAATTGCTTTCTCAAGGGGGATTTCCTGGCCCGGACGTGTCTTTTTGAGTTTTTTGAGCAGGGCGATCTGGTTTCCTGTCTTCTGCACCTCCCACTCTTTGACCAGTTGAAGACCTTTCTCGTCCTCCGCCACCTCCAACTGCCTGCGCCGGATAAGAGTAGTGCTGCCCAGTTTCGGATACCAAACCCTCCCCATGGGGTCGCCGAACTCGTCCAGGAAGACGATGTCGATGTTGTGCTCCAGGGCGCTCTTGATCACATCGGTGGAGAGCATCGCCGCCGTGGCAATCCAGATGCTCTCGACCTTCGTGATCGGCACTTCGGTATTCTTCTCCGGGGTCTTGATCAGGAAACTCTCACCCTTCTTGTGGAGAAGCGAGCCGCGGGTAGTAATGAGGAGATTCATCAGTCATCCCCCGCCGCGGCTCGTTGCCGTCCGGTCGATACACCTTACCGCTCCATAACCACGGGAGACAGATTTGCCGAGGCCAAGAAGGTCCGGGATATCGAAATTCACCAGAAACTCCCCGGTGAACCCGATCATCGGTGTTCCTTTGAGATCACACTGGCATGTTGAGATATTTCGGATATCAAGTTTGATCCTGTCGGGAACATGATACCCGAGGCCCTTCGAGGCCGAGAGGAAGTTGGAGGTGAGGGTCTTTCTGAGGAGTTCAGACCTCTCGTTGCGGTCAAATTCGAGGTATCGGAGATAGTTCTGCTGGTTGAGAGCGATCCACGGGGTAATGAAGCGATACAGATGAAACTTTTCAGACAGTCCGAAATCCTGCTCTTCAACGGTGACGCTCTTCTCATAGATCTGGTAGACCTTTTGCCCGAACCTGATCACGCGAGTTTCCCGGTAGATCTCCTGGAGGACGTCGGCCCCCTCATTGATGCCGATAACAACGGCGGTATCGTCGAGAACGCGGTATTGGACAAGAGGATAGCGATACCGGAGCTGGTTGTGGTCAATGTGCTGGTGGAGGAGCGTGTATTCATTGAAGGCACTTGTCAGATATCCTCTGAGATGGTCAGGCCGGTAAGGCAACTCCTGGTCTGAACGCAGATTCATGTAAAAGAGGCGCAGACGCATGTGGGTAGTTCACCACCAGGCAATATATGACTTCTCTTTTGTAATGGCCCCGGAGTTTCTACCCTCGTTTTTAAGAGAGCAGTCTCTTTGAGGTTCCCTCCACCCCGCCCGGCCTTCGGCCTCCTCCCCCGCCCCCAGGGGCGGGGGCAGTGCGTGGCGATATGCGATGGACGGAACATCCGGAGCAGGAGCACCAGCGATACGTAGTCAGGTGGAAATCCATTCATAGGGGCCATCTGAAAACCATTGATGCACCGTGAACAGGACGATCGAATACATTGTACTGAGTGCTCCGGCAGGTATTGTCAGTCACTCCTAAGGCACGTTCAGAGTGGCCGGTCACAGTCCGCCAGCCTAACTCTAAAAAGGGCAAAAAGGGTTACTTCTTCCTCGCCCGCAGCCGCGCGATCTCCTCGCCGCCCGGGACCTTCACCACGAACGTCCCGTGGCAGGGCTTGGTGTAGGGGAAGATCAGGTGCTCGCCCTCCACGCCGACGTAGAGCGGCGCGACACCGATGATGTGGACATCGAATATCTTGTAGCCCGGCTCGACCTCGTGATACTCCCGGACATGCTTCTTGATGTACTCTCGCGCCTCCCGGAATGAGGCCTGGGAGAGGAGTATCTCGGGTTTCAGCGCTTCAAGGCAGCCCATTGCATCACCTCGTCAAGTCTCCGCTTCAGCGGCATGGGGTTGTGCACGGCCTTCGCCGCGACGACCTCGCAGGGGAACTCGATCTCGCCGGCAAGTTCTTCCGCATGCTCCCCGAAGAGGAGCGCGTAGAGCCGTGCCCGCGATATGTAGGCCATGGTGCCTGCGTAGGCAACCCCGGAATCGTTGTGTATGAAGACGAAGCAGAGGTCGAAATCACGCGCCTTCCCCGTGATCTCGTCGATCGCTGCATCGATATCGGTCATCTCGCCGAGGTAGTACCGGTCCGGGTCGGCCACCTCCATCAACTTCCGTGCCGCTGCCGTCCCGGCAACCACCGGCCGGATGCCTCGCTGCTTTAAGCCATGTATCAGGTAGAGCGCCATGCTCGTCTGGACGGGCACCTGAGGGCACCCGAGCAGGATCAGTGCAGTTTTCTCCCCGTAAATCGTCTCCGTCATGGTTGAGCCTTCTCCACGGCAGCTAAGACGTCAGGCACCCGTTCGGGGTGCGTGTAGATGGTGAACCGCTCCCCCCGCGAGAAGCAGACCAGGGTGAGCCCCGCCCGCTCTGCCGTGAGGATGCCGCGGTCGGTCGAGGCGGCGCGGGAGACGACGATAGGGATCCCTGCGTTCGCCGCCTTCGCCACCATCCCCGACGGCTGCCTGCCGGTGCACCCGAGAACGCACGTCGACCGATCGATCCCCCGGAGGGCCGCGTAGCCCACGACTTTGTCAACGGTGTTGTGCCTCCCCACATCGCAGGCCCGGGTGATGAGTTCGCCGTTGCAGAAGAGGACCGAGCAGTGGACGGCCCCGGTTCTCCGCCAGACATCGGACTCGATCGCTGCCGTGACCGCACGGACACCATCCGCCGTGACAGTGATCGACGAGGCAACCTCTCTGGGCTCGCCGATCACGCGGTAACCCCCGGAAGATTCCATCTCGAGCCGAACGTCCTTCCTGACCGGGGCGGTGATATACACGTCCTTGCCGGAGACCTCCACCGAGTCGACCTCGTCGGCCAGCCCCTCACAGACGATAAACCCGGCCCCCAGGTCGTCGAGGCGGTCGGGGCTTGCCACCAGGGTCGTGAGGTATTCGCCGTTCAGGAAGAGCCGGACGTGATCCTCGACGATGATGTCGTCGTGAACAGTGCGCGCGCCGTCACCCGTCACCTGGACCCCGGCGCGACAGACGATATCCATCAGGCCGTCTCCTCCCGTACCCAGTCCAGGTACGGGGCGTAGCCGCCGATAATGGGGAGCGCGATGATCTCAGGGGTTTCGTAACTGTGAAGTCCCCGTATCCGGGCGATGAGCGGGTCGAGCAGGCGGTGCTGCGTCTTGATGACCAGGAGTTGTTCGGGCTCGCTAGAGACCGTGCCCTCCCACCGGAAGCAGGACTGCACGCCGGTAACGTTCACGCAGGCGGCCAGCCGGGCATCGACAAGGGCTCTCGCGAGTTCCTCCGCCTCCCCGGCAGGCGCCGTGCAGAAGACCACAACATATTCCGGGAGATCCATGGTTTTACCTTCGTATTGCCTGTATTTAACTTGTATCAGTGCTCGACCGCGGCCCAGATGACGTCGCAGGCGAGGACCGCCGGGAGCATCCGTCACCAATCACTCAACCTCCGGCATCCGGGCACAGGCGGGCGTCAACGGCGATATCTGCCGCAGCCGCCCGATCACCTCCGGCAGCACTTCAAGGACGTAGTCGACGTCGTCCTCGGTGTTCGCATCGCCGAGCGTCAGCCGGAGCGACCCGTGCGCCTCCTCGTGGGGAAGCCCCGTCGCGAGGAGGACGTGCGACGGCTCAAGCGACGCCGAGGAGCAGGCGCTTCCCGTAGAGGCGCAGATGCCATGAGCGTCGAGCAGTAAGAGGATCGACTCGCCCTCGACGTAGCGGAAACTGAAGTTCGCGTTGTTCGGAAGCCGCTGCTTCGGGTGACCGTTCAACCGGGTATCTGGGATCGATCCAAGGACCCCCCGGACCAGCCGGTCTCGCATAGCGGCGATCCGCCGATTGTGCCCCTCGATATCGGCGGTCGCAAGTTCGATCGCCCGGCCGAGCCCGACGATCCCGGGGACGTTCTCGGTCCCGGCCCGGCGGCCCCGTTCCTGCCCCCCGCCGTGGATCAGGCTCTCGATCCGGGTTCCCCGCCGGATGTAGAGCGCTCCAGTCCCCTTGGGACCGTAGAACTTGTGCCCGGAGAGCGAGAGGAGGTCGATCCCGAGCGCATCCACATCGATCGGCACCGCCCCGACCGCCTGAACGGCGTCGGTGTGGAAGAGGACGCCGTGGGCGTGCGCAACCCGGCCGATCTCCGTGATCGGCTGAACCGTCCCGATCTCGTTGTTTGCAGTCATTACCGAGACAAGGATCGTCCGGTCGGTGATCGCGTCCCGAACATCGCCCGGATCCACCCGGCCGTCCCCGTCTACGGGCAGGTAGGTGACACGGTAGCCCTGCTTCTCGAGGGCCTCGCAGGTATGGAGGACAGCGTGGTGCTCGATCGCAGTGGTGATGATGTGGTCCCCCTTCTTCCGGAGGGCCGATGCGACCCCCGTGATCGCCCAGTTATCGGCCTCGCTGCCGCCGGCGGTGAAGGAGATCTCCTCCGGCTCCGCCCCGAGGGCCGTCGCCACCTGCATTCTCGCCTCCTCCACGCCCTTTCGGGACTCGCGGGCAAACCGGTAGAGAGACGAGGGGTTGCCGAAATACCGGGAGAAATACGGGGCCATCGCCGCGAGAACCTCAGGCCTCATGAATGTCGTCGCCGCGTGATCCATATACACGGGACGTTGATCCTTGTCGTTCATGTCCGGGTACAGCGTAGGAGCCGGGAGCGTATCAGCGTTACCGGTTCCCGTGCGGGCAACGAGCCCGCCCGCCGCAAGTAAGAAATTAAATAGGGTCCCGTGCGCAATATTTGGTAATGTACTCGAGACGCATGGATAACCTTCCTCCCTACCTTTTCGCACGCATTGACGATATGAAAGAGGAGAAACTGCGCCAGGGTGTCGACGTCATCGACCTCGGGGTCGGCGACCCCGACCTCCCTACCCCGCCGCATATCGTGGAGGCACTCTGCACCGCAGCCCGCGACCCGAAGAACCACCATTATCCCTCTTACACCGGCATGCTCGCCTACCGCGAGGCGGTGGCCGACTGGTATCAGGGTCGGTTCGGGGTCGACCTGGACCCGAAGAAGGAGGTGCTCGCGCTCATCGGGTCAAAGGAAGGCATTGCACACATCGCCGAGGCCTTTGTCAACCCGGGAGAGGTCGTCCTCGCTGCCGACCCCGGATACCCTGTCTACAAGACCTCCACGCTCTTTGCCGAAGGGAAGGTCTACGAGATGCCCATCCGGGCTGAGAACGACTTCCTCCCGGTGCTCGAGGATATCCCCGCCGATGTGGTGAAGCAGACAAAACTGATGTTCATCAATTACCCCAACAACCCCACCGCCGCCACGGCACCCCTTTCGTTCTTCGAGGAGGTCGTCGAGTTCGCGCGGGAGCACAACATCGTCGTCGTCCACGACAACGCCTACTCCGAGATCACCTTCGACGGCTACAAGGCGCCCTCGTTCCTCGAGGCGGACGGTGCCATGGAGGTCGGCGTCGAGATGCACTCGCTCTCGAAGACCTACAACATGACCGGATGGCGCATCGGCATGGCCTGCGGGAACCCCGATATCATCGCCGGGCTCGGCCGGGTCAAGACCAACGTCGACTCGGGCGCGTTCAACGCCGTCCAGCACGCCGCCATAACCGCGCTCACCGGACCCCAGGACTGCGTCGCCAAAGCCTGCTCGGTCTACCAGGAGCGCCGGGACGTGCTTGTCGCAGGGCTCTCCGAGATCGGCTTCGATGTCCGGGCGCCGAAGGCCACCTTCTACGTCTGGGTGCCGGTCGACGACTGCATGGCGTTTTCCGCACAGCTCCTCGACCAGGCCGGGATCGTCGCGACTCCGGGAGTAGGGTTCGGCAGAAACGGCGAGGGGTTCGTCAGGTTCGCCATCACCCGGTCTATCGAGCGGATCAGCGAGGCGGTGGACCGGATGCGGGGGCTCGACCAGTGATCCTCCCCTCCCACCTCTCGGTCAGGGGGGGCCACCTTTACATCGGCGAGCACGACACGGTGGACCTTGCGGAACGGTTCGGCACTCCCCTCTACGTCACCGACGAAAAGAGGGTCCGCGAGAACTTCCGGCGCCTCTCGGGCGCTCTGGTCGCCCACTACCCGAAGGTCCGGGTGCTCTACGCCGCAAAGGCGAACGGCAACCTGGCAATATTTAAGACGCTCGCGTCGATGGGCGCCGGGGCCGACGTCTTCTCGGCCGGGGAACTCACGCTCGCCCTTGCTGCCGGTATGCGTCCCGAGTCGCTCCTCTTCAACGGGAGCTCGAAAGCCCCTGCCGACCTCGCCCTCGCGGTCGAGAAGGGAGTCAGGGTCTCAGTGGACTCGCTCGACGAACTCCGGCAGCTCGATGTGGCAGCCGCGAAAGCAAAAAAGACTGTCGATATTGCCTTCCGGGTCAACCCGGCCATCGACGTCCCCACCCACCCAAAGATTGCGACAGGTCTTGCGACAAGCAAGTTCGGCATCCCGGCAGGGGAGATCCTGGATGCCTACCGCCACGCGCTCGCCGCGGAGCATATCAACCCGGTTGGTATCCACTGCCACATAGGCTCGCAGATCCTTGCCGTGGAGCCGTTCGCCCGCGAGGTCGAGGTGCTGATCAGAGTCGCCCACGACCTCATCAGGATCGGCGTCGAGCCCGCGTTCATCGATATCGGCGGAGGCCTCGGCATCCCCTACCGGCGGGAGACCGACCGGGCCCCGACACCGGAAGAGTATGCCGGAGCGGTCATGCCGGTCTTCCTGAAGGGCATCCAGGACCTCGGGATCGAGCCCGAACTCTGGGTCGAGCCGGGCAGGTGGCTCGTCGCCGACTCGACGGTCCTCCTCACCCGGGTCAACTCGGTCAAGACCGCCCATAAGACGTTCGCCAACGTCGACGCCGGGTTCAACCTGCTGGTCCGCCCGACGATGTACGACTCCTACCACGAGGTCGTGGCGGCAAACAGGGCGGACGCACCCGCTGCGCGCGAGTACTCCATCGCCGGGCCGATCTGCGAGACGGGCGACGTCCTTGCGAAGGACCGGATGCTCCCCGACCTTCGCGCCGGCGACCTCATCGCGGTGCTCGATGCCGGGGCCTACGGGTTTGCGATGTCGTCCCAGTACAACAGCCGTCCCCGGTGCCCCGAAGTGATCCTCTCGGGCAAGAAGGCGGCCCTGATGCGCCGGGCCGAGACGATCGAGGACATGACCGCCCTCATGGCAACTCCGCCCTGGCTGGCGTAGGAGCGGAGAGGCAGCGTGAAGTTTCACTACCTCCTGGTCGACGACCTCCTCCCGAAGGGAGAGTTCGAGCGCCGGGTGGAGAAGAAGGTGGCTGAGTCCGGCGACCTGCTGGACGAACGCACAGCGGCGATGGTGGTCGTCAAAGACCTCGGCCGGGCGCACATCCGGATACGCGACCTCGCCGGGGCACCGAGCCTCGCCTGCTTCTTTGCAAAGGTGCTCTCCGTCGAAGAGCCCCGGGAGTTCGAGCGGCCTGACGGCACGACCGGCATCGTGGCGAGCGTGATGGTGGGCGACGAGACCGGCAGGGCCAGGCTGACTCTCTGGGACGAGAAGGCCGGCGGCGTCCGCGAGATCGATGTCGGGGACGTGCTTGAAGTCCTCGGTCGACCGAAGGGCAGGGGGAAGACCCCCGACGTCACCGCCGTCGCTGTCCAGGAGGCGGCGTGCGAGATCACCTGCCCGGAGGAAGCCGGGGTCTCTGCGCTTCCCGAATCGGGGGGAGACCTCGAAGTCAGGCTCATCGCCGTCGAGGGCCCGCGGGCGTTCACCCGGCGCGACGGGAGCGCCGGAGAGATGGTCGAGGCGGTGATCGGGAACGAAGACGGCGTCTTCAGGCTCGTCGCCTGGGCTCCGGCCGTCCTTCTCGGGGTTGAGACAGGAAAAAACGTTGTCATCCGCGGTGCCACCGCACGGGAAAGCGATCAGGGCATCGAGTACAGCCTCGGCGAAGCGGCATCCGTCACACCCTCTGAACGGGAGATCACCCTCCTGTTCAAGACCGTCGCGGACGTAGAGGAGGGAGGGTCGTACTCGCTTGCTGGAACGGTGGCGAGCGTGCAATCGCCTCACTCGTTCACCACACGGAGCGGGAGGCAGTCGTCTGTCAGGAACCTGGTCGCCGCCGACGGAACCGGGGAGATCCCGGTTGTCATCTGGGGCGAGAAGGCTGAGGAGCACCTGGTTCCCGGTGACCGGATCGAGATCTACAATGCGACCGCCCGGCGGGGGCGGTATGGGGACCTCGAACTGCACCTCTCCTGGGGGAGCGCTCTCGTCGTCCTCGCCGAAGAGGGGAAGGAGGTGGAAGTCGTTGGGACGATCATCGCCACCGGGCAGGGAGTCTGCATCGATACCGGCGACGCCTGCTACATCCTTGCCGAACCGCTGCCCATCGGGTATGAGGTGCGCGCCAGAGGCACCGTGCATCGGGGCGTGATCACCCTCCACCATATCGAGGCCGCGCTCCCGGATCCACAAGATCTGGAGCGTCGCCTGGATCGGTTCTCCGGGGGATCCTGATCCCGGACTTTCACTTTCACACCGCACGGCGAGCGACCTTTATGCCTCCCGCTATACATCTAAGTGTATCGTAGCAGAACACACCATAGAGATCAAGTGAGGATTGAGATGACAGAGATTGATCTTGAAGATTTACCCGGCGTTGGGCCAACCACCGCCGAAAAACTCCGCGAAGCGGGATACGGGACCGTCGAGAGCATTGCAACGGCCACAACGTCGGACCTCGCCGAGGCGGCGGAGATCGGTGAGGGCACCGCCAAGAAGGTGATCCTCGCCGCACGGAAGATGGCGGATATCGGCGGCTTCAAGACAGGCCGGGATATCCTGGACAAGAGGCAGTTTATCAAGAAGTTGAAGACGCTGGTCCCCGAGTTCGACGAACTGGTCGGCGGGGGTCTTGAGACGCAGGCGATAACCGAGGTTTACGGGGAGTTTGGGTCCGGAAAGAGCCAGCTCGTTCACCAGATGGCCGTCAACGCCCAGCTCCCTGAGGAGAGCGGCGGGCTGCACGGGAGCGTCATATACGTCGATACCGAGAACACGTTTCGTCCGGAGCGTATCGAGCAGATGGTCGACGGACTACCGGAGGATGCGGACCTCGGCTCGATGGAGGAGATCCTTGAGCGGATTCACGTCGCCCGGGCACACAGTTCCGATCACCAGATGCTGCTCCTTGATACAGCACGAGAACTCGCAAACGACCTGCGGACCTCCGACTACCCGGCCAGGCTCTTCGTCATCGACTCGTTGACGTCCCTCTTCCGTTCGGAGTACGCGGGGCGCGGCACCCTCGCTGCCCGGCAGCAGAAACTGAACCGCCACATGCACGACCTCTTGAAACTGATCGACGATCACAACGCCGTCGGCCTCGTGACCAACCAGGTGATGTCGAACCCGGCCGTCCTCTTCGGCGACCCCACAAAACCAATCGGCGGCAACATTGTCGGGCACACCGCAACATTCCGGCTCTATCTCCGTAAGAGCAAGGGCGGTAAAAGGGTTGCCCGCCTCGTGGACAGCCCCAACCTCCCCGAGGGCGAGGCGGCATTCATGGTCGAGCAGGCTGGGCTCAAGCAGTGCTGAAAGCGATCATAACGGACGTCGACGGCACCATCACGGACCGGCGGCGGCGCATCAACACACGCGCCATCGAGACCATCCGGACCCTCGTGGATGCCGGCATCGAGGTGGTGCTTGCAAGTGGCAACACCGTCTGCTTCATGGACGGCCTCTGCAAGATGGTCGGGACGGACGGGACCATCATCGGCGAGAACGGCGGTGTCTACCGGCGGAGATTTGGAGGCATCCTCCAGATCCCGGGCGACCGGGCAGCCTGCCTTGAAGCGTTTGATCTCCTCAGGGACCATTTTGCCGCAAAGGGTATCGGACTCGAACTCCTCAGCGCGCAGTATCGGTTCGCCGATGTGGCCTTCGCCCGGGAGATCGATCCCGATGAGGCGAGAGCGGTCATCCGTGACCGCCACCTCCCCATCCGGGTGCTGGATACAGGGTTTGCGCTCCACCTTCAGGCACCCGGCGTGAGCAAGGAGACGGCGATGCGGAAGCTCGCCGGGGATATGGGACTTCTCCCGGACGATATTCTGGCTATCGGGGACTCGGAGAACGATATCGAGATGCTCAAGGCCGCCGGCATCGGTGTTGCGGTCGCAAACGCCGCGGCACCGACCCGGGCGGCGGCAGACTGGGTCTCCGGGAGTGCGTATGGGGATGGGTTTGTGGAAGCGGTAAAAAAGTATTATCCCGATCTTTTCAGCAGATAGCGATCGACCACAACATAATCTTTTATGTCTTTTACCGCCTCAAACGGCACAAGCATCCTGTCCCCATCCATCCTGTAGCCTTCAGTCCTGAACGTCTCGTCCGGTTTAACAATCAGGTCAACAACCTGCCCCGTATTAAGGTCGACCATAATGTTCTTGATGGTCCCGATGAGCATGCCATCATTACTCATCACTTTCTTCCTGGCAAGAGTGCGGCAGAAAGTTTTGCTCATACAGAACGTGGGGCGTTTATACTATTTAAATGTTCTAAATTCCTTAAAATCCCAGGAAAACCGCTTTACAGTTTCTCTATCTGGAGGAGGTTGCCGCCGCCGTTGCCATGGCTAAAAGGGTCGGTGGTGTCTCAGGGTTCTCGCAAGGAAGGATAGAATGGATCAGTAGTGCCCTACGAAACAACTGGTCATCTGAGATCCCATCCCGGTGTTCCCGCTTGCATGCAATCCGGGGCACGGCTTTCCCTGGGGTATCGCCATGACTGCCCCCGCCCCCTGGGG
>DANY01000023.1:0-216 GCA_002501655.1 Methanoculleus sp. UBA303
TTGTGGAGTGTTCCCTCCGTAAACTCCATGTCGGTGATACCGACGGCATAGCGATCCCGGACCTGCTGGCTCGTGATCTGGCAGAGGATGATGTCGTCCCCGCCGGGCGCCGCGACAACAAGAGCCGGGCGCCGTTTCACGATTGAGAGGTCCGAGAAAGGAAACGGTACAATGACGACATCCCCTTTTACAAATCCTTCCACGCCTCTTCCTCCT
>DANY01000023.1:577-3417 GCA_002501655.1 Methanoculleus sp. UBA303
CAGGATCCCGGTTCCCCGCTCGGAGTCTTCGACCATCTCTGTCGCGGTCAACCGGGGGTGGCACCCTTCGGAGACAGGAAAAAGGGAGCGGGGGCCCTGCCCCCCTCTCACGCCAGTGCGGGCACGGCGTCGGCCCAGGTCTCGACCGCGGTCCGGATGGCGTCGTCCTCTCCGGACGAGATCCGGACGGTCCTCCGGGTGAAGGTGACGTAATAGTCGTCACCCGACGGGTCGTGGCACTTGAGCTGGGCGTAGTAGGTCTCGCCGGGGCCGTTCCGGACGGCATCGGTTGCACCCATCGCGGTCGCAAGGGCCGCGTTATCCAGCACCTCCGCGGCGTTCGCCTCGAACGCGGCGATCGTCGGGGACTGCAGGGAGACGGTCCCAAGGCGCTTGCCGGTCTGCTCGTCGATGAAGTTCACCTTGCCGGTGTAGTGCTCGCGGTTCCGGATGACCCCATCGATGGTCTGGCCGGCTTTGGTCGTATACCCGATGCACCCGAAGGGGTTGTCGGCGATGACCGACTGGACGAGGGTGTTCAACGACGTTACATCGGCGATCGGGACTGCAAGATCCCGGACCGCCGTTTTGTTCACGGTAGTCTGCGTAAAGTCTGCCATGGGTCTGTTCTCTCCTGCCTGCCAGGCTTCCCGGGAATATGACAGACACGTATAGGGTGGATGGGGGAGGGGATTAGTCTGACTTTATCGGGGAGCTAGAATTTCGTCCCAGGCCTGATTATCACCCAATTTCTGAGACATATGGAGATAGCAGGCCCCCTGCATTTGATGAGGGAGCACTATCCCGGAGATAGAAGGAAAGCCCGATGGGAAAACATTCTTGTCCGACCTTGCCCAATAGGTATCTATCCGGATCGTGGATCAGAACGCTTCCGGGTGGGAAACGCACAACAGATCCGTAGATCCTTGTGGAGATGGGTGCCATGACAGGTATCGAAGAACTCGTGAGGGAACTCTCCCCCGAACACCGGAGAGAGGCATTGGACTTTGTCGCCTACCTGCTCCAGAAACAGAAGCGCAAGCGGACTAAACCGCTCCGACAGACCTGGGCTGGGGCGATCCGCCGGTACCGGGATACTTATACCGCTCTCGATCTGCAGAAAGAGTCGCTGTCGTGGCGCACCGAGTGAAAATGTATCTGCTGGATACGAATATCTGGCTGGAGCGCCTTCTCGACCAGGGCCGTTCGGGAGAAGTCGATACGTTCCTCTCTTCTGTTCCTTCTGATCGGTTATTCATCACGGATTTTTCACTTCATTCCATTGGTGTAATCCTGGGCCGTCTCGGGTGTATGCCAGCCTTCTGCGGTTTCATCGAGGATCTCTTCATCGACGGCTCGGTGACGGTGGTCGCTCTCAATCCCGTTCAAATGAGGTGTCTTGTCGAGGCTATGGAACTGTACCGTCTCGATTTTGATGACGCATATCAGTATACCGCAGCGGCTGAGTACAACCTCGCGCTTGTGTCGTTTGACAGCGATTTTGAGAGAACACCCGGCGGGAGACTGATGCCTGCAGACATTGAGCGGTGAGAATTTCCAGGGTGAACCAGCCATAGAGGCCGTACCGGATCACTGTGTAGCCATTACGGTCAGGTTTTTTTCGTTTTGGCGCCCTATCATCCCTCAAGGGGGGTAGCACGATGACCGGCGAGAAGACCACCCGGGAGCTCGGTCTTACCTACCTTCCGCAGTAAGACGATCATGTCCTGAAATAATGAACGAGTGGACCGGTTCACCGTATGTTGCGGGTGCGTGGGAGTGATCGCCAGCTGCACGCGAAGCCGCGAAGAGCGCGAAAGGTTACGATGGGGGAGAGGCTACACGTCCTTCGCGGCTTCGCGCTCAACGCGAGAGACCTTGTTGCTGCCCCGGTACTCTGCTTCAATGAGGGTTGTGAGAAAAATGCCCGGCCAGAACTCTTACTGCTGAAAGTCGGAAGAAGGCCGTGTAACTGATCTTTGGCTTATCCTTCGACACGGTGTAGACGGTAGAGGAACTCCCGGCGGAAGAGGGGGGCGTAGAAGAGGAGCCCCCCAAAACCCGCCCCTTCAGAGCGTAATCCCGATAAGGTGGAGCAGGACCACGACCAGAGCGCCGGGGAGCCCCCCAAGGGCGCAGATGAGGATCGTCACCAGGTTGATCTGGATATCGGGGGCGCCGAACCAGGCAAGAATGCTGAAGTAATTCAGGAGCCAGAGCGTGATGAGCCCGGCGACGGCGTTGATGAGGAGTGTGAGGGCCTTCTTCATAAGGTAGTAGAGCGCCGCGGCTATCGCGACGGCAAGAAGGATAGCGAGGATCTCCTCCATCATCTATCTACCAATGATCTGCTGATTATTTAACCGTATTGATGGAATCGTCAGCCTTCCAACCCGTCTTGCATCTTTTCCGAGTCCCCCGATCTCCCGGAGCATCTCAAAGACGTTCCCGGCGAACATCGCCGTCCGGATGGGTTCGGTGAGAACCCCGTCCTCTATCCAGAAGGGGTTCGAGATCTCCACCGAGAAGTCGCCGGAGAACGGATTCGCGGTATGGGCGCCCACGACGTCGTGAATCCAGACCGCCCGCTCATCACCGGGCTCTTTTGTCCGGGGCCCGTCGACGAAGAGGTTGTGAACCCCGATCCCGGGACCCTCGCTCCCGAACCGGACGGCGCTCCCCGTGCTCCCCTCGCCGTAGCGGTAACCGGTCTTGAGGTCGTAGGCAAACCGCTGGAGCACCCCCTGCTCCACGAAGACCAGACGGCGGGTGGGGACGCCTTCCGCGTCCCAGGCGGTGCTCCCGAGGCCGGGGACAAACGGGTCGTCGTAGATGGAGAG
>DANY01000049.1 GCA_002501655.1 Methanoculleus sp. UBA303
CCGCCTACAACAGTGCGTTTCATAGTGTACGGACGTTTCTCTACGCCGCAGGCTACGTCGAGCGGAGCCACGCCTGCCTCGTTATCGCAGTACGGCATACATCCGGTGATGACCCTGAGATCGCCGGTCTCCTGAACGCCTTTGACAAACTCCGGGTCGCCAGGCACAACGTCCAGTATAGTGGGTCGCTCGTCTGCGAAGAGGAAGCAGCGTTCTGCATCCGGCTGGCTCATCGGGCCCTCGTCATGGCCCGGCAGCGGTTTGGGTAGAAGCTGGTCTCCTCAACTCCAGAGGGTAAGTGGACCGACTGAAATCTTATTTACAACAGAGAAGGCGGATGACAAAGAAAGTTCAAACCAAAAATTAGGGCGTTATCCCCGCAACGCGTGCCGGTTCTTGTCGCCCCGGCCGATCCCGCGGTAGACAAACCCCGCCGCGGTCCACGCGTCCGGGTCCACCACATTCCGCCCGTCGACGACCGCCGGGTGCACGGACCCGGAGAGTTCCTTCACCCGTGCAGGCTCGAGCCCCCGGTACTCCTTGTGCCCGGCAAAGACCACCACCGCGTCTGCGCCGGCGAGCACCCCCGCAAGATCCCGCGAGAGCCCCGGCGGCGCATCCGGCGACGTCGCCGGGTCGACCCAGGGGTCGTGGACGGCAACCTCCGCACCGGCAGCGAGCGCCGCATCGCGGAACGGCTCCGCCGGCGTGTTCCGGGCATCGTCGGAGTCGTTGATGAACGCCCAGCCGAGGAGCGCGATCTTCGATCCGTTCAACGTCTTGCCCGCCTCTCCCAGCGCCGACTCCGTCAAATGCAACATATGCTCGGGCATGAAGTCGTTGATCCCGCGGGCGAGGGTGTAGAGGGACTCCCGGCCCTCGGGCCAGTCGAGATCACCGCCGAGCACCTGCACCCCCCGCTCCAGGTGGTAGGTGTCCTTCGTCAGGCAGTGGCCGCCGACCCCGGCCCCCGGCCAGAGGATCGCCCGGGTGATCCCCTCGCCCTTGAGCGACGCCACCCCGGCCCGGACGTCGTAGACGTTGATCCCCATCGCCTCACAGTAGAGGGCGAGCTGGTTGACCGCCGCGATCTGGAGGTCGCGGAAGGTGTTCTCGGCGGTCTTCGTCACCTCGGCCGCGGTCGCGGTCATCGGGATGACCGCCCCGGCCGTGAGGACCGGCGAGTAGAGCTCGACCGCCCGCGCCGTCGAGACATCGTCGATCCCGCCGATGATCCGGTCGTGCTCGCGGATATTCCGGAGCAGCCGCCCGACCATCACCCGCTCGGGGGCGTGCGCCAGCGCAAAATCCTTCCCGGCGACGAGCCCGGACTCCGCCTCCAGGATCTCGCGGGCCATCCCGGCGGTCGTCCCGGGGGTGATCGTCGACTCGAGCACCACGAGCGTCCCCGGCGTCAGGTGCCGCCCGGCGTTCCGGAGCCCCTCGATCAGGGGCGTGAAGTCAGGGAGAAGATCCTTCTTGTCAAGGAACGGCGTCTGGATGGCGAGGGTCACCGCGTCGCACTCCGCGACCTTCGAGAAGTCCGATGTGCAGGAGAACTTCCCGGCGCCGACGACCTTCCCGAGCAGTTCCTCAAGCCCGGGCTCCTCGCCCTTGAGCGGCGACTCAGCCCGGTTGAGCATAGTGATCTTGTAGCCGGAAGAAGCGGAATCCCGCTGGAAGCCGTAGACGTGCTCGATATGCGGCACATCCGCAAAGAGCGCTGCCGCCGGGATGCCGACGTAGCCCATCCCAAAGACGCCGATCCGCCGGATCGGGCCGCGTTTCTTGATGAGCGTTGCGAGGTTCTCGGTCATTGTCTGCATCTCTGGTTTGTCTTCAAGGTTGATATGCTGTCTTCTGCCACCCCCTTTTGCGGCGCAGGTGGGGGTCCAAAGAGACCTTCGCCGGGCGAAGTGCAGATCCGGAGAAGTTATTTATGTCTGCCATACAGAGTGAAATTGAATGAAACGATTTGTGGCCACTGCACGGGGGCGTGTCCAGCGGGTCAGCTATCGTGAGCATGTGTACAACGAGACGTTTGATCGCAATATCTCGGGGTATGTGAAGAACCTCGATACCGGGGAGGTCGAGATCGTTGCGGAGGGGAGCGAAGAGGTTCTCCGGGAGTTCATCAACGAGATCAACATCATACAAAGACCCATTGCAGTCAAATCGTTCACCATCAGGTGGGAAGAAGCTACAGGAGAGTATGCCACCTTTGAGATCGTCCGGGGAGAGATCCAGGATGAGATATTCGAGCGGATGGATTACGCCGGGAATGTACTGCACAGCATGGATATGAAATTAGATCAGGGCCTCCAGTTACAGCACACGATGCTGGACAAGCAGGACCAGATGCTGAATAAACAGGACGAGATGCTTCAACTCGGCAGGGAAACAAAAGAAGAAATTGCAGGGCTCCGGAGCGATACCAAAAAGCACCTTGAGGACGAATTCGCAGAGATGAGAAAGGAGCTCGTCTCCATCAAGGAGGCGCTCGTCCGGGCAGGCATCCAGGTCTGAATAACTCTCCATCCCGCGTCAACTGCCCCGGGCCGTGCGTGCGGTTGTCCCGGGGGTGAGGTCGCGCCCGACTTCCTGATCCTCGCTCATCGAGAAAAGGCGTCCGGATGACGAGGGTCACTGCATCGCACCCGGCGACCATCCTGAGCAGTTCCGGAAGCCCCTCGCCCTTGAGCGGCGACTTCCCCGGTTGAATCTTTACCCCGACAAGGGGGAGTTTCGCTGGAAGCCGTAGACGTGCTCGATACCCGGCACATCTATTTTACGGCATCTGTTTGTCTTCAGGGCTGATATTCTGCGATGATCGCGGCGATCCGCTCCGCCGCATGGCCGTCGCCGAACCGGGCGGAGTGCCGCCGGCGCGCGTCGCCGGCCGCATCAGCCTCCGCGACGATCCGGTTTGTATCCGCACCGGTAAGGACGTTCCAGCCGTCCTCCAGGGTCTCGACCCACTCGGTGTTCTCCCGCAGGGTCACGCAGGGCACCTCGAGGATGTAGGCCTCCTTCTGGATGCCGCCGGAGTCGGTCAGGACCGCCCGGGCGCCGGCGAGGGCGGCGAGCATATCAAAGTAGGGGAGCGGTTCGACGATCCTGACGTTCGCCGCCGGCTCGATCCCGTACTCTGCGAGCTTCTTCTGCGTCCGGGGATGGGCGGGGAAGATCACCGGTCCGTCGAGGCGGGCAAACGCCGCCATGATCGCCCGGAGTGCTGCGGGGTCGTCGGTGTTCCCCGCCCGGTGGACCGTGGCGAGAAAGTACGCCTTCGGCGAGAGGCCGAGGTCGGTGAGAGCCGTGGAGCGCTCCTCTGCGAGAGGAAGGTTCTCCCGGAGCGCGTCAACCATCACGTCCCCGGTGAGGTGGACGCCCGCGGTCACCCCCTCGGCCGCGAGGTTCGCAACGGCGGTCGCAGTCGGGCAGAAGAGAATATCCGAGCAGTGGTCCGTCAGGACCCGGTTCACCTCCTCGGGCATCCGGCGATCAAAGCTCCGGAGCCCGGCCTCGACGTGCGCCACCGGCACATGCATCTTCGCCGCCGCGAGCGCTCCCGCGAGGGTCGAGTTCGTGTCCCCGTAGACGAGGACCATATCAGGCTCCTCCTTCGCGATCACCTCCTCGATCGCGGCGAGCATCCTCCCGGTCTGGACCCCGTGGCTCCCCGACCCGATCTCGAGGTGGTAGTCGGGTGCCGGGATCCCGAGATCCCGGAAGAAGACCGCCGAGAGGAGGTAGTCATAGTGCTGGCCGGTGTGGACGAGGACCTCCTCGTGCACCTTCCGCACCTCCCGCGAGACGGGAGCACACTTGACGAACTGAGGGCGGGCCCCGACGACCGAGAGGACCTTCATGCCGCAAGGCTCCGGGAGATCGCCTCGCAGACCCGGACGTTTGAGAGCCCCTGCTTCGGCGTCACCGGGAAGGGTTTCCCGTCGCGTGCCGCCCGCACGAACGTCGAGAGCTCGATCTTCAACGGCTCGACCTTGTTCACCAGGAGTTTCTCGATGATGTTCTCCTGGCGGTAGAGGCCGTTCTCCTGCCCGTAGGTCTCGGGCTTCCAGTAGACGTAGACCTCCTGGGTCATGAAGTCGCCCTCGATCGTCCGCTCCCCCTCCTCGATGTAGATCGACCGGATCTTCTTCGAGGACTTCCGCGAGGCGGAGAGGTAGACCGGCGTCCGCCCGAAGGCCGCGAGCGCTGCGGCGACGTCCCCGGTCCCGCTCGCCGTCAGGGTGTATTCCCGCTCGGGGAAGAGGACGTTGAACGCGATGTCGATGTCGTGGATCATCAGGTCCTCGACGACGGAACTCCCGCTCACCCGTGCCGAGGCCGGGTTGTGCCGGTGGAAAGCAACGTAGAGGGGGTCCCGCACAACCCGCGCAGCCTCGGTGACGACCGGGTTGAACCGCTCGATGTGGCCGACGCCGACCGTCAGCCCGTCGGGGATCTGCCCAATCAACTGCTCGCACTCGCGCGACGTGAGACAGATCGGCTTCTCGATGAGAGCGTGCACCCCGGCGGCGATGACCCGCTCCGCGGTGCCGAAATGGTACTGGGTCGGCACACAGACCGAGACGCACTCGGCCTTCGCGAGGAGTTCCTCCATCGAACGGCAGACCTCCGCTCCGGTGGCGGCGGCGACCTCTTCGGCAGCCTTCGTGTTCAGGTCGTAGACGTAGGTCGTCCCGACCTCCTTGAGTTCGGTGTAGACCCGGACATGGTTCCTGCCCATCGTCCCGGTGCCGATGACGCCTGCGTCCATTCAGATCACCCCGTTGATCGTCTCGCAGACGTAGGCCCTGGCCTCGTCGGTGACGTTCGGGTGGACCGGGATCGAGAGGACCGAGGCCGCGAGCGACTCAGCGACCGGGCAGGCGGCGGCCCCGGCGTAGTAGGGCTGCCGGGAGAGGGCTACGGGGTAGTGGACGGCGCAGCCGACCCCGCGCTCGCGGAGGTGGGCCATCAGCTCATCCCGGGTGAGGGGGAAGGCGCCGGTGAGCCGCAGGGAGTACTGGTGCCAGACGTGGGTCCGGCCGGGCGCGACCGACGGGAGCACGAGCCCCGGCGCCGTGATATGGGTACTATAGTAAGCAGCGTTCTCCTGCCGGCGGCGGTTAAAGCCGTCGAGCTTCGCAAGCTGCACCCGGCCGATCGCGGCGTTGATATCGGTCATCCGGTAGTTGTAGCCGAGTTCAGTGTGAAGGTACTTTTCGCTCTGGCCGTGGTTGATGATCCGGCGCAACCGCGCATCATACGCGTCCGATGCCGTCGTCACCATCCCGCCCTCCCCGGTTGCCAGGTTCTTCGTCGCGTAGAAGGAGAAGCAGGCGAGGTCGCCGAGCGCCCCGGCCCGCTTCCCGCGGTACTCCGCCCCGTGGGCCTGGGCCGCGTCCTCGATGAAGATGAGACCCTTCTCGTCGCAGATATCCCGGACCACCCCAGCATCGCAGGGCTGGCCGTAGAGGTGGACGCCGATCACAGCCTTTGTCTTCGGGGTAACCTTTGCGAGGATATCGGCCGGGTCGATTGTGGCGGTCGCCGGATCGACGTCGGCAAAGACAGGCACTGCACCGCACATCGAGACGCTTGACGCGGTCGCAAAGAACGTGAACGCCGGGACGATCACCTCGTCCCCCGGCCCGACCCCGGCCGCGAGCAGCGCCGCATGGAGGGCGGTCGTCCCGTTCGAGACGGCAACGGCATGGGGAACACCGCAGTAGGCGGCGAACTCATCTTCAAAGGCGGCGGTGACCGGACCCTGGGCGATCATGCCGGAGGCGAGGACGGCGAGAACAGCATTATTCTCCTCGTTTCCGAGGGACGGCTGGGCGATAGGTATATGCATGTATTCTTCATCTCCGGAAGCGGATGTCAATTTTCTTTCGCGTAGGTTATTATACGGGTTTGCATTTTTGATTGATAAATTAAGCAAAAATCCTTAATGTTCCCGGGGAAGAGACCGAATGGATGCTGCCCACGCAGCTGTCCGGCACCTCCCATCCGCGCCCGGAAAGGTCTCCGTCAAGAGGCCGGGGTCCGTGATGCTCCCCTCGATGAACGTCACCCGGCGAGGAGGTGCTCGATCCTCACCCCGTGGCGAGGTTCTCGATGATGACGACGTCGTGACTCTGTGCTAAGGTCTCTTGCAAGCGTTCTGAGCCAACCCGGCCCCGCCGGTGACGATGGAGCGCATGAAGAGATTATGCCGGCGGCCGGTTTAGGGGTTTCTGAATGGGGCTGGGGGGGACCGGAACCCCTCCCTCAATCATGGTTGCACCTTTGCACCAGGTTTGCACCGGAATTTCAGGAAAAGTGCAAACGAAGATGCCGGCAGAAATGGAGAGGATTGCTCTATTGGAGGTACATAGAGAGAGATATACTGATCAGAGTGCTCATTTGCACCATTTACACAAGGATCAGAGAGCCTCCCTGCAGGGGCAGGTGACTCGGGCGGGGGTGCCTGTGAAATCCGCACTGGTGCAAACATCGCGGTGATACATGAGTATCTCCGGCAGATCGGGGGATCGGGCGCAATACGGGGTTCTTTATGGTGCAAATCAGGGTGCAAATGAGGTGCAAACGGGTGCAAAAGTGTAAACCGGTCAACCCCGGCGGCCAGAAGCGACCCGGGACGGGGCTCGACCTCGGTTGATGGAACCTCTGCAGAACGAAAAAGAGCGATCTATCCCCCGCCCAGCACCCGCACGATCACCGCCACCACCCCGCCGACGACCCCACCGGCCCCGGCGCTGACCGTCGAGAGCCGCCGCTCCTCGCCGGCCTTCTCGGCCCGCCACCCCTCCAGCGCCCGGATCCGGCTCTCAAAATCCTCGTCCTGCGCCTCCATTCGCGCGAGCGCCCTACAGATCCACTTCACGTCCCGGTTCGTCTCGTAAGACCGGGCTCCCGGGTGGTCTTCGCGTCGGTCATCCAGGTAACCCTCCCGGAGGAGAGTAGGACGGGGAAGAGAAAATGGCTGACCGTAAGGACTATATGCAGAAATCTCGGTAGAAAAAACGCTTGTCCGGCCGCGACCGGCGGCAGAGTATTGCCGCCGGTCCAGGAGTTACTGTACCTCCCCGGCGGAGCTGCCGGCCTCACCCGGTGAGTTCAACCTCGCCTGCCGCGAGAGGCCGGCAGCAGAGCCTGCCGCTGTGGACGTCCTTCATCACGGCATCGATCTTCCGGGAAACTTCCGCGCTGTAGTATGCCTCACCGCAACGATTGCAGATGAAGGCCGGGACGTCCCTGATGACGATGATCTCGTCCCCGACCCGCGCCATGAACTCGGTCTTTCCTTCCTGCAGGGTCCCTTTACAGAATGTGCATCTCTCTGGAATCATTCCTTTTTCCTCCTTGTTCGCGTATCGATCCAATGCTCGTCATCCGGTATGTAGGCGGTGATGACCCGAAGATGATCGTCACAGATCCCGAGTACTACATGATACATGTGGTCACCTATAAAGCCAAGCATGAGCAGGGAGGGACAGGGCTCGTCATCGGAATATGATTCGAGAATCTCGCCGGCCCTGATCGCCGAAAGGAGGTCGTCGGTGGAGATGTTGCGCTCAAACATCCTGACCCGGGCATGATGCGAGACGATGACCGAATCCCGGTCTACCAGCCTGATGATCTCTTCTTTGCTATGATCCACGTCTTCCCCTGTCAATCTTGTCTCCTGCACACTAAAACCTTCTTAGCCGGGAGCGCATCTGGAGGCTGCCTCCTGACTCGTACCTGTATGCGGCGTTCTTCCCGTGCGGTTCATTCCAGCGTTCCCCGATAAAGTCAGACTGATCCCCTCCCCCGCCGACCCTATATTCGTCTGTCATATTCCCGGGAAGCCTGGCAGGCCGCGGAAGATGCTCCGCATCTTCCCATCTGGCACAACCGAGAGCGTTGTGCCGCAAAGGAGTGACCAACCATGGCAGACTTTACGCAGACTACCGTGAACAGGACGGCGGTCCGGGATCTTGCGACCCCTATCGCCACCGTAACGTCGTTTAACAGCCTCGTCGAGAGCGTCATCGCCGACAACCCCTTCGGGTGCGTCGGGGATACGACCAAAGCCGGCCAGACCATCGCCCCGGTCGTCCGGAACCGCGAGCACTACACCTTGATGAGTGAACTTCCTCGATGACGAGGGAACGCGGGTCGGGACCGTCTCCCTGCAGTCCCCAACGATCGCCGCGTTCGAGGCGAACGCCGCGGAGGTCCTCAGCAACGCAGGCCTTGCGACCGCGATGGGCGCGAGCGAGGCCCTCCGCGGCAGCGGTCACGAGACCTACTACGCCCAGCTCAAGTGCCACGACCCCTCGGGGGATGACTACTACGTCACCTTCACCCGGAAGACCGTCCGGATCTCGTCCGGAGAGGACGACGCGATCAAAGAAAAGATCGAGGCCTGGGCAGACCTGGTCCCCGCGCTGGAGTGAGGAGGGGGACTTTCCCCCTCATCACCGCTCCAAACCCTGTGCGACCTCGAGCTATTCTCCCGGTGACGAAAAAATTCGGCTTATTCATCTCCTTCTGCTTCAAGGACGCGCCGGTAGAGTGCATCTTGGATCCAGAAGCCGCCCTGCTCCCGCAGCCGGTCCATCTCCTCCGCAAGCGAAGAGACCAGCCCATCACGCTTCGCCTGGATCAGCAGTCCGATAATGCCGGTGACCGGAAGGCCGTAGAGCCCCGCTACGCGGCGGGCCTCGGTCTCATCAAGGAGAAGCACATCGGGCCGGACCTCAAGAGCAAGGGCGATGCTCTCTGCTTCGCCCGCGTGGAGTTCCTGCTTGAGCAGGCGCACCAGAGTCTTATCGGAGGGCTCGACCACACGCAGCCACCCCGACTCACGGGCATCCCGGATCTCGGCTGCCCCCGGGCGGCTGCCGCCCTGTTCTACGACCTCCTGCCAGACCGCAGGAGGTATGCAGATTGATGAAAAGCGGCGGAGCAGGCTGATACGCCCAACCATGGAGAGATGAATCAATGGCGAGGAGTATACTCTCCGCGAGCGGCATAGGCAATGTCCCGGTCGAGGTCCTCATCGGAGTAATGCCGAGGAATCTTCCGTGCCCCAAGGAGTTCCTCCCATTCCCACCGGTTCATCTCTGCAAGAGCCGCCGCCTTCCCGGAAGAGAGGATGCCCCGCTGGTAGAGCGCCACTGCAAGCTCTCGCTGCAGTTCGACGGCAACGGCATCGGGAGGGAGCCGAAGCGCCTGGACGATATCTTGAGGGACCCTGATGGTAACATCGGACATAGCCGGTTTCACCTGATGGGTAAGAGATAGGGGGGAGAACCGATAAACGTGGCGGTGAGCTCTAAGGCGCTGTAGGACAACCTTCCGGTCGGGAAGATCTCCTGCCACGAGGGCCTTAAAGTTCTTGTAAAGGCCGGGTTCGTCGATATCATTCCTTTGGGGGCGGACGGATCGGGAGATCACCGTCCGGCGGACCTGGAACTACCACTGCACGATCAGCGTCGAGTAGGGCCGATCATGACCTCGAACTGGGGGTGTCGCCGTAGACCGAGGATGAGGAGGCGGCAACGACGGCGGGCACCCCGCAGTCCTTCGCCGCGACGAGCACGCTCACGGTGCCGGTCACGTTCGCCTCGTTCGAGGCCAACCGGGGCACGGAGGGGATGGCCGCCTGGTGGGAGATGCCGTCCGCGCCGGGGAAGGTCTGCATCAGGAGGTCGAGGTCGGTGATGCTCCCCTCGATGAACGTCACCCGGCGAGGAGGTGCTCGATCCTCACCCGCCGCCCGGTGGCGAGGTTCTCGATGATGACGACGTCGTGACTCTGTGCTAAGGTCTCTTGCAAGCGTTCTGAGCCAACCCGGCCCCGCCGGTGACGATGTAGCGCATGAAGAATCTATGGCGGGGACTGGTTTAGCGCTTTCTGAATCGAACCGGGATTCCGGTCCGCCCCGGTTCTGGTACGGGCCCGGAGGATGAGCATTCGAGTACCTGATGAACGGATCCCGTGGTCTACCTCTCCGGGCTACCTGTTAGAGTTAGAATTGACAGTTTTTTTTCTCCGCGGGCTCACGGACGGGCATCGAGCGGGAAGACCCCCGGCGCACGCCGGGGATGAGAGCAGCGCCGCCTCTTCGGGTTCATGTTAACCCCGCACGGCCTACCTTCATATCAGAGGGGGTCTCACATGACTCTATCGTATGCTGCGGGATACTGCACCCGACTGGAGATCAGAAAATTTTGATCGCCAAACTGATCGGGCACTCCCGGTTTGTCTCCCTGGAGAGCGAACCTGCCCGGACCGTGGCACCGTCCACGACCGGGACATCAACATCGCGATCAATATCAAACAGTTCGCAACTGCAGGCGCACAACGCGCCGCTCGAACCTCCGGACTCGCTCCCGCTGAGGAGGGGGATGATGCCCGGGAAGTTTCCGTCCGAAATGGCGGGGTAGTTGACGTTACCGAAAAGAATGATTATAGTGGGGCGGCGATCGCATGGTCATCCATGAATCCGACACGGTAGAGTTCAAAAAATCCCTCTCCCTCATCGAACCGGCGCTCAAGTCGATCTGCGGGTTTCTCAACCACCATGGGGGCGTCATATCGTTTGGCAGGATGAATTCCGG
>DANY01000035.1:0-60899 GCA_002501655.1 Methanoculleus sp. UBA303
CTGACCTTAACCTGACGCCAGTGACTTGCTCCCCACCCGGCAGCGCACATCATACGCAAGTAGTAGTGTGGTTGAAACCTCCTCTTCAGGAGTCAGCGTCAGTGCGCTAGTACACAGTGTATCGACTCGAGGACACAAAAACAGTATGGAGGGGGCAATTCCTCCCCCCGCTTGCGCAGGGGGTCTCCTTGCCCGAAGAGATGAACGCTTCCTCCCCTCCCTGGGTATAGCCCTCAATCTTTTCGATGACTCGATGATGTGAATACCTGTCCATTGCGGGCGATGGACTTCAGGATCTCAATTGCCATTTGCCATCTCTCGCCTTCTTCATTTGGTACACCGATCTTATCATAATTGTTAACTTAGGTGTACTTTATGGTGATCGCACCCCCCCCGTTAAGATTTCCTGAGGTTTCAGCGATGGAAAAACGGACACGACCTCAGTAACCCCGTATTTTTCCTCAAAGTATACCGTTCGCCGCACTCGACACACCTGCCATTCTGGTCGCTTGAGCCTTTGTTCTGGTTACAATCAGCGTATATCCACGCAGGGCATATGCTTTTCCCCATCTGCGCTTCACTATCGGGCGGCGGGGCTGGTGGAGAACAGCAGAGCGCCGCCTGACGCAGGACCCGCAGTCCCTGGCACCCGGAGCGGGCACAACCTCAGGTACGATCTTCCTTCTTCCGGCGCTCCAGGATCCCTGCAACAACCGTATCGAGATCCTCCTTGAGCCAGGTTTTGCGCTCTTTCGTATAATCCCCGCTCCCGTGGGAATAACTCTGGATGAACCTTATCGCATCTGCAGGTCCGAGATTCTTTACCAGCACTTCGAATCCCTGGATCCTGATCTCATTGAGCGTCTTTACTTCCATTGGCTGTCACCTCCATGAGCCACTCTACAGGATTGTGTACTTCGATAGAGATCTTGTCCACGTGCTTCATAATAACTTTTATGAGGGCGTCATCGGTTGTGAGAAACACAGCGCCGGCACTCTCGGCAGATGCAAGGTGCAGAGCATCAAATGCATCAACGCCTATCTCATAGAACGTTCGGGCACGGTTCACGATCGTCTCATCGATCATAATCCGCTCCTGTGTAAATTGCAGAAGGTTCTCGACGGATCTCCTCCTCTCTTCACCCGGAATTTTAGCAATTTCGTATTTGATCGCTTCACTCGCAACCAGTTTCCAACCTCCTATGCATCCATTGAGGACTGCGATCACGGCCTCTGCCTCCATCCTGATACGATGAGATCTTTGGTCGTCAAACGGCCGACACAGACAGCAAACGTCCGAATAGACTTTCATATCTACGTCCTAATTCACAATTGCTCTTACCCATCAATAAAAGTTGAGGGCATGCCAGTGCCCCACTGAAGCGGAGGGAAACGGCGGGCGGCGCTCCGGACGGTGTGAAGGTTCCGGCAGATCGAGGGGTTATTCGCCTACGTATCGCTTACAGATCCGGGGTTTTCGGGGTGCAAGAAAGCCCCCGGCTTGAGCCGTGGGGCTCTGAATTGCACCCCCTGGTCCGTACACTTTCACCCCACGCGGCTATTCCTAATGGCTGATGAGAGTTAGAGAACGGAGGTAATGGCACTACGAGTCGTCAGCAACTACCTGCCCCTTCCAAAGAAGACGTATCGGATCATTGATGCGCTCGCGTACCATGCCAAGAGCTTGTACAACGTAGGATTGTACAACGTCCGGCAGCACTATGCAACGCACAAAGAAAACAGAAGGATCCTTCAGGGGATCCGGCCGGTTCTCACCACAATGGTTGAAGTGCTCATTGGATCCTACCTCCTATTTACCCGGAAGAAGGACTTTCCTTTCAAGGAGTACAGCGACTATGTCCAATCCAAACCGAACGAGAACTTCGGGCTCCTGCACAACGACAATGCTCAGCAGACTCTCCGGGACATCACCTGTCCTCCTCTTTCCAAAAATCTGTTTGATACTGGTGAAGAATCCTTCGACCTTCCACTGCGTCCCATAAGTTATTACCCGTGACCACATTTGATACCTGCACCATGACCCGGAGAAGAATGGAGTTTCGCCAACGGATGACCGGGCTAAAGTATATTGCCAATCAGGTCGAATACCACACTGATCGTCCCACCCCGATCGAATATGGGTGAGGTGAATTCATGAAAGTCCTGAAGATCATCGTCGAGAAGCACCCTGATGGCTATGTCGCTTACCCCCTGGGGCTGAAGGGTATCGTCATTGCCGAGGGGGATACCTACGAAGAAGCCCTTGCCGAAGTGAAATCTGCCATACAGTTCCATATAGAAACCTTTGGAAATGGTGCGTTCGAGAACAACGACATCATGGAGACCTTCGTTGCCGAAGTCGCTGTTTAGATGAAGTTTCCGCACGATGCGCCCCAGCGGAAGGTGCTGAAGACGCTGGAGGCGTTCGGGTTTGTAGTCATAAGGACGGGTAACCACATTTCGCTTGTTCGCAACGGTCCGGACGGCACAACGACGCCGCTCACGATGCCGAATCACCCTAAACTTAAAGGTTCGACCCTGCGGAGCATCTGCACACAGGCGGGAATTCCGCGGGAAGAGTTCCTGCGGGTTTATGAGCGCGTATGAAAATAGAACCACCTCTCTCCCTTCTTCCATGGCTACCGCCCGGAGGCGCCCTGACCGCCGCACCGGACGCCGCGTAATGGTTCTGGCCCCCGGGCGCAGGACCAGCTGTGCCCACGCTGCAATCGAACGGCCGGGCTCTCCCGGTCCCCTCCACCCCCGATCAGCCGCCCTTAAGTAGTACAAAGCCTCAATTTCAACCAGGATGGGGTTACGCGTATGAAACTGACCGTAAAACTGCTCGACATAGCAAACCGGGGGGTCCTCCTCCACAGCACCGACGCACGGACCATGCGGATCCGCGACGGCGACCGCGTTCAGATCGCCGACGAAGCGACGGGAAAGAGCGCCCAGGCCCATGTCGATACCACCGGCTCGCTCATCGAGCCGGGCGCCATCGGGGTCTACCGGCCGCTGAACGCCGCGCTCGCCGTCGACGAGGGAACATCCGTCGAGGTCCGGGGCGCCGAGCGGCCGGCATCCCTCTCGCACATCAAGAAGAAGATGGACGGAGGAAGGCTGGCCAAAGACGAGACTCTGGATATCGTCAGGGATATCGTCAGCGACACCCTCTCGCCGGGCGAGATCACCGCCTACGTCACCGCATCCTACATCAACGGCCTTGATATGGACGAGGTGGAGTACCTGACACGGGCCATGGTCGATACTGGGGAGCGCCTCCACTTCACCCGGCACCCTGTCGTCGACAAGCACTCCATTGGGGGTGTGCCCGGAAACAAGATCACCCTCCTGATCGCGCCGATCATCGCCGCGAGCGGCCTCCCGATCCCAAAGACCAGTTCCCGCGCCATCACCGGCGCCGGCGGGACCGCAGACCTCATGGAGGTCCTCGCCCCCGTCTCGTTCTCGGCGCTCGAAGTCCAGCAGATGACCGAGAAGGTCGGCGGCGTCATTGTCTGGGGCGGGGCCACGAACATCGCCCCGGCTGACGATAAGATCATCACCTACGAGTACCCGCTCCGGATCGACGCCCGGGGCCAGATGATCGCGAGCGTCATGGCCAAGAAGTTCGCCGTCGGCGCCGACATCGTGGTCATCGATATCCCGGTCGGCCGGAACACCAAGATCGCGACGGCACAGGAAGGGCGAAAACTCGCCCGGGAGTTCATCGAACTCGGTGAGCGGCTCGGCATGCGGGTCGAGTGCGCGCTGAGCTACGGGGAGTCGCTCGTCGGCCACACGATCGGCCCGAACCTTGAGGTGCGTGAGGCACTCGCCGTCCTCGAAGGGGCGACCGAACCGAACTCCTTAATCCTGAAGAGCCTCTCGATCGCCGGGATTGCGCTCGAGATGGCCGGAAAGGCAGCCTACGGTCAGGGGGCTGAGGTGGCGGGGAACCTCCTTCGGAACGGTAAGGCCCTCGAGAAGATGCGGCAGATCATCGAGATCCAGGGTGGCGACCCGACGGTGAAGGCCGAGGATATCGTTCCCGGAGACTACCAGTTCGTCGTAAGAGCGCCGCAGGACGGCTACGTCATCGAGCTGAACAACAGCGCGCTCGTGACGCTCGCCCGGCTCGCGGGTTCACCCTACGACCACGGCGCGGGGCTTGACATCCACGCAAAGAAAGGGACCCGGGTCAGGAAGGGCGATCCCATCTTCACCATCTACGCCGAGCGGGAATGGCGGCTCGAACGCGCAATCGAGGTCGGCAGGGTGCTTATGCCGGTGGTCGTGGAGGGGATGGTCCTTGAGCGTATCCCACCCGAACGCTGGGTGTAAACCGATGCACTCAAATTTTTGGCCGCAGTACACTCCAGCATGTTGAAACATCGTCTCATCATAGCCCTCCTCACCTCCTGTCTCCTCCTCTGCTGCACGGCGCAGGCCGTCACCCTGGGGATCAACGTGGCCGATGAGAAGAACGGCAACTCGCTTGCCGACGCATCCGTATACATCGACGGTGAGTACGTGGGCAGTACTGCATCGGACGGCACCTACTCCTATGTCCATTCAGGGAAGAAGGATCTGCGCCTGAAAGTCGTTCGGAAAGGGTACCGGGACTGGACGGAGTACGTCGATGCTGATAGAACTCGCATCCAGGTCGATATGGCCTGCAAGGATGAAACCCTCACATTCGAGCTCTACGATGCGGGAACCCTGCGGCCGGTTGTTGGTGCCCGGGTGGAGATCAAGGGCGATGGGGTCTCGAGTTCGGGGACTACTGGCAGCGCCGGGAGCGCGGCGTTCTCGGTGAGGGGGGATACGCTCTACAATGTCGAGATCCGCGCGTCGGGTTACTCCGACCTCTCAAAGACCGTGCAGATGGAGAGCAGCGGCAGGGTCGTCCAGTACTGGCTCTTTTCGAGCGACCTCCTGGCAATCCAGGTCCGGGACAGCGAGACCTCTACTCCCCTTGGAGGCGCGGAGGTCGTTGTCGACAGCGCGCGCGCCGGGGTGACCGATGCCGATGGCAGGCTGACGCTCCACCTGCAGCGGGAGAAGAGGTATTCTCTCAAGGTCACGGCGCCGGACTACCAGCCTTACCAGGAAGAGCGCTACCTTGATGCGGACAATGTGCTCATCCTGGTGCACCTCTCGAAGTCGGCATACCCTGTCTCGATAACGGCGTTCGACGAGGCGATGAAGCCGATTGCGGGGGCGGAGGTCTTCCTCAACGGGACGCTCAAGGGCAAGACCAATGCGTACGGCCGGTTCACGATCTCCGACCTCCACGCGGGCACCTACGAGATCGTGGTGCGGGCGCCTGGGTACGGGGACTGGACCGAGACGCGCCAGATCTCCGGCAAGGGTGAGGATATTGTCGCCGAGCTGAAGTATGACCGGGCGAGCGTGACAATCCGCGCAGAGGGCCCCGACCGGAAGGCGGTTGCCGATGCGATCGTCGTCATCGACGGCCAGGTCGTCGGGGTGACCGACGGCCTGGGATGCTTCAATACGGCGCTCGTTACGAACAAGGTGTATGCCGTCACCGCCACCCGCGACGGCTACGAGAACATCTCGGTCGATGCCGAGATCCCGCTCGGCACGACCGAGTTCACGGTCCCGCTCGCCATGGAGCAGACCTTCAATGTCTGGGTGCTTGTGGCCGGCGTCGGGGTTGTTGCTGTGGTCATCCTTGCGGCGGTCGTTGTGGTGCGGCGCCGGAATGCCGGGACAGGTCGGGGCCGGTCTCTCGGGCGGGGCCGGCTGTAGGGGTACCTGGCCCACTCTTTTTCCCGGGGGCTGGCCCCTCCGGGAGCAGGGTTTCCCGGAAGTTCGACGACAGATTTTTCTCCCGGCGGAACGGATTTTTTCAGGATCAGAGCCTATTAATACTTTTTATTTGGCAGACGGTCTCTCCTGCCGAATTTTTTTCAATCCGCGTGGATATTATTGCTCTGTGGCAAAACGGAGCCCTCCGGATTGCGGATTTCATTGACAACCTTTATATGTTCGGGTGTATCAGGTGCAGGTACGGTGGAGTATGAAAGTATGGACGTATGCGTTCATGGCGATGGGGCTGCTCTTTTTTGCGGTCCCGGCCGGGGCGCTGATACCAGATGATATCGTGGTCGGCACGGTTCCCGTGTGGGTGACGGCGGGGGGCGGGGATACGGCGACCGTCACGGCGTGGGTCAATAGCAGCACCTCCGACGAAACTAGCAGCACCTCCGGCAGCACCTCGTTCGAGAGTGTTGGCGTTGATTTTGTAGTGAATAACACCCTCGGGAGCATATCCCCCGCGCATGCGGAGACCGGTTCTGATGATGGAAGAGCGACGGCGGTCTTCAGGTACGGGATACGGAGCGGGGATGTGAACGTCACGGCGAGGATGGCGCTGGATGCGTCCGTGATAAACTACACCGACCTGCACATTGACCATGCGACGCCGTATCAGATCAACAACACATGGTACTCCCCGAAGGTGACCGCCGGGGGGGAGGCGAAGATCATCGTCCGGATGGTGGACCGGTACGGGAACGTGGTGGACAGCAAGCGGGAAGACGCCCTGAATGTCCCCTCTGAGACTGAGAACCTGACCTTCGTGGTGGGCTCGCCCGGGGGAGGGGCGGTGTTCGCCAACGGTAGGGATGAGATCACGGTGCCGGTGGATGAGAACGGGAACGCCACTGCAACACTCCGTGTCGACACGGTGACGGGGGAGAATATCGTCTATATCCAGCCGCCGGCGCCCATCAGGGGTGAGTATATCACCATTCGTGGTGCGGCGGACGGCGTGCCGGCGGGTATAACACGGTCGGTCTTCCCGGAAGATGCCACGGCCTCGGCCAATGGGGAGGATACGGTAACATTGATGTATGTGCTGACCGACGCGTACGGAAACCCTGCAGGGGGCCAGGGCCTCTGGGTGAACTCTTCAGGGTTACAGGGGCAGTCGAAGCTCATCAACTCGAGTTCCGGTGGGGAGGTGTGGGTCACCTACGGGCCTGAGGCGTCCGCCGGCGTCGTGACCATCACTGCAACGGCCGCCGCGAATGCGAGCGTGAGTGACTCGACCGAGGTGGAGTTCGCCAGCACCGAACCGGTAGATATGGTAATCTCCGCAAGCCCCCGGTCGATGCCGAGCCGGGATGCGAACGCGAACTCTGTCTCAGAACTCCGGGCAAAGGTGATCGATATCAGGGGGAACCCGGTCGCGGGCGAGACGGTGACGTTTGAAATTGTCTCGAACCGCTCCGCACCCTATAACCAGACTGTGGATCAGGTACTGGAGACGGGGTTCGCCATCACCAATTCCGATGGGTCTGCTATCGTCAAGTTCCGCCCGGGCGCGTTCACCGATCGGAAGGCGCCGGGCTGGGACGCCGCTGCGACCGGCAATGCGACCGTCCGGGCGACGTGGGGAAATGTCACCCGGGGCATCAGCGTCACCCGAGATGTCGTCTTGACCTGGAAGAACTATCCGTACCTCTCGGTGGAGACGGAGGTCTCCAACCGGACGGTTGCGAAAGGCGAGGGGGTCAATGTCACGATCCGGCTGAAGGGCGACGGGAGTATGCTTCAGTCGAACCCGGTTGATGTGGTGCTGGCGATTGACCGGTCATGGAGTATGAATCAGAAGGATGAAGGCACGAATACGACGAGGATGGCTGCGGCAAAGAATGCGGCAAAGACCTTCGTAGCGGAGATGAACCCCGAGCAGGATAGGATCGGCCTGGTTTCGTATAGCGGCTACACCACCCGTAATCTGCCCCTGACGGGCAATTTTTTGGACGTGAGCAGCACTGTGGACGATCTTATTGAGGACCTTGAATCAGGGATATTTACCGCCACGCGGAAAGCGTTGCGCGACTCTATCTGGGAGATGAATCGGACCGCGGGGGATGCGAACCCCAATGCCGTGCGTGCCGTGATCCTGATGTCCGACGGTGAGTACAATTGCTACGGCGATCCGCTTGCCCGGGGTACGGGGTTTTATCTTAGTGCGATTCCTCCTTGGGCTGAAGTTCTTCCAGAAGACAGTATGCTGTGGAAGAGGGCCCAGATGGACTATAAGTACTTCTGGGATCTTAGGGAGTCTCTGCTTGGGATAGGGGAAGTCTGGGTTAACGGCGCCTGTCTGCACACCAGCCAGAACATGTCCGTCTACGCGAAGAAGAACAACGTCCGGCTGTACATGATATCGTTCACTGACGAGATCGAGGAGGGCAATACCACATGGGAGACGATGGACATCCTTGCAGAGGCGACCGGCGGGAAACACTACCATGCCGACACCGGCGGCGACCTTGCCAGGATCTACACCGAGATCGCCGGCGAGCTCAAGGCAGAGGCCGGTGTCAACACCACGATGAACCTCAACTTCGAGAACGTCGAGGTGAACACCAACCCGGTCCCCGGCGACCTGGTCTTCGACTACGTCTACAAGGACGGGGTCTCCACCCATATCCATAACCAGACCGGAGCCGGCACCGTCCTCTATAATGGTACCATCGACCAGACCGACGGCGACGGCTGGAAGCAGGACAAACAACTCCACTTCGACATCGGCACCGTGCGTCTCGGTCAGACCTGGGAGGCGACCTTCCGCCTCAAGGTAAACAAGACCGGCAACATCAACATCTTCAACGAATCCCTCAGCAACTCGGTCATCGCGTTCGACGGCGGTGGAGAGGGACTGATCCTCCCTGACACATACATCACGGGTGTCGATATCGACAACACCGGGATCATATCGCCCATCGTTGTTGAATTTACCCCGGAACCGGGTCCCGGACCATTCGTTGACGTCGTCCCGTTGACATGGGTTATCAACTACAACGGCGCCCAGGAAGTCGACGTATCCCTTGCCTACTCGCGGTATGAAGACGGACAGTCGCCGTCCACCTTCTTCGTAAAGACCCTGCCCGCCGGAACATTTGCAGGTGAGGATACTATGATAACGGACTCGACCATGATGGACGTCAGGGATCTCGCGCCGGGACAATACTGGATAACAGTGGCCGCCTCGGCCCGCGGCGCCGAAGACGACAATACGACCAGTCTGTGGGCCCACATTAAGGACCCATCGCGTTCCCATATCAAGATCGGGTGAACTCCCCTCCCTTTTTGTTGCCGGGCGGATCAGCCCGGCATACCGCCCTGCCCCCCGGGAACCCGGCGGCCGGTCGCTCCCCCGGCGGATGAGTCAACTGTTACCCGCAGGGCACTTTTGCCGGATCGTTCGGACTCCTGCCGCTTATCTTTAGTGGAATGTCGTTCCGGCCGTCCTCCCCGTGGCCCGGGCCGGGCGCCTCTCCTCGCGTTAACTGTTTCTGCAACTGGCGTCCTGTGAACCGGGGAACGGTTCTTTCTCGTGGGGGAAACGAACCCCGCCGCGTGCCCCGGGCCGCAGTGATGCCCGTTCATAAAAAAGCCTGATAATCAAATATTATTTCAAAATAGGGAATTATAACTTTCAGAATTCGTTTTAATGCTGTAAATATGTTCTAATTAATAAGCTATATTTATATACAGTTTCATGCAAATGTCCCCCTGCGAAGACATATGCGGAGATGGATGTGCGCGTACATAGTCATCGCCGGGCTGCTCCTCCTTGCGGTCCCGGCCGGCGCCCTGGTACCCGATACGGTTACGATCAGCACAAACCGTGAATGGCTGACGGCGGGGAGCGGCGACGCCGCGACCATCACGGCCCAGGTCACGAACAGCACCTCTGGGAGCACCCGGTTTGGGGGGGCCACGGTTGAGTTCGCGGTGGACGACACCTTCGGGAGCATCACGCCCGCCGTCATCACGACCGACGCCACCGGCATGGCAACTGCAGTCTTCACTCCCCGGACCACCGCCGGGGCCGCCCCGATCACGGTGACCGTCTCATACGATGATGGGGAGGCTGTGCTGGTGCGGGAGGAGACGTTTCTGCAGCAGATCGACCACGCGGCCCCCTCCCGGATCGAAAACATCTGGTACGAGCCGGAGGTGACCGCCGGGGGGATGACAGAGATCGCCGTCCGGATGGTCGACCGGTTTGGCAACCCGGTGGACAGTCGGCGGGAGGCTGAGACAGTGGGCTTCATCGTGGGCTCCCCCTCGGGCGCCGCGGCATTCAATGGTGCCCTGGAGGCGGTCAGGGTGGACGCGGCCGGGAACGCCACCATAACACTCAGGGTCGACACGCTCCCGGGCGAAAACATCGTCCTGGTCAGCCTGCCCGAGCCGCTGCCCGACCGTTATCTGACGATACGCAGCGTGGCAAGCGGGGAGCCCTGTGCGATCGAGGTCGACGTCCAGCCCAGGGGAAACCCCCCTGGTGTCATTGCCGACGGGTCAAGCCGGTTCCTCATCACCTACACGCTCCTCGACGAGTACGGGAATCCGTCCTGCGGACGGGTGCTCGCGATCACCACAAACATGAGCGATGACGGGGAGACGCGGGTGACGACGAACACCTATGGTCAGGCACAGGTCAGTTACGGTCCGCGGGAGACGACCGGCGGTGTCACCATCACGGCGACTGCCGTTGACAACACCTCCGCTACTCGCTCACAGCCGCTTGCATTTGTCAGCAGCGAACCGACGAACCTCCTCCTCTCCACCTGCCCCGAGGCGATGCCGAGCCGAGACGTGCTCGGCTCTGCCCCGATAGTCATACGGGCGAAGGTTGTCGACCAGTACGGCAACCCGGTCGAAGGAGAGGTGGTCGGGTTCTCGATACAAGATGTCGCCGTGGACAACTGCTTTAACCAAACCGCGGCTCCGTTGCTCTCCGGGGAGACTGCCACCACCGATACACACGGCATCGCGGCCGTAGAGTTCACCCCCGGCGCGTTCACCACCGAGTACCGTGCCCCTGGTTACAGTCCGACCGCGACCGGCACCTGCAAGGTCGTCGCGGCATGGAAGGAAATCAGGCGCTCTGTCGCCCTCACGTGGGTGAACTACCCCTACCTCGCCGTCACAACGAATGTCACTCCGGAGACGGTTACGGTGAACGACACAATCGATGTCACCATCAGGCTAAAGGGCGACGGCTGGGCAATCCCCCGGTATGCGCCCGTCGACGTGGTCATCCTCCTTGATCGGGGAGAGGGGATGCTCCTGAATGATGAGGGTGGTATGCATGACCGGATGATCTATGCCCGTGCCGCAGCCGAAAACTTCACCTGGTATATAGATACCGATATCGGCCGCTGGCAGAATAACCGTGTTGGCCTCATGCTGTACGGCGACAAACCCACATGCCCGCCATATGCAGGCAACAAAGTCGATATCCTGAAACTGAGGAGCGAATCCAAGGAGTATACCTGGGTCAAGGGTGCGGGGGATGATGGGAATCCAAGTGATGATGCTGATTATGTTCGGGAACACTATCCTGGGAACGGCAAGATCTGGTACAACGATTATGCCGATCTCCGGAACGATCTGGCCCCGGGGAACTCCCCTGCCATCCACGACTCCCTATGGAATGTAGTGCCGATGAAGAACAGTAAAGAGGGTAATCCGAGCGCTCCGCTCCGCTACGGGTTGTACAAGGCGATAAAAACGCTGGAGGGAACCCCCCCAACTAGCGAGGACTCCGTGCGAGCGATCGTCGTCCTGATGCAGAGCCGGTACAGTTATTATGGTAGCCCCTTCGGGCCGGATGCCGGAGGATCTGTGGTTACTGACCCGGAGAGTTGCGGACCGGATTCGACGAATTACATTCCGTTCGATGACCTCGGGGGGCAGCAGAATCTGGCAAAGTATGCGGCGAGTAAGGGTATCCAGATCTTCCCGATCTACTATACGGGAAGTGGGTCCCAGGCGCAGGAGGATGTTCCCCGCCTCCTGGCGGATGAGTCCGGTGGCGAGTACTTCTTTGCCAGCAACCATGTTATGCTCGAGCAGGCGTTTGAAGCGATCGCTAAAAGGCTCATGACCGAAGCCGGTGTCGACACTGCCATGGACATCGCCTTCGAGAGTGTGGAGGTGAACAGCGCTCCCGTCCCCGGTGAGCTGATCTTCGACTACGTCCCCGAGCCCGGGGTTTCCACCCATATTCTTAACAAGACCAGAACCAACGTCCTCTATGATGATACCATTAACCAGATCAACGACTGGAAACGGGACAAACAACTTCACTTCGATATTGGCACCATCCGTCTCAACCAGACCTGGGAAGCGACCTTCCGGCTCCGGGTCCTCGCCGAGGGCACGATCGGCCTCTTTGGGGATGGTGCGACTATCACCTTCAACGACCACGATCGGGTGCCGTTGCCCCGGGTCTACATCACGGTGTTTGGTGAAGAGAACACCACCATGGACGCCCGGTCGCTCAGCGTCACCAACCTCGACTGCACGTCCCCGGCCACCGAGTTCCTTACCCTCGCCTGGGACCTGAACTACACCGGGACGGCGGAGGCTGTGCAGGCGATCTCCTGCTCGGGCGATGGCGGATACACCTGGGTCTCGCTTGGCACCCGAACATCTCCCCCGGGGGTAAGCCCGATGGAGGCCTGCTTCGACGTCCGGGCCCTCTCCCCGGGTGAATACGTGGTCAGGGTCTACGCCACCGCATCGGATGCGCCGGATGCCTGGGAGATCTGCAGGCATATTCTGGTCGGGAACCAGCAGGAGAATTATATCCGGCTCCAGTGATCGCCCTGCGGCAGGGGTACCCCCGGACCGTCTCTCCTGCGGCCTCCCGGCTGCAGGCCAGGAGGCCGACCTCGGCCCGGGCGCCCTCCCCTTTATCCGCACAAGCCGATATTTATACCCGACGGAGCACCTCACGCTGCCCGGTGAAGTTATTTTTAATTAAATCCGTAAATTCTCCATTAATCTGGCAACAGAGATTATTTTTGCTTTTTTTAACAGTTCTGTATGCATCAAAAATAAGGCAAAGAATGTCTATATGATTGTTGTGTGGCAGAGTGTGATGGCTGTGCTGTAATATTGGTTGAAATTATCTTCAATAATCCTATGTGTTGCCCATCCGGGCGACATTCGTGGGTTTAACGTGCCCCTGCCAAATCAGGATCAAATGAAAATAATTATATATATGGTGCGGGATCAGGGCACTCTGATCTCAGCATGAATTTTCAAAAATTAATCATCCTCATGATCCTGCTCGGCCTGATCGTTCCTGCAGTGAGTGCGGCCGGCCCCGGGTGGATCATCCTCTCGGGCGGTGCCGACTGGCTGGTGGCAAACGGGACCGACTCGGCTGAAATAGCCGTGCAGGTGCTTGATGGGGGCGGGGCGCCGCTCGCCAACCGCACCGTGGCGCTCGATGTCGACCCGGCCTTCGGTCGCCTGGCACCGGCGACCGTCTCCACCGGTGCGTCCAGGACCGCCGTCGCCACGTTCACCACCAACCGGACGAGCGGCGTCGCCGTGATAACCGCTCGTGCCGGGGCGGTGGAGGCGCGGTTTGAACAGAAGATCGACCATGACCTGCCCTCCCGCATCGCATACCTCCACTATGACGGCGAAGTGACCGCGGGCGACGGCACCACGATCACCGTAGGGCTTGCCGACCGGCACGGCAATCCGGTGGACGATCGGAGGGTCGCCGAGACCGTGCGCTTCAGTGTCGGTTCGGTCGGTGACGATGCCGTCTTCATCGGCGATGGGGGGGTGCCGGTGCGTGAACTTGAACGGACAATCAACGCCACGGGTTTTGTCCGGGCGGACCTTGTGACCGGCCGCACCGCCGGTGAGAACATCGTCCGGATGACCGTCCTCCCGGGAGGCTTCGATCGCTATGCCTCCGTCCGCGGACTGCCCACCGGGCTTCCCGCCGGAATCGATATCTCGGTCAGCCCGGATGCCGATCCATTCCCTTACCAGCCCGCGACCGGGGAGAAAACCTTCACCCTGACCTACAGGCTCTTTGACGCCTGGGGCAACCCGGCGGCAGGCCGCGACCTCCAGGTCGTCACGTCGATCGCGGGTGAAGGCGCAGTCCTGACAACGAACGGCACCGGCGTCGCCTGCCTCACCTACGGCCCGAAGGACAGCACCGGCAGGATCACCATAACCGCGACGGCCGTGGACAACGCGAGCGTGACCGCATCAAAGGTCGTCGAGTTCATCCATACCGACCCGGTGAACATGCTTCTCTCGGCAAGCCCGCAGTCGATGCCGAGCCGGGATGTCAAGGATGGCACCGTCTCGGAACTCCGGGCCAAGGTGATCGATGTCAAGGGGAACCCGGTCGCGGGGGAGACGGTGACGTTCACCATCGATACCGATTCGATCGATCTCGGTGGATCTACCCCGACCGGGGCTCCCTATCTTGAGGAGGAGGGGCAGAACGTGGCAACCGCCACGACCGGTGAGGACGGGTACGCCATCGTCCGGTTCAGCCCCGGGTCGTTTGCCCGGCCGAAGGCGGGAGAGCAGGCCGCCGCAAAGGGCACGGCGACCGTCTGGGCGACGTGGGGGGATGTCAGCCAGGATATTCTCCTGACCTGGGTGAACTACCCCTACCTCTCCGTGAAGACGAATGTCTCCAACCAGACGGTTGCGGTGAACAATACGGTCGACGTCACCATCCAGCTGACGGGGGATGGGTATGCAATGCAGCCGGACCCGATCGATGTGGTGCTGGTGATAGATAAGTCTGGGAGTATGAATTGGGCTATTGATGGTTCCCAGGATAATTCGGGGGGGAGAATAGCGGCAGCGAAAAACGCGGCGTCTACCTTCATCGGCCAGATGGACCCTGACCGGGACCGGGTGGGCCTGATCTCGTTTGCCTCTGAGACGTCAAAAGAGATGGATTTGACAAACAATTTCACTAGAGTGAAGAGAAAGATCAACGCTCTTTCAGCGAACGGCGCAACCCAGTTGCGGCAGGCAATCTACGAGGCAATACTCATGCAGAAGAACCAGAAGCAATCCGGCGCCGTCAAAGCCGTGGTCATCATGACCGACGGCGACTGGAACTATGATGGAAGCCCGATTGGGCACGGGACGGGGTATCCTGAAAATGCAAGTTGGGCCTACACATTCAGTGGCAGCAAATTAGAACCGGATAACTATCGGTATTACGATGGTCTTGGTGGAACCCTCAAAAAGAAGCGCGGAGAGACATATTTGAAATGCACCGACGGCGAGTTCACCAACCAGAACATGTCCCGGTTTGCCAGCGACAACGGTGTGAAACTCTATACCATCACGTTTGCCTATAAACCCAGTCCAACGGTCAACGAGACGATGCGTATACTCGCGACCTCAACCGGCGGGTTCTATGAGCATGCCGGGAGCGGCGAAGAACTCACCGATATCTACAAGCGTATCGCCGGCGAGCTCAAGACCGAGGCCGGCGTCGATACCCGGGTGGCCCTCGACTTCGGCACGATCCGGGTCAACGACGAAGACCGGGCGGGAGGGGACGTATTTGCCTACATCCACAAGGCGAATATATCGACCACCATCGAGAGCTGGGTTGACAACGAGACGGGAAACTATACGATCATCCATGACAGGACCATCAACCAGACCGACGACTGGAACGACGACCACACCCTGAGCTTCGAGGTCGGCACCGTCCACCTCGATCAGGTCTGGGAGGCGACGTTCCGTCTCAAAGTACTCACCGACGGCAACATCAACGTCTTCGGGCCCGCATCAAAGATACGCTTCAACGACGGGACGGCCGCACTCGACCTCCCCGACACCTTCATCACGGCCGTGCCGGACCTCACCAACACGGGCCTCGGCTCTGAAATGCTCACGCTTTCAAACCCGCGCTACACCTGCGCAGAACCGGCGCTGGAGTTCCTCACCGCCGCCTGGGACCTCGCGTACACCGGGGCGGGAACCGTGACCGAGACTGCGGAGTACTCAAACGACGGCGGCCTCTCCTGGGTATGGTTCGACACCCGGACCGCCGGCAGCACCGCGACCGGGGGCGTCGCCACCCTTGATCTCCGGGACCTCCCGCCCGGGGAGTACCGGGTCCGGGTACGCGCCTCAGCGGACGACGCGCCCGATGCGAGAGTGCTCTTCCCCTCGATCCGGGTCGGAGAATGGAAGAAAGCGTATATCCGGATCGCATAATTTTTTTGGCTGCACGAAAAGAATGACGGACTCAGCGGGAATTGAACCCGCGTCCTTGGGTTCGAAGCCCAAAAGGATGTCCCCTACCCCATGAGTCCCCTTATGGGTTTCTATCATAAGTTATTAAGCGTTTTTATGTCAGTACACTATACAATGATCCTCTCATCCAGCGAAATCATTCGCAGGCGCGAGGACGGCGATCTCGTCATCGAGCCGTACCACAGCGCATCCCAGCAGCCCGCATCCTACGATCTCAGAGCAGCCCAGGAGACCGCGCTCCCGCACGGCGCGTGCACCCTCGTCCCCTCAATCGAGCGGGTGGAACTCCCCGCCGACCTTGCGGCAACCCTCCGGTGCCGCTCCTCGCTCGCCCGCCGGGGCGTCCTCCTCGGCGGCGGGTTCGTAGATCCGGGGTTCCGCGGGCAGCTGACCCTCTGCCTGACGAACGCCGGCACGGAGGAGATCCACCTTGCGAAAGGCGACCGAATCGTGCAGATGATCCTCCAGGAAGTGCAGAACGGCGACCGGCTCTACCAGGGCAGGTATCAGGATAGTGTTGGCGCGGTGCAGACACGATGAGCCCAGCCATACGTTCGGAACGGAAATATCTTGAGATCCTGCGGATCCTTGCAGAGTCACACGAACCCCTGGGTGCGAAGAGGTTGAGCGAGAGGATGGCCGAGCGGGGTTTTGTCTTGAGCGACCGCGCCGTCCAGTACTACCTCCAGTACCTCGACGAGATGGGGTTTACGGAGAAGGTCGGGAACCGGGGACGCATCCTCACCGAGGCGGGGACCGCAGAGAGCGAGAGCGCCCTCGTCGACGAGCGGATCGGCTTCATCATATCGAGGCTCGAGCGGCTCGCGTTCCAGAGCACTTTCGACCCGGTGGCCGGCACGGGAAACGTCGCCTACAACCTCTCCTTCGTGCGGGAGGAGGACCTTCCGGGTGTCACAGCAGCCTTCGATGAGGTGGCCGAAGCTGGCTACGGGCTCCTCGACACCTACCGGATCGTCGATTCAGATCCCCGCATACCCGACGGCCAGGTCGGGATCATGACGGCCTGCAGCGTCACCCTGGACGGCGTCCTCCAGAAGATGGGTATACCGGCGAGGCTTGAGTATGCCGGCAGGATTGCCGTCGACGAAGGCGGTTCTGCCGGGTTCCTCGACCTCATCGGCTACCGGGGGACGTCGGTCGACCCGCTCCATCTCTTCATATCCGCCGGACTCACCTCGATCAACCGACTGGTGACGTCTCGGGCCGGTGTGGTGCTCGCAAACGTCCGTGCGGTGCCTGCGGCCGCGCGGGGTCAGGTGGAGGAGGCCGCCGGCCTGATGGCGGAGTGCGGGTTCAGCTTCCCCGCCGGAGGAGGCATCGGGGAGTTCAACCTCCCAGAGCATCCCTACCGGCTATCCGTCGTCGCGTTTTCCGGTATGAACATGGTGGGAAACGCAATTGAGAAGGGCTACGTCGTCAGAACCGATATCGGCGCCGGGACCATACCGTTCGAAAAAATAGCGGACGCTACCGGATCCAGGTGATCCCGCCATCGTCCGTGTCGCCTTCCGGTTTCTTCTCCTCATCTTTTCGGCTCTTTGATCGTTCGGTCGCGTCGATCACAGCGAGCCTCCCGCGCGAGGGGTCAACCTCCTTCGGGCGGGGGCCCCCGCGGCCGAACCCCCGGCCGGTCTGGTCCAGCAGGCTATCCTTCGGTGCGGGGGCCGCCTCGCGCATGTGGAGGCCGGGCTCATCGAGGATGCCGTCGCTCGGCCGCCGCATCCCGCGGTCGAGTGTGACCGTGTCACCGGCGAGCGGCCCGTCGTTCGGGCGCTGCACTGGCTGTATGGATGCGGAGTAGAGCACCGCATCGTCTTTCGGGGCGGTCTTCTCGATACTGATCCCCTTCGGACCAAAGACGGAGTTCTTCGGTGCAGGCATAGACGAGGTGACCGAGGCGGACCCGGTGAGGTCAATCTCTCTCCCCCCCTGCTTCGGGGGAAGGATGACGGCTCCGTCGTCCTGGTTCTTCCCGGCTCTCGGGAGCATATCGATGGTGTCGTCCCTGCTCCTCGAACCGCTCTTGCCGCTGCCCGGGAGTGTAATCATCTCATCCTTCTCTGCTGTAGACGGTTCTGCCATATAGCCACTCTCTTCCAGATACGCTGACTCAAAGGGGGAGGCGAACTCCGGGGCATCTTCCTCTCCCGGAACCCCGGTCTCAGCTGCCCGGGTTGCCTCCTCGCGCAGCCGCTCCTCCTCTTCAGCCTTCAGTGCTTCTTCCTCGCATTCAAGCCTGTACTCGGCCCGGATCTCCTGGAGATCCTCGACGCGGGGGACGTTCGCGAGCCCCGAGAGCACGATGATGATCCCGACAAACGATGTGTTCTTCACCGGGTAGTCGCCGGACCGCATCTCGAGACCGGCAATGTTTCGGTCGATCCACTTCCTGACGGTCTGAAACCCCTTCATCGAGAGCTCGGCCGAAGGCCCCGCGATCAGCACCAGCGCCTTGTCGGCGCTTGTGAGGTCGCAGGGGACCGATATCTCTTCGTAGACTGCTTTCTTGGCGAGCGAGACTATCCGGGCCGCCTTCTCCTGGGAGCCCTGTATGAAATACTTCAGCGACCTCCGCCGGTAGATGAAGTCCAGCCACCCCCCGGTCGGCAGGCGCTCGGCAGCGTAGCCGACCGCGACGAAACCGTTCCCTTTCAGGGTGTTGAGAACCTCTCCGGCATCCAGGACGACCTCAGCGGCATCGATCCCGGACTCGTTGAACTCGCCTGCGCGAAGGAGGAGACCGATCTGGCGAGCGATCCGCTCGTTGAGCATACTGTAGTGGGTCTTTGGGTTGAGTTCCCGGGAGAGCGGGTCCCGGCGTAGCTGGTCCATGATGCCGGTGTTCTCCCTCTCGCCCGCAGCTGCGGCCGCCCTGATCTTCTGCGACCAGGTCTCGTTGTCGAAGAGGATGACGGCATCGGCAAGTTCCTGGAGCATATCGAGGTCGTCGGCGGCCTTGGCTGATATTCGCTTCCCCTCGTTCAGGCACGGCAGGATGGCGAGAGCGAAGATCGGCTCCACGTAGGACTTCCGGAGTTCGTCCGTGATGAGCGGCACGATATCGATGACGTTGCCCCCGAGCCCGCAACAGAGCAGGATGGCGTCGATCTCCATCGTATCCATACCCTGGATCCGGGTCATCACCTCCTCGATATCGATCACGTTCGTGATGTCGTCGGGGTCCATGACATCGATCCGCGGAAAGAAGACCCTCGCGGGGTCCGGGAGGTATCGGAGCTGCACAAGAGAGTTCGGGTCGATGTCAATTGCTACCACACTCATGCAGCAGACTTTGCTTCGCCGGTCGTGGTCGTAGAGGTTATCCACAACTCGTGATCCGGCGCCACCCAACCCGATCGCCAGCACTCGCATGTATACTCCCTGTCCTGAACCTTAGCATGCTCGGAGTGACCATTGCCGCTGGAAAAAAGCGCGCATATCCCCGAAACTACTGATGAGTATGTGGGCGGACGGACATATACATTTCTGTACATCCCCGGGGCCGGGAGCGCACCCGCTCATAAAAGCAACGTATTTGAACCTTCCGTTTTAGTTTCCTCTCGCAGGAGCCCGCTGCGAGATAAGAGAGGAAATTCCCCGGATGCCCTGGGGAACCCGTTACACCCTTCCGTTTTGCACTACCTGTGCGGTGCGTGTCGTTTGGCGAGCACAAAATGGTAATATATTTAACTCCCTGCACGTAACTACTCAATGAGGTGTATAGCCTTGACTACATATGGAATTGAATTTGTGCCCGGAGCAATCAATGTCAAGCAGGTGGTGAATTACACCAAGCTTGCAGAGTCTAAGGATATCGACTACGCTTGGATCACCAACCACTACAACAACCGTCATGCCTACCCGACCCTCGCCATGATCGCGGCGAATACCGACTCGATCAAGATGGGACCCGGTATCATGAACACGTTCACCGACACCCCGGCAGCCATCGCATCCTTCATGGCTACCTTAAACGAGATCTCCGATGGACGTGCCGTCCTCGGTATCGGACCCGGCGACCTCTCGACGCTCCCGAAGCTCGCCATCGACCCCGTCAAGCCCGTCGGCCACCTGAGGGAAGGCGTCGAGCAGATCCGGAAACTCCTCGCCGGCGAGGAGGTCAAGAAGAGCGGCAAGATGGATTTCTTCGACTACGACGGCGCCAAGCTGACCGGTGTCACCCTGCCCGGCAAGAAGGGCATCCCGGTCTACATCGGTGCCCAGGGACCCAAGGTGCTCGAACTCGCCGGCGAGGTCGGTGACGGCGCCCTTATCAACGCCTCGAACCCCAAGGACTTCGACGTCGCCATCCCGATCATCAAGCAGGCGATGGAGAAGGTCGGCAAGAAGAAGTTCGATGTCGGCGCCTACACCGCCATGTCCATCGACAACGACGAGAAGAAGGCCCGGAACGCCGCAAAGATTGTCGCCGCATTCATCGCCGCCGGCTCCCCGCCCGCGCTCCTGCAGCGCCACGGCCTCGACCTCGCCAACGTCGCGAAGATCAAGGAAGCCCTCGGACGCTTTGACTTCAAGACCGTCGGTGGACTCGTCGGCGACAAAGAGATCGACGCCTTCACCATCGCCGGAACCCCCGACACCGTCAAGCAGAAGTGCGAAGACCTCGCAAAGGCTGGAGTTACCCAGATCATCTTCGGCTCGCCCCTCGGCCCCGACATGACCACCTCCATCCGCCTGCTCGGCAAGTACATTGTGTAAGGCAGGAAAACACTCATCACTTTTTTGTCTCGAACGGCACCGCCGAATAACTCGTGCGGATGGGCCCGCAGGTATCCCTCTCACGGGCGCTTCACGCCCCGCCGGAGCCTTCGGTCTCGATCTCCGGCAATCCGGACAGGGTTTTATACAGTCGGCGCGCCAATCGGAGTATGAAGGGCTATGTTCACCATCCATGAGATCCGGACCGAACGGGGGATCCTCCAGTACCGCCGGGAGTCCCTCACCGGTATCCGTTGCCGGATCAGCCCCGCCCGGGTCGAACGGCAGATCGACACCGCTCCTGCCATGCCCTCATACCGTGACGGCTGTCCGTTCTGCCCCGATGCCATAGACACCTCCACCCCGACGTTCGAGGACGGTAGCCGTCTTCGGTGCGGGAAGAGCGTGACGTTCCCGAACCTCTACCCGTTCGCCGAGCATCATGTGGTCACGGTGATCACGCCCGACCACGCGGCCGGCCGGTTCGACGTCCGGTGTCTCGCCGATGCTATATCCGGCACGGCAGAAGCCCTGTCCCGGTCTCCAGGATACGCGAGCATCAACTGGAACTACCTCCCCTCAGCCGGTGCGAGCATCGTCCACCCGCACCTACAGGGTATCGCCGATCCGGAGCCCACCCACCTCGCGGACCTCTACCTCTCCGCCGGCCGCAGGTACCTCGCCGACCACGGCCGCCTCTACTGGGACGACCTGATGGAGCACGAGCGTTGCTCCGGCAGATTCCTCTTCGAGAACGAGATCTTCTGGTCGGCAAACCCCGTCCCTCTCGGCGAGCGGGAAGTGCGGGGGATCCTCCCGATATCGACACTTGCCGAACTCGGACCATATGTCGAGCCGCTGGCCGATGGGATTCTCCGGGTCATCACTTTCTACCGGAGCCTCGGCACACATGCCTTTAACGCCTCGATCTTCTTTGATGCCCCCAAAAATGCTGGGCGGGGCCACCGGGTTTTCTGCGCCCTCATTGCGCGGTTAAACCCGAACAGTCTCTCGATGTGCGACTCGGCGTTCATGGAGCGGCTGCACCTGGAACCGGTCATCCTGACGCTCCCTGAAGACCTGGGCACCCTCTTCCGGGGCGGGAAGTAATTCTCCGCACCTCCCGGCTACCATCCTTTTCCCGGGGCCCCGGTAGTAGACCCTTTCTGAGGAGCGGGCCGGGGATCGGGGTCTCCCGACCCGGCTCCGGGCCGGCCGGGCTCACGCATACATCCGACGACCTCGCCCGGGCGCTTCCGTCTTCCTGGGAGGGGGCCATAACGCCGCACGGGATGCCTTACCGTAGCAGCATTCAGTCCGATGACGACTGTGAAAAAAGATAAGTGGTGTTGGATTTACTCAGGCTTGCTGATGAGCTTCGTCTTGGAGACGATCTCGCCGGTCTTCTTGTGGGGCTTCCGGATGACCGCATCCATGCCCTTCTCAAGGTCGCGTGCCTCCTCGCAGAGGATCATGGCCTGGCGCATCATCTCGTGAGCGCTCGCGACGATCGGGATGTACTTCTCCCATTCCTTCGTCATGAAGCAGCCCTTGACGTTGACGCCTGCAACCGCCTGCGCGATCTCGTAGGCGGCACGGGCCTTCGCGAGCGCGTAGGGGTTGCTGAACTCGCCGTCGACTGCCTTGTCGGAGGTCATGACGACCTTCGGGAGCGCAAGGTCCGCGCCCTTCTTGCCTGCCTTTACCTGGTCGATCACCTTGTCGAGTTCCATCTGCATCTTGCGGAACGCGCCGGTGAGGGCGAGCACCTTGACGAGGTTCCCGTTGTAGTCCGCCATCTCGATGGGATCGAGGAACTCACGGCGGGCGCCGATCATGGCGTCGGCCTTCATGATGATGTAGCCGAAGTTGCTCGCCTTGAGCGCTTCGAACTGCTCCTTCTTGGTGGTGACATCGTCGGTGATGACGACGCAGGGAATTCCAGCCGCTGCGAGGTCCTCACGGGCCTTGGTGGGTCCGGGAAGGATGCCGTTCGGGGAGACGACGATACAGAAGTCTGGACCCCATGCCTTCATGTTGCTGACCACACGCTCGATGTCCTCAGGCTGCAGTTTCGTCCCGGAGGTTGCCATGAAGGTGATGATATCCTCACGGTCGGCACGCTCATCGAGGAGAAGTTCGCCCATGACACCACTGGCGATATTTCCCAGTTTCGCAATTCCTACTTTAACAACCACTTTAAACACCTCTCAAAATTTGAGAACACGATAGTATTGCCAAGTTCTCATATAAACGTTTTGAAATGGCCCGGAAAAATTCGTCTGAAGGAGGGTGAGTTAAGGAAAAGTGTTTAAATTTAACAGGTCCATATATGGTTGATGAAACAAGGTCTGCTTACCGATCGCCAGAAAGAAGTCCTGCGCTACCGGAAGAAAGGGCTGACGCAACAACAGATTGCAGAGATTATCCATACCTCAAAGGCAAACGTCTGCACCATTGAGAAGGCTGCTCTCGAAAATATATCGCGCGCCCGTGAGACACTCGAGTTCCTCTACACGCTCGACGCTGCGCACCTCTGCACGCTTCAGAGCGGCCTCGATCTGCTCAAGGCTCCCGATATCATCTATGCTGAAGCCGAGAAGATGGGGGTAAAGGTCAAGTATGACACAATATCGCTCATTAACAGGCTTAGGGACGCTAACCCCGACCGGTTCAGGAGCAGGCAGGTCCGCGAGGATGTTGAGATCTACATCAACAATGATGGCGACCTGTACTTCGGATGAAGCGATTCCGGGAGCGCGCACCCGCGCGGGGGTCATATGAGCCCCCCACGCCTTGACGTAGAGGTCGTCGAGGAGCGCGCACCCGCGCGGGCGGGTCACATCAGTGCGCCCGTGTTTCGGGGTCGGATCGCGCACAGGGGTGCGCACCGCGCGGGTCTCGTGGCGGAGCGGGAGCCCTGCAGAAGGGAGTCTCCCGGTTGTTTGCCGGCAACGGGGTCCTCGCAGCCCTTCGTTCATCCAGCCAACCGTTCAGTTCGGGGAACTGGTGTCGCGCCTGCAGTAAATTTGAGTTTGGCGCAAATTCCCGGGAAATCTGATAACAAGGTTTATATCTCATTTTAAGCAATGTTTAAGAAACCGCTCTGCACAGTCCCGCCTGAATTCGGGGGGGTGCCGGCACATCATGTGCCTCCGATCCCCGGAATCTCTCTGATCTCGCAACATACGCGGATCAGAGACCCGCGGCAGGATAGTGCAGAAGGTACCAGACAAAGCGAAGGTCGAACCCTCCGTATGGAGGGCCGATGTCGATATGGAGTTGTGCTCGTCACAACGGGATGACAGGAGCTGGATCTGATCGAGACGTTGGGCCAACGCCAGTGCAGCGCGCCCGGTTCCGGGATATCTCTTCCTGGAAACGTCAAAGAGTCAGGATCTATTGGCGACGACTGGAACGCACCCGGTGCACCCGGGCCGGCAGCGAAGAGCGATCGGAATGCACGAAGGGAGACGAATGTCTCCCCGACCTCCACGCCCCGCTGCCTCCATCAACTGTTTCCCATCACACCCCGGCGAAATCGTTGGGGTGTTCGATGTCCAGCCCGGTATGGGTTCGCCAGAAGACCGATCATGCCGGTATGTCCGGCATGGGATTCGGCGCACGCACCGTTTTGCAGCAGGCCTGCAGTCGGTGCATCACACTACAACGCATGAAGGGTTGATTGAAACATGCCGAAGATTAACAGGCCACGCAGAGGATCCCTCGCGTACAGCCCGAGAAAACGGGCAAAGAGCCCGGTCCCCCGGTACGGCTCATGGCCGGAGTACACGGGAGCCCCGGCCGTGCAGGGATTTGCAGGGTACAAGGTGGGGATGACCCACGTCATCATGGTGGATGACCACAAGAGCAGCCCCACCGAAGGCAAGGACGTGATGGTGCCGGTGACCGTGGTTGAGATCCCGCCCATGCGGGTGGCAGGCGTGCGCGCATACAGCGAGGATACCTACGGAAGGCACGCGCTGACCGAGGCCTGGACAACCGACCTCGATGAGGAGTTGTCCCGCCGCATTAATGTCCCGAAGAACCATGATACCGCCGCCGCTCTTGAGACCATCAGAAACGCAATCGGCGAAGGCAGGGTCGCGGAACTCTACGCTCTGGCCTACACCCGGCCCATGGAACTCACCGGCGTCCCGAAGAAGGTCCCTGACCTGATGGAGATGCGGATCGCCGGCGGAAGCCTCGACGACCAGATCGCCTACGCCGCCGGAATCCTCGGGAAAGAGATTACGATCTCCGGTAACCTCGAGGTCGGCGAATTCGTTGACGTGACCGCCGTCACCACCGGTAAGGGCACAGAAGGCCCCGTCAAGCGCTGGGGCGTCCAGGTCCGGAAGGGGAAACACTCCCGCGGCGGCAAGAAGCGCCACATCGGCAACCTCGGTCCGTGGCACCCGCACCATGTCCGGTGGCAGGTCCCGCAGTCGGGCCAGATGGGCTACCAGCAGCGCACCGAGTTCAACAAGCGTATCTTAAAGATTGGCGAGAACGGTGACGACATAACCCCGGCAGGTGGGTTCCTCCACTACGGCCTTGTGCGTGGTCCCTACGTGCTGATCAAGGGTTCAGTTCCGGGGCCGAACAAGCGGCTGGTCCGGATACGGTCCGCGATACGGCAGGGTGAACAGACCATCCGCACGCCGGCGATCAGCTTCGTCAGCGCGCAGAGCAAGCAAGGGTGAGCAGCGATGAAGGCACAGGTTCGAAAACTGACAGGCGAGATCATCCACGAGATCGATCTCCCGGAAATCTTTAATGAAGAGTACAGACCCGACCTGATTAAGCGGGCAGTCCTCGCGCTCCAGAGCACCCGGTTCCAGCCGCACGGGACAGATCCCTACGCAGGTCTCCGCACCTCGGCAGAGTCCTGGGGCAGCGGCCGGGGTGTCGCTCAGGTTCCCCGTCTGAAGAACGGCAGCAAAGTGGCCCGGGTGCCGCAGGCAACCGGCGGGCGTGCAGCGCATCCCCCGAAGGTCGCAAAGATCCTCGTCAAGGAGATCAACCGGAAAGAGAAGCAGAAGGCCTTCCGGTCTGCCGTCGCAGCCAGCACATTCCGGGACCTCGTCCTGGGACGCGGGCACCTCTTTGAGGGCGGCGACCTCCCGCTGGTCTTCGAGGACCGGTTCGAAGAGGTCACCCGGACAGGCGACGTCATCTCGGCGCTCTCCGCTCTCGGGGTCTATGCCGATGTCGAGCGGGCGAAGGGCAGCAGAAAGGTCCGTGCAGGGCGTGGTACCATGCGCGGCCGCCGCTATAAGCAGCGCAAGAGCATCCTCATCGTCACCGGGAACGAGCCGCTCCGGGCAGCCCGGAACCTCGCCGGCGTCGACGCCGTGACGGTCAACCAGCTGAACACCGAATTGCTGGCACCCGGCACGCAGGCAGGACGCCTGACGATCTGGACGGAATCTGCAATCAGGAGGTTGGAGGAGTTCTCATGAAAATAAAACACCCCTTCGTTACTGAAAAAGCAACGATGATGCTCGAAGGCGAGAACAAACTCCAGTTTATCGTGCAGAGGGATGCCACCAAGCAGGACATCAAACGCGAACTGGAGTCGGCCTTCGAGCAGGAAGTGGCCGAGGTCCGCACCATGATGACCATGAAGGGCGAAAAGAAGGCCATTGTAAAGTTTTCGGACGCAAAGGCGGCTGAAGAGATCCTCAGTCGGCTGGGAATCATGTAAGGTGAGTGACGAATGGCACATCGAATTATAGCACAGAATCGGGGAAAAGGCGGTCCAACCTACCGTGCACCGTCGCACCGGTATAAGGCCGAGCTGCGGCATGCGGGGAAGAATACCGCCCTGATCTCCGGGCGCGTCGTCGACATTGAGCACGACCCCGCCCGCCACGCGCCGATCGCTCTCACCCGCCTCGAAGAAGACGGCCGGAAGGTCTACATCCTTGCTACCGAAGGACTCGGTGTCGGGGATACGGTATCCTGGGGGCCGGGAGGCGCCGTGAAGAACGGAAACACCCTGCCGCTCCGGGAGATCCCGGTCGGTGCATACGTCTGCAACATCGAAGCCCGCCCGAACGACGGCGGCAAGTTCGTTCGTTCGGGCGGTGTCCAGGCCCTGGTCATCGGCAAGGCCGAGGATGGCAGGGTCGGTGTCAGGATGCCGAGCGGTAAGAACAAGTGGTTCAACGGTGTCTGCATGGCAACCGTTGGTATCGTTGCCGGCGGCGGACGGGGTGAAAAACCGTTCGTCAAGGCAGGAAAGAAGCACTTCCACGTCAGATCCTCCGCTGAGAAGTGGCCTCGCGTCAAGGGTGTCTGCATGAACGTCATCGACCACCCGTTCGGCGGCGGCGGCCACCAGCACTGCGGGCGGCCAAAGACCGTATCCCACGGGACGCCCCCCGGCAGGAAAGTAGGGCATATTGCCGCCCGGAGAACCGGCAAGTGGAAGAAGTGAGGGGTGAATCATGGCAAAGAAGACACAGAAGCGAATGCCGCGGCGGCGTGAGGAGTTCACCTATCGCGGCCACTCCGTTGAGGACCTGCAGCAGATGGCTCTCTCTGAGCTGCTGCCGATCATGCCGGCCCGGGCACGCAGAAAACTTGATCGTGGTCTCTCCCGGGAACACGAGAAACTTCTCGCCGATGTCCGGTCGGGAGACGCGAACCTCCGCACCCATCTGCGTGACATGATCGTCCTGCCCGAGATGATCGGCAGAACGATTGAGATCCACAATGGGAAGGAGTTCCAGAAGGTAGAGATTCAGCCTGAGGCGGTCTTCCACTACCTTGGAGAGTTTGCACTGACCCGCAGGAGGGTCTCCCACGGCAGCGCCGGTATCGGTGCAACCCGGTCGAGCAAGTACGTACCGCTGAAGTGATGACCATGGCAAGAACTGAATATTCAGCAAAGATTGAGGGCGAGAACGTCGCTCGCGCAAAAGCGAATGAACTTCCCGTCTCTCCCAAACACTCAATCGAGATTGCCAGGTTCATCCGGAAGATGACCACCACTGAAGCAAAGGCGTACCTCGCTGATGTTGTGGAGTTAAAGAAGGCCATCCCCTTCAAGCGGTTCAACAGCAACGTCGCCCACAAGCGGGGTCTTAAGAATTGGGCCGCAGGCAGATATCCTGTCAAGGCTGCTGAGGCCTATATCAGGCTGCTTGAGTCCGTCGAGAAGAACGCCGAGTACATCGGGCTCGACACTGGAAACCTCCGGATTAACCATGTTGCCGCCAACACGGGCCGTGGCCTCCGGGCATTCTTCCCGCGTGCGATGGGTCGCGCCACCCCGAAGCGCAGGGAAACCGTGAACATCGAGATAGTAGTGACCGAGGTGGCGTAATGGCAGTCGAGAAGAAGTTTATCACTGACGGCGTACGTAATGTCCGCATCGAGAAGTTCCTCACGAAGGAACTCAAGCGGGCAGGATACGGCGGCATGGATATCACCCGGACGCCGCTCGGCACCCAGGTGACAATCTTTGCGGAGAAACCCGGCATCGTGATCGGGAAGGGCGGCAAGCAGGTTCGCCAGCTCACCCTGGATCTCGCCACCACCTATGACATCGAGTCTCCGCAGGTGGAGGTCCAGCAGGTCCAGAACCCCAACTTCAACGCCCAGATCATGGCTGAGCGGCTGGCAAACGCCCTTGAGCGTGGCTGGTACTTCAGGAAGGCCGGACAGAGCACGATCCGCCGGGTGATGGATTCCGGTGCGCTCGGTTGCGAGGTCATCGTCGCCGGGAAACTGACCGGTGCCCGGTCACGGACCCAGAAGTTCACCGAGGGCTACGTCAAGCACTGCGGTGAGCCCAGCGAGACGATCGTCGAGAAGGGCTACGCGCTTGCGATCAAGAAGCTCGGCACCATCGGTGTCCAGGTCAAGATTGTTCCGCCGGATGCACGGCTGCCCGACACCTTCGATGTCCTCGAACCCGCGCCGAAGAAGGCTCCGGTCGAGCCCGCAGAGCCTGAAGAGGTTGGTGACGAGGAGTTCGAGGAGATCTCCGTTGAGGAGTACGCGGAGGAGAGATAAATGGCAATCTTTCGCGCAAAGGAAGTGAAACAACTCTCCGATACGGAACTCCTCGAGCAGGAGCAGAAACTCTCCCTCGAACTGATCCAGGAGCGGGGGAAAGTCAGCGCTGGCGGTGCCACCGAGAACCCCGGGAGGATCCGCGAAGTCCGGAGGACAATCGCGCGCATCCGGACCGAGCAGAATACACGGAGGAACGCATGATCTCTCCCCAGAACGTCCTGAGGCACGAGTTGATCGGCCTCGACGTTCTGGTCGCCCGCGCGAGCAACCCGGGTCATGTCGGGGTATCTGGTCGCATCATTGATGAGACCAGAAATACCCTGGTCATCCTGACCGGGCGGGGAGAGAAGCGGATACCGAAACGGTTCAGCGTATTCCGCCTCCGGCTTCCGGACGGCACGACTGTCGATGTGGATGGTTCGTGCCTGGAGACGCAGCCGGAACGGCGGATCAGCATGCGCATCAGATAAGTGAGGATGAATAATGGCACAAAACATTGGGTTGGACGTCCCCGTTCCGGAAACGGAATGTGAGGACGCAAATTGTCCGTTTCACGGCACTTTGCCGGTACGCGGCCAGGTGATTACCGGCAAAGTCGTGAGCGACCGTATGAACGGTACCGTCGTCGTGGAGCGTGAGTTCCTCCACTACGTCAAGAAGTATAAGCGGTACGAGAAACGCAGGTCCCGGTACCATGCCCACAGCACACCCTGCATCAACGCCGGCGTGGGTGATGTTGTCCGGATCGCTGAATGCAGGCCGCTCTCCAAGACAAAGAACTTCGTGGTGGTCGAGGTGATGAAGGAATGAAGGCGATGCAGTCGACCATCCCGCGCGCCCTCGTGACCGGCTCCCAGATGATCTGCTCCGACAACACCGGCGCACGGCTCGTGGAGATCGTCTCGGTCGACAGGTATCACGGTGTCAGGCGGCGGCAGCCCTGCATGGGCGTCGGCGACATCGCGACCGTGAGCGTCAAGAAGGGCACCCCCGATATGCGGAGGAAACTCGAGAAAGCGGTGGTCATCCGGCAGAAGAAGGAGATCCGCCGCCCGAACGGTATCCGGCTCTCGTTCGAGGACAACGCCATGGTGCTCATCAACGAGCGTGGCGAGCCGAAGGGAACCGAGATCAAGGGTCCTGTCCCCCGCGAGATCGCAGAGCGGTTCCCGAAGATCGCCTCCATGGCGACGATAATCGTGTAAGGTGTGGTGAAGAATGGTACGCATAGCAAGCAAACAACCAAGAAAACAGCGTAAGGCGCGTTACAACGCACCGAACCACACCCGGGGCCGGTTCCTCTCCGCATCACTTACCCCTGAACTCCGTGGGAAACACAACGCCCGGAGGACCCGCGTGGTCAAGGGAGACACCGTCAAGGTACTCCGTGGAGATTTCGCCGGTAACGAAGGCGTCGTCGATGCGGTAGATATGAAGATGTGCCGACTGGTCGTGCACGGCGTGATGGTGACCAAGTCCGATGGAACTGAGGTTCCCCGGCCGGTCGACCCCTCAAACGTGCAGATCACGAAGCTCAACCTGAAAGACAAACTACGTGAGGAGAGACTCGGAGGCGGAGCATAATGTCCAACCATCTCAAGCGACTGGTTGCGCCAGGGTCCTGGCACATACCGAAGAAAGTACAAAAGTTCGTCATGAAGACCGCCCCGGGCCCCCACAATGCCGGCGCCCTGCCGGTCGGTGTCTGGCTCCGCGAGCATATCGGCATCGCACAGAATGCGAGTGAGGTCCGGAAAATCCTGCACCAGCGGGACATCATTGTCAACGGACGACCCTGCCGGAACCCGCAGATTGGCCTTGGTGTCTTTGACATCGTCTCGATCCCGAAACTCGGGAAGCACTACCGCATCCAGCTGGACAAGCGGGGCAACCTGATTGCCATAGAGATCCCGGCGGAGTCTGCAACGACCCGGCTCTGCAAGATCCGGAACAAGACCACCATCCGGGGTGGCAGGGTGCAGCTGAACCTTGCGTTCGGCGCAAACATCCTCGCCGACAACACCTACAAGGCGAAAGACTCCATCGTGGTGACCCTCGGCGACGGGACGGCCGGTGAAGACCGGTTCCGGATCATCGATCACTTCCCCTTTAAAGAAGGCAATGTGGCCATGATCGTCGGTGGAAAGCACTCCGGGAAGGTCGGCAGGATCATTGAGGTTGTCAGGACCGCAAGTTCTGTCCCGAACCGCGTGATCCTTGTGGACGACTCGACCAATGAACGGTTTGAGACCATTGAAGAGTACATCTTCATGGTCGGCCGCTCCGGGATTGCACCTGAACTGGAGGTCTCGGCATGAGCGCGATGAAGGATATCTACATCGACAAGGTCGTCGTGCATATGGGCGTCGGAGAGAGCGGTGAGCGGCTGGTCAAGGCCGAGGACCTCATGAAGAGGATCACCGGCCAGAAGTCCGTCCGCACCATCGCAAAGCGAACCCAACCGGCGTTCGGTATCAGGAAGGGCGCACCCATCGGGTGCAAGGTCACCTTACGCCGGCAGAACGCCGAGAAATTCGTCGAGACTGCGCTCAATATCCTCGAGCGGCAGCTCGCAGCCTCGCAGTTCGACCGGACCGGCAACGTCTCCTTCGGTATCGAAGAGCATACCGATTTCCCGGGCATGTCCTACGACCCGACGATCGGCATCTACGGCATGGACGTCAACGTGGTGCTCGAGCGCAAAGGCGTGCGGATCGCACGCAGGAGTGCCGAGCGCAGGAAACTGCCGGCGGACCAGAAAGTGAATCAAGAGGAAGCCATCGCGTTCATGCGCGAGCGTTACCAGGTGGAGGTGTAAGGGATGGCAGAAGATTCAGGAGCACCTTCTTCGGGCGAGAGGCGAAAGATGTTCGGCCGTGGTGCGAACGTTTGCCGCATCTGCGGCCGGAAGCAGGGCCTTGTACGTAAGTACGATATCTACTTCTGTCGCCAGTGCTTCCGCGAGTGGGCAAGGAAGATGGGCTTCAAGAAGATGAACTAGGGGTTAGAGAACATGGCACGACTGAATCCAATCGCTGACGCGATGAGCACGATCAAGAATGCTGGCGACGCTGGAAAGAGCGAGGTTATCGTTGAACCAGCCAGCAAACTGTTAGGTGCAATGCTTCGCGTTATGCAGGAAAATGGCTTTATCGGCGGCTTCGAGTTCATCGACGACGGCCGTGGCGGCCAGTTCCGGGTCCAACTATCCGGAACGATCAATAAGTGTGGCGCCATCACTCCCCGGTTCCCGGTGGCGATGGCTGATATGGAATACTGGGAGTCGCAGTACCTCCCCGCAAAGAACTTCGGTATCCTGATCGTCTCCACATCGAGGGGGGTCATCTCCCACGAGCAGGCACGGGGCGAGGGTGTCGGCGGACAACTGCTGGGATACGTCTACTAACGGAGGGAAGAGTATGGGAATAACACGACAGGTCGAGATCCCTCCCGGTGTGGACGTCACGCTCGAAGGCAGCGTGCTCACGGTCTCAGGACCGAAGGGCACACTGACCCGTGACATGCGCTTCCCGCAGATCGGTGTCGCCGTTGAAGGCAGCGAAGTCGTTGTCTCCACGGCATCCAACAAGAAGCGGTTCCTTGCCATGAGCGGCACGCTCGAAGCACATGTGAAGTGCATGATCCAGGGTGTCGTCGAAGGCTACGAGTATCGTATGAAAGTGGTCTACAGCCACTTCCCAATCCAGCTGAAACAGCAGGGTAACCGCCTCGAGATCGCCAACTTCCTTGGCGAGAAGCAGCCCCGGATAGCAAAGATCATCGAGGGCGTCACTATCAAGATCGGAAACGACGAGGTGACTCTCACCGGTATCGATAAGGAGAAGGTGGGCAACACCGCCGCAAACATCGAGCACGCGACGAAGATCACGAACCGTGATCCCCGGGTGTTCCAGGACGGTATCTACATCACCGAGAGGGCGTGAAAGCAATGGATGAGAGAAAACGATTGATCCGCGTCCGCACCCGGCACAACAAGCCCGCCTTCAAGAGGCGGGGACTTCACCGAAAAGCGAAACTGGAAGATGTGTGGCGGCGCCCGCGTGGTCTGCAGAGCAAGCAGAGACGGCAGTTCAGAGCAAAGGGCGTTCTTCCCCGGCCGGGATACGGGAGCCCTGTCGCAATCCGCGGCATGCACCCGAGCGGCTATGAGGAAGTGCGGGTCTTTACACCGACAGAACTCGTCGGGCTGAACCCGGACCTTCAGGCCATCCGGATCGGCGGATCCGTAGGGAACAGAAAGCGCGGAGAGATTCAGGCGCGGGCCCTGGAGCTTGGGCTCAAGGTGCTGAACGCAAGAGACCTCACCCGTGTGGCCGTGACTGCGGAAAGCGAAGAAGAGGTGAATGAGGATGAGTGACCTCGCCAACCAGAAACGTATGGCAGCTGCCATTCTCAAATGCGGGGTCAACCGTGTCTGGTTCGATCCCGAGCGCCAGGCTGATATCGAGGCGGCCATCTCCCGAAACGACCTGCGCGAGCTCGTCGCGGAGGGTGTGATAAAGGCTCACGCCGTGAAGGGGAACAGCCGGGGCAGGGCACGCGTGCGGATGGCAAAACGTTCCTACGGCCACCGGAAAGGACCGGGGCGGCGGAAGGGTGCCATCGGTGCTCGCGGCCCAGGCAAACGCATGTGGATAGGCAAGATCCGGGCACAGCGCCGGGCTCTGCGCGATATGCGCGAAGAAGGCACAATCGAACGGGGTCTCTACCGTCTGATGTACCGGCGGGCTTCCGGAGGTCAGTTCCGGAGTGTGTCGCACCTTACGGCTCATGTTGAAACGATGGCAGGGAGGATGAAATAATGGCAACCGGCCCAAGATACTTCGTGCCCTTCCGCAGGAGGCACGAGGGCAAGACTGATTACTACAAGCGGATGTCGCTCCTGTCATCAGGAAGTCCGAGGATGGTCGTCCGGAAGACGAACCGGCAGATCATCGTGCAGCTGGTCGTCCCCGAGAATGAAGGAGACCGCACCCTGGTGGCTGCATACTCGGCTGAACTTGCAGACTACGGCTACGAGGGATCGACCTCCTGCACTCCGGCCGCCTACCTGACCGGGATGCTGTTCGCGGTCAAGGCGCTGAATGCAGGGTATGAAGAGGGTATTCTGGATATCGGGCTCGCCCGGGCAAAGCCCGGTGCACGCGTCTTTGCTGCCCTCAAGGGAGCAGTGGACGGGGGTCTCGATATCCCTTACGGCGAGTCGATCCTCCCCGATGAGGAACGGCTCAAAGGTGCCCACATCGCCGGGTATGTCCCTGAGAAGGCAGGCAACCTGGTGGCAAATGTAGAGGCTGTGGCTCTGGCCATCAAGAAGGAGCTGGTGTGACATGGCATACGTACAGGAAGAATGGATTCCGCTCACCGGTCTCGGGCGCATGGTCGCTGCAGGCGAGATCACCAGTATCGATGAGGTGCTCGCAAGCGGCAGGCCGATCAAGGAGCCCCAGATCGTCGATCTCCTCGTGCCCGACCTGGAGGACGAGGTGCTGGACATCAACATGGTCCAGCGGATGACCGACTCGGGTCGCCGTGTGAAGTTCCGCACCGTTGTGGTGGTCGGTAACCGGAACGGCTATGTCGGGTTCGGCCAGGGCAAGGATGCCCAGGTCGGCAACGCGATCCAGAAAGCAATAGCAAACGCAAAAGTGAATCTCGTCAAGGTCTCCCGGGGATGCGGGAGCTGGGAATGCGGTTGTGACGCCGCTCACTCGATCCCTATCGAAGTGACCGGCAAGGCAGGCAGTGTCCGGGTGACGCTGAAGCCCGCCCCCCAGGGTATCGGCCTCGTGACGGGGGATATCCCGAAGAAGGTCCTGACGCTTGCAGGTATCAAGGATGTCTGGGCCTTCAACCGGGGGCAGACCCGGACGACCATCAACTACGCCAGAGCGACGTTCGAGGCGCTCCGGCAGACGAACATTGTCCGGATCGGAGGGACAGAGTGATGTACGCGGTAGTGCAGGTACGCGGCGTGGTCAAGACCAACCGCGAGATCAAGGACACCTTGAAGATGCTCCGTCTGCACCATGTCAACCATTGCGTCCTCGTGCCCGATACCCCTGCGTACCTGGGCATGATCCGCAAGGTGAAGGACTTCGTGGCGTACGGCGAGGTGGACCAGGAGATCCTGGCCACCCTTCTGCGCACCCGGGGCAGATTGACCGGGGACGAGCGGCTGACCGACGACTACGTCCGTGCGCATACACCGTATGCCGGCATCGACGAATTCGCAACAGCACTCTGCAACGGTGAGACCGCTTTCCGTGATCTGGCTGAGATCAAGCCGGTGCTGAGACTGCACCCTCCACGAAAGGGCTATAAAACCATCAAGCGAACCTTTCAGCAGGGTGGGGCTCTCGGCTACTATGGCCCCGAGATCAATGATCTCCTCTATAAGATGAGGTGAGACTGATGCCCGTAAACAAGAGATCCAAATACAGAGGTTCACGAACCTGTGGCGGCGGCACGCACAAGAACCGGCGTGGCGCCGGCAACAGGGGTGGACGGGGTAGAGCCGGGCAGCGCGATCATCGCTTCTCCCACTTCTACCTGAAGGGCGAGATATCCAACGGTAAGCACGGTTTCGTCAGCAAGACGTCCGTGCCGGTATCCGCCCTTGATATCGGGGAGATCGATCAGATGGCCGAGGCACTGCTCCGTGAGGGACTTGCAAGCAAGGAGGGAGACCTCATTGCCCTCGACGCCACCGAGATCGGTATCGACAAGGTGCTCGGTGGCGGAAGAGTCACCCACAAGATGAGTATCTCCGCCCGTGAGTTTTCAGAACGGGCCCGGGCAAAAATTGAGGAGATGGGCGGTCAGGCAATGACCGTCTAAATTCCTTTTTAGGTGAAACCATGGGAGATCTGCTGGATAGATTTGAACCCATCCTTGCAGCGATGCCTGCAGTCAGAAGTCCGGAGGGGCACGTCCACTTCAAGAATAAACTCATGTGGACGCTTGCGATTCTGCTCCTCTACTTCACATTGACCAATATCGATATCTTTGGACTCTCTCCACAGTCACAGGATATATTCGGACTATGGCGTGCCCTGCTTGCCGGTGCGAGCGGTTCGCTCCTGCATCTCGGCATCGGGCCGATCGTCACCGCATCGATCGTGCTGCAGCTGCTCAAGGGTGCCGGAATCCTGCAGATCGACACCAGTGATGCACGCGGCCAGGTCATGTACATGGGCCTGCAGAAGATGCTCATCTTCGTGATGATCATCGTCGAGGCACTCCCCATGGTCGTGAGCGGGATGATGATGCCCGATCCGTCGGTAGCGGCACAGTTGTTCGGCGGGAATATGCTTGCGGTCTCGCTCCTGATCTTCCTCCAACTCTGCATCGGCGGGTTGCTGGTGGTGCTGATGGACGAGGTCGTCACCAAGTGGGGCGTCGGCTCAGGTGTGGGGCTCTTCATCGTTGCGGGGGTCTCGCAGGGTCTCGTGAACGGGTTCCTGAACTGGCAGACGGGCACCGATCCCTTCCCGATAGGGTTCTTCCCGCGGCTGTTCGCCATAGGGACGTCGGGGGCAAACTTCCTCGAGTATTTCGGCACGGATATGCTCGCTCTCATCACGACGATCGTGATCTTCATGGTCATCGTCTACGTGGAGTCGACCCGTATCGAGATCCCGCTTGCGCATACCGCCGTCCGCGGCGCCCGCGCGCGCTTCCCGGTGAAACTCATCTATGCGAGTGTTCTGCCTATGATCCTGGTCCGAGTGCTGCAGGCGAACATCCAGATGATCGGGATGTTCCTCTCAAACGCCGGGATAACGGTCCTCGGCGAGTTCCAGAATCAGCAACCGATCAACGGTCTCATGTGGTACATTGCACCGATCAACCAGCCGCAGGACTGGATGTGGTGGCTCTCCGAACTCGGGCATGCCCCCTGGGAGATCCTTTTCCGGATGGGCATCGATATCACCGTGATGGTGGTCGGGGGCGCTATCTTCGCGCTCTTCTGGGTCAAGACCGCAGGTCTCGACTCAAAGGATGTGGCACGGCAGATCCAGAGGAGCGGGATGCATATCCCCGGCTACCGCCGGAACGCCCAGGTGCTTGAGAAGTACCTCGACCGCTATATCCCGCGGATCACCGTCATCGGCGGTGCGTTCATCGGGGTCCTCTCGGTCGTCGCGAACCTCTTCGGTGTGATCGGCGCGGTCGGCGGAACGGGGCTGCTGCTTGCGGTGAGTATCACCTACCGGCTCTACGAGGAGGTCGCAAGCCAGCAGATCATGGAGATGTACCCGTTCATGCGGTCGTTCTTTGGGAAGGAGTAAGTCCGAAGGCACCTCTTCTCTTTCAAGAGGGTGGTTCCGGGCGTTCCATTTTTTCCAGACCAACACAACCCGGTCGTTTTTCTTGTCCGAACGATCCTTGTGATCGTTCAGGGCCCCGAGTGATTCCGAAAAGAATTACTCTTGAGGGCGTGGATTTATTTTGCAGGGAACTATAATCTAAATGGAGTGATAGAGTTGGGGAAGAAAGTCGTCGTGACGGGGGTTCCCGGTGTCGGGAAGACCACTGTCATCAACGGTGCGATGGAGAGACTGGCGGCCGAGGGCATCGCTTATCAGGCTGTCAACTTCGGCACATTCATGTTTGATGTGGCCCGGAAAGATAATCTGGTCTCGAATCGCGACGAGATGCGCAAGCTCGGAAAAGATGTCCAGAAACGCCTCCAGCAGGCGGCTGCTTCAGGGATCGCCGCCATGAGCACTGATGCGAACATCATCATCGATACCCATAGCAGCGTCAAGACACCGACGGGGTTCCTTGCGGGGCTGCCCAAATGGGTGCTTCGCGAGTTGATGCCCGATATGGTCGTGCTGGTGGAGACTGACCCGGACCAGATCCTGATGCGCCGGCTCGGCGATGCCTCAAGGGTCCGTGATATGGAAGGAGCCCGTGCGATCGCCGAACACCAGGAGTTCAACCGCGCCGTCAGTGCGGCGTATGCGATGTATACCGGCTGCACCATCAAGATCGTCAGGAACGAAAACTTCCTGCTCGAACGGGGCATCGGCGACCTGGTGGATGTGCTGAGGTAACCTGACATGGTGGACCTGAAGAAGCACGGCCCGACGATCGCCCTCCTCTTTACCATGCTCGTGATGCTCTCCTACGGCATCGAGTGGATTCGGGTGACGGTCGGTTCAGCGATGGATGTACTGCTGGGCCCCTTCATCGATACCCTTGGCGTACCGTTCTTTGTCATGATCCTGATCCTCTCCGGCATCACGGGGCTGTACTCGTCGCTTGTCCAGAAGTACACTATCGATTACGAGAAGATGCAGGAGACGCAGGCGAAGATGCGAGTGTTTCAGAAGGAGTTCAGGGAGGCCCAGCTCTCCGGGGACGAGAAGCGGGTCAAGAAACTCCAAGGAAAGCAGGAACGGATGATGCAGGACCAACTCGATATCTCCCGGCAGCAGTTTACCCCGATGGCGATCATCCTCGTGCTGTCGGTGCCGATCTTCTTCTGGCTCCTCCTGCGACTCCCGGCGGTCGGCGCGCCGACCACCATTGCGAGCGGCATCGTGATGCCCTTCCTTGGGGCCGTCACCCTCTCGGGTGTTGCGTTCTGGATCGTGCCTGCCTGGATCCTCTGGTACATGATCTGCTCGCTGACCATCAGCCAGGTGATCCGGAAATCTCTCAACATCGGAGGGCTCTGATGCGGATCACCATCAGCGGCCCGCCGGGGAGCGGTACCACATCGCTCGCCCGGTACCTGGCCGGGAAGTACGGACTTGACCTCACCTCTGCGGGAGAGGTCTTTCGCCAGCTTGCCCGGGAGCATGGCATGGACCTCGCTGAGTTCGGCAGGTTTGCAGAGAACGATCCCTCGGTCGACCGTATGATCGACGCCCGGCAGAAAGAGATCGGCGAGGGTGCCGGGAACATTATCATCGAGGGCAGGCTCTCGGGCCGGATGATCGAGAACGCCGATCTCCGGATCTGGCTCTCTGCATCACTCTCCTGCCGGGCGAAGCGGATAGCAGGCCGTGACGAGATGGATGAAGAGGGGGCCCGGGTCTACACTGTGAACCGGCAGAACTCAGAGGCTACCCGCTACCGGAACTACTATGGCATCGATATCAGCGACCTCTCGCCGTACGATATCGTCCTTTCGTCCGAGACCTTCGGTGTGGACGCTCTTGGAGCGATTGTGGATACGGCAATTGCGTGCCTCGCGCAGCAGGACAAAAACCTCTAAGGTTTTTCCGCTCTCTTTTCCTTTATTTTTTTGATGCGTCGGAGCCGTGTCCACTCCTGCCGCTCCATCTCGTCGCGCTGGTCCTCGATGAACCGGCGTTTCTCCACAAGTTCCGGGATGACTTTGAACTCCAGCGCGTTCACCCGCCGGCGGGTCCGCTCGATATCATCGAGCAATCGCTTGATGCTCCCTTCGAGTTCGGCACTTGCTACGATCGCTTCGAGGAGGTCCTCATAGGCGTCGGCGGCGTCGTCGATGACCGATGATGTCCCGAGGACACTGTACCCCCGCTGGTCGAGTGTCTTCTTCACCATCACCGGTTCCAGGTCCGGAAGGCACACCCCGAAGACGTTCTTCTGTCCGGCCGTGTAGGTCGGGGCGGCCTCCACCGAGAGCGCTGCAAGGAGCACTCCCGTCTCCCCCTCCATCATGGCGGCGACCGCCACCATCTCCCGGGCCGCAGCGTATTTCTCCTCGAGTTCCTTACGATCGCGGGCGGCCTGATCGGCGAGTTTGATCAGTTCCAGCATCATGCCGTCGAGTTTCATAGCAAGAAGCCGGTGTACCCGCTCCGCGAGTGCCATCCGCCGCCTGACGATCAGGAGGCCGGATCGGGTGGGTTTGATATCGTCAACCGGCATGATACCTCCTTTACATGACAATATACTGCCATATCCGCTCGGACGGCAGACCGAACGCCTTCCCTCGCGCGATTGCCCGCAGGTTCGCGACCTCGTACTTCTTCCGCTCCAGGTAGGCGAGCACCGGCAGGACCGAGAACGGTTGGCGCCGGGAGAGGGAATCCATCTGCTGGAGTCTGACACGGGTTATCGCTATCTCGACCTCATGTATGGGGCGCCGGTGCTGGTGCCACCGCCGCCAGACCAGTTCCGCGGCGTCGATGCTCGAGAAATTCGGGTCCTGCCGGAGTTCGCGCACCGCCTGAGCCAGGATAGGGACGATCTCGGTCTGCAAAAAGATGTTGACGAACTCTTCCTCCGTCTCGACGCCGTAGAGTCGGCGGAAGAGGCTGAGAGGGATGCGGCCGCCCGAGATCATGGTCCGGTCGACGACCGTGATGTCGCACGCCTCCCTCGCGCAGTGGAGCCGGAGGAGGTTCTTCATGTTGGTGATATCGATCTCGAACCGGAGGTAGGCGATCAGCTCCCGGCAGCCGCTGCACCCGGATGCGGCAAGACCGAGCAGCCCGGCGTAATAACATCTGTAGAGTTCGTTCTCGATCCGGGCAAAGACACCCCGCTCTCCGCAGATCCGGTAGTATTCAGCAAGGACCGGGTAGAGCCGCCAGCCCCGGAGAGCCTCCAGGACTTCACTGCAGGTCGCAAGGTCGAGGAGGTGGTCGAGGAGCGCGCTGTCGACCTCCCCTGCCGGGATAAGGAGGTCGCGGACCTGCCGCCGGGGTATGTTGTGAACCGTGCCCCGCAGGATCGCCATAACGTTTGCGATGTCCCATCGGGCGAGGTACTCTCCCGTCAGGGTGTGCAGATCCCCCGGGGCGATCACCATGGCGTTCCGGAACGACCGGGCCAGACTGCGGTTTACCGCCTCTTCGATGAGCTGGGCGCCGGAAAAGTCGCCGGCGAGATCCATGACGTCCTGGTAATCCTCCTGCCGGCCAAGGTGGGCGACGACCTCCGGTATGCTCATCCGCATGATACGCAGGTACTCTTCACGAGGAAGGAGTTTCGTCCTGCGGACCCGAAACCGGGTACAGGCGTAGATGCACGATGGAGAGATCACCACGACATCTTCATGTTCGTGCTCTCTCATAAATGCACACCCGATGGTAAGGTTCATCTCCCGTGCCGACCGATCCCGCCCGGTCACCATGCCATACTCGATCGTGACCGGGGATGTCTTTGCGGGCCATGACGATCCCGGCCACCCCGAGTCACAGGCACGCCTCGAGGCCGCCCTCGGCGGGGTGCCGGCCGGTGCCCGCCGCATAGCCCCGGAGCAGGCGACGCCCCGGGACCTCGCACGGGTGCACACGCACCGGCATATCGCGGTCGTCCGCTCGCTCTGCAGGGAGTGTCCCGCCGGCCGGACCTGCTACCTGGACTCTGATACCTACGTCACCCGCGGATCGTTCGATGCGGCCCTGTACGCGGCGGGGGCTGCCTCTCAAGCGGTGGCGCGGGCGCTCGACGGCGAGCACTCGTTTGCCCTGGTCCGTCCGCCGGGGCACCATGCCACGCCGGACCGGGCTATGGGGTTCTGTCTCTTCAACAACGTTGCCGTTGCCGTGATGCGGGCGCTCCGCGAGGTTGACCGGGTGGCGATCCTCGACTGGGACCTGCACCACGGCAACGGGACGCAGGCGGTGTTCTACGGGAGCGACCGGGTGCTCTACTGTTCGATCCACCAGGCGGGGCTCTTCCCCGGGACCGGGTGGCTGGAGGAACAGGGTGCTGGCCCGGGCGTCGGGTATACCGTCAACGCGCCCCTTGAGCCAGGCTCGGCCGGTGCCGACTACGCCCTGGTCTTTCGGAAGATCTTCGTCCCGGCGATCCGGCGGTTCGAGCCGGATCTTGTGGTGGTGTCGGCAGGCCAGGATGCGCTCGCAGACGACCCGCTCGGTTCGATGCTTCTTAGACCCGACGACTTCGGAGCCCTGACCGGGATGCTGGCGGAAGCCGGGTGCGGGGCTCTCGCCCTCGTGCTCGAGGGAGGCTACGGGCGATCGCATGCCGGGGCCATCAGAGCGATAATCGCGGCCCTTGACGGAGCGCGCTTCACCCCGGGAGGCAGTGAGCCGAAAGCGAGCACCCGGATGCTCGTGAAGGCGATGTCACGCTCACGGGGACGAGCACGGGGATCGATACCGTCTACCTCTTCGTGACCGGACTGAACCTGACGTCCGCTGGCGGGCGGCTTGAAAGCCCTGGTAATTATATATACATCAATGAACTATCTTGTACTACAATGAGTAAGGTGTTACCGGGGCTCTCAGCCCCGTCCATCGCCTCCGGGAGCATCCCGGGAGGACTCTTCTGGCCCCTTCCCCGTCCACGCTGGCGTCCGTACTGATCCCCCGCACATACTCGAACCCGATCGCTCATCGAACTCCATACTGGTAAACTGATACCATGAAGTCAAGAGACATTGCAATCGTCGGCATACTCCTTGCCGTAGGGGCCATCATCAGGTACATGTCGCTCCTGATCCCCGGCCCCATCGTATCGAACCTCGTGATCGCCTTTTATAGCCTCGCCATCATCCTCGTCGTGCCCACGTTCCGGGAGGCGCTCGGGATCGGCGTTGTGGCGGGCGTCGTCTGCGCTCTCATCAGCCACTCGATATTCCCCCCCGCAAACCTGATCAGCGAACCCATCGGGGCGGTCGTCTGCCTCGCAACCTATCTCGTGTTGAGAGACCGGTTCGTTCTCGCACCCGCCGTGACGACGCTTCTGGCCACCCTCGCGAGCGGATTCTCCTTCATCCTCATCGCGCTCCTTGCCGTGGCCCCGACGGTCCTTGGCAAGTTCGGGACGATCGGGGCGTTCCTCGCGGTAACCGTCCCGATCGTCCTCATCACGGCAACGGTCAACGCCGTCGTTGCTCAGGCGCTCGATGTGCCGGCATCGCGGGCACTGATGCGGGGCGCCCCGCAGGCAGTTCCATCCCCGGGTATGGGACCGGCAGATGACTTCTGATCTCGGTCGGGAGACCGCCCTCTCTCTCAAGGGCGTCTCCTACACCTATCCCGGGTCGGAGTCGCCGGCACTCGATGGGATCAACTTTGATGTCCGGAGGGGGGAGATCGTCTTCGTCACCGGCCCTACCGGGGCGGGGAAGACGACCCTCTGCCTTGCCGCGTCCGGCATCCTCTACCACGAGTACGGCGGCACGCTTAACGGCGCAATCACCATCCTCGGGAAGAGCGCCCGGGACTACCGGAGCATGGCCGAGATTGGAAGGCACGTCGGGGTGGTCTTCGACGACGCCGACGCCCAGCTCATCTTCTCTACCGTCGAGGAGGAGGTGGCCTCCGGGCTTGAGAACCTCGGGATCTCCCGGGAGGAGATGCGGCGAAGGCTCCGCCAGGTGATGGAGGCGACCGGGATCGCCGACCTCGCAGACCGGGCCCCGCACACCCTCTCCGGCGGGCAGAAGCAGCGGGTTGCCATCGCCGCAACCCTCGCCCTCGGCACGGAGGTTCTGGTCCTGGACGAACCGACCGCCGAGCTGGATGCGGAGGCGACCGGTGCGGTTTCCGCCCTCCTCCGGCGGCTCTCGGGCGAGGGCACGGCCGTGCTCATCGTCGAGCAGAAACTCGGTGCAATCGCCGCAATAGCGGACCGGATGCTCCTTGTCGAAGGTGGGGCAATCACGCGAGAAGGGTCCCCCGCGCAGATGATACAGGCTGCCCTCACGAAGGGCGGCAGCGTCCGGCCCACTGCACCGGCGGCAGTCCCACGGAGCGAGGCCCCTCCCCTCATATCGGTCCGGGGGCTCGTCCACCGCTACGACGGGGTGACGGCCCTTGGGGGTCTTGACCTCGATGTCGCTCCCGGTGAGATCGTGGCCGTGGTCGGGGAGAACGGGTCCGGGAAGACGACGCTCGTCAAGCACTTCAACGGGCTGCTCCGTCCCACCGAAGGCAGCGTCACTGTCGACGGGCTCGATGCCGCGACCGTCCCGGTAGCGGAACTCGCGCGTCATGTGGGTCTGGTCTTCCAGAATCCGGACACCATGCTCTTTGCAGAGACCGTGGAGGGGGAGGTGGCCTTCGGTCTCCAGAACATCGATCCCGGCGACCCGGGGCATCCGGTCGACGCAGCCCTCGCAGAAGTTGGCCTCCTCCACCGGAAGGCGGCCTACCCGAGGTCGCTCTCGCGGGGCGAGCGGCAGCGTCTGGCCATAGCCTGCGTCATCGCCATGAGGCCGAAGGTGATCGTGCTCGACGAGCCTACGACCGGGCTCGATGCCCGGGAGTCAGGAAGGGTCATGGATATCCTTGGCCGCCTGCGATACGAAGGCCACACGGTCGTCATGGTGACGCACGACATGCACCTGGTAGAGAATTATGCAGACCGTATCGTCAGGATGGAGCAGGGAAGAATCGTCCGCGACGAGAGAACCTATGGGGAGGAAGCATGCCCGAAATTATGCAGTACGTCACCCGTGAGAGCGCCTTTCACCGCCTCCACCCACTCACCAAACTGATCTTTGCCGTCGTCGTCGTGGCCCTTGCGGTGCTGACGAGCGATGCCATGATGCTTGCGGCCCTTGTCGGGGCGGTTGTAGCCGTAGCGGTAGCGGGGGGGCTCGCCCGCGACCTCCTCCGCCAGGTGCCCCTGCTCCTCTCGCTCGCGGCAAGCCTGCTTGCCCTTACCATACTCACCATCCGGAGCGGGAATATCCTCGGCTACCTGGTCCCTCCGTCGATCCCGGTCATCGGGGGGGCCTTCCCTATCACGGTGGGGGCGATCGACCTTGCGCTCGCGATGTCGCTCCGGTTTGCGGCGATGCTCTTTGCCTTCCAGCTTCTGGTCATATCCACCCAGCCGCGCGACCTCGTTCATGTCATGGACCGCCTCAGGATGCCCGTCGATTACACGCTCATCTTCCTGATTGCGCTCCGGTTCATACCGAGCCTGCAACTCGAGGGGAAGCGGATCCACGAGGCGCAGCTTGCCCGTGCCTACAACCCCGGAAGGGGCCCTGTCGGTAGGGTCCGGGGGCTCTTCCCCATCATCATCCCCCTGGTCTCAAACTCCCTCGGGAAAGCCACGGTCCTCGGGCTGACCATCGACCTCCGCGGGTACCGCTCCGGTATGCGGACGCCCATGCGCGACCTCGCCCCGGGAAGGGCCGACGTCGCCGGGATCTGCTGTATGGGGCTTCTCGTCGCAGGGTATTTGGTAATGCTGGTCGTATAGTCTGGCTATGCGCGACGGTGCATCTTCCCCTTCCTCCCCCTCCCTTCCGACGTCGTTCGAGTTCTATATCGGCGGGAGCGTGGGGCCGTCTCTCTACGTCAGGCTCGTGGATGACGGCCGGCTCCTCTACGAATGGGCGAGTGCCGGCGGCTACTCCGGGGTGGTGATGGAGGCGTCGCCTACAGGGGAGGAGTGGGCGCAGTTCCGGGAGACCGCCGGCCGGCTCGGCGTGTGGGAGTGGGAGCCGGAGTACGTCTCCGCCTACTCATGCTGCGATGTCACCTACTGGCACCTGCGGCTGGAGATGGACGGGCACAGAATCGTCGTGCGAGGCGCAAACGCCTATCCGGGCTCTCCGGGGTTGGAGGTGTCAAAGCAGTTCCGTGAGTTTCGCGCGGCGGTGGAACGACTGATCGGGCGGGGTCCGTGAGCGTTCAGCGACGGAGCGATCCCAGGTGCTCAAGACTCCTCTCGTACTGCTGAAACGAGACCGGTTCGACGACCTTCGTGACACCCCCCGGGAGAGCCGCCATTACCCGCCCGAAGTCGATGCTTCCTTCCCCGCATGCCAGGTGGTCGTCCATCCGGCCGCAGTTGTCGTGCAGGTGAGCGTGGATCGCTCCTCCCTCTTCCAGGAACGGGCCCAGGTTGCCGTTGACATGGGCGTGCCCCACATCGAGGGCGAACCCGAGACCGCTGTCGGCAAGGCGGTCGAGGAACCCGGGCTCCCTGAAGAAACAGATCTCCCATGCTCCCATGTTCTCGAGGGCGATCCGGACGTTTATGTCCTGCTGGGCGAGAGCGAGATCGTTGAGCGAACGGTCGAGGGCCCGCTCGGCGGCGCTCCGCACCTCCTCCCCCCAGACGTGTCCCGGGTGAACGACCAGCCGCTGTGCGCCGATACGGTCGCAGATCTCCGCGAGGTCGCTGACGACCCTGACGGCCGCCCTCCGCAGGTGCTCGTTATCGGCTGCAATGTTGATATCAGCGACCGGGGCGTGGACCGTATACCGGAGGTCGAACGAGTGGCAGGTCTCTTCTTCCCGGAAGAGGGAGTGAGGGCCGTCGGAGAGGATCTCCGCGAGGCTCGTATGCCGGGCTATGAGGGCGAGCGCTTCTTCGAGCGTCCGGTCCATCAGGCAGCAGGTGGAGCAGCCGATACACGTATCCGGCATGGGATCCTGGTCACCGCTCCTCTCTCTTCCACCATGCCAGTGCAGCAAGCCACGCGCCGATAGCAACCGGCGCGGCCGCGGAGAGTGCCGCCCTCTGCTCCGAGGAGGTCTCCTCCGGGGAGGGGGATGGTTCGGCGGCGACGACGGCATCCGGGGATGATGTACCGGCAGGGCTGGTTTCTGGCTGCAGCCTGAATACCGATACTGTCCCGTCGAGCGCACCGGCGATGATATGGGTTGTGCCGGGGGAGGCGGAGACGCACCTGGTCTCTTCCCCGGTAACACACCTCCACACGACCTCTCCGTCCCGGTTGAACACGGAGATGCCGCCGTCCGCCAGCACAAGAGTCGACCCGTCTCCGGAGAGTGAGACGTCCGTAACCCGTTCGTCCGCTGGAGACTTCCAGAGCAGCCGTCCATGCCGGTTAAGGAGGAATACGGCCCGCTGGGGCGATGCTGCGGCTACCGTCGAGCCGTCATGGGATATGGCCGCCCGGACGCCGTTGCTGCCCGTCCTGTAGTTCCAGAGAAGCCGGCCGTCTCTGCTGAAGAAGTAGATTTTTCCTGAATCGCCGCCGGCGACGATGCTCGATCCCTCCCCGTCGATCGATACGCTTCCAAGCGGGTCTCCCATCTCAGAGGACCAGGAGGTGTTGGCGGTCGTTTGTTCGTCGTCGGAGGAGAAGGCAAGGAGGCCGGTACCGGTCCCTGCATAGACCATACGCCCGTCTGCAGCGATGGAAATACCCAGTACCCTGGACGTGGGCGTATGGCGCCGGAGCACCTCGCCGTTCCGGCCGAAGAGCAGGAGCTGGTTCCCTCCGGCCGCGATATGTTCTCCGTCAGAGGATATGGCCACGCTCCTGCCGCAGGATACCGGGTAACTCCAGAGCGCCGTCCCGTTCTCGTCAAAGAGGTATACCCTCTCTCCCGTGATCGCGGCACCGGAGAGGCCGTCCTCTGAGAGTGCAACCGCTAAAACCCGGTCTCCGGTGCCGGACCGCCAGACCTCTTCGCCGGCGAGCGTCTGCCCCTGGACGGGGCACGCAAGGCCGCTCGCGAGGATGGCCGCAAGAAAGAGTGGTAAGAGTGGGTTCTGCCGCATTCTGCACCCCTCCGGTCCTACCTCTTCACCCTGAGCAGGAAGACAGCGAAGAACGCACAGGCGAGCGGAATCACGCCGAACCCCGGTGAGCGGGCTGCTGGGGTCGTTTTTTGGGCGCTCGCTCCGAAGAGGTCCGGGTGGAGGGTGGTCGCCACCTCCTCCAGCGCATCCACGATCCGCGGGCTTCCCCGGCTGATGATGTCGGCGTCGACGACGTAGACATGGCCGTCCTGGACCGCCTTGAGCCGTTGCATCCGGGGCTCGTTCATGAAGTAGGTATGGATGATATCATACCCTCCCTCGCCCATGCCGGTGCCCGAACTGACGAGGATGTACTCCGGGTCTGAGGTGAGGAACTCTTCAAGGCCGATGATACTCCATCCCTCAACCGAACCGAACGCGTTGGTCCCCCCGGCCATTCTGATCACCTCGTCCTGGAACGTTCCCCCGCCGCTGACCCAGATCGGGTCGTACCAGATGACATGGGCGACCGACGGCTTTTCAGTCAGGCCCTCTGTCTTTTTGGTCACTGCCTGGATGCGGGCCCGGAGGTCCTTCACGCACGCCGACGCCTCCTCCTCCTGCCCGGTGGCCGCCCCGACAAGTTCGATGTTCTGCAGGACATCGCTGATCGTCTCCGGGTTGAGGGAGACGACAGTCATCCCGAGGGTTCTCAGGCGGTTGACCACGTCTTCGGTGTTGCCGAGCGCGGCAAAGACCAGATCGGGGTTGGCCGCGATCACCCTCTCGATACTGATGGTACTGAATCCGCCGACCTTCGGTTTATCGGCGGCCGTCGGCGGGTAGTTGCAGTAGTCGGTAATACCGACGACCCGGTCCCAAAGACCAAGGGAATACAGGATCTCGGTGTTCGAGGGCGCGAGCGAGACGATCCTCTGCGGTACTCCACGGATGGTGACGGTCTCCCCGAAGTCGTCGGTCACCGTGATGGTTCTCCCCCCGGCGTCCGTTGCTGCCTGAGCGGGTATCCAGGCCGGGGTTGCGGTCGGGGCGACGGTCGTGACGCCCGATGTGGGTGTGGTGGGTGGCGACTGTATGGTCTCTGAAGGGGTTACCGGGTAGGGTTTTCCGAGGAGTGCAGGGATTGCACTTGCCGTCATCCCGCAGGGGTTGTCGGTCACGTAGGCGGTGTGGCGGAACGAACCGTCGGGATTCTGCAGGTCGGCAAGATGATCGACCACACTCGTCTCACCTGCTCTCCACTCCGCAGGGTTGCCTCCCGCGGCAACGATACCCTGGATGACCCAGGCATCCGATGCGGAGTTTGAAGCACTTGTTCCCCCGTAATGGAAACCGCCGTCCTCGAGTTGCTCTCCTTTGAGGTACGCAAGCGCGCCCTGCACCACGGCTGCATCGCGGGAGACGCCTGCCGCCGCGAGTGCCTCAAGTGCGGCGCCCGTGTCGTCCGGGTCGCTCTCGGCACCCGGCGTCCAGGGGAAGCCCCCGTCGGTGTTCTGCTGCGATGCCAGCCATGCGGCCGGTACATCGGTTTCTTCGCCGGCCGAAGCGAGAGCAATGACCGTCCAGATCGTCGTGAAGACATGGTCTCCTGCCTGACCGGTGGGTTTCACCCGGGATTTCAGTTCTGCGACGTAGTCGGTCCCGCAGAAGGCACGGGGGTCTTCTCCGACCGCGACCAGCGTCAGGATGGTGCGGGCGATATCAACAGTTCCTCCTTTTGCCATGATATCGTCGTTCATCGACCGGAGGTAGTCGATGGTCGAGTTGCCGTCCTTCACCCATCCCCGCGGGTCTTCGCCTGCAGCGACGGCCGCCATGATCGCCCATGACGATGTGCCGGGGCTGCTCTCGCGCCCGGATTCCCCGAAACCGCCGTCACTCTTCTGGCAGTCGCGGAGATAGTCCAGGGAGGTCCGGATGGCCGGGTCGCCCCCGTCCAGAGGGTAGGCACCGCAGGAGGCGACGCAGAGCAGGAGGATGAGCAGGATGCTGATACCGTGTTTCATGTTCGTCTTCTCCGCTCGATGACAAGGTATACCGCCCCGATGAGCAGGACCGCGCCCACGAGAGCGATGATAGGCGGTGATGAGAGAGACGGCGATGAGCCTGCAGGCGCTCCTGGTGTAGCAGGGGTATCGGGGACGGCAGCGGTAACGGCGGTAATGGCTCCGTCCTGTGCTGCGGGCGCCGCCGTGACCGCCAGCAGGCCGAAGACCGAGAGGCCGCCGGGTGAGGCCGCCTCGACGATCAGGTTCCCGCTCTCATCGTTTCCGGCAATCCGGGTATCGAGGAATTCGTATGTGCCGTCCTCTGCAGACCGTGCGATCCTGAGAGCACCCACGTCGCCGTGCTCTTCCACCCACCCGGGGCTTATGGTCATCCGGATCACCGCCCCGGCGATATCCTCGCCGTTCTCCAGGTTGGTCCGCGTGACGGTCATGGTGTAGGCAAGAGCAGTTATCGCTTCACTCTTCTCTGCGGCAGCAAGGGAGAAAGCGTTTGCCGTTCTTCCATCCGGGGTGGCGTTGAATGCAATATCGAGCCGGCCGTCGGCTGCCGGGATACCGGTGAGGTTCAAGTCCAGCGACGCGGCGACGGTCCCCAGACCCTCGATCTCAGCGGAGACCTGGTTGATCGCCGCGATGACGTGTTCGATGAGGCCTCTCGCCACGCCGTCTTTCTCGTCGATGTTCCTCGCGGCGATGGTCAGCACGAGGCCGCTTCGGTTGATCGTGAGGGTGTTTCCTGATACGATGACTCCATCCCCGGTGGTGTTGATCGAGAAGGCCTGGCCCCACTCCCCGAGCTCGACGGCGGCTCCGGCCGGCAGCCCGAAGAGGAACGACGCAGGTCCCGGCTCTCTGCCGCCCTGTTGCCCGCCGCCGGCGGGGGAGAGCGATGAACCGGGATCCCCGCCGCCTGAAGAGCCGGAGTCGCTGGATGCTCCCGGGATCACGACCCTGATGGAGACGACGTCCGGCGAGGTCGCCGGGGTCGAGGTCATCCCCTCGCTCCAGAAGAAGACGACTTTATCCTCGTCTTTGACCGTGTACGCATTGGAACCGACGCCGGGACTTTCGCCGTTTACCTGGTACATCCAGCCCTTTGCCCCTTCGTTTGTTCTTCCCTTGACGGAGTTGATGAAGAGCGACCCGTAATCCTGGTAATAGGAGTCGTCGATGGTGTACCCAACTCCGGCTGCATCCAGCGCCCCGAGTGCTGTCTGCCGGTTGAGCGTGTAGGATTTTTTGCTGTTGTCCGCAGTGATGGTGAACGTCCCGGGCTTCAGGGTGACGGTGATCCAGGGGGACGGCGAATCGCCGCCGCCGTCTCCTCCGCCCCCTGATGTCGGGATGGAGACGGTGATGGTGATTACCGCACGGGCGGCTCCGGGGGTCGATCCCCAGGCGCCGTACCAGTAGGTGACGACGTCGCCGTCCTTGAGGCGGTAATCGACGGCCCCGATATCGGCGGTCTCACCGTTGACCGAATAGAACCAGGAGTCCCAGGAGGTCGCGTTGTAGTCGATACCACCGATGGAATAGGGGAACGGGCCCCAGGCGGTCTCCTGGATGGTGTAGTTGAAACCGCCGCTGTGAGCGGCGGTATCCAGCGCCCCGAGGGCTGAAGTCCGGTTGATCGTGTAGGCGACGCTCTCGTTGTTGAACGGGGTGACTGTGAAGGTCTGGCCGTCCGTCAGGCTGACCGCTCCTTCCCATGTGAGGTCGCGGACGGTGATATCGATGATGATGGTAGAGGTCGCCTGGTCGATAAGCGGCGCCCAGGTGACGGCGTCTGTCGGGCAGTAGTAGAAGGCGAGCCGATCGCCGTTGGTAAGGGAGTTCGCTCCGAGCCCGGCCGGGGCTGCCGCGCCGTTGATGAAGATCGACCATGATCGCGCGTTCTCCTGCGTCCAGTCATCGTTTGCGATGCCGGCGATCTCTTCGAGCAGGAATGATCCGTAGGAGGCGTACCAGGTATCGGAGGCGTTGAAGGTGAAACCTCCGGCCTCTGCCGCCAGAGCGAGCGCCCCGATGTCGGTGGTGCGGTTGACCGTGTAGGAGGCGGAGGCGTTGTTTGAGGGAGTGAACTGGAAGGTCTCTCCTTCAGTCAGGGCCACGGTCCCGTTCCACAGGCCGGGCACCGGGGCGGGTGGCGCCAGGATGGAGACGGTGATGTTGACCACCGCACCGGCGGTTTCCGGCGATGAACCCCGTGCCCCATACCAGCAGGTGACGGTGTCCCCGTCCTCGAGGCTGCAGTCTGCGACCCCGACTTCGGCAGACTTACCGTTGACCGAATAGAGCCATAAATCTTCGGAGGTCTCGTTGTAGGCGATACCGCCGATGGAGTAGAGGAACGGACCCCAGGCGATCTCCTGGACGGTGTAGTTGAACTCTCCTTTTGCTGCGGCGGCGTCGAGCGCCCCGAGCGCCGAGGTCCGGTTGACGGTGTAGGCGACGCTCTCGTTGTTGAACGGGGTGACCGTGAAGGTCTCTCCTTCTGTAAGCCTCACCGTTCCGTTCCATCCGGCAAATGCGGGTTCCGGCGCCCCTCCTTCCCCGAAGGCATAGAAGCGGTTGTTCTCGGCGCCGATGTAGAGGACGCCGTCCGATACCGCAGGCGAGGAGGCATAAAACGCTGCAAACGTGCCGTCACCCGGGGTTTCGAGGGTGTATGACCAGACCTCTTCGCCGGTTTCGGCGTTCACCGCATAGAGTCTTCCGACCTCCTCGTTGGTCGCAGCGTAGACGAGGTTACCGGCAACGACGGGTGCAACGTTTACCTCTTTTGCCGGGAAATGCCATTTCTCCTCGCCGGTCGACGCGTTAAGGCAGTGGAGGCCACTATAGGCCCCTGCATAGATATACCCGTTCGCAAGGGCGGGGGTCGCCGCCGTCCCGGTCACGGAACTGTTCCAGCGTTCCGTGCCTGTGGTGCCGTCGAGGGCGTAGCATCGCGAGTTGGTGGTGAAATAGACGGTCCCGTCCCCGCCGATGACCGGCGAAGACTTCACCGACCCGTCCTGATTGAAGGTCCAGACGGCGCTCTGCGTTACAGGATCGATGCAGACGATCCGGCTCCTGTTTCCTGCGCAGTAAATCTTTCCGTCGTAGCCTGCGGGAGAGGTGAAGGAGAGCACACCGTTACCTGTTTCAAAGGCCCATACCCGGGTACCATCGGTGTTGAAGGCGTGCAGCACGCCGTCTAAAGCCGAGAGGGCGTAGATCGTCCCTTCGTAGACGAGGGGCGAGGACGAGAGCCCGAAATAGCCGGTGGCATCGATCCGGTCGCTCGCCCAGAGTGTCTCCCCCGTCGCTTCATCGATGCAGTAGAGCCGCCCATCGGTACCGCCGAGGTAGATCCTCCCGTCGGCGACGGCGACACCCGAGACCGAACCGATGCCGTCGCCGCCGAGTTCGTTCGTCCAGAGTTCCGCCCCCGTGGCGGCGTCATAGCAGACTAGCCCCATCGGGTTGGTTTCAGCGAAGTCCATATCCGGCCAGGTCGGGATGAAGACCTTTCCGTTATGCACTGCCGGCGAACCTTCGGCAAATTCGGCGGTCTCTGCCACCCAGAGGGTGGCGTTCGTCTGCGGCCCCTCTTCGGGAACGTAGCCGGTCCGCTGCTCGTCGTGGTGAAACATTGGGTACGATGCGCTAGCCACTCCAACGAGCAGGATGGAGAGCATGATATGTCCAACAAAGAGTGATAACTGTCTCGATACCATATGTACAAGTACACTTTATTTAAGGTAATAAAACTTTACAAAATGTTTTTTATGTAACTAAAGTTATTTTGATCTTTGGGCGGGATGTACCGACACGAAAGTGCTCTCCTGCTCCGGTTATTCCAGGTCTGGCCGGGCTGCAGCGGGAAGCGCCAGGATATGAGATCGCCGATTCCGTTGACCCGGGCGGCGCCGCGCGCATCCCCGCCGGTAACGAGGGTTGTCTTTGCTGTTGTCGGCAGTAACCCGGGTGCTTTCGCGGACCTCCTGCCACGGCGCAGGTGTGACTGGATGAAAACCGGCAGTGCCGGCTCCGTGGGTCCAATCGGGCGCCCCCGGGGGAGCAAGGAGACCTTCGTAGCAACCGGATGAACGTCCGGCGGGGCGACTGAAGAGGGGTTCGTTCAAAAATCAGGAGGTTACCTCCTCTTCATGAGGAGGTATCCTGCTGCCGCGATGATGACGACTGCGCCGGTGATGAAGACGAGCATCTTCACGGGCAATCCTTCGGCGGACGGCTCTTCGACCGGTGGTTTCGCTGGCGGAGCCGTGGTTGCCGTCCCGACCGGCGTCGTTCCGGTAGCCACAGGTGTCGCGTCGCCGGTCGGGACGGGGGCCTCCCCGGTCGCCGCGATCGCAAAGAGGCCGAACCCGTCCGGAGCGGCGGTGAAGATGGCGTCATCGAGCGCCTCGACGGGGACCTTCTGCCAGCCGTCGGCGGTGTGCCGGAAGAGCGCGACCTGTCCTGCGGTGCAGCCGTGCTCCGCGAGCCAGGCGGCCGGCACGGCGAACCGGAGTTGAACGGCGCTCAGGTCCATTTCGGCCGCTTTGTAGAGGGTTGTCCGGACGTACTGGTAGACGGTGCCTGCCGGGGGTTCGGCGCCCCGCGGGAGCGAGGTCTCCGCTACGGTCACCATGGCGTCCTTGACCGTGCCGTTCGCGGTGAGGGTGACCGCCGAGACTGCCGTCATCCGCATCGAGAGGGTGACAGTCTCGCCGGCCTTGAGGTTGCTTACCGCGCCGACCGCGGTCGGGGTGCTGCCACCGCTGCTACTCCGGGAGGAGGATGGGGCCGGCGCGGGACCGGCTACGGCGGCGAGCGCGAACGCGGAGAAACCCTTCGGGGAGACGGCCCTGAAGACCATCATGCCGTTCTCCATCCCTTCGTAGGTCGTCTCCAGCACCGAGCGGTTGCCGTCGTCGCCCAGCCGGAAGATCCGGACGGCATCGATGCCGCCGTTTGCGTTCACCCACGCCGGCGAGGCCGTCAGTTGCAGGACGGCGTCGTGGATGGTGTCGTTTCCGGTGATGTTGGTCTTGGTGAAGTAGACCGCGTATGCCACATTGCCGAGTTCGAGGTTATTGTCCTGTGCCGCAAGGACGAACGCTGTCTTCGCCGCGTCGCCCGGCTGCTCGTAGATCGAGGTTGTTATCCCGAGCGCGGGGTTGTAGTTGTTCATCTCGGCCGCAAAGGAGACCGAGACGTTGCCGGCGCTGCCGACCGTAGCGTTGACGGGAGCGGACTCCAGGTGGACGCCGGTGACGTTGCCGGTCGAGACGTTACCGGTGGTGGTGAGATTGTCGGTCCGGATGGTGACGGCAAGACCGCCGGTCTGGAGGTGGATGTCGTTACCGGTGACGTTGCCGGTCCCGGCGGTGGCGTTGAAGGTCACCTGCTGGCCGCCCTCGCCGGTGGTGACTGCGTCATCGCCGAGGGTGAAGTTCTCCTCCCCCTTCGGGTCTGCCTGCGGGACGTCCTGGACGGTGATGACGCCGGTCGCACTGCTGCTCCCGGCGGCGTTCGTCGCTGTGAGGATGACGGTGTAGGTGCCCGCGGCCGTGTAGGTGTGGACCGGGTTTCGGTCGGTCGAGGTGTTCCCGTCCCCGAAGGCCCAGGACCAGGTTGCCGCACCGGTGGATTCATCGGTGAACGCAACCGTGAGCGGGGCGTCACCGCTCGTGACGTTTGCCGTGAAGGCGGCAACCGGGGCCGCGACGACCTCCTCGAGGTCGAGGTGGAGGGTTGCGGTCTTAGCTTCCTCGATGACGATCTCTGCCGCGGCGTCGACGTAGCCGTCTTTCTTGAGGGTGACGGTGTGAGTGCCGATCCAGATCCCATCGACCGTGGTGTTCGTCACTCTACCGGTATCGGCGCCGTCGATGAAGACCTTCGCGCCTGCGGGCACCGAGGTGACGGCGAGGCTCCCGGTTCGGGTGGTCAGGGTGAGGTGGACCTCTGCAGTCTCGCCGCCGCCGACCGTCACTGTTGTCGAAGCATCAGCGTAGCCGTCGAGTTTCAGGGTGACGACGTGCTCACCGGCCGGGATCCCGGTGAGGGTGGCATTGGTCGCAAACCCGGTGTTCTCACCATCAAGCCAGATCGTAGCGCCTTCGGGCACCGAGGTCACGGTGATGCTCCCGACTGGAGTCTTCACGGTGATGGTCGCGGTCGCGCTGCTGCTCCCGGCCTTGTTCGTAACCGTCAGGTTCACGGTGTAGGTGCCCGGGGTCGCGTAGGTGTGGACCGGGTTTCGGTCGGTGGAGGTGCTGCCGTCACCGAAATCCCAGGACCAGATTGCCGCGCCGGTCGAGGCGTCGGTGAACGCGACGGTGAGCGGGGCGTCACCCTCAGTTACGTTCGCGCTGAAGGCTGCAACCGGTGCCGTCACGACCTCGTCGAAGGTGAGGTCGAGGCGGGTCACCGCGCCGGGCGTGAACGCCGCGGTTTCTTTTGCCGCCGCCCCGTTGGCGAGGAACGTGATCGTTGCTCCCTTCTGGTCGGGGGCCACCTCCACAAACAGGCGGTCCGCCTTGCGCCGGTCGGGATCGCCGTATCTTCCGGCATCCACCACCCGGATCGAGCCGCAGTTCGCATCCCCGATCATTGCGGTGATGACGGTCCCGGCAGGTGCGGACATTCCACCGATCGTCACGTTCCCGTAGAACTCATGGGGGAGAGCCGGAGGGACCTCCCCCCCGTCCGCCGCCGCACCGGCGGCGAGGGCGAGGAGGAGGACCAGTGCGAGGATATACTGATTTTTCACGTTCTCACCCTCAGATTGCCCCCGGGGTATCCGGCCCGATCATGCACAGCGATCCAGCGATACAACAGATTAGTAGTGCGTGTCGCATCTCTTCACCATCTCCGTTTTTAGTTTATGTTGCCCGGCACGCCGGCGCCCCCGATCGCCGGTCGGGAGAGCGTCGGAGATAAAATGGGATGATAGGGATCTGCTATTTTGTATTATATAAATTAAGATCATTCATATCTGATCGCAATTATTATATTTTCAGTAATACCTTCGATGCGCAATGCAAGCATCAGTGTTACCATACCTATCTGCCCGCTTCAGGAGCCGCCGGGCCGGGATCGGGGGTGAGCAGTCTGCCGGTTCCCCGCGCGGGCAAAAAACCCATGATGCCCGTGTGGCCGCAGGTATACCGGATGAAACGATCCGGGCGGCTATTCATCCCTCACGAGGCAGGAATGGCTGGCCTGGAGCAGAGCACGACCCGCAAGAGGGTGAGGAAGGAAGAGGAGGGGCACCCACTTCCTTTGACGTTCCATACAATGGTCACAGAGACCAAAAAATATTGAATGGATGTTAGCGGGACATGTGCAGTGTGGTAACACCGGTAGGAACTCTCGATGATGCTGTGAGGTACTGGCACTTTTCGCATAAGGCTTGCCAGACCACGTGGTATGTATTACTTAATAATATAAATGTATTACTAAGTGGGTAAAACTATCTACATGGTAACAATTATCGATTTGGGCCCCCGGGGCGCGAGAAAGCCTCTGACTTCAGTCGGGATGCGCATGCATCCGCAGCGTGCGGAGCTTCTTCCTGCCTCATTTGCCCGGGCAGGACACCTGTCGCAGAGAACCGATTGAAGACGCAGGACATGTGCCAGGTGCCGGGCGTACCCTCCGTGGAAGGTTGCGGGACGGTAGTCCGACGGTTTTGCCCTGTATGCTGTTGCAGGGAATCGGCGCCTTGAAAACAGGGTCCGGCATCCGGTGCCGCTGCCCGGGTGTGCATGCCTGCCGTGTCCCGGGTAGACCGCCGGCCGGGACCACAACGTCGCCTGGATTATCCTCAAAAGAGTATCCGTGGGATGGGGCGCACCCGGAGTGCGCTTGCGGGGCTCGGGAACGCTGCACCGACTCGTTTAACGCACGTCCCGGCCGGGGACCGTTGTCCACCCGTTCGGTCATGCAGCCCCGTGCAGGACCCGCAGGACCTCCTCGATCCTCTCCGCCGTGACCGCTCCCCGGTCAAGCAGCCCGCGGACGATTGCATCAGCCTCTCCCCCGGTGCAGTCCTGGAAGGACGGGTTCCCGCCGTCGCCGAGGAGTATGACGGGCTTATCCTGGAAGTCCTCCAGTATCCTTAAGTTCTCGATGTTGCCCTGCCCGATAGGCATTGCCGTGACAACGACCGCAGACGTGGCATCGATGCACCGTCCGAGGTCTTTGCGGGCACCCGGGGAGATCGCGGCAAAGGGCGCCTCGGTGACGCAGGGGATCTTCAATGCCGCTGCAGTCGCATAATCGGTATCGAAAATATTGAGCACACCGGCACTCACCTGGAACCCTTCTCTGTGGAGGGCATAGAGGAGATCGGACCCCGTCCCGCCGCCGCAGACGACGTGTACCCGTCGCGCGCTCCCCAGAGCCGCCGGGCTCTCATACACCGGCAGGACGTAGGGCCTCATCGTGAACGGATGGTGCCTGATGAACGTATCGATGCCGAAGACTGCCCTGATGGTTTCTGTGGTCAGGATATCCTCCGGGGGCCCCACAGCATAGACTCTCCGGTCTTTCAGCATGATCAGGCGGTCGCAGTAGTATGCGGCGAGGTTCAGGTCGTGAAAGACGCTGATCACCGTGATCTTGCCGGTGAGGCTCCTGATGATGTTTAAGATCTCGATCCGGTGACTGATATCGAGGTTCGAGGTCGCCTCATCGAGCAGCAGGATCTTCGGTTCCTGCGCGAGCGCCCGCGCGATCAGCGCCCGCTGCCGCTCCCCGCCGCTGATCGCATTGACCGACGAACCGGCGAGGTGTGTGACGTTTGCGAGCTGCATGGCGCGGTCGCAGATCTCCAGGTCCCGGGAAGTCCCGGAGGAGAGCCTCTCGATGTAGGGATGCCTTCCCATCATGACGATATCGCGCACGGTGTAATCGAAACTGATAGAGATCCCCTGCGGCACGACCGCGACCTGCTGCGCCATCTCCCGGAAACTGAAGGAATCCAGGTTCTGATCATTGAGATAGACCGTACCGTTCTCCGGGGAGACTATCCGGCTCATCGCCTTGACGAGTGTCGTCTTCCCTGCCCCGTTCGGCCCGATGATCCCGAGGATCTCACCCCTCTCCACATGAAGCGATATCGCCTCGAGGACCTTCTTTGCGCCGTAGGAGACGTCGATACCAATGACCTCGACTGGTTTCATGCTTTCATCCGGCTCCGCAGGAGGTATATGAAGAACGGTGCGCCGAAACAGGCGGTGATGATCCCGACCGGCATGTCATTGGCAAACGTCCTTGTGAGGGTATCGGACCAGAGGAGGAGGATCCCTCCCGCGAGGGCGGCCGCAGGGAAGAGGACGCGGTGGTCGGGCCCGACGATCAGGCGCATCACGTGCGGAGTGATCAGCCCGATGAACCCGATCGCCCCCGCGATCGAGACCGCTATTCCCGTCAGGAAGGCGCTCACAAAGAGGAGGATCTGTTTCAGCCGTTCGACGTTCACGCCGAGGTGGATCGCGTCCTCTTCCCCGAGCGATATGATGTTGATGTCGCGTGCATAGAGATAGATAATCAGGCACCCGACCGGGATGAGAATGGCAACGATGACGTCATCCCACGAGACGTTCCAGAACCCTCCCATCAGCCAGAACATGATCTGGTGCAGGCTCCGTCCTGCAGTGTACATGAGGAAGGAGAGAAACGCCGATAGCAGCATGGAGAGGGCGACGCCGGAGAGCAGGAGTGTTTCGACCGGGATCTTCCCGCCCTGGCGGGCGATGATGTAGACGGCAAAGGTGGCGATCGCGGCCCCGGCAAATGCGAAGACCGGTCGCCCTGTGCCCGCGAAGAGGACGATTGAGAGTGTGGCCCCGAGCGCCCCGCCGGACGACGTGCCGATGATGTAGGGATCCGCCATGGAGTTCCGAAACAGTCCCTGCATTGCTGTGCCGGCCACGGCAAGCGCGCACCCGACCAGCGCCGCGGCAATCACCCGTGGAAGCCTGACGTCCCAGATGATCATCCACGCGTTCGGCAGGGTAACCAGGGATCCGGGGGATATACTGGCCGGTCCGAGAGCGACCGCGCAGGCCATGCTGATGAGAAGCGTGCAGGTGAGTGCCAGGATCGTGATGGGCGCCGTTCTTCGCATAAGGCTGTAGTAAAATTAACTTTCCTTTATTAAAATTTATTTGTATTTGCTGCGCGGTGCGTGTCGTGTTCGCCGGAGACCCGGCATATGCCTGCAGGATCCCGGGGGCGGCGGTATAGATCCGGGCGCGTTCTCCCGGGTAGCGTGGAGCAAACCTCATACTCCCGGATAACCAAGAGATCTGGCTATGGGCAATCTGAATGTTGCCGTGCTGGGACCCGCCGGTTACGCGAAGGACCTCGGGAAGAAAGGCACGGTCTCCGATATCACCTTCTATAACCTGAAGAAGGGCGACGATACCGTCACCATCATCGAACCGACACGGTATCCCGAGCGGCTGGCCCCGCTCTTCTACGCCGCATCGATGGCGGATGCGGTTCTCATCGTGGTGAGTGCCATCACTCCGACGCTCGGGGAATGGGTGCTGATGCTCAACGAGGTGGGGGTAGAGCAGGGCTACATCATCCTCCAGAACTACTTAACCCCTGATGGGGTCGCGCCGCTCCTCCGCGGGACGGTGCTCGAACACTACGAGTTCGTGGAAGAAGATCCGATTGCGCTCCGTGACCGCCTGCTTCGTGAGGCACACGCCCGCGCATCCGTCCAGCCCGGCGCCGGTGCTGTGGGAACGATCCCCATCGATCACCACTTCAACGTCCGCGGCATCGGGACGGTCATCCTCGGCGGCGTGGTGCGGGGTGGTATCAGGAAGCATGATACCCTGAAGATCTATCCCGGGGAGCAGGCGATCACGGTGCGGTCTATCCAGAAGCACGACGATGACTTCGATTGGGCCGCCGAAGGCGACCGTGTGGGGCTCGCGCTCAAGAACATCGAGTCCGACGACCTCGACCGCGGCTTTGTCCTCTCAAGCGATCCCGCAGTCCAGACCCGGACGAACCTCGAGGCACGGGCGACCCTGGTCAAATACTGGCCGGCACCGCTCACGGCGGGGACGGTGCTCCACCTCGGCCACTGGATGCAGTTCATCCCGGCGCGGGTGGAGGCGGTGCGGGACGACGGGGACTGGCGGCAGCCGACGCTCACGCTTGCGCTGGAGAAAGACCTCGTCTACCTCCCGGGCGATACAGCGGTGCTCCACTACCTCGAGGGCGGGAAACTCCGGATCGTCGGGCATATCGAACTGCCGTGAACGGCGGGGATAGGAGAGCGCCAGTGGAGCATTGTATCAAATATTTGCCTATGCAATAGCGCCTCATGCGAAGGACGCGAAGCCCATGTATCTCCCCCAACCGGAACCCTTCGCGTCCTTCGCGGCTTCGCGCGAGGTGGTGATCGCTCCCACGCACCAGGACCCGCAAGATAAGGTGAAATGCTCCACTCGTGCATCGATTCCAAATGAACAGACCATATCTGGCCTTTGTCCCATCCCACACAGAGCACTCCTTTCCGTCCCCCACCCCGCCCGCGCTTCGCGCTCCTCCCCC
>DANY01000035.1:61082-67163 GCA_002501655.1 Methanoculleus sp. UBA303
GGGCGAGGGCAGTCATGGCGATAACCAGCGGGAAGCCGCGCCAGGGGGGGTGCCGGCAGCGGTTTCCCTGAGGGGTCAGATGCGGTTCAGGAGTTAGCCAGAACCCGGCTCTTTCCCCGGATCTCTCCGTGCAGTGGACCGTGGTGGCTATCGCCATGGGGGGTGGGACTGACGGGGAGGGGGCAAGCCCCCTCCCCTGTCTCTGCCTCGTGTCTTCAGCGTCCAGGCTCAATTCCTCCAGATTGCCGTCCACCTGTAACCCCCTCCCCGCAGGTGGGTGCCCGTACGTTCCTCCTCAAAGCCCCCGCCCTCCGGGGGCGGGGACGGTGAATGGGGATATCCGGGGAAAGCCGTGCCCGGGGATGCAAACGAAGGATGTCGCAGCATTGCCGGGTGAGGTTGTTCTGCGCATTCTGCAGGACATAGAGGCTCTATCTGCAACGCCGTTGCCGCCTGGTGTATGTAAATTAAGCGGAGCAGAGCATCTCTACAGGATTGGGGCAGGAGATTACCGATTGTATACGCTCTGCATCATGAGGAGCTGGAGGTCATAATCTTCTATGTCCGCCACCGCCGCACTGCATATCGTGGGTTGCGACTGGGCATCCTGGACATTCAGCCCCGGATCCGGTCTTGATACCGGCTATTTCCCATGAGATACAAAGAGACGCTGCAACCTCCGTCAAATCCCGGGGCGAAGATACTGCACCTTCATCCCTGCCCCGAAGATCCTCCGGCTTTCCGCTCCTGCAAGAATCCGTTTGGCGAGTGCAACATCGGTTGCGACAAAACCTGACAGATCTGATACGCCGTAATCGAAAAATACTGAAGACAGGGGAGTTCCCGGACCTACGATTGTCACCATCTCTGCATTTTCCGAGAGCTCAAGAAGCCGCGGCATACTCTTGTCGCCGACAGCGGCACAGGTCAGGAACGCATAATCGCATTCAGGCAGCAGATACTCGCAGGCAGAATACGGATAATCTCCTTCCTGTGGGTCCCACTCAACAATACTCATGTCACAGACAGGGGCAATCAGTTTTTCAAGGAACGGAAAATGGCCGACAACACAGACCTTCTTTCCCTTCACGAGATTCTGGGATTTGATGAACGGGTCTTTCAGCCGTTCCTCGACCCGCTTCTTTTCTGCAACCTCGATTCCCGCTCTCCTCGCGGTATCCGGATGATTGTACCACGCGTTGATCGCCGAATGGCCGATTGATGCTTCCAGCAGATTCCAGGACTTCACACACCCGGCTACCTCTTTTAACGGTTTTCCAATCCTGTTTCCTGTCATCATCGGGGCACGCTGGATATAATCGCGGTATCCTGCAAAACCGATGCCGCCGTTTGCCTCGACATACGTCATCTCCCCGCCGACGACGATATCATCGACGATAATATCGTCAGGGATCCGTTCAATCAGTGCGTCATATAACTCCCACATACATCATCTCTCCTGAAATTCTGGAATACTCTCTTTTGTGACGATCCCTCCTCCCCGGAGCTGATTACGGATATCCAGGAGGACGGAGTCAATCGCCTCAATCTTCTGGAGTGTCTGCTCCTCTTCCGCAGTCGTTTCAATCACTTTTGCAATACCTCCGTTCCTGATGACAATCCGCTTATCAGCACGGAGGGCGAGAAGCGGATCATGCGTCGACATGAGGACAATCTTCTCGTTGCCGACAAGGAGTTTGACCGCCTCTCGCCGGTCGATTCCTGCATTCTCGAGTTCGTCAATAAGGATAATCGGGGATGAACTCAAAAGAGCGGTGTCGGCAATCATCAGTGACCGCGACTGCCCGCCGGAGAGCTGGGTGACTTTTGTATCAAGCGTAAATTTCTCACCTGCCAGAGAATTGGCAACTGCAAAACACTTTTCCACAACCGCGGCGGACCCGGAGATCATCCGGCTTTTTGCATGCATCTCCAGAAATTCCTGCACAGTTAAGTCCATGACGAAGTTCATGTTCTGCGAAAGCTGGGCTACCAGTTTCCCTCCGGCGGAGAATCTCTTATTGAGATCAGGAACCGAACCGTTGATGAGAATCTGCCTTGCGGTCGGCGTATCGCGCTGGGCAAGACACTCAATATCCTCAAGCAGCCTGCTTTTTCCTGAGCCTGTAGGACCGACAATGCTTACGACTTCGCCGGGTGTTATCGTCAGCTCGACCATCTCGGGTCTTCCCGCCTTATCCCGCCCGCCGAGGATCGTAATGGAGGAAATTACCTCAACAGAACCCTTCACCCGGGAAAATGCCTCAAGAAAAGCACAGAAGTGGAATATGACATCCTCGCGGTCAAGCCCGAACTCCTCAAGCATATCCTCATCGACATCCTCCAGGATCTCAGGGAGTGTTTTGGTTTCATCAACCCCCCCCAGCCGCATGTTGGCCAGGTAATCAACCGCAAGAGGATAACGACGAAGGATATCGCCGATTGGCACGGCAGAAATCTCTGCAGCATAATCAAGGGCTTTCATACGTCGTCAAACTCCATTCTTTTGACCATCCCCATCTGGTACATCTCTCCGATAAGGGTCTCGCCGGTACAGTACGAACATATGGCAGCAGGCATGGTGAATCTGAGTTTGCGGTCGCGAAGCGTCTGGATATCAAGGGCATCCTGCCAGTAGCGGGCAAGCATAAACGCTCCCTGGCCGGTGATTCCGTTGACGAAAAGAACAGTTGCCGATGCATTGACCTCACGGATATTGAAGGCAAAAACCTCGCGTTCTGCCTGGGAGACAACATCTCCTTTGGTGACAACGATAATATCGGCATATTTCAGCATCGGACCGATCTTCCTCGGCGTGTTGACGCCGGAAAGATTGTCGATTACACAAACCGACAAAATACCGTTCACGTATGGGGAGCACCGGTTGCAGAGACCTGCACTTTCTGTGACAAGAACCGACAATCCCTTTTTCATACCCCATTCAACCGCCCCTTCAACATTGCTGATGAAATGGTGATCCGGACAGATCTTTCCGGCAAAAGCAGTCTGATTGGGTATCTGCTGTTCATCATAGCGTTGGTGATCAAAGGAGGTGAGCGAGTCAAACTTCACAACACCTACGCTCCCTTCGGGTAGCCCAAGGGCTGCAATGGTCTTGAGGATCACAGAGGTCTTCCCTGAAGATGGAGGGCCTGCAACAGTAATCAGCTTCATGGCGTCGGTGCTTTGTTATGGGGTGCGTGAATGTATAATGTTTACTAAAATCAATTACTTAATGCAAACTAATTTACGGGGGGCAGGCCGAAGGCCCTCCTTCAGTGGGGGATGAATGCCGTCCGCTGAAGACAGTGACCAATCATGAAACAGTATACACCAACTCTTTATAATCGTCTAGTGGACCGTGTCATCTTATTTTGGAGGTTTTGGCGTGTGCAGGAACGGACAATTATGGCCTCACACGAAGGGGGAGTGCAGGAAACTGGGAAGTTTCGGCTTTGTTGAATCCCCCTCTGGGTGCAATCCCGGGGACACGGCTTCCCACCAGGTATCGCCATGACTGCCCCCGCCCCCCGGGGAGGAGGCCGGAGGCAGGGCGGGGTGGGGGGACGGAGCGTATCGCCCAGGGCGGGGAGGGATGAAGACCCAAACAGGGTTTCAACAGCGCCGAAATTTCGCATCTACGGCAGACTGAACATGGGCTTATGCGGAAGGCTGCGAAGGGTGCGACACGGTATTCATAGAGTTAGATGACAAAGAGCACTAGTTTGCCCGGTTTGCCGGCGCTTGATTACGCAGAGGCCGGTGTCCTTGCAGAAGGGTGTTATCACGTGAAGTGGGTCGGCCACGGTGAGAGCCGGGCGGCGACTAAAAAAAAGGGGGTTATACTAGTTTAAACAGCGGGTGAGTATCGACCTTGGGCTCGATACCGAGGTCCCGCACCGCTTCCAGCACAACGATGTCGGCATAGGCCTGTGCGGTGATCATCGCCTCGACGTTCTCGATCGGGCCGTACATGATCAGGTCGGCACCGAGTGTGCTTGCAACCATGTTGCACCCGATATCGGGTGCAGACCAGGCCGCCTGGCGCAGTCCGTCCGTACCGCCGAGATAGTGGTGCGTGAGCTGCTTGATAAGGGCATCTTTGCCCTCGAGGCCGGCCAGCTGCTGTGAGGGAACTTTCTTCGTTCCCTTCCACCGCTTCAGCCAGGTCCAGGAGACGGTCATGTTGTGGTAGGCACCACCGGTGGGGAGACCGTGGATCGCCTTGCAGGCGAGGATCTCACGGTACGAACCGCCGGAGCCGAGGCCGAGCGGGGTCGCTGCGGTATCGAGGATCGGGCGGGTAATGCCGCACTTCTCTGCGATCTCGAGCATTCCCATCTCCTGTCCGGCGACGCCACCCTCGACCAGAACCTTCTCACGACCGGCGACCGACGGGTCGGCGGGGTTGAAGGCGAGGACGATGGCTGCGCTCACGTCGCTCTTGGCCAGTGCCTCGATGTTCTCCGGTCCGATCGAACCGTTGATCGAGTTGTAGATCGCACGATCGGCGATGCCCGCCTGGGTGACGTAATCGCACGCATGGGCGAGCGCCGCCGGGACGGAAGAGTCCATCAGGAACGCGGTCTTATCATCGATGCTGCAGAACCAGTCGATGTAACTCTCGAAGGCCTCACCATACTCCCCGATGATCTGGATGAAGTGCGGAATGCCGGTGATATCTGAGAGTTCCTGGCAGCGATTCCAGAGCGCCTCTGCCACGGGTTTATCAATCTTTCCGGTGTGGTCATCCAGGACAACTTCGTGCTTGTTGTAGAAGATGGATGCACCGAGCACGGTCGGGTATTCTCCAGGCTGCCCGCCGATCTTGGTACCGTTAAAGTCGTGTACCGTCTGCTCTTTTTCGAATTTGAACATATTCGTCAATCCTCCTTACAGGTACCCAACTAACTTGGGCAGTAATACCAACAACATCATGAATACAATCAAACCTGCAACTAGTCCATACAGGATGCCGATATCGCGCCCGACTTTTCTTCCGACGCGCTGGGCTATCTCTGCATCGACGAACTCGATCCTCTCCTCGATAGCGTTGAGCCGCTCCTCGATCTCAAGGAATTGCGGGTTTGCGCCTGCGGCGGCAACTTCCGCCGCGCCGCCTGCTTCCTTGACCTCGACGATCATAGGTTCTGCGGGGAACGCACCAGGGTCCTTGGCCTTGAGTTCGTTGATCTTGGCCTTGATGGTGCCCATATCCTCGCTTTCCATGATGTTGACCATCTCGATCTGGTCCTGGAAGCGCTTGATTGCATCGTCGGTGAGGTTCTCGATGAACGGGATGGCTCCCTGGGCTCCAACGATCTTGCCGCCAGAGACACCGCCGGCATGGAGTGCTATGAAACTCTGACCGGAGAGATGCCCCTTAACCTCCGTACCACAGCAGAGGATGAACCTGATGTTGGGGTTGGAGATGACGTTTGCGATGATCTTCTCGATGCCGAGGTTCTCGGTCTTACAGGACCCGGCGATTGCCGCTCCGGCATCGCAGATGCCCTGTTCATCGAGGTGGGATCCCATGGTGACGACGGCGACGCAACTCTGCGCATCTCCCGTGTGGAAGTCGCCCTGAGCAATCGGCCATCCGCTGGCCGGTGATTTCTTCTCAACCATGTTAGATCGCCCCCAGTATCAGCGCTGGAATCAGGATGCAGAGCATGATGACGCCGAGCCCGACTGCGAACCCGAGGAGCCCCATGCCCATGATGCCTGATTCGAGTTTGGTCGTGCGGGCAAGGATCTGTGCCTTGTACCGGATGGCGTCCATCATTCTGTTGATCGAGGTCATCCGGATGGGGCCTGCTGCCTGTGTAGTTTCTTCTGCCATCTATCTCACCCCAGCAAAATGAATCCCAGGATCACGAACGATACGATCAGGCCGATCATGAGACCCTCGATCTTGCCCGAGTAGACACCAGCGGCAAACTTGTTGCGGTAGCCGATGTCGGTGACCATCCGCTCGATGACCTTCATCCGTGCGTGTATCAGTGCCAGTTCACCAGAGAGCGGCTGCACCTCGCCGGTCGCTTCCTCTGCCTCACCGCCTGCTTCCTTGACCTCGAC
>DANY01000035.1:67528-87675 GCA_002501655.1 Methanoculleus sp. UBA303
CCCGGCGATTGCCGCTCCGGCATTGCAGATGCCCTGTTCATCGAGGTGGGATCCCATGGTGACGACGGCGACGCAACTCTGCGCATCTCCCGTGTGGAAGTCGCCCTGAACAATCGGCCATCCGCTGGCCGGTGATTTCTTTTCAACCATGTCCTTCACCTCACAGCAGTCCTAATACGACGACACCGGCAACCAGAAGGCCGATTGCCATGCCATACCAGAATGCGGTCACGCCTCCGGCGATCTTGAGGACTCCCTCCCTGTTCGGGAACGATGCCAGGAAGTTACCCTCCCCGGAGAGCATGCCGACCAGGTCGTCGGTAATCTTCTCGAGTTCCGCTACCTGTTCGAGCACGGGAGTGTACGAGACGCCGGCGGTGGTGACAATGCCGACCAGCGGGTCGACGACCAGCCCGTACTCAGGCAGTACCTGAATGTATGCCATCTAGGCACCTCCCTTGGGCTCCAGGATCGGCTGTGCATCGAGCCAGGCGTAGGCATCACGCTTCGAGAGCACAATGTACTGCGCGTAGGTGTAGAACCACCCGATGACCGAGACCAGCAGCGAGATGAGAGCAGGAATGAACGCGATGAACGCGAACGATATGACCGCAACAGGGATCATGGAGAGGAACCCGCACTCTGCGGCGAGCATGAGCGTCCGGTCCTGCTTCTCCCCGGGCCCGAGACAGGCGTTGAAGGAGTGCTGGATCGCGATCGCGGCGAGCATGAAGATCACGGCGATGATGCTGCCGCCGATGACGGAGAATTCGTAACTCTGTACGGCGAATCCGAGGATGACGGTCGTGCCGGTGATCAGGTCCAGGAAGTTGAACGTTCCGCCGACCATGGCAGCGAGGCCGAGCACCGTCATCGCGCCGACGATCGCAAGCTCGGTCAGGGAGACGATCATGACCGGGATGTCCATCCGGACCACGTGGTTGGCCAGTACACCAGCGACTGCACCGATGATCGCGGCGACGATGAGCGTCACGATGGGTGCGAAGATGCCGGTCGTGGCTCCGACGAGCGCGGCGATGACACCGGACCCGAGCGCGATCATACCCGCTGACGGGACACCGGTACCAAGACCGTAGCTGCAGAGGTGCTTGATCGTGTCGGTACCCCAGAGGAGTGCGACCACGGCAGCAAGCCCGCCGAAGAACGCGAAGTACTGGGTGTTGGTGACCGTGTTCAGGTATGTCAGGTAGATGAGGACGAGCGATCCCACGAGGCCGTAGATCAGGATCTGGCTGTGCGGGATGCCGCCTGCTCCGACTTCAATTTTTACTGACATTTAGAATACCCCCAGCAGTCCGAGCAGTGCGATTGCAAAGATGCCTGCAACAGCGGATGCCGCAGCGGCTGCGATGACCGCTCTCGGGAACCGCTTGAACTTGGGGTCGTGCGGCCCTTCGATCGTACCGGTGATGTTGTACGCGGCAAGCACGGCGTTCATCAGGAACATGGCGACCGCGAAGATACCGGCAAGCGAGACGGCGACGGGCGCGATCTGCTCGACCGTTGCGTTCAGGAGTACAGGTAACTGCGCCTGGTAGATGTCGAGGAGCTCGAGGTAGATGAGCGTTCCACCGAGACCACCAAGTGCACCGCCGATGACGCCCCCAACCCAGGAGATGAACGGGAGGCCGTGCCCCTCGGTACCCTGGCTCTTGTACCCGGTGAAGGTGTCGCCTGTGATCGGGTCCTTGTCGACCTTACCGGAAGCTGCCGGGATACCCATACCGAAGATGTAGATGACGTTGACCATTGTGCAGGTGATCGCCATTAAGAGCCCGCCGCCGACCGCACCGCCGGCGAGGGCGAGGGGAAATCCGAGTGGGGCAGCCCATGCGCCACCGAAGAGCCCGGCAAGGCCGGCACCGGCGGCGAGCATCGCGACACCGGTTGCGATACCTGGTGCCTGTCCCATTGCAGCGGGGGCACCGCCGACCGGGACGAAGTGGACGCCGAACCCGACCAGGACACCACCGATGATGATGCCGACGAGAGCGAGCAGCCCGGCCATCTGTACGAGGAAGAAGGCGAGCGCAAGCGCGACGACGATAAGAACAATGCTGATAACGAGGCCCATCCCTGTCGGGGGCTGGATGCCTGCAGTCTGTTTAGGTCCACCGAGCGCACTCATGATGACGCCTCCTCAGGAGCCGTATAGGGCCCGAAGGTCTTCCTTGCCCAGACCTCGATGTAACGGTCGATGATGGCAAAGACCAGGATCACGATGATGCCGACGACGACCGCTCCCCATCCTGCGGCGAACGGCTCGAAGACCACGGTACGCCAGAGCTCGAAGAAAACGATCAGGCCGAAACAGATACCCGACGCAGGGCCGCCGAGTTTGGCGCTGAAGAAACCATTGTCGAGCGAGTTTCGCTGGCCGGCTTCGGCGTAGCGGACGATGTTGCCGGACGCGGAGATCGGAACTCCGGCTCCGAACTTCTGCTCCTGGTACTGCCGCTCCTTTCCATAAAACGGGTTACCGGTTGCAGACCCGGCTGCACCGAGCGCGATACCCCATACGAGGCCCAGCAGTGGGAGCGGGAAGGGGTGGCCGAGTGCGCTGATGATCAGGTGACACATCGCGACGGTGGTGAAGATTGCTACGAACGCGTGTGCCATAGTCACGGTCGTCATCGACTTTAAGATATCGATGTAGACCGGCTGTCCAAATTTGGCGAGACTTGCAGTACGACCGAGATATGCTGTTGTCGCATAGACGCCCTGCACGAAGACCGCGAGAGCGCTCCCGAGTACGATTGCAAGTATCGGATTTATATGCATCGCCATGAATGCCCAGGCAAGGCCTGCACCCAGAGCAACCCATAAGCCGTACGCGGGGGGTTCACCAGCAATTGCCTTGTTAAAGATGCGGTGAATATATCCCATTTGCGGAGCGAGCTGAACCTGTGAGTTCGGGTCACCCTGTGATCCGATGTCAGACTCAGTGTCTTCCGCAGCGCCGGCGACGGTTGCAAGAGCACCTGCCAATGCGGTAATGCCGATGCCAAATACGATCTCTTCCATTCAGCATCCTCCTCTAGTGCTCATCGCACCGGAGTATGAGTTCAAAACCTTTTTGGTTCATTTAACAGTTGTTTATGACTTAATTAAAGGTTTCGAAAAGTTGCGCCGATATAGCAACGAAATGTAAAAAATCGCCCGGAATACTCTTATTAGTCATGTGGAGTTACGCTAGGGAAAAAAAAGTTGAGTTGGGGTTACCGGGCCGGGATGATGAGCGAGCGCTCGCCGGCGGGCATGAACTCGCGGATTGCACCCTTCGCGAACTCGCGGCGGGGCTCTGCGAAGTCGAACTTCAGGGCCGGGTCGGCGAAGCAGATCTTCACACGCGGGTCGAAGCACCATGCGTCGCCGCGGCCGTAGTGAGCACCGCCGACGATCGCGGCGTACTCGCCCTGGTGACCGACGTTCATCGCGTAGTTCGGGTAGTTCGGGCCACGGACCTCGCCGATCGCACCCTCGTCTCCGCGGATGGAGAGCGAGTTTGCGGATCCGCACTGGTCCTGGAGGTCGTAGCCGAAGAAGCCGAGCCGCGACCATCCGTCCTTGTGCAGGAGCATCGAGAGGTACCAGGCGTTGAGACCGGCGTTCGAGTTGCCGGTCGCGATGGCGGTGGTCAGGCCGGACGCGGCGGCGATGACACCGGCACGCTGGGACCCGCCGAAGTGGTCCTCCATCATGGTCGGGAACTGCTCATACTGCTCCATGGCGTTGAGCGAGACCTCGGTTGCCATGTCGTTGACGACATCGTAGGTCGGCTTGACCTTGTCGTTCGCGCTCGGGTTCTTCCAGTCGACCTTGTATTTGTCCTTGATGTAGTCCATACCGTAGTAGGTGAACTCATCGAGGATGTTGTCGGTGTAGGCCGCGGTCGCGTACTGGGTGAATCCGACACCACCGGACATGTAGGAGCCGAGCCAGATCTGGTCGTAGAGCATGGTTCCGGCGCCGACGACCTCGAGGGATGCCCGGGCGGGGTCGTTGGGGTATTTCCGGTTTGCCTGGACGATATCGGAGAAGACACCGAATGCAAGGCCACCGGGCTCGTTGGGGCCACGGGCACGCCGGGCGGGCAGGTGGGAGGCCATCTGGATAACGCCTGCGTGCTTCGCGGCGTAGGAGAGGTCGGCGACAGCCGCTTCACCGGCGCACATACGGTAGGCGGCGATGAAGGACATACCGATCTGCATCGCAGACCACCGGGAGGTCGTTCCACCGTCGCAGGTCCGGGTGACCGTGGTCGGGATGTGGATAGCCTGCCAGAGAGACTTCCCTACGGCAGCGGAGAGTGCCTCGGCCTGCTTTGCGGGGAAGAGCTTCTCGACGTCGAGGACGAACTGGGGCTCGAGGTCGTCGGCGAGTTCCTGGTCGCCGGTGAAGACCTTGACGTAACAGTCGTCGACGAGGCCGGGGTGGGTCTCGACCATGTGTTCCTGAACGACGGCTGCGCCGGGCATGGCGTGGTTCAGGATATGGAGGTACTCGTTGATCGTCTCGGGGGTAACTTCCTTCCCCAGACGCTTCTGCAGGGTCTGGTGGGCAAGGTCCATGTTGACGATGACCGTTCTCCTGATATCGTCCCACATCTGCTGCATGGCAGCGTTGTTGACGAAGTGGAGGTCGTCACCCTCGACGAAGACGCCGGTGCCGGAGACCTCGTAGGTCATCAGCTGGCGCTGGCCCATCGGGATGCCGCCAAGGTGGCAGCGCTCGGGGTCATACATCGGGATGCCGCGGTCCATCTCGACGGCACGGCTCGCCTTCATGAACTCCATCTTACGGGGAGACTGGTGGATACCATTGAACTTGTAGTACTCGGCCGTATCGGACTGGACATCCTGTCCCTGGAACTTCTCCTTGAGTGCCTTCAGGAACATCTTCTGGGATCTTTCAATCTTTGCCATTTCTCAATCACTCCTTGGGAAGGAATCCGTATTTCGTCCGCAGCGTGTGGATGCGCTGGACGTACTCGATGTACTCCTTGTCATCACGGTACGGCGTGCCGCCGAGTGAGTGGAAGATTGTCGTGTGGGCCTTGAGCCACTTCTCATCGAGCGGCTTGCCGATGGCAACCGCGCGGTCGAGGGGCTCGCCGATCTGGTTCTTGACGTAGCGGACGATGCCGTCCTCGCCAAGGACACTCCTCTGGAGCATGTCGAACATCATGCCGTTCTCGGCGAGACGGAGCGAGTGACCGTGCACGGTCGCACCACGGATGCCGGTGCGGGCCGGGTCCAGGAGCTCGGTGTTGACGAGATCCTTCGAGTACTTCTCGAGGTCACGCTCACGGCACTCGACGATCTGACGGCCGGAGAGCGTACCGGGGTCGATGCCGCGGAAGCGGTAGGCCTCGGTGTAGGTTCGCTGGTAGGGGTGCGAGGGGGCGAAGAACATCGAGTCCGCAAACTGAATGTAGCGGACACGGTCGCCGGCCTTTGCACCCTCAGTCGGGGTGACAATCTTCCTGATGGGGCAGTCGGGCTCCTGCTGCTCGGCGAGCGGCGGGTGGGCCGTCGGATAGGCGGCTCCCGGCGCCCTGTGGCCGAGGATCAGTACGATGTCCTCATCAGTCACGTCACGCATCTTCTCAAGCTTCTGCTTGGGGTTCATCTGCTTGCGCCGGTTCTCGGCGACCTTGGATGTACCCGGTCCGTATTGGGGCTTGTATGCCATGTTTCTTTTCACCTTCATGTTGGGCTTTTTAGTACTCTCATAACGGCACGAACGACCTCTGCCAATTTTCCCCTGCCCGGGGTCTGACCCCGTGTCACACCGCTGACGATATCCATCACCATGCCTTTCGTCTTCGCCCGATCGGGCGGCGGCATAACCACTGCTGTCCTGATCCCCTCTTTTGCGAGGTCTTCGAAGTCGATCGGGACCTGGGAAACGACGATAGCCTTGATATTCGCGTGCTCAAGGATAAACCGGACCTTCTGCACCACATGGGAGCGGACATTCCCGTGGTGCAGGATGGCGACCTTGTGCTGCTCAATCTGGGCGATCTCCTTCTCCGTAAGTCCGAAATAGGCTCCAAGAACGTGACCGGCGACAGGGGAATCTGCCGGAACTCCGCTCCCCGCATTGAGGACGAGCGTAGTCACGGAGAACTCGGCTCCCTCCCTCCGGAGACCGGAGGTTATGTCGCAGACCGGTTTTGTCACGTGTCTGCGGCCGGGAGACATCCCGATCACGATCACATCCGGGGACCTGGCTTCGGAGATGGTCCCGCGCTGGGCAAGACCGCCTCCTTTTCCCATCCCCATGCTCTCGCGGCAGTCGACAACCTGGGTTACTCTTCCGATAGGCATGTCACTTAGTTCCCTGGATGATAACAGGACCGTCTTTCCTTCTTGGATCGACAAGTCCGAGAATCTGTTTGTCGGCGTCAGGTCCGTACTTAGCGTAGTCGGACAGTGTCGGCTGGGTCTTCATGTACCGTCCCTGCTGGACGGTGCAGGAGAAGTCCTTATCGGCAAAGACTTCGTCAACTGCTTCCCCGATTACCGGAATGTACGACTCGTCCTCAATCTCCAGGATGATTGTTCCGACCTGCACCCGGAGCTGGACGTCCTGGTCTCCGACACGGATGACCTTACGGTCCGGGTGGGGATTGGGTTGCCCCCTTGCCGGACCATACGGCACAGTGGCGGGAATGCTTGGTCCGTTGATGGACATCCGGCGAATCCCGCCGACCTGAACAAGCCTGTTCAGGAGTTGTTCCACGGTGTCGGGTCTGAGGAATCGCGCAGAAACGATTCGAACCTGAGGGTATATGGCGTCAGTCATTAGTATCCTTATGTTATTTACACACCCTGTGCGATCTGCTGGATCGGCTTGTTGAAGACGTCGACCTTGCCGTAGGTTTCGGCATAGATCTTCGAGGTGCTCTCGGGCGAGAACATCTGGGTTCCGGCATCGAGAGCTGCCGCGGCGACCACACACGGGATGGCCACGCCTGCGGCGTGCCTGGTCACGACGTGGTTGCCGTTGAAGATACCGGGGCCGCCACCGCCGTAGATCGAGTGGCTGAAGAACGAGAACCCGACAGCAGTACCCATGACACGGCCGTAGTCACAGCCGGGGAGACCGGTCTCGTGCTCAAGCAGGTCGTTGAAGTACAGGAGCGTCGAGGAGACTGCCTGGGCAAACCGTCCGGCACCGCAGTTGACCATGGTAGCCGCCATGGTTCCTGCAGCGGCGTAGGCGTTCCAGAGCATGGGATCCTTCGTGTCGTAGAACTGGAAGTATCCGCCCTTCTTCCCCGGAGTGATGACCTTGTCTTCGATGGCACGCTCGACCAGGCTCTGGACGACTGTGCCGATGGTTCCGGTCGCCCCGTTCTTCTTGACGAGGTCGTAGACCATGTTGTTCGCGTTCAGGCCCTGGTAAGCGTAGGTGAGCAGCTGGGCGCGCTCGAACGGTCCGATGGCGTTACCCATCTCAAACATTCCTGCCTGCTCGAAGGTGGACGAGAGTGCGGCGCCCTGCATAGCGTTCCTGCCGGTCATCATGACACTGTGGTTGACCGGGATGTTCCGGAGCGCATAGCCGAGACCTTCGTTGTTCTGGGGGATCGACAGAATGGACGTGACGTTAGCGCCGGAGAGGTCCATCGTGTGCGGGTAGGAACCCCAGACTGCTGCCTTGATCATCGCTGCATCGAATGCTCCGATGTTGAACTGCTCGACGAGCGAGTAGGTGGTTGCAGCTGCAACCGACGTGATCGCGGCATCGTAGGTGGATGCGGCCTCCAGGCGGATGCTGGGAACCTCAACGAGGATGAGTTTGCCGCCGTTGAACTCGCGGATCTTGGTGTTGTCACCCTCCTCGACCTGGACCATCTCCTTGATCTTGGCGATGACAGCGTCCTTGTTGGCGACGATGTCGAGGTTCATCTCGCGCCCGAGGACATATCCCTTCGCTACCTTTCCGGTCTTCAGAGATTCCTGGATGCCGTTCAGGTTGACTGCAACCGTCCTCTTGGTGAGGTCGATGAGCTTCCTGGTTGCCGGGTTGACCAGCGGGCTGATCTTCTCAAGCGGCACACCACTCTTCAACTGCTTGCCTGCATCATCATACAGGTCAATAGTTTCCTTGTATTTTGCCATAATTTTCCTCCATTACCCTCTTTATGTGCATACTATCCGGAACTGTGAACTGAACGCTAAAAGTATCGCTGACTGTGTCTGCTGGTAACTACTGCACGTCCTCGTGGGACAAAAAGATAATAACCTTCTCTGACGATATAAGCATTGCTATTTATGCCTATGATCAGATATATATCTGGAGCGCAATATTAGATATTTGCTGAATAATAGTCGATCGCACAGGGTAGCAAACTTATTATACTCCCCTGGAGGTAGTATGTATTACGTAAAATAGTGCTACTTGGTGTTACTTTACTCCTACGTATCGCATCCGATCCCCCTAAGATCGGCACCACTCCGTATGCGCGAAAGAAAAAGAGGGGTTCAGGCCCTGATCCGCTGGTATAACTTACCGTAGATCATCTGGCCTTTCCTCTTTCGGTGTCGCTCGCCAAGGTCGCCCTCGTAGAGAGCAAACAGCCCTTTGGTGCCGTCCACCTCGATATCGACATCTTTGCGATATGCAAATCCGGGCATCATGAGTTCGATGTCGCCAAAGACGTAGATCTCGCCTTCTACCATCTGGCCCCCGAGACGCCTCTTTGCATTGCCCTTGATGACAATCTTCCCGCCCTCGGCATGGGTGGCAACGTGGACGTCGACATCGCCGCCAACGATGATCTCGCCGCCGTTCATGAAGGTGCCGAGATCGCTCCCGGCATTGCCCTTCACGATGATCTTCCCGCCGGCCATGCCGCGCCAGTCTCCACGGTATGCGGCGCCGAGGTAGTTCCCGGCGTTGCCGTTGATGAGGATCTCGCCGCCTTTCATGCCCGTTCCGGCAAAGGCGTCAACGTTCCCGTTCACCGTGATCTTGCCCCCCTGCATCCAGGCGCCGACGTACATATCGGCGTTGCCGTTGGCAACGACCTCGCCGCCGGTCATCTTCATGCCGATGTACTTGACCCGGGAAAGGTCGCCGTTGACGACGATCTTCGTCTCTGCCGGGGTTGCTCCGGCCCGGCCGGAGACCTCGAAGAAGTCTCCAAGCCGGTGCTCATCCCTCCCCACGTAAACAGGGAGGTCGACGATCTCTTCCGCCTTCTTCCCGGCGAATGCATCGGGGGTGATGCTGTCAGCCTCGAGGAATAGCCCGGGCTGGTTCTTTATGGTGAGTGTAACTGTTTCCATCCTTCTCTCACCTCACTGTGTTGCATCAACCTCAATTACATACGGGTTCGGGAGATAGTGCCCGGAAACCTCGTAGTTGTTCAGGGTGACGGTGTAGTAGCGGAGGAACTTCTCCTTGACGTCACGCATCACCTGTGGGTTCTCGTTGACCCTGGCGTTCACCCAGAGCGTCCGCTTGTTGCCGTTGCTCACGATCTCGTGGTCACTGATGATCTGGACACCTGCCTTGAAGAGGTGTCTCGCGTTCGAGAAAGCGTTCTCGATATCATCAGGCACATAGGACTCGTTCGGGTTGAAGTCAAAGACGGCAACATCCGCTTCGAGACCGGGGGCAAGCCCGCCGTACATGTGCGCGAGGCCGAGCGATTTTGCCGGTCCTGCCCGGGTCATCTGCGCGATCTCGTAGAGGTCGAGTTCGCGGTCGATGCCGGCAAGGTTGGTCGCATCGATGACTTTGTCCTTGTACTTGAAGGCATCGATCTGCTGCTCGCGCGCCTCCTGGCTCATGAGCCACTTCATGATCCGCGGGTAGCGGATGAACGGCCCGGCGTTCGGGTGGTCGGTGGTCATGAAGACCCGCATCGGGTCCTTTGCGAGCAACGCGAGTTCAAGGCCGATGCACCACTGGATGGCGCAGACCTTGATGTTCGGGCTGTAGATATACGGCACGACCCCAGATCCGGTCTCGAGTTCCACGTCGGCGTTTGCCCACTTTAAGTGGTTCAACTCGGTGAGGTGGTGCTCGAACGGTCCGTCGGCGGTCATCGTCGTGGTCTCATCGAGCGTCACCTGACCCATGTCGATGGTGATGTTGTCGTGAGAGTTCACGTAACCCATGATCTCCTTCGCCTTGGACTCCACGTTTGCCCAGGAGTCGCCGCCGTAGGAGTGGAACTGGACGTGGGTGTGGTGCATCACCTGGTCGCGGCCGAACTTGCTGTTCGGCTTGATACCCTCCGAGAGCTTGAACGAGTCCAGCGTCGTCGTGTAGTTGCCGGGGTTCCCGAGGTTGTTCGCGTGCATGTGCATCGAGTGCGGCAGACCGAGGTACTCGTTCGCCTCGATGAGGCCCTTGATGATCTGGGCCGGGGTGATGTCGAAGTACGGGACCGGATCGTGAACGTTATCACAGTTCAGGCCCCATGCCCAGGCTTCGGTGCCGCCGGGGTTGACGACCTTGACCGCGTAGCCCTTCGTGGCGCGCAGGAGCCAGGCGATGTAGGCGGCGGTGTTCTCGATCTCGTGGTTCTTGAGGTATTCGAGCACGAACCAGTTGTTCCCGAAGACCGGGTAGGCACCCTGGTCGAGGATCGGCGTGTCCCGCATCTCCTCGTGGGTATGCCGGGCGTAGAGCGGCGGCATGGCCGCTTCCATCACGGTGGTATAGCCCATGCGGGCGTAGTTGTAGCCGGTCCGGATCGTCGTGGGCACTGAGAACCCACCCTGCATCCGCTCGATGCCGTGTCCGGGCGTGCAGTTGAAGAGCTTGTCTTCCGGACGGAAGTTTCGGCCGATGTTCACTTTCGGACCAGCAACATGGGCGTGGATGTCGACACCGCCGGCCATAACGGTCTTGCCCGCGGCGTCGATGATCTTCGGCTTCGTGACCGCACTGGTCTCGACGATCTTGCCGTCCTTAATGGCGATATCGGCCACATCTCCCTTGATCCCGAGGATCGGGTCGAAGACGAAACCGTTCTTGATGAGAAATTCTGCCACGCTTATACCCCCTTGATCTCCCTGACGCGCATGAGGACGCTTTTCAGGAACTCTTCGTCGGTCATCATGCCCTCCGGGGCATCAACGACTTTTCTGGTCTCAATCGGCACGTTATCCATCCGGTACGCGCACCCGCCCACCTCGACACCCACGAAGGCGACCGGGACATGGACCTTGCAGATCTCGGTGGTTGGGGTCTCATGCGGCTCGACGGCGACCGACGGGAGGTCGTAGATCTTCCTGACTGAACTGAAGGGGAAGTGTGCACCGGGATCGCTTCCGAGCACGAAGACGGCGTCCACTTCGTCCCTGCGGAGCAGGTCGTTCGAGGTTGTCTCACCGGGGTTATAGCGGGCGAATCCGCGGGAGAGGTCCACCGCGAAGGGGAACCCAAACTGCCAGCCCCAGACCTGGCCGGAGCCGGTGACGTTGTAGTGCCCGCGCATCGGCATAATGGCAGCTTTCGTGTACTCGTTTAAGTCGCGGGTGACCGCGATGGCTGCATCGATGTTGTGGTTCTTCCCGATCGACTGGGTCACACCCATACCGAAGAAGATGATCGCGAAACGGCCGCTCTTAAGCGTCTCGGCGACCTCGTAGATCTTCGCTTTCGGGATTCCGGCGACGACGTCGGGGAGCTGCTCGCCCTTGAACGCCACACGGAGTGCGTCGAGGAGTTCGTAGTCGTGCCCCTGCTCAATCTGCAGGTGAACATCCGCCACACGGGCGGTGTCGGTGACACGCGGGTCGACGACGATCACCTTGCGGCCCGTATGCCCCTTGCCGGTGAAGAATCCCCGGGGGAAGATCGAGTAGCGGGACATGTGCCGCGGGTGAGCGTGAGCCGGGTTGCATCCCCAGAAGAGGATCCGGTCGGCACGGTTCTTGACCTCACCAAGCGTGCAGCTCGGTATGCCGATATCCTGAACCGCGATAAGGGATGTACCATGGCAGACGGTCGCTGTGTTATCCATGACCGCTCCCACAGCCTCACCGATCTCGGACCCGACAGACTGGGCCTCACAGTTTGTGGAACTCCAGCCGTACATCAGGGGTTTCTTCGCGTCGGCGAGCATCCGGGCGGTGTAATCGGCTGCCTCATCATAGGAGATCTCCTTCCATGAACCGTCTTCCTGCCTCATCCGGGGGCGGGTGATACGATCCTTTGCCTGGGAGTGGAGGAACTTCTCGGCGCCGATGGCGCACGCGTTGTAGACTTCGAGGAGTTTCTTTCCGTCATCACTGACGACGACCTCAAGGTCATCGCAGAGTGTCCCGCAGAATGGGCAGACCACATCGGTTATTGTCTTCGTCATGCCAGTTCACCTCTGCATCCCTTGCGCACCAGTTCAAGTGAGCCAAGGACGGGTTCGCTCTTGGCGACCTCTACCTCGACGGGTGTTCCCTTGAACGTGGGCATCCCTGTCGAGTAGGTGTTCGGGTTGACTATCATGTTTGCCCATGGGCCCATTGGTATATAAGCTACACCGGGGTGGGGACCCTGGGTGGCCTCGACCGCCTTGACGATGACACTGCCGTAGTTGCTGGTGACGCGTACGTTCGTGTTGCGGAAAGCTCCCAGCTTTTTAAAGTCCGCCGGGTCCAGCTCAATAATCCCGCAGGCGGTGGTGTAGGCGGGTTTTTCCTTCCCCGCCTCCATCGACACCCCCTGCTGGATCGTGCGACCCGTGATCAAATTCACTCTGATTGCCATTGTTATTCATCCCCTGTCTATTGTATTATCTGGCAAACTCTTTGAGCGGGCTTGGACCGAGCTCGTTGATGGTCTTGACGACGTCCGTCATGACCGTTCCCCACTTTGCACCCTCAGATGCAGAGACGAAGGTCATCCGGAGACGCTTGTCGTCAAGGCCAATGTTCTTGAGGACACTCTTCAAGAGGAACATCCTCTTTGCAGCCTTAAAGTTGCCCTCAAGGTAGTGGCAGTCGCCGAAGTGACAGCCGGAGACCAGCACGCCGTCCGCCCCATCCTGGAATGCTTTCAGGATGAAGAGGGGGTCAATCCGACCCGTGCACATCACACGGACAGCACGGATGTCGGGTGGATACTGGATACGGGCGCCGCCGGCGAGGTCTGCACCTGCGTATGAGCACCAGTTGCAGATGATGGCGATGATCTTGGGTTTCCAGTTCTCGTCTGCCATTTACTGTTCACCTCCGAGCAGGAATGCATCGATCTGTGCTATGATCTGTGGGGTTGCAAAGTGCTGCATCCAGATAGCACCGCCGGGACAGAACCCGCCGCAGGTGCCGCAACCCTTGCACTTGGCTTCAGTGACCTGCATGACTGTGCGGCCTTCCTTCTCGACGAGCGCGAGGGCCTGGTAGGGGCACTGGTTGACACACAGTCCGCATCCGGCGCACTTATCCTCCATGCACACGGCGAAGTAGGGCTCGAGTTCCACCTCTCCCCTGTGGATCGGGATGGACGCTGCGGATGCCGCACCTTCTGCCTGGGCGACCGTGTCAGGAATATCCTTCGGTCCCTGGCAGACGCCAGCGAGGTAGACGCCGGCAGTGGTGGTGCCGCACGGGTTCAACTTCGGGTGGGCCTCAAGGAGCCAGCCGTCCTGCGAGCAGGAGACACCGAAGAGTCTCCGCGTCTTCTCGGTCTCGGCAGTGGGCTCGATGGCGGCTGCGAGCACGACCATATCGACTTCCATGTCGATCGGTCGCCCAAGCAGCGTGTCCTCTGCGTTGACGTGGAGGTTCTTCGTAACCGGGTCCTGAGTGATGTTTGCAACTCTGCCGCGGATGAACTTCGCACCCTCGTCCTGGATGCGGTAGTAGAACTCCTCGTACATCTTGCCGAAGGATCTGATGTCCATGTAGAAGATGTAGGGCACCACACCGGGGATCTTCTCGATGATCTGGTGGGCGTGCTTGAGCGAGTACATGCAGCAGAACCGCGAACAGTAGGGCTTGCCGACGCCGGTGTTGTCACGGGAGCCCGCACAGAGGACGAACGCGACCCTCTTCGGGGTTGCGCCGTCGCTCGGGCGGATGAGGTGGCCACCGGTCGGGCCGGATGCGCAGATCAGGCGCTCGAACTCGAGCGACGTGATGACGTTGTCGTAGTTCTTGTAACCCCACTCGAACTTCTTCTCGATGGGGAAGATGTCGTATCCCAGGGCGAGGATGACGGTACCGACCTTGACGGTCATGAACTCGTCCTTCGCCTCGAGGTCGACCGCCTGCTTCGTGTCGCATGCCTCGACGCAGAGGCCGCACTTGACACAGGCGTCGAAGTCGACGGTGTAGATCAGCGGGGAGACCTGCGGGTGGTAGATGTAGATCGCCTTTCTCGGCGCCATGCCGAGCTCGAACGGGTTCGGCTTGATGACCGGACAGACTGTTGCACAGTCACCGCACCCGGTACAGCCGCCGCCGACGATGCCGCGGGCCTCAGCCTCTGCCGGGGTGATGACGCCGCGCGCCTTCTTCCGGAGGGTCACATCGAAGTTGCCGATGTATCCCTCAACCGCCTCGACCTCGGTGTAGGTGAGGAGTTCGATGCCCTCATGCCGGTAGACGTCCACCATCTTCGGTGTCAGGATACACTGCGAGCAGTCCAGCGTCGGGAAGGTCTTGTCGAGCTGGGACATCCTGCCGCCGATGGAAGGGGTCTTCTCGACGAGGTAGGTCTTGATCCCTGCATTCGCAAGGTCGAGTGCTGCCTGCATGCCGCCGACGCCACCGCCGACGACCATCGCCGCCTTCTCTACGGGGACACTCTTCGGGATGAGGTCCTCAAGCAGGGATGCCTTTGCTACGGCAATTCTGACTGCATCCTTTGCCTTGGAGGTAGCCTCTTCGGGCTGGTGCATGTGCACCCACGAGTTCTGCTCGCGGATGTTTGCCATCTCGAACCGGAAGGGGTTTAAGCCGCCGGCCTTGGTTGCATTGCGGAACGTGGGCTCGTGCAGACGGGGAGAACAGGCCGCCACAACGACTCCAGTCAGTTTCTGCTCGCTGATGGCCTCCGCGATCTTGTTCTGACCGGGGGTCGAGCACATGTACTGGTAGTCATCAGCGACGATGACGTTCGGGAGCGTCCTGGCGTACTCCATCACTGCCTTGACGTCGATGGAGCCCGCAATATTGGTGCCACAGTGGCACACAAAAACGCCAATTCTTGGCTCTTCGTACTTTTTGACTTCTGCCATGTATTTGCACCTCACAGGATCTTCTTCAGGAACGGTTCAACGCTGATGGCGTGGAGGTCGAGCGCGAGCTCGTCCGGGCTCATGCCCTGTGCCAGTCCCAGGAGTTCATTGTAGTGCAGGACGGGGATGCCATATTCGGCACCGAACTTCTCCTTGATCTCGATCTGGCCGCGGTCGAACTGGAGCTGACAGAACGGACAGACCTCGGTGACTGCATCGACGCCTACTTCCTGCATATTGATCAGCTTCTCGTTCGTGATATCGAGCGCATGCGCGAGATCGTATCCACGGACACCGCCACCGGCACCGCAGCACTGCATCTTGTTGCGGTACTGGACCGGCTCGGCGCCGAGAGCGGCGACAAGTTCTTCCATCCACATCGGGTTCTCGGTGTCCCCGAAGTGCCGCTCCTTGCCGGGCTTCATCAGGTGGCAGCCGTAGTGAACGGCGATCTTCGCACCGGCCAGGGGGCGCTTGACGCTGTCGGCGAGCTTCTTGACGCCCACGATCTTGGGGTCGTAGTAGAGCTCGGCGAGGTGCCAGACATCGGCGGTCCCCTTGAATTCCATATCGATCTCTTTGAGCACTTCGTTGACCCCGTCGCGGAGTTCATCGTTGTGCTTCAGTTTGTGGTTGACCTCGTAGATTGACTTGTAGCACCCGTTGCAGATCAGGGCGATGTCCATCTTCATCTGCTCGGCGAGCACGACGTTCCGGGCCGCCATCGCATACCAGACGTTCAGGTCGATCGAGCCGAATGCTCCCGGTGCCGGGCAGCAGCTTGCGCCCTTCAGGGGGAGGAGGTCGATGCCGACGTTCTTGCTGGTCTGGATAGCCGCAGCCTCGATGCCGGGATATCGGTTCGGGGCGATGCACCCGAGGAAGAATGCGTACTGGTGTTTGTTCCCGCTCATGGTTTCACTCTCCCTCCGCGAGGATTCTGTCTGCGTTCTCTTTGAGCCTGTAGTGGTCAAGGATCCTCCGGATGCCTGGCAGGTATTCGGGGTACTTGTGCGTCGTCTCAGGCTCCGCTTCCAGTCCGAGTCTCTTCCGGGCGGCACGGTTTGCGTCGTTGTTCGGGACACCGTGACCCGTCTTATAGATCAACTGGACGGTCTGGAGGAAGTTGCGCGGTACGATGTCCCGCTTGAACGCCAGGTTCCTCATCGCCATGATCGCGTCGGTCGGCGCGAGATCCCGGGGGCACCGGTCGGTGCAGCTGTAACAGGTGGTGCAGAGCCAGAGGTCGGGATCGGTGAGGATCTCTTCCTCGAGGCCGAGGATCGCCTTGCGCATGAACAGCCGGATACGGTACGAACTCCGGGGTGCCGAGGGGCACGAACCGGTGCAGGTGCCGCACTGGTAGCACATGTGGGCGGCCGTCTGCCCGATCTTCTCCACATCCTTGATGAACTCGGGGTTGCTGTCAGGAATGTAGTACTTCCTGTCCCGGAGCTTCTCAGCGAGTTTCTGGTCCTTATAGTCTTTCTTCACTGCCATTGGCTATCCCTCACGCCTCTTCCAGAACTTTGACCTCTACCTCTCCAGGAGTGGTCTCCTTCACCCTCGATGTCCTTGGGGTGAGCAGTTTCTCCTTGATTCTCCTGAAGAGGTCCGTCTCCTTATCCTGCATCCGGATACCCGTCCGCCGCAGGACAATTGCATCCTCGCTCGGGCAGGCGTTGACGCAGGCACCGCAGAGGATACAGAAATCTTTGTTGATGGCGATATTGGCCTCAATCTCTCCCTTCATCTCCTTTGCCGGGAGGGGGGCGGGCAGGTAGAGCGCGTTGCAGGGGCAGACCTCCACGCAGGTCGAACAGCCGCCAGGGCACTTTTCAGGGTTGATCTCAATGTCTCCCTCGAAGATCTTCTCGACGGTGATTGCCTCCGTAGGGCAGGTCTGGACGCACCAGGTGCATGTACAGCAGTTGTCCTGCTGGATATCGACCTTGCCGGGCAGTTTGTCGCTGACGACCTCACGTTCGAGGGTGATGCATTCCCGGGGACAGGCTTCCACGCAGATCGTGCAGCCGTCGCAGGTGCTCTCTTCCCACTTGACTTCCCCTTCGATCTTGCCGGTTGCGGGGTTCGGGGCGTTGCGGACGACGGTGATGCTCGGGCAGAGCTCGCCGCAGATGCCGCAGACGTCGCACTTCTCGGTGTCAACCGTGAAAGTGGTCCTGGTCTGCAGCGCGGACTGGCGCGGCTTGCCGGCCTCGTCGCCGCCTTCGAATGCGGGAACATCGCGTGCGATGGCGTCCCTCGGGCAGACTTCTTCACAGATGGTGCACCGGTCGCACTTCTCCTCGTCGATTACGGTGACCATATCGTATGTGGGGAATCCCTCTTTCTCAAGGATCGGGAGCCTCTCCTCTCCGTCGACCTTGAGTGTCATCGCATTGAAGGGGCACATGATGACACAGACACCACAGTAAGAACACTTCTCAGGGTTGATATCAACAGGTACCCCATAGTCGATTGCCCCGCGGCGTGTCGCACCGACAGGTCCGAGCACGATCGCCTCCTCAGGGCAGGCATCGACACAGATGCCGCAGCCAGTGCAGGTCTCTGCGTTCAGGATCAGGTTGTTGACTGCTTTCAGGAGCCTCTGCTCCATGACGACGTTCTGTCCTTCCCGCGTCTTAGAATACTTTGGAAACAGCGCCATATTCTAGTATCACTCCTAGACTTCCACTTTTCGGGCTTTTGCCCGGCTCTCCCACGGTCCTACAAGTCTGATAACTCCATAGGGGCATGCCTGGACGCATACGCCGCAACCGGCGCAGAGCTCGGAGTTAAAGTCGAGGATGACAGCTTTGCCGTCCTTGACTTTGTAAATCTTCTCCTTGGTTACCGGATCTTCGGTATGGAGCTCGAGAGCGTCAACCGGGCATGCCACCACGCAGTTATTGCAGCCTGTACATCGTTCCATATTGATGTGCAATGCAAATGCCATGGTTATCACGCACCAGATCTGATCGATTTAAAATCGATATAAAAAGAATTGTCAAGGAATATACATAAACTTTCTGAAATTCGGCAGTCTTATATTCCAGAACTATGATTACCTGTCAGGTTTTATAAATCAAAACCGTTGTTCTGCTAATCCGATGCCAGGGATATCGCCGTCAAACGCATTTTCTGCTGTAAGGGCAAAACGAAAGCCTTAAACCTTAAATCGGGTTTCCTGGTGAAAAACGGTGGCCGATCCAGGCCAGCAGCGGTGAGAGCAGGCTGAATCTCTCAGGAAACCGAATATAACCCCTTTCCCGCCTTCAGTTGGGGCCTACCAACCGCTGCGCGGTTTGAGTAGCAACCGTTTCTGCATTCATTGATTCTTCTCTCTCCGCCCCGGACATCTGTGCTCGCCCGGAAGAACCTGTCCAGATCCTGCGCCCGCTGTCTCCTGTGCGTTCCGGATGGGCCTGCCCGGGTGGTTTATCGGCCCGTGGTATGTTTAACCCGGTCCCCGCCGCATGTATGTGGTACATGGGCATTTCACGCCTGAAATGGGCAATCAGGGGATCCCGGAGTGTGTCATAACCCGGCATCTGATTCTATTTATGGTTACTCTGCCGGGACAGTGGATATCGGTGGGTTGGCGGGCCCGCCGAGGGGGTCGCGCAGTTTTGGATCCTCCATGGCACCCGGCACCCGACCACCGCGCCGCCGGGAAAAAAAGAAACCTTATTCTGTCCATATCGTAACATTGTAGCAAACGAGGTGTATTCTGTCCATGGAACTGAATGGCGTTACTATTGATGATACCTATGCGGAAGCGTTCCCGACCTGGGTAGCACGGCCCATTATCACTGCCGTCACCGAGGAGTGGGCATACAAGGCAGCAGTGGAAGCCGTTGGCTTTGCCACCTCCACCATCGGATGTCCGGCAGAGGCGGGCATCGACTGCTTCGTCTCCCCCGACGAGACCCCTGACGGGCGGCCCGGCTACGCGATCATGATCTGTGCCAGCAAGAAGAAACTGAAAGAGCAGGTAGTGGAGCGCCTCGCTGAGTGTGTCCTCACCGCTCCGACGACGGCGGTCTTTGACGGCCTCGCTGACGTCGTTGCCGAGGTTCAGGAGAAACTCCCGGTCAAGCTTCACTTCTTCGGTGACGGCTTTGAGGAGAAGCGCGAGGTCGGCGGCAGGACGGTATGGGCCATACCGATCATGGAGGGCGAGTATATCGGTGAGGAGGAGTTCGGCGCCGTCAAGGGCGTTGCTGGCGGCAACTTCTTCATCATGGGTGAGAACCAGATGGCCGCTCTTGTGGCTGCGGAGGCGGCGGTCGACGCCATCAGCGGTGTCTGCGGAGTCATCACGCCCTTCCCCGGCGGTATCGTCGCGAGTGGCTCGAAGGTCGGGAGCAAGAAGTACAAGTTCATGGGCGCGAGCACGAACGAAGCTTACTGCCCGACGCTGAGAGACCGGGTCGAGGGCAGCAAGGTCCCCGAGGGTGTCAAGGCGATCTACGAGATCGTCATCGACGGCGTCGACGAGGACTCGATCAAGACCGCTATGGCCGAGGGCATCCGGGCGGCAACCAAAGTGCCGGGCGTGAAGTTCATCAGCGCCGGGAACTTCGGCGGCAGCCTCGGGCCGTTCAAGTTCGATTTGAAGGACGTCCTCGCGGACTATCTCTAATCTCTTTTTTCTGTGGTGGCTCCGGGGGCTGCCGTATGTTTGCCCCTGTTGTCGGGGCCGTGGCCTCTGGGGGCAGGGTTGGTGAAGGTTCTCGGTGCGATAACGATGGACGGAACCGCTGGAGATTGAGCGTCACGGGGTTGTGGATGCGGGCGATATGACCTCCAAAGCGATGCAAAAGCCCCATACAGTGGACCGTGGGGACATCGTCACGCACTGCCCCCGCCCCCCGGGGGCGGGGGAGGAGGCCGGAGGCCGGGCGGGGTGGGG
>DANY01000035.1:87813-165777 GCA_002501655.1 Methanoculleus sp. UBA303
GGGGGGGGGGCTACAGATACGTTCTATGAGGTGGAGACAGGGGAGGGGGGAGACCCCCCTCCCCGTCAGCCCCGCCCCCTATGGCGATATCCCCTCGAAATCCGTGTTACGGGTTTGCAACGCAACATTTCTGAAGGGGCGGACTTAGGCTTTAGGCTTAGGGATGTTTCATGTGACTAAAGTGAGGTTGAGAACCTCTGAGGTATTCGAACGCGCCCCACCCGCTCGATCCCGCCGTGAAGGAACCGGCCCCCTCTCTCATGCAACATCACCCCCTGCGCCTGCGGCGAGGGACCCATGCACATAAGAGCCTCTTTCACCCGCTACCCCCTCCTGAGTTCGTTCCCCGCCGTCCTGCCCCTCCCGATCGATCCTCTTAAATATCGTTATCAACGATAATCTTGTTAACGATAATTTCGGTGACATCATGATTACGCTCACACCCAACGACGTCAGGGCCCGGTTCGGGCCGTTATTCTCGATGAAGTACCTCGCCATGGTCGACCAGAAATCCGGTCTTGCGGAGATCCACGAGCATTGCCGGGCCCGGGGGACCATTGAGTGGGATGCGGCGAACCGGATACGGGCGGGGGGGGCTATCCAATCCTGCCACGTCGAGGGCACGACGATGACGATGCTCGCCCGGCTGGGGGTATCCCCGGCGAAGTTCGGGGCGGCCGGTCGGGAGATCGGTGGGCAGGCGCTCGAGGGTGTCGAGGTCAGCGGGGACGAAGTGGTGACGACCTGGTCCGGGATCGCCGGAGCAGGGGTCGGCGTCGCCGCCTGCCTGGCCCAGGCACCGGGCGTGACCCGGGCGGAGTACCCAACGGATGATGACCTCCGGATCGGCGGCGCCCGGGTCTGCCGGGTGCGGATCGTATCGCCGCTCTACGAGAAGGTGACGATCGGGATCGACGACACCGATACCCGCGAGGAAGGTGCCACATGGGTGCTCGCGCTCAAGTGCGCTGAGGCTTGCACCCTTGATGGGGTCGAGTACCTGGACATGCGCCTCGTGCAGCTGAACCCTGCGGTCCCGAAGAAGACCACCAACTGTGTCGGGTCCGCCCTGAACTTCGCGGTCCGTCCCGGGAGGGTGGACGCGCTCCTTGAGTACGTCCGCGACTTCGTCGAATCTCAGGCGGTCAGTAACGACACCGGCATCGCCGTTTACCGGGGGATTGCGTTTGCCGAGGAGTCTCCCTACCTTAAAAGGGTCAAGACCGAACTCCTGACGGTCGATGACGCGGAGGCGGAGGCCGCACGGATGGGCGTCCGGTTCATCGACTCAAACGCACGTAAAGGCAGGATAGGAGCACTGGGCGCCGTTCTCTGGGGGAACAAGGGCGTTGAAGCGGCAGGACTCTATGGTGAGACTCTCTGATCCCTACACGATACGGTATCCACAGATTGTGGCTGTGGCCGACGAGAGCGCCGAGCAGGTAGAACTCATCGAGTTCTTCGACTGCACCGGCGGCGCGATGTGGGTGAAGCGCCACTATGCGCAGAGCCCGCTCGTCCGATCCGTCCGCACCGTGGGGGCGACCAACCGCTACCTCCTCCGGACCGGCAATGCTGACCTCGCGCTCGAAGGCTCGGTCTTCCCGGCGGGGATCGCCGCCGTCGCTGTTGAAGGCGACGAGATCGCCGTCACCTACCGGGGCCTCGGCGGCGGCGGTGTGGGGGCATCCATCTGCCGTGCCTCGGCACCGGGCGTCGTCCGCTATAGAAGCGACCCTGCCGGCGGGGGACGACTCGCAGGCTCGACGATCTGGCTTCCCCACCGCGAGCGGGTGATCATCGGGGTCGACGACACCGATACCCCTGAGGAGGGCGCCACCTGGACGCTCGCGCACAATATCGCACGGGCCGTCGAGGACGACTATTCCCGCTATCTCTCCCATACGATCGTCCAGCTCTTTCCTGTCCCTTACCGGACCAAGAACTGCGTCGCCATCGCCTGTGAGTTCGCCACCTCAGACCCTGACGGGCTGGTCCGGTGCTACCGCGATTACCTTGAGGAGTACACGCTCTCGGAGGAGACCGGGATGGCGGTCTGGCGGGGATTCGACCCGTCGCCGCTTGAGGAGTTCGGCTGCCGCGTAAAGCAGGGCGAGGTCTCGTCCGACGACCTTGCCGCCCTCGACGACGCCCGGCTCTCCGTCATCATGGGCGGCCGGGGCGCGATCGGGGCGGCGGCGGCGATCCCGTTCGCCACAAGGTATGAGGAGGCGTTGGCGTTATGGAATGGAGACGGCTGAAAGCCCGGCTGCTTGAGGCAGGTTCGGTTCGCCTCTCCGGCGAACCTGCGGACCAGTATGTATCCCGTTCGACCGCCGGCCCCTCGGCTGGGACGTCCGGCTCGCTCTTCTTCTCCACAGGTGGTGGCCGGCGGGCCCGGGTCGGTATCGACGTGGCGAGTCCCATCGAGGTCGTCCACCGGGGGGGAGGTGAGGCGGACCTCTTCATCGACGGTGAGCGGGTTGGCGGCCGGCTCGAACCCGCCGCTCTTCACTGCCCCCGCCAGGCCTACATCACGGTCAGCGGGACGTGCATCTTCCACTGCCGCTACTGTCCGGTGCCGGATCTTCCCGGGCGGAGGAAGGAGGTCGGAGAGATCGTGGAGATGGTCGGGAGTGTGGCCGACCGGATCGATGCCATCGCGATCACGAGCGGCGTCGCCTCCTCGATCGAGGAAGAAGAGGCATACGTCCTCGACGTCGTGGCGGCGCTCGCGTCGTTCGGCCTTCCCATCGGTGTCTCGATCTACCCGGGCCTAGAGACCCCGGCCCGGCTCCATGCTCTCGGCGTTGTCGAGGTGAAGTTCAACATCGAGGCGGCGACTGCGGCACTCTTTCGCGAGATGTGCCCCGATCTCTCCTGGGAGGCGGTCTGGGAGGCACTCCGGTGCTCAGTACCGCTCTTCGGGAGGGGCAGGGTCTTCTCGAACGTACTCGTCGGCCTCGGGGAGACCGACGAAGACCTGAAGCGGGTGATGGAGGAACTCGCCGCTACCGGGGTAATCCCGGTCCTCCGTCCGCTCAACCCGGCGGCGTCTCTCACCGGCCAGCCCCGGCCATCCGCCGACCGGCTGCTCGCGCTCTGCAGGGTCCACGAGCAGATCCTCCGGGAGGCGGGGCTTGATCCCCGCCGGGCGCTGACGATGTGTCCGGCATGCACCGGGTGTGACCTTGTACCCGGGAGGGACACATGAAGGGCACGGAGGCGCTTGCGCTCGCGCTCCGGCTGTCTTCCGACCGCTGCTACGCCGTCCCCGGCTACCCGGTCTCAGGGCTCGCGGAGCGGGCGGGGGCCGCAATAACCGTGAACGAGAAGGTGGCACTCGAGTACGCCCTCGGCGACTCGCTCTCCGGTCGCCGGGCCGCCGTGGTCGTCAAGCACGTCGGCCTCAACGCCTGCGCGGACCCGCTGGTGCACGCCACCGCGCAGGGTCTCCGGGCGGGCGTCGTGGTCGTCGTCGGCGACGACGTGCGCGCAGTCGCATCGGACGTCACGCAGGACTCCCGCTACTACGGCGAGGTAGCCCGGGTTCCAGTGCTGGAACCCGACGGCGAGACCCTCGGCCCGGCGGTCGAGGCGGCTTTTGAGGCTTCGGAGACCTTCTCCCGGGTTGCCATCGTCAGGGTCACGCCTGACCTCCTGGACGCGGATGTGCCGGAACCGTCCCCTCTCCGCAACAACCGGGAGGGAAGCCTTGCGGACCCCACGCTCACGATGGCCGGACGGGCGCTGGCGAGCGACCGGCGGACGGCAGCCATGTTTGCCTGGTCGCGGTCCTCGCCCCTCAACCGGTTTGCCGGTGGCACCGTCGGTGCAGGCCCCGCGGGCGGAGCGTCCCGTGCGGTCAGCATCTACCCGCCTCCGGCTGACCCGGATGCGCTCGCCCTGACCCGGGAACTCGGTCGCCCCTTCCTCAGAGAGCACCGGCTGCTCGTCCCCCCTGACCCCGCCGGGGAGCCGGAACGGTACTCCTCCCGGGGCTACTGCCGGACGTTCTGTCGGGACTGCCCGTTCCACCCGGCGTTTGCCATCCTCTCCGAGCGCAAGATGCAGGCCGTCTGTGATGCCGGGTGCGCGATTCTTGCGATGAACCCACCCTACCGGGTAGGGATCGCCACCTACGGGCTGGGGTCATCGGTTGCCGTGGCGGCGACCAGCACCGGGGTAGCGCTCACCGGCGACTACGCGCTCCTGCACTCAGGGCTAAACGCCCTCATCGACGTTTACGAGCGTCGACTTCCGCTCCTCTGTATCGTCCTCGCGAACAACCGGATGGGCATGACCGGCGGTCACCCCGTCCCTAATATTCTTCGTTACATCACCTGGGCGGACCCGGTTGTCTGCGCCGCAGACGACGTCAGGAAACTTCGCGGGGCCCTGGTCCCCCCGCAGGGACCCCGGATGGTGGTGATCGAAGGAACCTGCCCTGAGGGTGCACACCATGAAACCGTGGCATATCGAGATCTGTGATGTAACACTGCGAGACGGGGAGCAGACTCCCGGCGTCTCGTTTACCCGTGATGAGAAGATGGCGATCGCCGTAGCGCTCGATGAGATCGGCGTGGAGGTGATCGAGGCCGGGTTTCCGGTTGTATCGGCGGCGGAGAAGGAGTGTGTCGCGGCCATTGCCGGGAGTGGCCTTGACGCGCGGGTCTGCTGCCTCGCACGGGCGCTCAAGCCCGATATCGAGGCGGCCCTCGACTGCGACGTTGACATGGTCAGCATCTTCATCGCCACCTCCGACCTCCACATCCGGCACAAGTACCGGAAGTCCCGTGAGGAGGTGCTCGAGGACGCCCTCGATATGGTGGAGTTCGCCGCCGACCACGGCGTACAGGTGCGGTTCGCGGCCGAAGACGCCTCACGAACCGACCCTGCGTTCCTCGTCGAGATGTATACCAGGGGCGTCGAGTGCGGCGCTGATCTCGTCAGTTTTGCGGATACGGTCGGGTGTCTCACCCCGCTGGAGATCCACGCGGTCGTCTCCCGGATTCTCGATGCGGCCCCTCACCCGCTCTGCATCCACTGTCACAACGACCTCGGGTTTGCGGCGGCAAATACCATCACTGCCGCAGCCGCCGGGGCGTTTCAGCTCCACACTACCGTCAACGGCATCGGAGAGCGTGCCGGGAACGCGGCACTCGAACAGGTGCTGGTTGCCCTGCGGATGAAGGGCGGCGTCGACCGTTACGACCTCTCACGGCTGCAGGAGATCTCACGGCTGGTCGCCCGGTGCTCGGGCGTGGCCCCGGAGCGTACCCGGCCGATCGTCGGCGAGAATGCCTTTGCCCACGAGAGCGGGATCCACATCGCCGCCATCCTTGAAGACCCCTCAACCTATGAGTCCATCCCCCCTGAGCTGGTGGGCGGCGAGCGGCGGTTCGTCCTCGGGAAGCATACCGGGAAGCGGGCGCTTGAGCATATCGCGAATGCTTACGGTTTTGACCTCTCCGACCGGGAGGCACGGTGGGTGCTTGAGCAGATCAAACTCCGGAGCGAGGGGAAGTGCAGTGTCACCCCGGAGGTGCTCTGCGGGTTCCTCAGGCAGGCAAAGGAGGGAGTTCTCCAGTGAGCACGCTCTCAGAACGGATCCTCGGTGCGCCGGCAGGGGCATACGTGGACCGCGAGGTCGATATCGCCTTTGCCCATGACGGGACCGGTCTCCTCACCCGGGAGGCGCTCCGGGAGATGGAAGTGGAGCGGCTCCCCCACCCTGAGCGCCTGCGCCTGATCTTTGACCACATCGTCCCGGCGAATACCGGGATGACGGCGACTCTTCAGGCGGAGCTCCGCGAGTATGCCCGGTCCTCGGGGATAGAACTCTCGGACGCCGGAGGGGGGATCTGCCACCAGGTGATGAGCGAAGGGGTCGTCCGGCCCGGCATGATCGCCGTGGGCGCCGACTCTCACACCTGCACCCTCGGCGCCCTGGGCGCGTTTGCCACCGGAATGGGGGCGACCGATATGGCGGCGATCTGGGCGTCGGGAGCCACGTGGTTCCGGGTTCCGGAGACGATCGCGGTCAGGCTCTCCGGCAGGCTCGACGGTGCGGCGGAGCCAAAAGATGTCGCCCTCGCTTACGTTGCAAAACTCGGTATGGAGGGAGCGACCTACCGTGCACTGGAGTTTGTGGGTGACGGAGCGGCAGGAATCTCCATGGACGGACGGCTGACCCTCTCCAACATGGCTGTCGAGACGGGGGCGAAGGCGGGGATCTTCTACGCCGACGGGGTCACCGTCCGCTACCTCGCGGAGTACGGCGTTACGGCATCCCCCCAGACACCGGAGGACTGCCGTTACGAGCGGGAGGTCGATATCGACCTTTCCGGCATCGTGCCCCTTGTTGCGGTCCCGCCCCGGGTGGATACCGTCCGAGAGGCGGAGGAGGTCGCGGGTACGCACCTCGACCAGGTCCTCGTCGGGACCTGCACAAACGGCCGCTACGACGATCTTGCCCAGTTCGCCCGGGTCGTCCGGGGTAAGCGGGTAGCAGTCCGCACCCTGGTCGTCCCCGCCTCGCGGGCGGTGCTTGCCCGGGCAATCGCCTCCGGCGTCCTTGCCGATATCGTTGATGCAGGGTGCATGGTGATGCCGCCCGGGTGCGGGCCGTGCCTCGGGGCGCACGCCGGCGTGCTCGGAGAGGGTGAGGTCTGCCTCTCCACCGCCAACCGGAACTTTAAGAACCGGATGGGCGTGGGTGGCGATATCTACCTCTCGTCGGCTGCTACCGCCGCCGCGAGCGCTCTCGCGGGCGAGATCGCCGTGCCGGAGGCGGTATAATGCAAGGAGTTGGGCCGGCGGTCTGCCTCGGAAACGACATCGACACCGACGTCATCATCGCCGGGCGCTACCTCCGGACGAAGGACCGCTCAGTCTGGGCGGAGCACGCCTTCGAGGACCTGGATCCCACGCTCGCCGGCCGTCTTTCAGGCGCAATCATCGTCGCCGGGAAGAACATGGGGTGCGGGTCGTCCCGGGAGCAGGCGGTGGTCGCCCTCCGGGAGGCCGGGGTGGTCGGGGTCGTTGCCCCCTCCTTCGCCCGCATATTCTTCCGGAACGCCATCAATGTCGGCCTGCCGGCGATCGAGGCCGAGGTCGTCTGCACCGATGGCGCTCACGTCGCCTTCGACCTCGATGCAGGATGGGTAGAGGTGGATGGGGAGCGCTACCCCGCCCGCCCTCTCTCGGAGAAGATGGTCGCGATCCTCCGGGCCGGAGGGCTGGCCCCCTACTGGAGGTCGTGCCGGTGATATTTCCTTTGCACTGCAAGTATGTCGGGTCTGCGACCGACACCCCATACGGGGACCGGGCCTACTTCCTCTCGCGTTACCTGGTCAGGGAGACTGCCGGCGGCACGGAGGTGCTTGAGGTGAAGACCGACCCGGACGAGGCCGGGTTGATGCGGAGCGTGCTCTCAGCCCGGGTGCTCGCCGCCGGCGATGATGTCTACCGCTACCCGGATCACGTGAACATCCATGATCGAGCATTCTTAATACTGGCGGCGATGCGTTCCGGGCACCGCTGCACCGTATTCACCGGCCACGACGAGCAGACCACATTCGTGCTCGACCCGGACCTCTCGGGGTTCCTCCGTATCCACGTCTACGACATCACCCCGCCCCGCCCCCACCTCTCGGCCACGCTTCGCGACCTGGAGGAGACCGGGCTCTTCGGCGACCTTGAGGTCATCTTCGAGCACCACGTCCGGGATATCCGGGAGATCGGGGCCGACGTCTATCCCTGCCGTGCGGCCGGTTTCCCCCGCACCCTTGATGCGGATCCGCTTCGCCCCGGCGACCGGGTCGCGGGGTGCCTGACGGGGAGAGACCTGGTACGGGAATGTTACGGCGAAGGGGTAACGGTGGAGAACATCTGCCCGGTCGAAGCGGTGACGGCCGAGCCTTTCATCGCCCGATGCTGCCGGAGCGAACGGGGGGGTCTCGGGCTTCGGAGCGGTCGACTCGGCGTGGTGGTCCACTGGGGCGCGTCACCCCGGACAATCGCAGAGGCGGTCGTTGACGTCGTTACCGCATGGAGGGAGTCTGATGGTGAAGGTAGCGGTCGTTGAAGGCGACGGCATCGGGCACGAGGTCGTCCCCGTCGCCTGCGATATCCTCGCGGCCGTGCGCCCGGACATCGAGTTCTTCGAGGTTGAGGTGGGGTACGGGCGGTGGGAGCGGACCGGGAGCGCCTGCGGGGAGGAGACGATGGCCGATCTCCGGTCGGCGGACGCCATCCTCTTTGGGGCCGTCACGACGCCGCCTGATCCCGGCTACCGGAGCGTTCTCCTCCAGATCCGCCACGATCTCGACCTATACGCGAACGTCCGCCCGATTCAGGGCGAGGGGGTCGATATCATCATCGTGCGGGAGAACACCGAGGGGCTCTACTCCGGCATTGAGTGGACGGAGCCGGACCGGGCCTGCACGGTCCGGGTCGTCTCCCGCCGGGGGAGCGAGCGGATCGCCCGGTATGCCTGCACCCTCGCGAAACCCCGCCGCCACCTCACCGTCGGCAACAAGGCGAACGTGCTGAAATCGGACTGCCTCTTCGTCGAGATCTGCACGGCGGAGGCTCTCCGGGCCGGGGTTCCCTGCAGGGCCACCTACATCGACGCCCTCTGCCTCGACCTCCTGATGCACCCGGACCGTTACGATGTGATCGTGACGACCAATATGTTCGGGGACATCCTCTCCGACGCCGCCGCCTACCTGGTGGGAGGGCTCGGCATGCTTCCGAGCGCCAACATAGGAGAGCGGCATGCTCTCTTTGAGCCCGTGCACGGGAGCGCCCCTGATATCGCGGGAAAAAACGTGGCGAACCCCATTGCGGCGATCCGGAGCGCCGCGATGCTGCTCTCCCACCTCGGCGACCCTGTATCCGGAGCAGCCGTCGAGGAAGCGGTCTCGCGGGTGCTCGGGGCAGGCATCCGCACCCGCGACCTCGGCGGTGCCGCCGGCACCCGGGAGTTCGGGGCAGCGGTGCTCCGCGAGGTCGGACGGAGGAAGACCTAAACACTTCTGCGTCGAGGACTACGCTATGGTGCTGGTAGGATGCCACGTCTCCATCGCCGGCTCGATCGATCTCGCGGTCGAGAGGGCCCGCGAGCGGGGTTGCGACATGTTTCAGATCTTCTCCCGGAATCCCCGGGGCTGGAAGGCGAAGGACCTCGACCAGGGGACGGCTGATGCGTTCAGGACGGCGGTGAGTGCATCTGGCCTTGGCCCGGTCGTCGACCACATGCCCTACCTCCCGAACCCGGCCTCGCCCGACGACGAAATCTATGATAAATCGGTCGCAGCGCTCACCGGAGAACTCCGGCGATGCGATCTGCTCGGTATACCTTACCTCGTGACCCATCTCGGGCACCACCGCGGCGCCGGGACCGAAGCAGGGCAGGAACGGGTTGTCGCCGCCATCAACCGGGCACTCACCGATGCCGGGGAGGGCGATGTGATGCTGCTCCTCGAGAATACCGCCGGGGAGAAGAACAGCGTGGGGTCGACCTTCGCTGACCTCTCCCGGATCCTGGAGGGGGTCGATGCGGCTGAACGAATCGGGATCTGTTTTGACACCTGCCATGCGTTCGCCGCCGGCTACGACCTCCGGACTGCGGAGGGGATCGAGGTGGCGTTCGGGGAGGTCGATGATCGGATCGGGCTTGCTCGCCTCCGGGTCGTCCACCTCAACGACTGCAAGGGCGATCTCGGAGGCGGGCTTGACCGGCACGAGCATGTCGGGCTTGGGTCCATCGGGGAGGAGGGGTTCCGGCGCATCCTCCGCCACCCAGGCGTCCGGAGCCTCCCCCTCATCTGCGAGACGCCGGTGGACGAGCGGCGGGACGATGCCGGGAATATCGCGAAGGTCCGGGAACTCGCGGGCGCATGAGCGCCCCCAGGCCGCTCGCCACCGGGGGTACTGTGTCCAATTGTGTGGAGCGAAACCTGCCTCCGTTTTTATTTTCAAACTATTATAATAATGCCCGATATCTGCGTTAAAGCCGCCCGCCGCAAGGGATATATATTTATGTCACTATCCTGCAACTCACGAACCCTTTAATCCGGCGGGATACCGGCAATTCTCCGGCACTCCGCAGGATCTCCGTTTGCATGCCGGTGGAGGAGGGCTACCTCTCCACCCCGCCTGCAGACACCATCGCATGGGACGAAAGGGGGCGTTCTCATCGTGGTGATCAGAGAATGGCTGAATGTAAAACGCTGATATTAGTCTGTGCCGTCATCGTCATCGGACTGCTGGCGCCGCCCGTTCTGGCGGTGGAGGCGGCCCCGGGGGATACGGTACTTTTCTGCACTGCCCGGGGATCGCAGGAGCATCCTGATATAGACGGGCATATGGTCGTCTGGGAAGACGGCCGGGACGGGAAATATATCTACTACTCCACCGCTCCCGGCAGCGGAGGCCGGAGGATTACCGGTGGCTACGCCGAGCAGCGGTACCCGTCCGTCTCGGGGAATTTTATTGTCTGGGAGGATCGGCGACACGGGAATTGGGAGATCTACCTCTTCTCGCCCTCCGGCGGGGAGAGGCGGATCACCAACAGCACGACCAACCAGAGGATGCCCGTCGTCCACGGGGACCACGCCGTCTGGTACGATACGCGAGAGGGGGGTGTCGATATCTGCCTCTACAACATCGAGACAGGCCGGGAAACCTATCTTGATTGCTCGCCGGTGACCGAATGGAAGCCCGCGCTCTCGGATGAGTACGTCGTCTGGGAGGAGATCACCGGGGGCGGCGACATCTGGACGTACGATATCCTGACCGGAAAGAAGCAACGGATCACCCGGAACGATGCGCGGCAGGCATACCCGGCGATCTCCGGGACCCGGATCGTCTGGGAAGACTACCGGAACGGACTGCCTGATATCTATATGTACGATCTCGATGATGGCCAGGAATATCGCATCACCGACGATCCTGCCGCCCAGGTCTCTCCGGCGATCGGCGGGGACCTCATCGCCTGGGAGGATAAGCGGGGCGGACTCTGGGATATTTACCTGTACGACCTTAGTATCGGGGTCGAAATGTCGGTCTGCACCGCCAGGAACGAACAACTCTTTCCGTCGGTCTCCGGGGACAGGATAGTCTGGCAGGATAAACGGAGCGGAGAATGGAAGGTCTATATCTTCACCTACACCGGCGGAGCACCCCCGGAGGCGGAGTTTTCGGCAGACCCGGCCGCTGGCACGATCCCGCTCACCGTCCGGTTTATCGATCGGTCCACCGGCAGCCCGGAGGACTGGAAGTGGGAGTTCGGTGACGGGGGTTCGTCGACGGAAAGAAACCCGGTGCACACCTACAAGAGCCCCGGTGAGTATTCGGTCTCGCTCAGGGTGAGCGGCCGGTTCGGGTCCGACACTGTCACAAAGACCGGTCTTGTCCGTGCAAAATTGCCGAGACCCCCGGCCGCCGGTTTCTCCGCCGCGCCGGTATCGGGGGGTACGCCTCTCGTCGTGCAGTTCACGGACAAATCGGCGAACAGCCCTGCCACCTGGCTCTGGGACTTCGGGGACGGCGCAACATCGAACGACCGGAACCCGGAGCATACCTACGCGGCAGTCGGGACCTACAGCGTCAGCCTGACCGCCGGCAACGCGGCAGGCAGCGCGAACATCACGAAACCTGCCTACATCACTGTTGTCGAGCCTCCGATAGCCTCGTTCCAGGCCGATACCCTGAACGGGACCGCACCGTTCACCGTCAGGTTCTCGGACACCTCGACCGGCGATGTTAAAGCCTGGTCATGGCGTTTCGGTGACGGCGGGACTTCCTCCGCGCAGAACCCGGAGCACACCTACCTCGCCGCCGGCACCTACACCGTCTCGCTTGAGGTCGAGAACCCGGCCGGGAGCGATACCGAGACGAAGAGCGGCTACATCACCTTGATCGGGCGGCCGCTCGCGGCATTCACCGTGAACGCGACGGTTGGGACCGCCCCGCTCGCAGTCGGGTTTGCGGATGCATCAGCGGGGGACCCGGCATCATGGTCGTGGGTCTTCGGTGACGGGGGATCGTCTGCCGACCGGAACCCCGTTCACGAGTACCAGGCGCCCGGGACCTATACCGTCTCCCTGACCGTTGCAAACGATGCGGGAGAGAACACGACGGTTCGGGCAGGCTACATCACGGTCCTCGAACCGCTGACCGCAGACTTCACTGCCAACGTGACCCGGGGGGCCGCCCCGCTCGCGGTCGGGTTTGCGGATGCGTCGGTCGGGAAGCCTGCGTCTTGGTTCTGGGACTTCGGCGACAAAAAGACTTCTACCTTACCTGATCCTGTCCATGTATTCGAAGAACCCGGGACCTATACCGTCAGCCTGACAATCTCCGAGGGCGGTAACAACTCCACGAAAGTCCTGCAGATCCGCGCCTTTGGCCCGCCCGCCGCAGGGTTCAGTGCCGTGCCTCTCAACGGGACGGCCCCCCTCACGGTTACGTTTACCGATACGTCTGCCGGGGAACCTTCCTCCTGGCTCTGGGACTTTGGCGACGGTGCAACGTCAACCGACCGCCATCCCTCGCACACTTACACCGCTGCCGGGAACTACACCGTCAACCTGACCTCAGGGAACGTCGCCGGGAGCAGCACCACGGTGAAGACCGGGTACATAATCGTCCGTCCCGCCCCGGCAACGCCGACCCCGACCTCGACGCAGACATCGACAGGCGGCGGTGGCGGCGGTGGCGGCAGTTATGGCTGGGTAAACCAGGGCTGGAGCACGCCGGCTCCGACCCCTACCCCTACCGCGAACACGACATCGACCGCCGTTCCCGGAGAGGCTGAGCCCGGCCGGCTGCCCCTCGGGGAGACCGGTCTCGTGGAACGGTTCGTCCGGGTCAGCTCGCCTGACGGTGTTGTGAGCCTCGCCATTGTGGAGGGCGTCAGGGCGGTTGACGCCGCCGGGAACCCGCTTCGCGCGGTGACCATCGAGCATCTCGATTCGGCTGACGTACCCCCGGTTCCCGGCGTGGGGGCGTATGCGTTTGCCGGGTATGCCTGCCTCCTTGGGCCGGAGGGGGCCGCCTTTTCACCGCCGGTGACCCTGGCATTCAACTTCACGGAGGGAGAGTGGGATACAGTCTCCGGCGGGCAGAACAGGCTCGTGGCGCAGTGGTACAACCGGTCGACGGAGACCTGGGAGGAGGTCCCCACCACCATCTATCCGGAGACGCGGAGCATCGCGGCCGAAGTGTCACATTTCAGCCTGTATGCGCTCTTTGTCGAAGTTCCCGGTGGCGGCGCGGCGCAGGTGGTCGCGGCCGGCAACCTCCCGCAACCGGAGACCGGCCCGGATCCCGGGTATGCGCACCTTGTCCCGGGCCTTCTTGCCCTCATCATCGTGGGGGCGGGGGCGTACCTCTACTACCGGAAGGGAAACTCCTGAAACATCTTTGAAGCAGCAAAAACGTGAATGAGGGATGGAGGGTTATCCTCTCCGCTTCCTTCCCGCGAGCAGGAGGAGGAGCGCCGCCCCGGCCGCCGCCGCACCGAATCCCGGTGCCGCCGGGGTGGGTCCTGCTGTCTCCTCGAGATTGACCATCCAGGCGGCGCTGGTGTCGGGTGCTAGGAACCGGATGCCTGCAAGGGTGTAGCCGCCGGGAGCGCTACAGGCCGCGTAGACTCTGGCGCCCGGGAACGTCGTGTTCCACTGGACTGCCCCGTCCGCATCGGTTCCGAGGGCGAAGCCCTCCCCGCTTCTGATATCAGTGCCTGCGACCATGTATCCCCCGGCGGGTCGCAGGGCGACGGCGTAGCCGGCGAGGCCCTCTATGTTCCGGATCCAGATCTCCTCACCCTGCGCGTCAACGAGACCATACCAGTAGTTCCCGGAGTAGACGAACCCGCCGTCGCCGGTCTCCTTGACATCGAAGATGACTGGCGCCGCGTAATTCTTCTTCCAGAGTATGTTGCCGTCGGCGTCGAGACGGACGAGGAAGGCGTCCCCTCTGTCGTTGTTGAAGGGTGACTTTGTGCCCCCGATGATGTACCCTCCATCGGCGGTCATTATGCCTGTGTTCGCGGCTGCGCCGGGGAATGTCCGGTTCCAGATAGGCGTGCCGTTGCTGTCGGTCTTCGTTATGACCGCGGTCGTGTCATCGGCCGACCCTTGGGGGTTCCAGAGCCATCCGGTGACGACGTATCCGCCGTCAGCGGTCGGCTGGACAGCCGAGACCTTCTCCCACGGCAGAACCTGTCGCCACTCCTCCTTCCCGGCGGCGTCGGTCCTGATCAGGAGCGAACTGCCCTGGTGGGTGAAGTTCTGCTCCGACCCGGTCGTGGCGTTGTAGCCAGCGACAATGTAACTCCCATCGGCGCTCTCTGCAACAGAGACTGCCGCCATGGCGGGCAGCCTCTGCATCCATACCTCGTTCCCCCGGCTATCGGTCTTTGCGAGCAGCAGGTCTTCCCTGCCCCCGAAGAGCTCCGTAAGGGCAGAGCCGAGAGCGATGTAGCCGCCGTCCGCGGTGCTTGCAACGGCATCGAATTTATTGTTCTCCTCCGGTGAGAATGTCACATTCCAGGCGACCGGTGGGGCGGTCTCTGCCGCAGAGGCAACCACGGTCGTCAGCATCACTGCGATGAGCAGTGCCGCCATGATCATCCCCGGCTGCCGGAAGTATCGGTATCGTTGTGTCATGGAATCGATCATTGGTGCGGTGCAGCACGCAAAAAACATAGTGGTTCCTCCTCCTGTGTGTCGGGTGCCCTTGCCCGTGTACCGGCGTGCGGCAATCCATTAATGAACGTGAACTCCCAATAGTTCTAGCACGTGTTGGCGACATTTGACGGAACCTGGGTGCGCCTCGGTAGCGAAGGACGCACACTCTACGAGCAGGGCGGCTATGGCAGACTGGAGGGAACCGGTCTCCGGCTCTCTCCGGAAGAGGCGCTCTACCTCATGGAGCGCAACAAGATCGATGTGAAAGATTTCGGCTTTGACACCCTGCTCGGTCTCTTCGCCGGCCAGCCGAACTTTGTCCGCAGGTATCTCGTCTACCGCGACATCCGCGAGCGGGGCTACGTGGTTCAGCCCGGCCCGCACGACTTCCGTGTCTTTCGTCGCGGCCATAAGCCCGGGGTCGGAAAGTCCCAGTACCTGATCCGGGTCCTCTCCGAACGGGACCTCATAGACTTCGAGCAGGTGAGCCAGGACGTGCTCACTGCGGTCAACATGAGAAAACAGTACCTCCTCGCGGTCGTGGACGACGAGGACGAACAGACCTACTATGAGGTGCGGGTGCAGGACCTTCCGGGGCTCGGGGAGCCGGCCGGGTGCAGCAGACCGGTCGAGGCCTCCCTCTTCGGGACCTATGCGCTGGCTCACCTACCCCCGGGAACCCCGCTCGAAGAGGACTGGTACGGCAAACGGCTCGACACCGAGAGGTTGCTGCTCCGCCCGGTCGAATCGATCTTTCTCATGCGCCAGCAGTGTCTCTCGATCACGCGGGATGAAGAGCCGATGACCGCAGAGCAGTTCCTCGATGCGGTGGCGGAGAAGGATGTCGAGATCCGGGAGAAAGAACGGGTCTTCTCCGACCTCCGGGAGAAGGGCTACATCCCCCGGACCGGATACAAGTTCGGCCACCACTTCCGTGTCTACTCCGGGAAGAAGACTCACTCCGAGATGCTTGTCCACGCCATTCCGTCCGGGACCTCCACGCCGATGAGCGCCGTCTCCCGCTCGGTCAGGCTTGCTCACAGCGTCAAAAAGAAGATGTTGTTTGCCTGCATATACAATACCGATATCAGATACGTCGAATTCGCCCGAATAAAACTGTGAGCGTCAGATCATGCAGTCCGGAATGAATCCGTGGTCGAGTAACCAGACCATCGATGTGGATCGACTCTTTGCCGAGTTCGGCATCGGGCCGATCGGTGAGGTCGCGCGAAGGCTTCCCGAGGTACCGCCGTTTATGCGCAGGGGTGTTGTCGTCGGACACCGGGACTACCAGCTGGTCGTCGATGCCATCCGGAACCGCACCCCGTTTCATGTTCTGACCGGCTTCATGCCGTCGGGTCTCCCGCACCTCGGGCACCTGATGGTGATGAAGGAAGTGGTCTGGCACGTCCAGCAGGGGGGGAACGGCTACGTCGCCATCGCGGATCGGGAGGCGCACGCAGTTCGCGGCATCTCCTGGGAGAAGTGCCGCGAGTTCGGCCGCGAGTACCTCAAGGCCCTCTTTGCCCTCGGGTTTGAGGGCACGACCTACTACCAGAGCAAGAATGAGCGCTTAAAAGATCTCGCGTTTGAGGCCTCCACGAAGGTGAACTTCTCGGAACTGGCGGCTATATACGGGTTTGGGCCCGAGACCTCACTCTCCCACGCCATGAGCGTCGTCACCCAGGTGGCCGACATCCTCTTCCCGCAGCTCGATGCGGGGCCTGCTCCAACAGTCGTCCCGGTCGGCCTCGACCAGGACCCACACATCCGGCTCACCCGGGACGTGGCCTATAAACTTAGAATGTTCACGGTCGAGGACCGTGGTGACCACATCAGTGTCCGGTCGAAGAACGCACCGGCAGAGGCCCTTGAGGCCGTGTGCCGTGCGTTCCCGGGCTCGAAGAAGTACGCGGGCCACGTAGACGTCAGGGGCCTGCCGCCGGCCCGGGTGGAGAATGCTGTCCGGGAGATCGAGATCGCCCATGGGGGGTTCGGGTTCTACCTGCCCTCATCGACCTACCACATCTTCATGCCCGGACTCCAGGGCGGAAAGATGTCGAGCAGCGTGCCTGAGAGTTTGTTCGGGTTCTACGAGTCCGACAGGTCGGTCAAGAAGAAGGTTATGGCGGCGCTGACCGGCGGGCGGATGACGCTTGAGGAGCAGAGGCGTCTTGGGGGCGAGCCTGACCGCTGCTCGGTCTACCTCTTAAATCTCTTCCACATGCTCGAGGACGACGTGGAACTCGCTGACCTGCGCCGCCGGTGCGAGAGCGGCGAACTCACCTGCGGGCAGTGCAAGAAAGAGACGCTGGAGCGTGTGCAGGCGTTTCTCGTGGATTTGCGGGATAAGATGGATGCAGTCGAACACCTTGCAGAGGAGGTGGAACGGTGGAACTGACGCTGAATGAGAAGAAACTTCTGGTCGCCCTGGGCCCGGTCGGGTCGGCCGACGTGGCCACCCTTGCGGACCTGATGGATACCCGCCGGGAGGCGGTGGTGCAGTATGCGAACCTCGCCGGCGAGCGGGGGCTTGTTGATGTGGAGAAGCACGTCTCCCGGCGGTATACCCCGACTGCGGAGGGCCGGGCCTACGTCGGGAAGGGCCTCCCCGAGCGGCAGGTGCTCGAGAGTTTCGGGGAGACGATCCCGATGCGGGATCTTCAAGCGCACCCGCTTGCAAAGATCGGGATCGGCTGGATGCGGAAGAAGGGCTGGGTCGTCATCCGGGACGGGGTCGTGCAGAAGACCGGTAACGCCTTCCCGGGGCCCGATGAAGCCGCGTTTGCCCGGGTGAGCGAGAACGGCGCCGTCGAGGACGGCGAGGGTGTCACCGACCTCGCAAGACGCGGGCTCGTGCAGGAGGAGGAGACCGTCACTTACACCGTCTTGATAACGCCCTCGGGCCGGGAACTCCTCGCTAAAGGGCTTGACCTGCAGGAGGAAGTGGGCACGCTCACCCGCGACCAGATCCTCTCCGGTGCGTGGAAGGACCTCCCCCTCCGGCGCTACAACGTGGATAAACTCCCGAAGCGCGCCTACCCCGGGAAGACCCATCCCTACCAGCGCCTCCTCGACGAGATGCGCCGCGTCCTCCTCGATATGGGGTTTACAGAGATGGCGGGTGGGATCGTGCAGAGTTCGTTCTGGAACTTCGACGCTCTCTTCCAGCCGCAGGATCACCCGGCGCGTGAGATGCAGGACACCTTCTTCCTCGGCGAACGCTGGCCGCTCCCGCCAGGGTATGAGCATATCCGCGATATGCACGAGCATGGCGGCGAGACCTCGTCAGCCGGGTGGGGAGGCACCTGGAGCGCCGCAAAGGCGGAGCAGTGTGTGCTTCGGACCCACACGACGGGCCTCTCCATCCAGCACCTGGCGGAGCACCAAAAGCCCCCGGTGAAGGCGTTCTGTATCGGCAGGGTCTATCGGCGGGAGGCTATCGACCCCACCCACCTCGCGGAGTTCGAGCAGCTCGAAGGCATCGTGATGGACGAAGGGGTCAACTTCCGCCACCTCCTTGGATACTTAAAAGAGTTCTACGGGAAGATGGGCTTTGAGAAGGTCCGGTTCCGCCCCGGCTACTTCCCCTACACCGAGCCCTCCGTGGAGCCTGAAGTCTATGTCGACGGCCTCGGCTGGGTGGAACTCGGCGGAGCGGGCATATTCCGGCAGGAAGTGACGGCACCGTTCGGGATCGAGCACCCGGTGCTCGCGTGGGGCCTCGGGATCAGCCGGGTGGCGATGCTGAGGCTCGGGCTCCGCGATCTCAGGCAACTCTATCGGAGCGACGTCGAGTGGGTCCGGGAGACGCCCACCTACGGCGGGAGGCGGTGATATGGCGATAATCACGTTACCCTACCGGTACATGGAACGGCTGACCGGGACAGACCGGCAAACGATCATCGACCGTGTTCCGATGATCGGCGCCGACATCGAGCGGATCGAGGAGGATCATGTGGACGTCGAGTTCTTCCCGGATCGGCCGGACCTCTACTCCGCCGAGGGTGTCGCCCGGGCGATGCGCGGGTTCCTCGGTATCGAGGAGGGGCTCCCGGTCTACACCGTCCGCCCTTCCGGCATAACGTTTTCTGTCGATCCCGGCCTCGCCGATATCAGGCCGTGCCTCGCCTCAGCGGTGATCCGGAACGTCGACCTCGACGAAGAGGCGATCGAGAGCCTGATGAGCCTCCAGGAGGCCCTCCACTGGGCGGTCGGTCGCGGTCGGGGCAAGGTGGCGATTGGCGTCCATGACCTCGACGCGGTCACGCCGCCCTTCCGCTACATCGCCTCCCCTCGCGACCGGTCCTTCGTTCCGCTGGACTTCGAGCGGGAGATGACCCTTGAGGAGATCCTCACCGACCATCCGAAGGGCCGGGATTACGCCCACCTGGTAGAGGGCTTCTCCCGGTTCCCGCTGATCGTCGATGCCGGTGACCGGGTGCTCTCCTTCCCCCCCATCATCAACGGCGAACTGACGAGGGTCACGACGGCGACCAGAAATATCCTGCTCGACTGCACCGGCACCGACAAAAAAGCGGTGATGACGGCGGTGAACATCATATGCACAGCGCTCGCCGAGGCCGGGGCGACGATAGAGATGGTCACCGTCGACGGACGGGAGATGCCCACGCTCGCGCCGGCAGAACGGGTTGTATCGGTCGAGGAATGCGCCTCCCTCCTCGGCCTCCCCCTCTCGGTGCAGGATATGACGCGGCTCCTCGGCAGGATGCGGTTCGGTGCCGAGCCCGACGGGGACTCGCGGGTCAGGGTCCTCGTCCCCTGCTACCGCTCAGACATCCTCCATGACTGGGACATCTTTGAGGACGTGGCGATCGCCTATGGCATCGAGAACTTCGATGCCGCCCTCCCGGCAACCTCTACCGTCGCAGAGGAGCACCCGATCACCGCTATAGCGAGGGCCGTCCGATCGGTGATGGTCGGCCTCGGCTACCTTGAGATGATGCCATTCACCCTTACGAACGAGCGGGTGCTCTACGAGAATATGCAGCGAGAACCCTCCCCCGGAACCCTGCGGCTGCTCCACCCGATCAGCGAAGAGCAGACGGTGGTCCGGACCGACCTCCTCGGGCTGCTCCTGGAGATGCTCCTGGCGAACAAGCACCGTGAGCTCCCGCAACGGCTCTTTGCGGTGGGCGATGTGGTCGAGGCCTGCGTAACGTATCAGAAGGTCGCCGCGGTCAGCATCCACCCCGCGGCTGACTTCTCCGAGGCGTATGCGGCGGCGGATGTTCTCTGCCGGGAACTCTCGCTCCCGTACACGGTTGTCGAGTCGGCTGACCCCGCATTCCTCGACGGCCGCCGCGGGGATGTCATCGTCGGTGGAAGAAGAGTCGGGGTGTTCGGGGAGATCCACCCGGCGGTCCTGAACGCGTTCGACCTCGAGCACCCGGTGGCGGCGCTCGCGCTCGACCTTACAGCCGTACCGGGATACCCCGTCCCGCCAGGTACTCCTTCACCTGGCGGACAGTGAACTCCCCGTAGTGGAAGACGCTTGCCGCGAGGCAGGCGTCAGCCTTCCCTCTTGTAAACCCTTCGTAGAAGTGCTCGAGCGTGCCCACGCCGCCACTCGCGATCACGGGGATGCCGACCGCCGCTGAGACCGCCGCGGTGACGGGGATGTCAAACCCTTCCTTCGTCCCATCGGTCTCCATGCTGGTGAGGAGGATCTCGCCAGCCCCGCGCTCCTCGACCTCTGCTGCCCAGGCGATAGCGTCAAGTCCCGTGGCCCGGCTCCCACCGTGGGTCACGACCTCGTACCAGCACTCCCGCCCGCCGGCGAGGGTGATGGGGGTCTTCTCCGGCTTCATGTCGTAGTTTCGCCGGACGTCCGCGGCGACGACGATACATTGGGTGCCGAACCGCTCTGCGCCCCGCGAGATCAGTTCCGGGTCCTGGACGGCGCTTGAGTTGATGCTCACCTTATCCGCGCCCGCCCGAAGGATCTGCGTCATGTCGTCGATTGTCCGGATGCCGCCGCCGACGGTGAGCGGGAGGAAGAGTTCGTCCGCCGCCCGCTGCACGACGTCGATGATCGTGCGCCGCTGTTCCGTCGAGGCAGCGATATCGAGGAATACCACCTCATCCGCACCCTGCTCGTTGTAGCGCTGGGCCAGCGCGACGGGATCGCCCGCGTCGCGCAGCCCGACGAAGTGCGTCCCTTTGACTACCCGCCCGTCCTTGAGGTCGAGGCAGGGGATGATCCGCTTGGTCAGAACCATGGGTAATGGTTTTGGGGCAGGAGGTGATGAGGGTTTCGAGGTGCGACCGTCGGAACGACAGGAGCTCGAACACCGAAGGTGCGCAGTGTGACACCCTGAAGGAGGGGAGCAGGATCCCGCGAGGCTGCGGCGTCGACGTTCCACGGGAACGGAACGTGAGATCCCTGGGATTCTGAAGACATTTAGGGGGATGAACGGGGCACGAGATGGTCGTGAGTCTCCCCTTCCCGACGGGGATCCAGAGCCGGTCGCACCATGGATATGCAGGGTTCGTGCCGTTAGCCTTGTGTTCCAGAACTGTTTCCCTCTCAGGAGGGCTGGCGAATTGCGATATCCAATAGTTCTGATTCCGTTTTCTGCAGCTTCAGGAAGGCTATGCCATGAATGCGCTTGGTTTCAGTTGTACTGTTTCTATCCAGCACCTCTGGATCTCTACAATGCAATTGGGCTATATGTTTACCCAGAGAACGCTACCTATATGTTGGATTGCCTCGTGGAGGTTCACAGGCGGTCTGATGTTTGATCAACGCAAGGAAAAGTGAGTGATGTTCATCCCACTCTCGACAGCCGGATGAACATCCCAACAGCCCGTAGGCAAAATGCGTTAACTCTCTTCGTACTTAGGAGTTTGCCCGTTCTGCCTCCGGCAAGATGGGTGATGGTCAATGAGTATGGAACGTTTGGAGAGAGCTTTTTCGCTTCTCATAGCGGTGCTGATGGTCACTACGGCATTCATTCCTGCCGTGAGTGCTACAGAGCCGCATCGAGCCGCATCGAGCGTGAACACTGCCACGGACTTGTTCTCCGGCACGACAACGTCCGCCTCAGACACGTCTGGAGCGTCACTTGGCACGGCGTCATATGGCAATGGTAATACCAGGACAGAGAAGGATCTATTGTTGTCTTCCGGGGATAGCCGGTCTCAACCCCCATCCTGGACAAATACTCCCGCAGATATCGAACAGACCCGGGGGCCTGGGTCGGGTGTCTCGCCGGCATCTGGCACCAAGCACGTGGTCACCGGTTCCGGCAAGACCAAGATCAAGATCTATGATCGTGAGTCCAGAACTATTCGGATCAAGGATGACAGCAGATCTGCCGCTACCGGCGGCGATGATGAACTCGAGATCCGGCTGGTGAACGCCACCCCGGATCTTGGTACTTTTACTGAGTTTTTTGAGATCACCGCCCACCGGACGATCGCCCTCGACGGATCGGAGGACTTCCTGGCCACGTGGGCGCTCTGTAACGGGAACGAGAATGCCACTCAGGTCGAGTGGTTCGTCTGGGAGGAGCGATCGCATAGTATCGAGATTCCCATCATCGAGTACCGGGAAGTTACCCTTGAGAATGTTACTCCTGAAGACACTACCCTCGAAGGAGTTACCCTTGACGGCGCAACCCCCATAGACATTACCCTCGAGAGTGTTAATCCCGAGAGCACAACCCCTGTAAGTGTTATCCTTGAGACCGTCTCCCCTGAAGACGTTACCCTGGAAAGTGTTATCCAGGAGGACGTAATCCCCGAAGAAAATTTCACTCAAGAGGATGGTAACCCGGAGGACGCCGCTTTCGAAACCTTCATCGTCAGGGAGCCCTATATCGCCGGTACCGAGACGGTAGAGCAGTCCTGGCCGGAGTGGGTGCCGTTTGTTCCCGATGGGCAGACGCTCAACGCCGGGGAGACCCGGCTCTTCAAGGTCGTCTACACCAAGCCCGCCGAACTCGGGCAGGTCGATATCAACACCGCCCCGGTCTTCCGGGGCGTCGCGTGCCCGGAGATGACCTGGTGGAGCACTACCTGGGCATACCGGGTTCCGGTAACCGTCACCAACCCGCCCTCGATCGACGGGTATCCCCACCGCGAGGTCGTCTCGTACCTGCCCGGGATGCAGAGGGACTTTGACGACGTCCGGTTCGTTACCGACGGCGGTGTCGTCCTTGACTACTGGAAAGAGGGTTACACGACCGGAAATTCAGCTGTTATCTGGGTCAACCTCCCCACGGGTACGACTTCGATCTGGATGTACTACGGGAATGCGGCCGCCACCGACATCGGCAGCCGGGATAATGCCTACATTCTCTACGATGATTTTAACGGCTTCAACAGAGCCCTTTGGACACGCAGCCAATCTGACTCCCTCTACGTTCAGGGCGGCTGGATCAGGGATGAACAGTCTCGTGAACTGTCTCGCAGGCCGGGTGTGCTGGTCTCCAACAACCCTGTGATCATCGAAGGTGAGTCGGTGATCGTGGAGATGCGTATCTTTGTAATTAATGTGTCCAGATACACTGCATGTGGGTATTTCCCCCAGTTCATCGAGAACTCTCATAACGGCCTGCTCTGGTACCCTGGCAACCAGCGGCAGGTCGTCAAAGGAGGTGTTACGTCATGGCAGCCAGGACTATATCGCGGCCTCGTGCCGGGAGCCATCTACCTCAATACCTGGATCATCACGCCCTCCAGCCAGACACACACTGTCGGCGGGAGCGTCTCATACAGCGACGTCTTCCAGGGGACCACCGGGATCTCCTATCATCGGATGTGGCTTTTCGGGGGTGACAATTCTGTGGCCGGCCGAAGCATGAGGATGGACTGGATCCGGGTGCGGAAGTACGTTGAGACCGAACCGGCGCTCACCTACGGCACGCCGCAGACATGCCCTATTGTCACGATTACCTCTCCCGGCGACGATACGGTGGGGGCCGGCGGCAACGTCACCGTGGCCGGGACCATCTCCAGTAGCGCCGTATCCAGCCTCACGCTCACTCACAACACCGCATCGTCGATCGTTCCGGTGCAGGACGGGATCTTCTCGGCGGAGGTGACCCTTGCGGATGCGAATACAATCACAATCAATGGCACCGATTCGTTCGGGAACACCTTTTCGGTGACGCTCCTCCTCGACGGGGACATGCTGCCGGGCACCTACGAGCAGGCGATCGGGTTTGACCCCCTCGATGCCGACTCCGACTGCTCGTCGCCCGAGGACTTGGCCGGGGACCAATCCGGGAACGGAGTCATCGACAGTTACGAGGTCTTCGCCGGCGATCTCCCGGTCTTTGCGAAGTACCGAATCGGCGCCGACCCGTTCGCGGTGGATACCGACGGCGACGGCCTGACTGATTCATTCGAGCTGTTGAAGCTCGGGACGTTCCCGGAGGAAGATGATCCGATCCAGGTAATAATTCACTCAACGGAGGGCGACTACTCCGTCGCTGTTGCTGTCGGGACGGACGACGACCCGGACGGGGACGGCCTCTCGAACCTTGACGAGCAGAACAACGGGACCGATCCGCTCTCGGCCGATAGCGACGACGACGGCCTCTCCGATGCCGACGAGGTTTTGATATGGACCACTGACCCCTGCGACGCCGATTCCGACGATGACGGCCTGACCGATGGTGCCGAGGTGGCCCTCGGGACCGACCCTAACAACCCGGACGGCGTCGAGGACTACTGGAGCAGCGATCGGTTCCTCGACGAGACCCTGAACCTGACGGTCTTCGGCCGCGGGTATGCCATCGCCAACGTCAGCGTCGCCGCGGTGAACTACACGCACCTGATCAGCGATGAAGTTCTCGTCAGCAAAGTCTGCAACATCGGGTTCGGCGACGATATCGAGTCCGGAACGATTGAGATCGCCTATGACCCGACTCACGTCGAGAACGCCTCCCGGCTCGCGATCTACCGCTTCGACGAGGACCTCGGGACGTTCGTCAACGTATCCTCGACCGTCGATGCCGCGAACGGCGTGGTCTCCTGCGCGGCGGCGGGCTCGGCGAAGTATGCCGTGCTGGATTCAGCGCGGTGGGATGCGCTGTTTGCGGGGGAGGTGGTAGTTGAGGCTTTAGGGGATGACTATCCCTACAGCGCGCGACTGTGTGTTCGGGATTCTCAGACCGGCGAGGGTGTCGGAGATGCCAAGGTTACCTTCTTCAGTGTGGAATCCGGCGGACAGGATCTGGTGACCAATACCACACTGACGGGCGATACGAAGGGCTTAACGCTTACGTGCGCCCTGTACCCTACAGGTGGAGCCCATCCGTATCTGGTTGAAAAAAACGGGTATGACGACCATTATGGCATGATCTGCTTTGAAGGCGACTCTACCTCTGTTACCACGATCTCGGAGATCAACTCGGTCAACGCACCCACCGGCTCCCTGACGGTGACGTCGACCCCCAGTGCGGGGGTTGTCTACTATATCGACAACATCTACTACGGTGGTTCCGGGGTTTCGAATGTGAAACTGCTTGAGGGTGAGCATACCCTCGTATTGACAACACCGAGTACATACTATGGGACGGCAATTGAGAAGGTCTGGATTACCCGCAACCAGCATACTCTGAAGCACATAAATTTGCCCCCCACGTCCGGTTGCGGCAATGTCCGTGTGATCTGTTCGGAGCCCGGCGCCGCGGTCTCCATCGACGGCTTTGGCGTCGGCGTCATCCCGGCGTCCCGGGTACTCACGAGGGCCGATGTCCCCTCCGGCGCCCGCAACGTTACCGTCACGAAAGAGGGCTTCGCCCCCTACTCGGAAGATGTCACCATCGTCTCGGGCCAGACCAGCACCGTGAACGCGGTGCTGGTGCCGGAGGATCTGGACGAGGACGGTCTGCCGGACATCAAAGAGACGGGCGGGTATCGCGACGGGTATGGCAGGTGGCATTATTCCGACCCGAACGCGGTTGACACCGATGGGGACGGGCTCTCGGACGGCTACGAGTCAGGTTTCTCCTTCACAGTGGGCGGCAAGACCTACCACAAATCGCGGAGCGACCCGACCAAGGTGGACACCGACGACGACGAGTTAGACGATTACATGGAGGATTACTTGAGGACGGACCCCAACGACCCCGATACCGACCACGATCTCATCAGAGATGGAGGACGACGACGATCCTCTTGTCCCTATGTACTTCCAGTATGCAACGGATCGGATTCGTGACGAGATTGCGCTCCGACTTGGTGCTGTCATCGGGGAGGCCGGCCTGAAGGGTGAAGTCTCTAACGAATTGATTGGCGGAGACGTTTTTGCGTCCACGCCGGCGTACGCTACCGGCTGGATCATCTCAGGCCTCGCAGGGATTGGAGACGTCCGTGATTTCCTGTATGCCGTATCGCAAGCCGATACCCTTGGTGCCACACTCACCGGCCTGGGTATTGTTCCGTACTTTGGCGATTGCGAAAAGGCTGCTGCCGATATCGCAAAATGGATCGGAAAGTATCCAGAAGGCATACGGCCTCTGGCGAAGTTATTGGTCGAACAGCGAATCATTGAGTTTTTCAGCGAGAGTGACCGGCTGAAGATCATCGACGACTTCTTCCCCGTGCGGGCGGACGGCATGAAGGCCGGGACCTATCTGATCACGGAATATGACCTCGATGTGGACGACCTCGTGAAGATGATGGGCTGCGGCACCGATCTCTCCAAAGTCCTTCGTGGTGTCAAGCGCGCGGATGGAAACATGGCGTGGCTGGATGAAGGAGATGACGCTGAGGGTTGGATCAAAATCGTGAAAAAACATATTACCGGTGAATTGCCGGGTGATCCGGGTACGTTGTTCCCGAGTTCGATGACCGAAACTGACGTGAAAAACCTTATATTCGAAACATTCGAAAATCCAATAACGTCTGAATTAAGTAAAGGAAACATCCTGTATTATCATGAGATGGTTCCACCAAACGGTCAGTATATCAGGGTTGTAACAAATCCCGACGGGAGGATCCTATCGGCATACATGGTCAAAAAACTGCCAACGGTGTGATTCCTATGGAGACCGAAAAAATTGATTTTTGGATCAAGCAGGGACGTTTCCACCTCTCATATGGAGAAGTATCTCTCACGTGGAATAAAAGTGGAAGCGATAGGATCATGGATTTTTGTGACTATCTGATGGAGGCAATCCACGATGACTGCATTCCGCTCCTCCTTCGCGGAGAAACCTGCAGGATCATGCTCCTTGACGATCCGCATGTCCTGTTTTTTGTCCCCAAAGGGGATATGGTCACTATCATCCTCGAGTCCGAAGTTACGGAATGGTTTGAGCCCAGGAACGAGTTTACGGCCCCCATGGAAGAATGGTTCAGGGCGGTACAGCAGGTAACTCTCGACCTGATTCAGGAGATGCAGGATTTTCCGGGGAAATACTATAAACTCGTGCCGGTTTCATCAATCATCGAGAAATATCATACCACCGAGAAAGTGCTTCGGGAAGCGGGATACCTGAAGGAGGGATAGAAATTTTACATCTGTCCGGCATGACCCGGATCGAGCGGACAGCAGAAAGGAGTATGGGAACGGTTCAATTCCCTCCCTGTAAACGAATAACAAACCTCCAAGGATAGGCATCGCATGAAACCGAATGCACCAGAGCGCCGAACTCCATCCGGCGCCAGCAAAAAAACAGGAAATCACGGGGATCACTGGGGATGCGTCACGCAGTCCACGGACGAGATCATCCGGTCGGTGGAATGGGCGCTGAAAGAGGCGAAAAACCCCGACATCCGAGAATGGAATGGTCGGGAGGTCGCCGCGTACGTCCCGGAGTCCCGTTCTCTCACGACGTGCGCCATAACCCTCGACCGATCGGTCTCTACCGGCTATCCGATGGCCGTGGACGGTGTTGTCCATGAAATGACGGTGGATCGCATCGAAGCATGGTCAAACGGGCTTGAAGGGCAGGTGATCGGCTCGGTCGGCGACGCTGCCCTGGCGTTCTTCGACACCCGATATTACCGGAACCTTGGTCGTTACCGGGAGGGAGGCAGACATCTCTTCGCCCTCGCCGCCTTTGCCTACGTGCTGCATAAGGCCGAACCCCGCACGATCACGGACGCTGAAGGGAAGGAGCATTCGACCCGAAACATGGCTGCATATCGCCCGTTTCCACAGGGGGATGTCGATGACTTCGTGTATCAGTCGCCGGTAAAGAGTGTCGAAACTGTTTCGTTCTGTGGAAAGACTGTCTACCGCCTCACGGTTCCGTTCTTCCGGCTGCCGGACGAGAGCGGCGGGTACCGTGACGTCGATATCACGCTGTATGCCGCCGAGCACGTGACCGGCGGCTATGCTCCTCGTGTGGGCGACGATGTCATGGGGATTCTCTGGCTGCAGGGCTCCCTTGCTCCCGGGTAATGTGCAGTTTTGAGGGGCGGCGCAGAGGTCTCCCCTCGACAACACCTCCCGGGGCACCACCCCGGCGGCCTCCGGGCAGCTGACCCTCCCAGGTACCCCGTCGGCGCGCACCGCCTCGACGTCCTGAAGGACGGCTACGGGCCGTATACCACGACGGTGACGGTTGTCAAGGATCAGACCGCGCCGGTGACCGCGACCCTGAGCAACGACGACCTGGATGGAGACGGCCTGCCGGACGGCTTCGAGAACGGGTATCGCGACGGGTTCGGCAACTGGCACATCCTCGACCCGGATACGGTCGACACAGACGACGACGGCATGTTAGACGGAAAGGACGACCAATCCCTCGTCTCCGCCGACCCTGCCAGCGACCTTGTACTCGAACGGCTTCGCCCGGAGGTCGCGCTCCGGCCTGGTGGGATCTTCAGGTAGTGCCGTATACAGCGACGTCCGCGATCTCCTCTACGTGATTTCCCAGGCCGATACCGTCGGGACGGCGATCAACGGCAGAGGACTGCTTCCCTATCTCGGAGACTGCAGCAAAACTGCTGCGGATATCGCGAAGCATCCCGACAAAGCATCCCGACAATCTCCTCAAGATTGGGAGGTTCCTGGTCGATCAGCGCGTCGTTTTGCTCCCGCCCGACGAAGGCCGGTTCGACCGCGACGGTTGGATCGACAGGAGCCTGAGCGCTGGTATAAGCACAGCGATGCAGGCCCCACGCGAAGGCCGCGAAGAGAACTGCCGGCATCTACCCCGGTTCCGCAGTCTCGTGTCCCGGCAGCCTGATAACGTATCGGATCCCGGTTCTCACGAACTGTTGACCCTTTGGTCTGTCACACTCCCCTCACGTTTAAGTAATCACGGAGGCTACTTTTACAGACAAACCGGAAGGATATCCGGGCAGGAAACCGGTCTGGTGGTTTTATGGAGTCAGGAGATCTTAAAATTGCGTGGGCGCGGCAGTACATGCCGGTCCTCTCGTCCATTCGGAAGCGGTTCGTCGAGGAGAAGCCTTTTGCCGGCATGACTATCGGCATGGCCCTGCACGTCGAGGCAAAGACTGCGGTGCTGGTCGAGACTCTGGCGGCAGGCGGTGCAGAGGTGTACATCACGGGGTGCAACCCCCTCTCGACCCAGGACGACGTCTCGGCGGCGCTCAATACCCGTGAGAGGATTCACTCGTATGCCCGACGGGGAGCCGGTGTCGAGGAATATTATGGGGCCATCGACCGGGTGCTCGACGCCAGGCCTGCAATCACCATCGACGACGGCATGGACCTGATCTTCCGCATCCACACCGAGCGACAGGAGGTGCTGGACTCGGTCATCGGCGGGTGCGAGGAGACCACGACCGGCATTCACCGGCTCCGCGCTATGGCCCGGGACGGAGCGCTCAAATTCCCGGTCCTCGCCGTCAATGATACTCCGATGAAGCACTTCTTCGACAACGTCCACGGCACCGGGGAGAGTTCGCTTGCATCGATCATGATAACGACAAACGTCCTCATCGCCGGCAAACGGTTCGTTGTCGCAGGCTACGGCTATTGCGGCCGGGGGCTGGCACAGAAGGCCCGGAGCCTCGGCGCCCGCGTCATCGTGACCGAGGTCGACCCCCGCCGGGCGCTGCAGGCGCACATGGACGGGTTTGACGTCATGACGATGGATCAGGCGGCACCCCTCGGCGACATCTTCGTCACCACCACGGGGAACACAAGCATCATCACCGAGCGGCATTTCCCGAACCTGCAGGACGGAGCGATCCTTGCCAACGCCGGCCACTTCAACGTGGAGATCGACGTCGAATGGCTCGCATCACACGCGGGCTCCATTGTCCACCGGGACGGCATCGACACCTACATGCTCGATGGGAAGGCCATCCATGTCCTCGCCGAAGGAAGGCTTGTCAACCTCGCAACGCCGAAAGGTATGGGCCACCCGATCGAGGTGATGGACCTGAGTTTCGCCGTCCAGGCGCTCTCTGCCGAGTTCATCGCAAAGCACGGCCCCGATCTCGCGCCCGGCGTGCACGACGTCCCGTCCGTCATCGATGAGGGGGTGGCACGGTTGAAACTCGCCTCGCTCGGCCTCTCGATCGATCGCTTGACACCCGAGCAGGAAACATATATGAGCAGCTGGACGATCGGGACGTAAAGCGGCCCCTCCTTTTTTTATCGTTGCGGGAGCCCCGGCACAAGACCCGGGGTAGATTGGGTGGATGGTCCCGGGCCCACTACGTTGTCAGGTCTGGTGGGCGTCTTCATCGCCATTCATTCGCACCATAAACCCGTGACCGCACCCGCAGCACCGGTACTGTGCGTACAGGCCCCGGCCCGGGGCAATGACATCCCCGAGAAGTTCTCCCGGGGATCCGCACAGTTGGCATACCACTCTCCGGTCATTGAACCGGCGGCCGCACCTGAGGCACTGATGGACGTCATGCGCCCCCGGGCCGGCAGCGACGATGTCTTCGGTGTGGTGCCGGCACCCGCAGAAGGGACAGGGGGTAGATGCGTCCTCCCCGGCGTCATCCGGCGGGTGCGCTGTCTTCCGGATCCTATCTAACGCGCGCACGCACCAATCCCCCTGTCTTCGGTGAGGTTGCTCCTCTTCGGGATGGTGCTATCCCGTGCCTTTCGCGCCTGTCGAACGCTTTCCGGCAGGCACAGGCCGACTGGCCTGCTCTGTCTCATACACCTCTATGAGGGCCCCAGCTGCTTAATGATACCTATGGGTATCCATTGGTATCTCCCTGGAAAAATAATAACCGTGCAATATAATTGTTCTGCCGGGATATCTGAATAAGGAAAGATGGAGTCTCCCGATAACGTCTCAAGCAAGCAGGTGGGTGTGCGGCTGCCGGGCCACCTCTACCGGTGGCTTAAGGAGAAGGTTGACTGCGGTGAGTACTCGAATATGGCCCAGTCCGTCATCGGGGAACTGACAAAGGCCAGAACGCTCGAGGAGGTACGGCGCCGGGAGACCCCATTTTATGGTCACTGCGAGGACGAACCCCTCGCCCGGATGGTGAATGAGCGCATCGAGGGCGTCCGTCGCGAGCTCCTGGATGAAGTGAAGCGGCGGGCCTGATCCGGGCTCATCGCCGCCCGACCTGTGCGCACCCGTGACGTGGGTGGGGCAGAAGCATCGTCGCCGATAACTATTCCAGCGGATGCTCAGGAGCTGGAGCGATCCCGGGTACGACGGCCTACCTCTTTCGTTCGGAGGGTTCCAGGACAGCTTTGCGGGCTGCCCCACACGCCGGGTTCGGTGGAGGAAAGGTGTTTTCCAGGCCTCTTTGTTCTCGTTTTCACTCGGGCACCGATCTCCGGCTGGCAGGTTCATCCTCCTGATCCTGCCCGACAACACCACGCCCTTTTAATACTTCCTGCGAGGGTAGGCGTATTTTGCTTAACCTGTGCGCAAAGTACACCAAATTAAATACGCGGAGCTGTAATCCCTTATGAGAATGGTGTTGTTATGAAAACGTCAACTCCGGCAACTCTCGTTGCCGTAAGTCTTCTGATCATTGCCGGTCTCCTGGTTGCGGGATGCACGACCACCCAGCCGGCCCCTGGAGAGACAACCCTGACCGTCTTTACGGCAGCGTCGCTCACGGGAGCCTTCACGGATATCGGCAAAGCCTACGAGGCACAGAACGCAAACGTCAAGGTCGACTTCGTCTTCGACGGTTCGCAGACCCTCCGCACTCAGGTCGAGCAGGGAGCGAACCCGGATATCTTCGTCTCCGCGAGCACAAAGCACATGAAAGCGCTCCAGGGCGGCGGGTTCATGGACAATGGCACCGTGACCCCGTTCCTCGGGAACAGCCTGGCCCTGATCGTTCCGGTCGATAACCCGGCAAAGATCACCGGCCTCGCCGACCTGGCAAAACCGGGCGCGAAACTCGTCATCGGCACCAAGGATGTCCCCTTCGGCGACTATACCCGGCAGATGCTCGACAAGCTGGCCGCTGATCCTGCATACGGCGAGACGTACAAGACCGCCTTCATGGCCAACGTCATCTCCGAGGAGACGGCGGTGAACTCCGTGGTGCCTAAACTTATGCTCGGCGAGGCGGATGCGGCGATCGTCTACAAATCGGATGTCTCAAAGGACGACCGGGATAAACTGACGCGGATCGATGTCCCGTCCGAGTACAACGTCGTGGCCACATACCCGCTCGGCATCCTTGCGGAATCAGCGCACAAGGCTGAGGCGGAGTCGTTCATAGCATTCGTCCGGGGTCCGGACGGCAGCGCCATCCTGACTGATTATGGATTTGACCCGATTCCGGCAGGAAAGTAGGGTACTCGGGCACGGCGGCCGGACGCTGTTTGGGAGGGCGGCACTCACCCTCCTCGTTGCCGCCCTTCTCTCGCTCTTCCTTCTCTTCGTCACGATACCGGTAGCCTCGCTCTTCATGCGCATATCGCCGGAGGCGTTCTTCAGTTCGCTCGCCGAACCGGTGGTCCTCGATGCGCTCTCCCTCTCTCTCATCACTGCGACGGTGAGCACGGTGCTCGTCGTCCTCTTCGGGACGCCGCTTGCCCTGGTGAACGCCCGGCATGACTACCGCGGCAGGGAGATAGTCGACACCCTCACCGACCTTCCTATCGTCCTGCCGCCGGCGGTGGCGGGCATCGCGCTGCTGATGGCTTTCGGCCGCCGGGGCGTGATCGGACAGTACCTCGACGTCTTCGGCGTCCATATCGCCTTCACCACCCTCGCGGTGGTCCTCGCCCAGGTCTTTGTGGCCTCGCCGTTCTACATCAGGCAGGCGAAGGCGAGTTTTGAGGCGGTCGACCGACTCTACGAGGATGCGGCACGGACCCTCGGAGCATCCCCCTGGACCGTCGCCCTCCGGATCACCATCCCGCTTGCGTGGGGCGGGCTCGTCTCCGGGGCGATACTCTCGTTTGCCCGGGCACTCGGGGAGTTCGGCGCTACGATCATGTTCGCCGGAAACTTCCAGGGCCGGACCCAGACGATGCCGCTTGCGATCTATACGACGATGCAGGGCGACCTTGACGCCGCGATCAGCCTCGCAATCATCCTCGTCGTGATATCCTTTGCGGTGATCGCTGCGGTGAAGTTCGTCACCCGGAGGAACGTCTGATGCTTTCCATCCATGCCGTCCGGCGATTGCGGGATTTCGTCCTCGACGTCACATTCTCGGTTGGAGAGGGTGAGACGCTCGTCCTTATCGGGGAGAACGGGTCGGGCAAATCCACGGTGCTGAACCTGATCTCCGGCATCCTCACGCCCGACCGTGGGGAGATCACCCTTGGAGGCAGGCTGATCTTCTCGGACGAGAAGCGGATCAATATCCCTGCCGAGAGCCGGAACATCGGCCATCTCTTCCAGTCTTACGCCCTCTTCCCGCACATGACCGTCTCCGAGAACGTGGCGTTCGGCCTCTGGTGCCGGAAGATCCCAAAATCAGAGATAGCCGGGTCTGTGGCGGAGCAGCTCGCGGCGATGCACCTCTCCGGCCTCGCGGGCGTCAACGTCGGCAGGCTCTCTGGAGGCCAGCGGCAGCGGGTGGCCCTTGCCCGGGCGCTGGTGCTCGATCCGGAACTTCTCCTCCTCGACGAACCGCTCGCCGCCGTCGATATGCGGGCCCAGGGGGCGATGCGGAAGGAACTCCGCGAGCATATCCGGAATGCCGGCATTCCCTGCATCGTCGTTACTCACACCCTTCGCGACGCCCTTGAACTCGGGGACCGCCTCTGTCTCATCGAGGAGGGGAGAGTGGCTGCCGTGGGAACGCCGGAGGAGGTACTCGGGATGCAGGAGAACGGGTTTATAGCGAGTTTTGCCGGGAGGTGAACGTTTGTGAAGGAAGGCACTCCCGGCGGGAGCGCCTCCTTTCTACCGGTGCGGGGTCGAAGGGGCAGAGCGAGAGGGCTCCCTCCGCAAGGGGGGAGGTGAATCACGGCGCCCCTTCTTCAGGATCGCACACTTTCACCCTGCACGGCTTTTCTTTATGTCAGAGGAGGTTCCACCGAGTAGTATCGTATGATGCGAGGGTACCGGTTGTATCCGTCGAAGGATCAGGGAGTCCTGATCAGCAAGCACCTTGGGTGTTGCCGGTTCGTGTACAACTGGGGGTTGAACCTCAAGAACGAGGCTTACCAGAACGACGGGGTGAGTCTCTCCGCGTACGATCTCCACAAACGTCTCCCGGCTCTCAAGGTGGAGCATCCCAGGCTCAAGGAGGTCAACGCCCAGCCCCTGCAGCAGTCGATCACCCACCTTGCTCGTGCGTTCACGAACTTCTTCGAAGGTCGTGCGGAGAAACCGGTCTTCAAGAAGAAGCACAGCCCGGAGCAGTCGTTCACGGTACCGCAGTCGTACACCGTAGACTTCGAGCGAGGTACCATGAAACTCCCCAAGATCGGGGCGGTCAAGACGGTCTTCCACCGCAGGTTTGCAGGGAAGACGAAGTCCGCGACGGTCACTCGAACCTCGGCTGGCCGGTACTTCATCAGCATTCTGGTCGAGGACGGCCGGAAGCCCCCGCAGGTAGCCGTTCCGATCCCGGAGCAGACGGTCGGGATCGACCTGGGGCTCACGCATTATCTCTTCTCGACTGGTTCGCGAAAACCAAGCGTTAGCGGTGGAAACCCTGAACGTGGACAGCATGGTGAAGAATCACGGTCTGGCACAAGCGATCAGCGACGCCGGGTGGGGAACGTTCGTTTCGATGCTGGCATACAAGTGTCAGGAAGCAGGGAAACCCCTGCTCCGGATCGGGATGTTTGAGCCCTCCTCGAAGACCTGTTCGGTCTGCGGTTACCGGAAGACCGACCTGACGCTCAAGGACCGGGAATGGACCTGCCCGACCTGCGGGACGCGCCACGACCGGGACCAGAACGCCGCAATCAACATCAAACAGTTTGCACTCGCAGGTACGGAACGTGCCGTCGAGCCTGTGGACTCGCTCCCGCTGGGGAGGGGGATGAAGCAGGAAGCCCCATCCGGAAGGGTGGGGTTGTTCACAACACGACGATGCCCCCGCACCGGGAGTGCGGCGCTGACGGGGCCTGTGGGCCTCCCGGGAAACAGAGCGCAATTGGCATCGCCTCCCCCAGCGGCTCTGGAGAGGCATGGTCTGTTGCCCGTGCGGGGCTCGGAACCCTGATCCTCGTTGGTATCGGGATACTCACCCTGCTGGCGGTAGCCTGGCTCATCCTGCAGCGGGTCCGCAACCGGAAGGAGTGAGCCTCACTGCGGGCGGCGTGCCGGACCACGCGCGCAGTAGAGGTACTCCTGCGCGTACCCGGCATACTGCCCGAAGTAATCCCTGGCAAACCGCCGGATCCGCTCATACTGCGCAGGAGTGCAGTTCTTCCCGGTGAGATCGGGCAGATAAGTCTCTGCCACGATCCGGTGTATCCAGACATCGACCGGGAACGCCTCGAAGAACCCGAATGCAAAGAGCAGCACGCAGTCCGCCGCCTTCGGCCCGACCCCCCGAAACTGCATCAGCGCCTGCCGCGCCTCCTCAAAGGGAAGGGCGGCGACCCGCTCCGCCCAGTCGGGGTGCTCGCTTGCGAATGCGGCGGCTTCACGGACATAATCTGCCCGATAGCCGAGTTTGCAGTCCCGGAGGTCCGCGCAGCAGGCAGCCGCGAGTGCTTCCGGCTCCGGGAACGCATACGCCGTGCCGAACGGCCCATTTATCGCTTTACCGTAACGCTCCGCCATGAGCGTGACCCGCCGCTTCACCGCCGGGATGTTCGTATTCGTAGCGCATATGTACGAGGCCAGGCACTCCCACGGCTGTTGCCTGACGAGACGGAGACCCCGGCACTCCCGGATGGCGGCGCCGATAGCCGGGTCACGGTCGATGGACGTGAGGATGGCGGGAAGGTCCTGGTCGAGCTGGAAGTAGTTGCAGACGAACTCCGCGTCCGCCCCGGCAAACGTGAGACGGTTTGCATCCTGCCGTATCCGGATAGCCCGGTCGTCGACGACGCCCTGCCACCACCCCTCCAACTTCTCCCAGCGGAAGGCCTGCCCACAGGAGAGCGTCCCATCGAGGTCAAACGACTGGTCGTGCCGGAGCGTGATCGTCGTCATGGCCGGTGGCACCGGCAGAGAGAAAAGAGTTGATTACTCTGCCTTCTCATTCTTCATCTGCTGGTAGACGCAGGACTGAACATCCTGGCCTAACTTCCCGATCGCGTCCGCCCGGCATCGTGCGCAGTGGCGCATCTGCTTGATGTACGGGGCGCACCGGTCCTGCATCTCCCGCTTATCCTTCTGGGTGGGGGGGGTCACCCCGGCGAACTTATACTGCGGGATGAGCGGGATGACGTTGAAGGTGAATGCTCCCATCTCACCGACCTTCTTTGCAATCTCGGGGATATGCTCGTCGTTGATCCCCGGGATATAGACGGTGTTCACCTTGACGAACATCTTCTTTGCAACCGCCATCTCGATCCCGCGGAGCTGCTGGGAGAGAAGAAGTTCCGCCGCCTCGCGCCCGTGATACTTCTTCCCGTTGTACTCGACCCTGGAGTAGATCTTCTCCCCGATCGCAGGGTCGATGGCGTTGAGCGTGACCGTGACGTTCCCGACGTCGTACTCTGCAAGTCTCTCGATCGATTCCGGGAGCATGAGGCCGTTCGTGCTGAGGCACATGATCAGGTGCGGGAACTCCTCATGGACCAGCCTGAGCGCCTCAAACGTCTCGGGGTTTGCGAGCGGCTCGCCAGGCCCTGCTATGCCGATCACCTTCACATACGGGTACTCCTTGATGACGTTCCTGACAAGAGCGAGCGCCTCCTCCGGCGGGAGGACCCTGCTCGTCACACCCGGCCTGCTCTCGTTCACGCAGTCAAAGTCCCGCACGCAGTAGTTGCACTGGATGTTGCACTTCGGGGCGACGGGGAGGTGACACCGTCCAAAGGCGTGGCACGCTTTATCGGAGTAGCAGGGGTGCTCGCTGATCTTGCGTAGCTGCTCCGGATCGTAGGGGACCTCTCTACCCTGGACCGTCGCGGTTCGATACGATTCATCGGCCATAATTTATGATCTATGCGCCAGAGGATATTATATACTGATGGTTACCGGCGGGCTGGCGGCATCTGTATCCCATGGTTTGATCGGTCGGTTCTGTGTGCCGCTCCTCGTTGGGATCGCCAGGATGAAGGGGTTCGCCGTATAGAGGATAAAGGGCCCGGTGGCGTGGAGCCGTTCGTCGCAGGGGAGGAGGATAATTGCCGCTGCTCTTCGCGTGCGGTCTCACCCTACACGTCCCCTGCGAGTGCTTTGGCCTCCCGGGTGTACATCGCAAAGGCAACGTCCCTCTCCAGTGACATCACCTGCGGGAGATAGTAATCTCCTGGGAATACGTGCATTCGCCAGAGCAGGACCGCTCCTGCTCCACTGAAAAGGTGATGGGTCAGGCCGTCTGCCGGGTGAAGTCGGCCGGGAGAGACTCCTTTCCGGCCTCGCGCGCACCTGTCTCCTGTTCCATACCGAACCGCTCTTCCGCCGCCTTCAGGATCCGCCCGAGCATCTCGGGGTATGAGAGGCCCGCATATCTCGCCATCTTCGCAAGGTGGCCGTCCCAGCACCATCCGGGGTTCGGGTTGACCTCAAGGAGCTTCGGGTTCCCGTGCTCGTCCAGGCGCCAGTCGAACCGGCAGTAGTCGCGGCACTCCAGGCGCTCAAAGAGGGCGAGGCAGCACCGCACGACCACCTTCTCGGTCTCCTCGGGGAGATCTGCCGGCCGTGATACGATCTTCCAGTACGGCGAGTCCGGGAGCCACTTCGCCTCATAGCCGCAGAGCCGGGGGAGTTCAGGAGGCAGTGCGGAGTAGTCCTCCTCAATGATGGGGAGCACCGTGCAGTATCCCGACGGGTTCCCGATGATGCCGACACTGATATCTTTCCCGGGAAGAAACTCCTCGACAAGGAGCGAGCGATCGTATCCGAGCGTCGTCCGCAGGGAACTGATGACGTTGGAGAGTTCTTCGATGGTGTGGGCGATGCTCTTTGCCGTGATGCCGTACGAGGAGTCACCAGTGTTCGGCTTGACGATTGCCGGGAGCTTCATCCCGACGTCATAGGTGCGGTCGCCGGGGGTGATGAAGCAGGCGTCCGGCACCGGGATCCCCATCTCCTTCGCGGCGCCGCGCACGAGCGACTTGTCGTAGCAGAACGCAAGCGATTGCGGCGCGGAACCCGTGTATGGTATATCGAGTATATCCATTAGCGCCGGCACATGGAGTTCTTTTCTCGGATCGTTATTGAACCCCTCGTCGCAGAGGTTGAAGATGTAGTCCACCTTCCCCTTCAGTTTTGTGAGGTCCTGGATCATCGTATCATGCTTGCACAGGAAGGTGAACCGGTAACCCGGGAGTTCCCGGAGTGCCGCCTTCATCTGGTCTATGGTGTAGAAGTCGTCATCGTCGAAGACGCAGGAGGGCTTCAGGGCGTCGGCCTTGGCCGGATCGCCGAGCATCACCGCGACGTGTTTTGCCCTCTCCTGCCCTCTCACCTTTGCCGTCGACCACTCCTTCTTGAGGACCGCGGTGACGATGTGGCGGCGTTCCATCATGCCGAGGTCCTGATTCCGCTGTGACTCCGTGGTGATATCGTGGAAGGTGATGCCGGAGAAACCTGCCCGTTCCAGGAGCTGCCGGAGCGCCTCGGGAGTATAGAGGCGTTCGGCGTAGAACTGGTCGGCCACGACGCCCTTATCGACGTCGGTGATCACCTCCCGGGATATCAGGCGCTGCGAATCAAGCGAGAGGGACCGTTCCCGGCAGACGAACATCGCATTGTCGATCCACTCCCATGACCTCGCCTGAAAGTGTTCTTTCAGGTACTCGCCGTCGGCCACATCCAGGAGCACCCGCCCCCAGGGTTTGAGAATGCGCCGGAGTTCCATGAGGATCTGCAGGTCTTCCTCGACTGAGTCAAAGTAGCCGAAGCTGTTCCCGAGGACGAGGACGGCATCGTAGGTGTCGGTACGATACGGCAGCCGGCGCGCGTCTCCCTCCCGGAACCTGACTTGAAGCCCCTCCTTCTTCGCGGTCGACCGGGCCCGCTGGATCAGGTAGTGTGACTGGTCAAGGCCTTCAGCATCATAGCCTCTGCGCACGAGTTCGAGGGTGTGTCTACCCTGGCCGCAGCAGAGGTCGAGGATCTTCTCGTCGGCCTGGAGGTGCAGGACCTGAGCAATCCGGTCGATCTCTCTTTCGGTGATCTGCTGGTCGTCGACGACATCGCCGTCGGTCTTCAGGTAAAGACGATTGAAAATGCCCCGCCACCAGTCGGATTTTACATGCTCTTCGAGGTTCGGGACCGGACCGATCGTCCGCCTGTCCCGGTGTTTTCCTTTGCGTCTGCTATCAGGGGGTTCGTCTGTGTGGATCTCGTCGGTCATGCTGAGCCGCTCCCCCTAGTCCCAACTCCGGTGGAGAACCGGTGTTTTGTCGGATTGCAAAAGAGATTGGTTATCGTGTGCCATAGTTGGATGATCATTCGGTAGGATGGTATCGATAAAAGCGTTGTGTCACAGTTCTTTCTGTCGAAGTAAACGGTCGCATTACCGGGGATTTTCTCCCCGGGGGAACCTTGCCACGCACCGGGATGGTGGAAACGGGTGAGCAGGGTATACCCGGGCAGCGGAACCTGCCCGGGTCCCGTGAAGCGCATCTATATATGCGGGCAGGTAATTGTATATATGCAGACTATCTGCATGGTTGAAACACATGGAAGAGAGATACCCAAGCAGGGGTCCCCGTTCGTTCCAGGACCGCCCCCGCGAGTTCCATAAGGCAGTCTGTTCCGACTGCGGCAAAGCGTGCGAAGTTCCTTTCAAGCCGACTGAGGGCAGGCCTGTCTACTGCCGTGACTGCCTCCCAAAGTATAGAAAACCCCGATTCTAACCCCCTTTTTTGTGCGTATGTAATGCGCCCGCTGTGAGGTGTGTTCCCTGGATCCCCCGCCCCGTAGCGCCCCCTGTACGCGCCTTCTGTTCCTGAGCCGGCCACACAGTGGGGGGCAGACGTTGCTCCCGGAAGGCCTGTCTTGTGGGATGTATTCCTGTCGGTCACGCGATAAGTCGCCTTTTCATCAGCCTGATGGCGAGGACTAAGAAGAACACGGTCGCCACCGCGATCCAGGCGAGGCTGAAGAGGTTCGCTGGCGAGAAGGCTGAGAGCGTGATTGCCCGGTTGATGCTGACGACGTGCGTGAGCGGGAGGGCGGCGAGGGCGAAGTATTGGATCGGTTGCGGAAGCAGGTCGAGGGGGAAGAATGTCCCCGAGAAGAGGAACATTGGGGTGATGAAGAGGAACGCAGGGTAGTTCAGCGCGTCGATGCTCGGCGTGATCGCCGTGAAGCACATACCGATACCTGCAAAAAGCAGGCCGGCGAGGTACGCGAAGGGGATGAGGAGCAGGGACGACGGCATAGTCACGACGCCGAAGAGGAGGAGCACCGGGAGCATCAGCGTCGCGTAGATCATCCCCCGGGTGGCGCCCCAGAGCATCTCCCCGGCGATCACCTCATCGATGCTGACCGGCGTTGCGATGATGGCATCAAACGTCTTCTGGTAGTACATACGGACAAACGACGAGTAGGTGCACTCAAAGAAGGACGAGTACATCACCGATATAGAGACGAGAGCCGGGGCGATGAAGACGGGGTAGGGTATCCCGTCGACCGCCTCAATATATGTTCCGAGGCCGAACCCAAGGGCCAGAAGGTAGAGGACCGGCTCGACGAAGGGCGGGATGAAGTTTACCCGGTAGGTCCTGAGGAAGGCGTCCCAGTTTCTTCGCCAGACGCTTTGCACCCTGCCGGTGATATCGATCATCCTCTCCTCACTCCCGCAGTCTACGGCCGGTCAGCCGCAGAAAGACGTCCTCGAGGGTCGCCGGGCGGACCGTCACCGCCTCGTGCCGGCAGACCTCGAACAGTTCGCGTGCCACATCATGGGGACGGTTCGTGAAGACCTGGAGCGCATCACCGGCGACATCATACGTCACACCAAGCCCGGTCAGGCGGGCGATCGCCTCAGGTGTCCGCTCAACCTCGACGACATCACTCCCGGCATGCTCCCGGATGAGATCCGCCGGCGCACCCTCGACGAGGATCTTCCCGTGATCCATAATCACCAGCCGGTCGCAGAGGCGTTCCGCTTCGTCCAGGTAGTGCGTGGTGAGGACGAGGGTGTTTCCTCCCGCCTGGAGACTCCGGAGTTTCTCCCAGATCAGGTGCCGCGCCTGCGGGTCGAGCCCGATGGTGGGCTCGTCGAGGATAAGCAGTTCCGGTGCGTTGATCAGGGCCCGGGCGATGATCAGCCGCCGTTTCATACCGCCCGAGAGTTTGTCGATCAACACGTCCCGTTTCTCCTCGAGCTGCATGAACGCGAGGAGTTCTTCCGCCCGCTGTTCTGCCTCCCGTCTCGGGATGCCGAAGTAGCGGGCATAGATCAACAGGTTTCGATAGGCTGAAAAATCCGGGTCGAGGTTGTTCTCCTGCGGCACCACACCGAGGCGGCCCTTAATCTCCCGCTGATGGGTGTCCACATCCATGTCGAGGACCTCGAGGGTGCCGCCGGTCTTTGGGGAGACGCACTGGATCATCTTCATGGTCGTCGTCTTTCCCGCCCCGTTCGGCCCGAGAAACCCGAAGACTTCCCCTTCCCTGACCTGGAAGGTGATGCGGTCGACCGCGATGAGATCCTCAAACCGCTTCTCCAGGTCGTGTGCTACGATGACGTCTCCGATTGTTTGTTCCTCCTGATGAGTCAGTGGAGTCGTGCGAATACAACATTCTTTCGCTTGTCCATTCCCCGCTCTACCGACTCCCGGAGTGAGGCTGTGACCTCCCTCGCCGCGCGGTAGTCTCCGGCTGCTGTGTGCCTGTTTTTCCCGGAAGATTGGGCTGAAATTCTGTCTGCCTCTGGCCCTGGCCCCGCATTCTTTTTGCCCGGCCAGAGACCACTATTATGATTCACCCATCGTTGCAGTCCCGGAGTGCATACCCCTCGCCGTCTCTCTGCGGCCCGGTGCGCCGGGACGGCGTCGAGCACCGAGAGGTGTGAAGATGCAGCGATACCATGATAGACAGTGCTGAAGAGAGGGGCATGATGGCGAGCAGGGCCATCTACCCTTCCGATACCGTATACGTCAGTTCGACGGATAATCGCGGCCGGGGAGTATTCGCCCATAGGGGGATTGCGGCCGGTGAGTTGATCGAGGTCTGCCCGGTGATCGTGCTTGGCGGAGCGGATGAGCAGGGACTCCTCGATCGGACGCGCCTCTTCAACTACTACTTTGCGTGGGGAGGGTGCCGGGAACTGGCCGCCGTGGCGCTGGGCTACGGGTCGCTCTACAACCACTCCTACCACGCGAATGCGGACCATGTCTGCGACGTTCTCCGGGGCGAGATCCGCATCTATGCCCACCGTGCCATTCGGAGGGGTGAGGAGATCACCATCAACTACGGCGGCCGGCCCGACTGCCCCGACCCTGTCTGGTTCGATGTGGTGGAGGGAGAGGGAGAGGGATAACGCCTCTCCCTGGCTGTAAATTTCCTCTCACTCGCCCCGCTTTTCGTCATTGGCGCCAGAATCGGTATCCTGCAGCGTTTTTGTGGTAGGCTCCCTGTTCTCATTCCCGTAACGTCCTGAGCCGTGGCGGTTCGTCCCCCCGGCATCGCTCAATTGCGGTTTATTCGGGGGAAGGGAGGATATTTGCCGGTATCGGGAGTTGCCGGTAAAGGCGGTCTCCCGGGCGCTCCGGGGCTCTACAGAGGTTTTTCCTGAGCCTCCAGTGGAAATGAGGGGGTTATGATTGCCTCCCATGATACTCAAGAATCTCTATATTTCTTATACTGTCGTCCGGCTCCTCTGGTTGCCCCACCGGCCGTGCGGGTTGTTCAAACGTCTTCTCCGGCTCCGGGAATTTTTGCGGATCCGGGAACAATTTCGAGAGATCCCTGTGGGCTACCCGGGGGTGCAGGGACATGGACGTGATCTGAACGTCCCGGGTGTTCGTCCGCCTGAGCTGCTCCGGCAGTTGCCCGGGTATGTTGTGGTGGAGATCTATTGGCGGATGACTAACTGCACCTGCTCCGTCCGCACAATACCTCCCCCACTTGCTGTCACTGTGGCGTCCACGGTCGCTGTGGAGACCAGCGGTGGGAGGTCGGGCGTTGTGATATTGTACGTTAGTGGCGGGTAGGGTGGGGAGACTGTCCCGAGGTCACGGTTATTGCGGAATGCACCCCCGAGCGCCGTAGCGGAGACCTTGATCTGCACGGGTGCGGCAAAGCCGCCTTCAGGGTGTACCGTGAGCGTGAACCTGACTATATCGCCGGGCCGGGCCGTGGCGGCTGCGGGCGTGACGTTGATGGAGAACGAGCGGGAAGCGACTGACGCCGGGGCTCCCGTCGTGACCGGCGTTCCTGGCGTTCCAGTCGGAGTCGAAGGCGGGCCGGGCTGTTCGGGAGGGGGTGCGCCTTCATTCATGAGGAGAACGTAAACGATGACGGCCCCGGTGAGTATGACGCAGATGAGGACTGCGATCGGCAAGGAGGGGTATTCACGTATCATAGTGCCGTACCTCAACGCTCCCGGGAAGGGTATGCTGGCAGAACGGTTGCCGGCGTATTTATGCGTTGCCGCCCCGCCATTCCTGGGGTTTCAGGCCATCTGCGGCTGCCTGCGGAGGGCGGGGCTTCTTGATAGCCCTATGCGAGCCGGGGTGGCCCACCCCCGGCCGGGGAAGAAGGGTGAGTTTTTCTCAGTCGATGGCGACCATGACCTCTGTTGACTTGACCACAGCGTAGACCTTCTTGCCGACGGTAAGCCCGAGGTTCTCCACGGCTTTTTTGGTGATGACTGAGGTGATCTCACCGCCGCTGTCCAGTGCGATGACAACCTCAGCGTTGATCACTCCAATATCGATCTTCTTTACTTTCCCCGGGAGTTGGTTTCTTGCGCTTAACTTCATGGTGCACCATGGTGCTAATTATGGTCCGAATGATATAAGTTTCTATTTTTGAAACCTCCATACTGTTGTATGCCGCAAAACCGGATCTCCCTTGTGCAAACAGGAAAACCGGCAACAGAAGTGGATGCCGGCAATACCGGCCCCGATGCCGCTTTTGCTGCGGTTGGGATGCCCGGGCTAACGATGGCTGTGACTGAATGGGTGTTCGAGCGCCGCCTGCTGCGTTTCCATACCGCGAAACGCTCATGAGGCGTAGCCTCATGCTGCACGGATGAAAAACAGCCTGTTCTCCGGGCTCGCTCCGGGCAGGGGAGAGGGCCACATCGACCGGATGCAGGATCTCAAAGGACTGGAATAACAAAAGAACATTAAGGAACCATCAAAATGAAAAAGACGATGGGCCTGGCCGGATTCGAACCGGCGATCTTCGCCGTGTAAGGGCAACGTCATGACCAGCTAGACCACAAGCCCGCGGATGTCTTACAGTGTTTCGCACCGTGAGGGATAAACGTTGTTGCCTGCCGGAGGCTCCGGGCCCGGGGCACTCCTCGAAAAGGGGGCCGGCGAAGATCGCCGGATCTCACCGGCCGGGCTCCGGCTCCGCTGCCCGTGAACCGGTCCAGTCGCACTCCTCTGCGTTGCATTCTCATCGGGCTTATCGCCCCGGCCAGGACAAAAAGAGATGGATTGATCGGGTTCAGATGAACCCGAAGGACTTAAGCGTCACGTCGGGGTTGACGGCTCCCACGTGGTAGACGACACCCTCGGAGAGCTCGTTGATGACCACCTCGGCCGGAGAGAAGAGCGAGGTGTCGATCTGGTAGAAGTCAAAGTTGGCCTCCTTGAAGAGTTCGTAGAACGGTTTTCCGTAGCCCTTGGACTTGTTGCTCGGGATCTTGTCAAGGTAGTCCTTGATCTCGGGGGCGTTCATCGTCAGCATGATGCTGCCGTGGTAGATCGTGGCGTCGTTGGTGCTGCCCATCGCCTTCGTGCCGTCTTTCTTGACGGGGGCGATCGGGGCATGGCCGATACCGGCGGTGATCTTCTTCGTGTCAAAGCCGAGCTCGTTCAACTTGTAGACCGCGGTCTCGACGCAGCGGCCGGCGACCTGGACCGAGCCGACGATCGATGCCGTGGGGGCGACGACCGCGCAGGTGTTGGCGACATCAACGTTGCAGGCGTCGGCGATATTCTCCATCACGCCAGCGTTCGGGAGGTGGTCGCTCTCGAGGCAGATGACTGCGTAGTCAAACTCATCTTCGTAGTCGATGACCTCGTAGGTGTGCTTGGGCTTCAGGGAGAGCGCCCGTGCGGGGCCGCTGCCCATGGCGAAGTACTTGTTGACGTTGACCGTCCAGCCTGCCTTCTGGGCGCCGAGGCACGCGATGGCCGGGAAGTCGGTGCTGACCTCGATGAACGGTATCGGGATATCCCTGATCCGGCCCATCGTGACGTCGACCTCACCGAGCCCGCCCATGCAGATCTCGGTAAACCGTCTTCCTGCCAGATACCCGCCGGTGGTGCTGACGCCGCAGTCAACGATGCGTGCTCCGTTGTCGAGCTCGTGCGGGACGGCATGGAACTCCTCGGCGTATTCGAAGAGTTCCTCAAAAATATCCAGTGCCAATTCGTTTACGCTGAGCATGTGGAAAACCTCATCAGAGTACAAACGGTGGGGAAATAGATAAGGATTATGAAAACGATTGCTCCTGCCCCAGGTGCTCCAATACACGTCTGGGATCGTAACGGAGACCGATCAGCCGGGTCCGTCCCCTCCCCTGACCTCTTCCCTGGCGGTACTGGAGGTTTAAGAGCCGCATCGCGTCGAACTTTTGGAGCATCTCGTAATACTTGGTGTAACTGACCTTCACTCTCTCTTTGACAAAACGGTAGACATCGCCGGCGTTCATCTCCCGGTCATCACGAACCGACATCTCCGCGATTCTGCCGAGCACCTCTCGTTCCTCGGCCCTGAGCGCTCTGAGCGAGAATGCAAGGTGCAGGTACCGGGAAACCTCGTAGGCCTTGCAGATGTCCTCCCGCTCGACCGAGCGGCGGGCTGCTTTCTCGGCATTCAGGGTCGCCCGCTTGAGAAGGTCGATGCCGACGCGGAGGTCGCCGCTCTTCATCGTCTGCTCCACCACGAGATCCAGCATCTCGGGTCGGAGGACGTTTGGGTAGAGCCCTTGCAGGATCCGCTCCTCGAGGATGCCGTGGATCTCCTCTCCCGAGTAGGGGGGGAAGTATATCTCGGTGGGCCGGAAGACCGATGCCACCCGGGCGTCCACCTCGGTCTGCAGGCTGACGGACATATCGCTGACGATAGCGACGACACCGATTCGGACACCCGGATAGGCCTCGTGAGAGCGGAGCAGAGGATAGAGCACCTGGTTAATCTCGTTCTCATAGAGGAGGTAGTTTGCGTCGTCCAGCGCCACCAGGAGCACCTGCTCCTCCCGCAGGAGGGCCCGGGCTATGGCGTCAAAGACCTGTTTGAATGATGTGCCTGACGCCGGCGGCGGGCGTCTGGTGACCCGCCGGTAGATCTGTGAGAAGACGGCGAACTTGGTGTTGTCGATCTGGCAGTTGATGTAGACGGGGACCAGTTTCTTTGTGGTCTCCTCGATCTCAGCGAAGACTTTCTTGACGCTTGTCGTCTTCCCGGTCCCCGGGAGGCCTCGGCAGATGGTGTTCTGGGGCCGGACACCCCGCAGGCCCGGCCGGACCTGGAAAGCGAGTTCCTGGATCTGGGCATCACGATGATTGAACTGCTCAGGGACGTAATCGATCTCGAAGACCTCGGGATCCCGAAAAAGCGTCTCGTCCCACATGAGCAGGTTCTTCTTCATTATACTATCCTCGGGGATTGTAGTATATATAACCTCCAGGTTGCTATTTCCTCATCGCGCGGGCCTAGCAGGCCTTACGGCTGTTCCATGCACTTCTTGCAGAGTTTCTTACTCATGAAGAGCTGTGAGAGTTTTGCCTGCGATTTCGTCACTTCTGCTCCGCACATCTCGCAGACATCCTCTGCCGGAGCTGCGAGTGGCTTTGCTGCGACTGGTTCCTGTTGTGGCTGCACCTGCACGGGCGGTGCCTGTTCCGGGGCCGCCTCCGGCTGCACCGGGGCCTTCTCCTCCGGTTTTGCGGGAGGTTCGGGAACCCGGGGCGGCTTTGGGTGCTCCGGTGCCGGTGGGATTGCCGTCTCGATGATGCTGGGAGGGGGGCAGGTTCTCTCCTCCCCTCCGTGTGCCGGTTCTGTCCCCGGGGTCGCCGGTGCAGCTGCCGGGACGGCAATTTCCGCCTCCGGTACCGGTCTCGCGGCCGGTGCCTGCGGCCCTGCAGGCCTGGCTTTCAGGACGCGCCGGCGGTATGCATCCACCCGCTCGGCAGTCGCCGGATCACCGCGCCCGAGCCGGGCAAGCATCCCGTCGAGGAACGTGATAAGGTCGTCTACATCCTCACGGGTCTCTACGTCGCCCTCGACCTCGAGGCGGAGGTTTTCGTAGTTCTCGAGGTTGATGGTGATCCCGATGGTGACTTCCTTCTTTCCGGACATATGCTAATAAATATTGTATTCCAATATATACAATTCCACCGGCGACCCGCATCACCGCGCTACTCGGTCAGTCCGGCCCCTCTCCTCCGCCTCCTGCATCCGGCAACGATCCGGGCCGCAGATCATCAATCTGCAGGAACTGGGGGTTCTCCCCGGCATCCGGGCCCATCACTGCCTCGAAAGTCCGGCGTGCAGGCAAACCCCATGTTGGGTAGTTCTCCCGTGCGGCCTGAAACCCGAATTTCGGGGGTGGTATGGCTGTTCCCTCACCCATCAATTTTTATAACTTTAAGATTATAATAGGCCGCGCCCTGTCGTGCCGTGCCGTTCTCGATGCCGGGGCGATACCCGGGTCTGCCGGGGGGCCGTCCCGTTTGGCGGTGAGGTCGGCGTCATGGGGGTGCCTGGACCGGGCTTCCGATGGACCGGGGGTGGCTGAACCGGTAGTTCCGTGATGGGCTGGTGAAGTTCTCGATGCGGTGTGCTGAGCAGCCTGTACGATAATCCGAGGAGTGTTATGACGATCCGCCTGCTTAAATGGCTGACAGACCGCCCCGGGATGCATCCCGCCAGCCCATGCCGGTCGATCGTTTTTCTGGTCGGCGGGCTTATCGGCCTCCTGCTCGTCCAGGGTGTTGCTGCAGCACCGGTGGCGCCGCTCATTGTGTCGGCAGGCGACAGCAGCCCTGTAGCGAGGACGCAGGCAAACTACGTCTGTGACGGCCTCGACGACCAGGTGGAGATCCAGGCGGCGCTCGCCGCATTGCCGGACGGCGGTACGGTCGCCCTCTCCCGGGGCACGTTCAACTGCTCCGGGAGCATTGCCCCGGCAGCGGGCACGACGCTCCTCGGCCAGGGCCCTGATGCAACGTTTCTTGAGTTCAGCCAGAACGGGAGGCTCAACGTCTCGGAAGAGCGTGTCACCCTGGCCGGGTTTCACATCGCTGGGGCCGACTATACAAACATGAGCACGAACACGACTCTCGACCTTGGCCGGTGGCTTGGCGTCCTCACTATCTACGCGAGCCACGCGAAGGTCCACAACGTCACGGGCACCGCCGATGCGAGCACCCAGGCGGTCTTCCTCCTGCTCCACAACCCAAACGTCTATGCCCCCATCCTCGAAGATGTTGAGTTCACAAACTGCAGAGCCGTGGATACCGGGACCTATGGGTTCCTCCATAACGCCTGGGGATCGGAGAATACAACAATTCGCGACGTCCGTTATGAGAACTGCGCTGCACTCAACTGCGGCAGGTACGGCGCGTTCAACCCCTGGGTGACCGGGTTTGACTTTGCGGAGTTAAACGACATCGAGGGCCTCCGGGTAAGCAACTCTTCTGCCGAGGGGAGCCTTGAATCTGGGTTCCACTTCGAGTGGGACCCCGGAAAGCGGGACTGCGTCTTCATCAACTGTTCGAGCCGGAACAACGGACAGAAGCCCTGTCCCGATACCTACCTGGTGGGTGACCCGGACTACTTCGGGTCCGGTTTCTATCTCCCCGGGGGGCGGATATCCCTGATAAACTGCCGGGCCGAGGGGAACAGTGCGTTCGGGTTCTTTATCATCAACCCGGACGGGATGCTCCTGTACAACTGTACCGAGAGCGAAACCGGGCGTGTCCCGACCATCGAGCCCTCAGCACGACCCATCGCCTACTGCATACTCCAGTCGATGCCGGTCTCGACAAACCCTTCTGTCGTCATGGACCACTGTAGCAGTCTTGACGCGAACGGGTGGGGCCTCTTCGTCTGCGGCGCAGCGAATGTGCTCATCAGGAACTTCACCATGACCGATCCCGCAGGCATAGACGGTATTGGAGCGGTGCTGGGGTGCCCCGAGGGGGAACTCCCGGTGAACTCGACGATCAAGGTGGGCATCTCCAACTCGGTCATTGATCTTGCTGCATCAGGAGACCGACCACAGACGTTGGTCTATATCGTGAATAACAGGAATGTCACGTATTCCGGCAGGATCTTCTCCGATGCCGCTCAGCCGGTTCTGATTGAGGGGACCATGGCGGGGGACGTAGACCTGTCGGGCCTCGAGGTGCTGCCGGTCAACAACACGACATAGGATTCAGGACGGCTGCATCGGGATCAGAGGTAGTCCCCGGTGCCCTGCCCCGGGGAGCATCTCGTCTGGCGCTTTCAACCTCTCCGGGACTGGAAATACTGCTGTTAGCCCCCCGGACCTCTGAGCCCAACCCTTCAGCAGGAGCGGGCCGACTAAATCCTTAAATGGTACCTCTGCATTATAGGGGTGTTAACCGGGCGGAAGGGCCCATGGGTTATTGCGATCCCCAATCCGGGCGGCCGTTCCCGGGCGGTACGATTCAACCCGGGATGGCGAATGGGGAGATCTCCAGCAGGATCGCCAGGGGCGGTATTGTAGGATGTCACGACAGCACGAAGGAAGTAACGGGCAGGTCATTGTCCCATGTCAGCGAGACCACACCTGGGAGCCAGAGGCAGACGCCTCCTCATTGCCATCGCAATCTTAATTGCCGTGCTCGGTGCCGCTGCACTGGTCCTGCACTTCTATCTGCCGGTGCCGGTGCCTCCGCCTCCTCCCCCCCCTCCTATCGCCCCGCTGCCCACAACGCCGGTAGTGCCCCCGATAGTGCCCGGTTCGACGATCGTCATCGCGGCAAGCGACAGCAGTCCCGCGTCGAAAGCCCGGGCCGATATCCGGTGCGACGGCATCGACGACCAGCGTGACATCCAGGCCGCATTTGATGCTCTGTCGTCGGGGGGTACGGTCGCTCTGACGGAGGGCACGTTCAATTGTGCCGGGAGCATCTACCCGCGCGTAAACACCATGCTTTGTGGGGAGGGGCCGGATGCGACGTTTCTTGAATTCAGCAAGAATGGACGGCTCATCATCTCCCGGGAAACTGTCACGCTCTACAACTTTCACATCAGGGGCACCGGCTATCCAGATGTCGGGAACGATCGCTGGCTCGGCGTGATCACCATCTACGCGAGCCACACGAAGGTTCTGGCCGTCGAAGGGACCGCCGATGCGAGCACTCAGGCGGTCTTCCTCCTGCTCCACGACCCGGAGGTCTATGCGCCAACGCTCCAGGACGTCGAGTTCATCAACTGCAAGGCTGTAGACACCGGGACCTATGGCTTCCTCCACAACGCCTGGGGGACGACGAACAGGGTGATCCGGGACGTCCGCTACGAGAATTGTCAGGCGATCAACTGCGGCAGGTACGGCGCGTTCAACCCCTGGGTGACCGGGTTCGATTTTGCGGAGTTAAACGACATCGAGGGCCTCCGCGTGAAGAACTGTCTCGCTGACGGCAACCTGGAGTCCGGGTTCCACTTCGAGTGGGACCCCGAGAAGCGGGATTGCATACTCGAGAATTGTATCAGCACGGATAACGGACAGAAGCCCTACCCGACGAAGCCCTACCGGGAGGACGATATGTCCACGCACTACTTCGGGTGTGGTTACTACGCCCCCCGGGGTGACATCACCTTCATCAGTTGCTACTCCGGGGGGAACAGCCGGCACGGGTTCTACGCCACCAACGGCGGCAAGCTCTACAGTTGTGTCGACGAAAGCGTCGGCGCCGGGAAGACTGATTACCGGATCATCCAGCCGGCATCGTTCTACGCTGCCCCGACCCGTTCGATAACTCCGTCCCTGGTGCTTGAAAACTGTTCGAGCATCGATTCAAACGGCTACGGTCTCCATATCGACCTCGCAAGCGATGTCTGGATTAAGAACTTCCACCTGGAGAACCCGGCCGGGATCGACGGGAAGGCGACAAATCTTGGGGGGTCGCAGGGAGGACCGCTGGCCAATTCAGTAGTTAACATCTATGCGTCGGGTGACCGGGCTGAAACGCTGATATGGGCCCGGAATAACGAGAACGTCGAGTACTCGGGCCAGATTGTCTCAAACACCGCAAAGCCGTTTGTGATTGAGGGCGACCGCACCAAAAAGGTTCGGATCAAGGATATGGAGATCGTCTCCGCAAACCTTGCTCCATTCACCAACGGCGTGGTCCTCACGAATACGGTACCTGCCGGAGCAGTGACGTTTGAGAATGTGGCAGTCACATCGGGAGTGTGGTGATACTCCGTGGGTCTATCGGGGGCCTCGCGCCCGCGGGCGTGAAGCACGGTCTCTTCTCCTCGTGCGGGTCCTAGTACATCGATTCCAAAATAACAGACCATATCTGGCCATCGTCCCCTCCCCCACGGAGCGCTCCCCTCCGTCCCCCTACTCTGGTAGGGGCGGGGGCAGTGCCCGGGCTGATATTCGGGGATGAGCCGCGTCTGGTTCTTCTCCGGAATCTCCCCCTGGAGTGGACCGTGGGAATATCGCCACGGGGGGCGGGGACCAGGGAGGGGGAACCCCTCTTCCCGGGCAAAATGTCACCCAACAGTTCCTCTCCGGCAACCCCCTCCCGGGGGCGAGGGCAGTCATGGCGATATCCCGTGGGAAGCCGTGCCCCGGGAGCGGTGTCGAAGCCGGTTTCCCGGGAGAAGGGGAGAGTGGGCCCCAATCCGGTTCTTCTCCGGGATCTCCCCGTGCACTGGACCGTGGTGGCTATCGCCATGGGGGGTGGGGCAGTACGTGGGGATACCGGGGACAAGCCGTCTCCCGGGAGGCAACCCTCCGGATAGTGTGAAAAAAGGTCAATACACTCCTCCGGTGAGAGTGCCGGTAATTGGGAATCGTTGCACTAGCATTCTGCCGGATACCGGCGCCGGGGTTCGGCAAAATACCGGTGGTCGAGGTTATCTGCTGGCGGATCTGTTGCGGTCGGGGTGTCACATGGTGCAGTACCGCAGGCGTTCCTCCCCCGGGTGCGGCAGGGGGTGGCTGCCGTCCTGGCCGATCAGGCGTGGATACCGTTGAATTCCAGCGAGTTTTATAAAAATAACTGGATGAAATTCCGTATTCGGTCACTGTTCACTTGCCTGGAATATATCCTGGGAGCACTGGTCAGAGCAAGTATTTCCTGAGGTTTATGCGCTAAAATTGGCCATATTATATATGTTGTTCTATTTTAATTTTGATTTCATAAATAGCAAAAATTAATGATTTTGGGCATTAATACTTATTATTTTACTATTTCCAAATAATTGCGTTGTCCAATCTATTTGCAAAACATTTTAAATTATAGGTTTCAGATAATGCAGTATCTCCCGAGAGGTGAGATAATGCGAGATAAACGGACAACGAAGCTTCTAATCGCAGTGTTCCTGATCGTCGGGCTCGTCCCGATCGTCGGGGCACTCGAGACGACCCCCACCACGATTGTCGCGGCAAGCGACAGTAGTGCGGCCGATAAAGCAGCGGCTGCCTACGTCTGTGACGGGGTCAATGATCATGTGGAGATTCAGGCAGCACTGAATGCCCTGCCATCATCCGGCGGTGTTGTCCTCCTGACCAGCGGCACATACAACTGTGCAGGGATCATTGCTCCCAAAGCAGGCTCGACTCTCAAGGGGGAAGGTGAATCGGAGACATTCCTGAAATTCACCCGCGATGGACGCATCAACGTCGACCGCGAGTACATCACGCTGGACGGGTTCCACGTCCAGGGGAGCGGCTACAGCAGCGGCGTCAAGTGGCTCGGTGTGATGACCATCCGGGCAAGCCATGCGAAGCTCCATAACATCACGGGAACCGCGGATGCAAGCATTCAGGCGGTCTACCTCCTGGTCCATGATCCGACCGTCTATGCGCCGACGCTCCAGGGTATCGAGTTCATCAACTGCAGGGCCGTGGATACCGGGACGTATGGATTCCTCCACAACGCCTGGGGAACGACGAACAAGGTGATCAAGGACGTTCGCTATGAGAACTGTGCGGCGATCAACTGCGGCAAGTACGGGGCGTTCAACCCCTGGATCACCGGGTTTGACTTTGCGGAGTTGAACGACATGGATGGCCTCCGCGTGAAGAACTGCCTTGCTGAAGGCACCCTGGAGTCCGGGTTCCACTTCGAGTTCGATCCCAAAGTGACGAACGCCGTCCTTGAGAACTGCGTGAGCCGGAACAACGGGCAGAAAGCCTTCCCGGCAAGGGCCTACAACCCGAACGACATGTCGACGCACTACTTCGGGTGCGGCTACTACGCCCCGAACGCTGACGTGACGTTCATCAACTGCACGGCAGAAGGGAACTCCATGAACGGGTTCTACACGACGAACGGCGGCAAACTCTACAACTGCGTCGAGAAGGACACCGGCATCGGGAGGACCGATTTCTCCTATCGGGTGCCGGCCGGCTACTACAGCGTCCCGACCCGCTCGGTCAACCCCTCCACAGTGATGGAGAACTGCACGAGCATCACCTCGCGCGCCTACGGCCTCCAGGTCGATCTCGCGAACAACGTGAAGATCCGGAACTTCCACCTGATCGACCCGGTCGGGTACAAGGGTAAGGGTTCCAGCCTCGGCGGCACGAACGGCCAGTTTGACAACTCCGAGGTGAGCATCTATGCATCGGGCAACCGCGTGGAGACGCTCGTATGGGCGAAGGAGAACGTGAACACCGTCTTCTCCGGACAGATCGTCTCCGATGCCGCAAAGCCGTTCGTTGTTGAGGGCTACAGAACCAAGAATGTCCTTGTGAAGGATATGGAGATCGTCTCCAGCACACTTCCTGCCGGTTCCGCCGGTGTGACCATCGTGGGCACGGTTCCGGCCGGTCAGGCGACTCTCCAGAACGTGAAGGTGGTCTCCACCGGCTCGCCGGTGCCGACCCCGACCGTTCCGGCTCCCGTTCCGACCCCCACAACGCCGGCTCCCTCCGGAAAGCCGGACCTTGTGGTGACCGACATCTCCTGGGACCCGGCAAGCCCGGCTCCCGGGAGTGCGGTGACGCTCCGGGCCACGATCAAGAACCAGGGGGATGCCCCCACGCCTGCGGGTGTGAGGCACGGCGTCCTCTTCACGTTCGATGACGGTGCCGCCGGTCCCGGTGTCTGGTCCGACACCCATACAGCGTCCATCGCTCCGGGTGCATGGGTTACGCTGACCGCGAACGGCGGCTCGACCGGTGCAACCTGGAAGGCGATTGAGGGCACCCACACCGTGAAGGCCAACGTGGACGATCTCAACCGGATCGCCGAGAGCGACGAGGCAAACAACGTCAAGAGTGAGCAGATCACGGTCTCGAAGGCTGTGTCCACTCCGGCGCCGACCCCGACGCCCACCCCCACAACACCGGCTCCCTCCGGGAAACCGGATCTTGTGGTGACCGACATCTCCTGGGACCCGGCAACCCCGGCTCCCGGGAGTGCGGTGACGCTCCGGGCCACCATCAAGAACCAGGGTACTGCTCCCACGCCTGCTGGCGTGAAGCACGGCGTCCTCTTCACGTTCGATGACGGCGCCGCCGGTCCCGGTGTCTGGTCCGACACCCACACCGCGGCTATCGCCGCGGGTGCATCGGTCACCCTGACCGCGAGCGGCGGCTCGGCCGGTGCAACCTGGAAGGCAATTGAGGGCACCCACACCGTGAAGGCCAACGTGGACGATGTCAACCGGATTGCAGAGAGCGATGAGAACAACAACGTTATGAGTAAGGAGATCGTCGTCGGAACCCGGCCGGCTCCCGTCAGGGGAGACCTCAACGGAGATGGCAGCGTTGACTGGGCCGACGTGACGATCGTTGCCGAGATGGCGCAGGGAACTACTAAATCCAATGCCGTTGCTGATTTCGATGGAAACGGCACCGTGGACTGGAAGGATGTTGCTCTGCTTGCCGACTTCTTCTTCGGCAGAACTTCTTCTCTCTAACGTCTGTACCGGGAGCACGGGGATAACCCCTTCCCACCTTTCTTTACCACGGCCGCCACCTCACATTCCGCCGGTGCGGCCCGTGGAGATCTTCTACCTGAAAATTCTCTCCTGTTTTGGTGAACACCGCCTGAGGCCGTGCCGGGCAGCACGGCCCGGAAGAGTTTCTCCCGCTAGCCCTGCAACCCCGGAGGGGCCGGAGCGGTGGATACATCTATATAGGTGTCACCAGATAGTGGCGGCCGATGGCAGTAGCACTCCCCAAAAACTTCAGCGAGGTCAGGCAGCACTTACAGGAGCCGCTTATCAGGAACTCGTTCTTCATCATGGCGTCATCGTTCGCCGCAGCGGGGTTTGGATTCTTCTTCTGGATGATTGCAGCCCGGTTCTATTCGCAGGCAGACGTGGGCATCGCAACCGCTCTGATGTCGTCCATGGGGCTCCTCATCCTCATCTCCCGGCTCGGCCTGGACCAATCGGTGATCCGGTTCTTTCCCCTGCGCGACAAGAACAGGGTGCTTGGAACTGCCATCCTCGTGCCGACAGCAGTGGCGCTCGGTGCGGGGCTGGTCTTCATCGCCGTGGTCGATGTCGTATCCCCCGAGCTCACGATCGTCAGAACGGTCGCGCCGCTCTATCTCATCTTCCTCGGAGCCTACTCCGTCACCTGGGTCATCGAGGGTGCGTTCAACGCCATGCGGAAGTCGGAGCACTATTTCATCCTGAACCTGCTCTACGGGTCGAGGATCCTTTTCCTCGTCCCCCTGGTCTTCCTTGGAGCGATGGGCATCTTCAGTGCCTTCGGTCTCTCGTTCGTCCTCGGTCTCATCCTCGCCCTCGTCCTGCTTGCCCGATGTTCGGTACGGCCTGCACTGGGTGTGGACCGCGTCTTCCTGCGGGAAGCATGGCAGTTCTCCGCCGGCGCATACATCGCCGGGATACTGATGTCCGCTCCGAACATGGTCATCCCGATCATGGTGCTCCACGTGCTCGGGGCCGAGAGTACCGCCAACTACTACATCACCTACGCGATCGTCTCGATACTCTTCATGATCCCATACGCGTTCACGACCTCACTCTTTGTCGAGGGAAGCCACGGGGGGGAGATGAAGAAGAGCGTGCTCCGGACGCTCGCGAGCATGTTCGCCCTGCTCATACCCGCAATCATCGGGCTCTCTCTCTTCGGGGAGCAGATCCTCAACCTGATCGGCAAAGACTACGTCGAAGGGATAGCCCTGCTCCAGGTGCTCGCGCTATCCGCCATATTCGTCTCCGTCTGCCAGACCTTCATATCCATTGCAAAGGTCAGGAACGACATTCGGAGCCTTATGATCCTCAGCGGATTCGTCAGTGTCGCCCTGCTCGGGTTCGGCTACACCCTGATGCACCGGTTTGGCCTCATCGGTATGGGGTATGCGTGGCTCGGCACGTATGTGGCGGGCACACTCCTCGTTGGCGTGATCCTGAAGAGGAAAGGATGGATATAACTCAACTGGCTCACCGGTGCTGGCCCGGACAAGTCTCCTCTCTGTTGTCGGAATGGCTCCTGTTCACAGGAGTCAGCCTTCCCCTACCTATCCGGGTGGGAATTTCCCGCGGGCTCTTCACCGGTAGTAGACGACGGAACCGGCATTATCGTAGATCCTATTCTGGTCCCGGATGAATCGTCCGGCATCGGTGTAGGCCGCCGCAGTGACCGCATGCTCCTGCACCTCGATCCGGACACTCTCTTTTACGACGTTGTATGTACCGAAGTAGAGGTAGGAGTTCGGCTCCACCAGTGACGCATTTGCCGGGAGGTACCGCTGATGGTCCGGGTCGAACCCCAGCAGGAGCCACCAGCGTGTGCCGTCAACGTAGATGGGGCGTCCGCTCGCTTCAGAAAAGAGCCATTTTGCTCCTTGCACCTCTTTGCCGTTGAAGACCGGCTTATCCCCGGCGGTTTCGAGCGCCATCGATGTCGGACTGTCATCCACAATCTGGTAGATGAGGCCGGTGTTGAAGAGGAGGAACACGACGAAGAATACCGATAACGCCTGGTAAGCCGTTCCCATGAATGGGAAGGTCCTTACCGCATGGATCCTTTGGACTACTGCCTCGTAGAGCGCTATGCCGCCGATGACCGCGAACGGGGCAAGGAAGATCAGGGTGATGTGGTAGAGCCGGCTGGTGTTGAGCGAGCTTGCGAAGAACGGGACGATGATGCCGGCTACGTTGATGAGGAGGAAGACGAGTGAGACGGCGAGATACTCGGGCTCGATGCGCCACCGCTCGCGCCTGAGGAGGGTTGCAAGCAGTCCCACAGCGATGAGCCCCTGGGTTGCGATATGGACGACTTTTGCCAGGCTGTGCAGGGGTGTGATGGACTGGCTGGTGAGGATATGCATTCCCTGGACGGTTGTCGGGTTGAAGGACTCTGCAAAGAGGGTAGTTACTATCTTATCCCCGATACCGGCGATGGTAGCAAACGCCGTGCCTTCGGCTACCGTCGAGTACCAGAGATAGGTGAGGATGGCAAAGACGAGGATGTAAGGGAGGACGAGCGTCCGGATCCGTGGTTTGGGGGTGGTTCCCTGCGGGGCGAGCGGGTCGGAGATCATGGTGCCTGACATCCCGCGGAGTCTCTCCCGTATGCCGGCCGGCAGGTATTCCGGGAAGACGAGCAGCAGCCATGCCGGTATGAGCGAGAAGAGGTAGATGTACGAGAGGCCGTAGTGCGAGACGATCATGGCAAAGCCGAAGGTGACCATGAGGAACGCCCGCCTGCCCTGGTCCATGGACTTGTCGACCATAGCAAGGACGGTCAGCGCGAGAAAGAGTTCCGCTATCTGCTGGCGGGCGAGGGAGATCATCTCCGTATAGAAGGTAAAGAACGAGACGAAGAAGAAGATCGAAAAAAACCCAATCTTCGCGTTCGTCTGTTTCTCGATCGCCCGGTAGAGCCCGAGCGGCACGAGCGCGAAGAGGAGGGGGTAGAGGATCTTGAAGACCCAGACGGGGTCCAGATCGCATATGAGCGAGTATATGGGGACGAGCGCAACGACGGAGAGCATTCCGTTTGTGTTGTACGGAATGGTCATATCCCAGAGCCCAGGCACCAGCACACTGTTCACGAGGTGGAGCTCGTGGTGGATGTCATAGCCCCAGACATACCCTGATATCAGCGATGTATGGTAGAGGAGCGAGAGCGCGATAGTGTAGACTGCCAGGGGATAGCAGGATGCCGGGATGAGTCGGTCGAACCCGACGACGAGGCCGATGATGGCGATCAGGACGAGGAGCAGGAAGAGGAGTGTGACCATGTGATACTCGTTTCGCATGTATGTCCCGATGATCGCAAAGAACGGGAGCACCATCAGGAACGGCGCTGCAGGGGGGATGGAAATGTCCGGCCTGACAGAATTTACGTCGGCATGTTCCCGGTCACGGGTGAGCGCGAGGTAGAGCAGAACCTGTACGACGGCGATGATTGTGAGAAAAAGGATCTCAAATGAGAATGGCCGTACATAGCCAAGCAGTGGGTAGGCGATGTTGGCGACAAGGCCGGTGATCATGAGGGCCGCAAGGCTCAGCCCGACTGAGTAGAGCACTGTCTCAATCGTGCCGAGATTGTGGAGTCTGAGCGCCTTCAGCACGAGGATACCCGGTAGAAAGGTGAGATAGAGGAAGGCCAGGGCTTCTCGTGCGATCGGTATAGGGTACCCGACGAGGCTGAGGCTGACTACGACGACAAAAAGAAGTTGGAATGCCTGAAATGCCCAGAAAAACGTTCTGTTATCCCAGTCGTTCATCCGAAACGGGTTGAGCAGGTGCATTGTACCTCTGGTGATTTTAACTGGCTTTGCGCATGGAATCGGTGACCTCCTCGTTATGGCATCCGGCGGACCAGTATGTCTTCTCCGTGCACTTACTATCGGGTTCGCCTATTAAGACCTTGCGCTGGACGAGCCGCCCCGGGGACCATTTCAACCGGAGGCGTCCGGATGCCTATCTCGGCGGGCCTGCCATTACTCTGTTCTGGATACGGTGCATCATCGGTTGAGCAGGGCTCCCATCCCTTCCTTCCATCGTTACTCGAAACCCTCTGGATCTCTCAAACGCCTGCCGTTCGGCAACCGTTCCTCCCGGGCGTCCCTGCTGGCGGTCATCGTTCTCTCCCGCCGGCAGGGGCTGTCTCGGCGAAGGCCTCGTCTGCAGGCGGCTTTCCCCTCCCCTGAGCGGGTGCCAGCTCACTGTAGACCGCGAGGATGGATTGTGCGATCGTGGGCCAGGCCATATCCGTCTTCAGTTTAGTGTAGCCCTGCTCTCCCATACGCCGGCACGCCGCCGGGTCCCCGAGAAGGCTCACGATAGCACCGGCAAGTGCCGCCGGGTCACGTGGCGGCACGATATAGCCGGTCTTCCCATGCTCGACGACCTCCGGCAGGCTCCCCACATCCGTGACCACTACCGGCCTTTTAAAGCCGTATGCGGTCGGTATGACGCCGCTCTGGGATGCCTCAACATACGGGAGCGCCACGACGCTCGCCTGCTGGAAGAGCCGGGCGCCCTCTTCGTAGGGTATCCTGTAGTTGTAGACCTCGAATGCGTCCCGACCCGCTATCTTCTCTGCATACCTGCTGAAGCCTTCGCCCGTGCCGGCGATGACGATCCGGGCATCCGGAACCTCCCGGGTGATGAGCGGCTCTGCCTGGATCAAGTAGTCGAGCCCCTTGTATCGGTGGATGCGGCCGAAGAAGAGGACACGCAGGCCGTCGGGCTCCCGGCCCTGCTGCTCGAACTTCTTAAACGGCGTCACTTCGTGCTCACCGATCGGTATGATATGCACTTTCTCGCCGGGGACGTGGTAGTTCTCCACCAGGACCTCTCTGAGCGCTTTCCCGTGCACGAAGATCCGGTCGGGCAGGACCCTTGATACGAAGAGGGTGAGCCGGTAGAGCAGAGAACCGATATCCAGGAGGCGGTCTTCGCCGGGGTGCGGTTCAATGTCATGGAATGTCGCCACCAGCGGATACTTCCGGAGCATGGGAAGGAGCGGGCAGAGCATGGGGTTGTTCACCTGGAAGTGAACGACGTCGGGCTTAAAGTCGTGAATTGCGGCGACGATATCACGGAGCATTGAGTAGCGTGACGGACCGGGCCTTCCGTGTTCCTGGGAGTAGCGGAAGATGTGGACCTTTACCTCCGGGTCGATGTTCCCCACGTACTCCTCCGACCTGTAGTCCGGAAGCAGCAGCAGCACCTCGGCGTGTCGGGCAAGTTCGTTTGCCATCTGGATGGTGTAGTCGTAGAACCAGAAGGCCAGGCATGCCACTCGCATAGGGGCACCCTCTATGAAGAGGCTCTATATAGACATTGCGTCCCGGAGCCCCATTGGGCCAGGAGGGCCCGGACAGGAGGGGATCGACCCGGCAACATCTTCTGGTGCGACATCTCTCCTCAGAACGTCTTCGTTCAATGTCCCTGCAGCTTCCGGTCCCCGGGATTCCGGGTTCCGGCCAGCGGGGTGATGTCTGCGCTGGTCCCCGCCACCGCCCGGCGGCGGGGACCAGAGCCCCGGGGCCATACGGGCGCATGGAGCCGAATTCCCATCCTGTCTACGTGCAGGCGTTCCCGGGATGGCCAGTTCCAATTATCGGTATCAAAAGGCGCGAGTATTTATACGTTTTTATTTTAATTTCAACTATGATATAATATGCTTTTGCATTACTCTATCTTGCGTCATGCACAGCTTTTTCCTGATAGGCCAGCCTCAATTGGCTTATATGACTAAATAATTATTCTAATGAATTTTATTTTACTAAAAAAATATTTATAGTGCAATCGAAAGACGATAAGTTACCTCACAGAGAGGCTGAATGGCATGATAGACAGGCAAAATATACTAAGACTGGCTGCAGTACTTCTGGCGTGCTGCCTTATCCCGGCATTCTCTCCGGTAAGTGCAGCCGGGTCTGCAACTCCGGCCACGCTCACCGTGGCTGCAAGCGATAGCACCGAACTGTCGAAGAACCAGGCAGACTATGTCTGTGACGGAGTCGATGACCAGGCTGAGATCCAGGCAGCGCTCTCCGCACTGCCGGATGGCGGTACGGTCGTTCTCTCAGATGGTACGTTCAACTGTGCTGGTGTCATCGCGCCGGCAGCAGGCACGACGCTCTCCGGCCAGGGCCCGGATGCAACGTTCCTGAAATTCACCCACGATGGACGCATCAACATCGACCACGAGTACGTCACGCTGGACGGGTTCCACGTCCAGGGGAACGGCTACAGTAGCGGCGTCAAGTGGCTCGGTGTGATGACCATCCGGGCAAGCCACGCGAAGCTCCATGACATCACGGGAACCGCGGATACGAGCATTCAGGCGGTCTACCTCCTGGTCCACGATCCGACTGTGTATGCATCCACACTCCAGGACGTCGAGTTCATCAACTGCAAGGCCGTGGATACCGGGACCTACGGGTTCCTCCACAACGCCTGGGGAACGACGAACAAGGTGATCAAGGACGTTCGCTACGAGAACTGTCAGGCGATCAACTGCGGCAAGTACGGGGCGTTCAACCCCTGGATCACCGGGTTCGACTTTGCGGAGTTGAACGACATGGATGGCCTCCGCGTGAAGGACTGCCTCGCCGAAGGTAACCTGGAGTCCGGGTTCCACTTCGAGTTCGACCCCAAAGTGACGAACGCGGTCCTTGAGAACTGCACGAGCCTGAACAACGGGCAGAAACCCTACCCGACGCGGCCCTACCAGCAGAGCGACATGTCGACGCACTACTTCGGGTGCGGCTACTACGCTCCGAACGCTGACGTGACGTTCACGAACTGCACGGCGGAGGGGAACTCCCTGTATGGGTTCTACGCGACGAACGGCGGCAAACTCTACAACTGCGTCGAGAAGGAGACCGGTGCCGGGAAGACCGACTACACCCACAGGAAACCGGCCGGTTACTACAGTATCCCGAGCCGCTCGGCCAACCCTGCCCTGGTGCTCGAGAACTGCACGAGCATCGACTCACATGGCTACGGCCTCCAGGTCGATCTTGCCAAAAACATCCAGATAAAGAACTTCCACCTGGAGAACCCGACCGGGATCGACGGCAAGGGTTCAAGCTTCGGCGGCACGAACGGTCAGTTCGGCGACGCTTCGGTGGACATCCACGCCTCTGGCGATCGGGTTGACACGCTGGTCTGGGCGAAGAACAACCAGAACGTCAAGTACACCGGAGAGATCACCTCTGACTCCGCTAAGGCGTTCCTGGTTGAAGGCGGCCAGAATGTCCAGACTGCAGGCATGAAGGCTATGCCTGCCGGCGAGTAAAACAGCCAGCATATTCGGGCCCGGATGGGGCCCGATCCAATCTTTTTTGGTTTTGCAGGAGCTCCGCTCTGGAAGCGGTTCTGCTGTCGGTTAATCCCGCGCGGGTCGGACAGCCGGACCCCCGCGACCTGAACCCCGGCCATTCGGACTGCCTGCGTTCCTCCCTCCCGGCGTGAGGACCCTGATCCGGGGATTTGCCGTCACCTCCGGCCTATATCTGCATCCGAAGACTGATCGGCGGCCCTATCTTGAAACTGGTATTGGAGACCGTTTGGATCCCTTTCCCTCAGACCCTCGCCGGCGAGCGCTCACCTGTCCCGCGGCCTGTGGCGCCCCGGCCGCCGTTCGCTATATCTGCGTAAAGAGTTTCGATGTCATGGACGATTGCCTGCCAGTTGTACCTGGTCCGGACGAGCTCCTTCGCCTGCTCGCCGAACCTGGCCCGTAAGGCGTCATCGGCAAGCAGGCGCCCTATGGCGCTGGCAAGCGCCTCCGGCGTGTACCCGGTGTTGAACCCAACGGTATTGTCGACCCATCCAAGGAGGTCGCCATGCCCCGTCGTCACGATGGGCGTTCCGCAGAGGCAGGCTTCGAGGAACGTGACGGGAAAGCCGGTGAAACTCGGCGTTACGAAGACATCGGCATCGGTGTACGCAGCCATCTTGTCTTCCTTGCTCACGAACCCCGTGAAGACCACCCGATCATCGAGGCCGAGCGACCGGACCCGCTGCCTGAACTCACCGTTGTAACCCATGTCGCCGCCTACCAGCATGAGGACGGCATCGTCAAACTCTCGTTCGACCTCTGCAAACGAGCGGATCAGGAGGTCGATCCCCTTCGTCGGATCGAGCCGCCCGAGGTAGAGCACGACCTTCGTGGCGCCATCAATGCCCCACGCTGCACGGAAACTGCCGCGGGCCGGAAGATTGGGGTACTCGGCGAAGTCGATGCCGTTCGGGACGATCGCGATCTTCTTCTCCGCAACGCCCAGAGCTCGGTAGCGCGCCGCCTCCGTCTCGTTGAGCGCGATCACACCCGCGGCGCCGAGGATCACCTTCTTTGCCCAGAGGAGGTCGAACAGCCGCTTCATCCGCGTAGATCCCGTATCCTGCGGGAGCGCCCCGTGCGCCTGGAGCACGTAGGGTACACCATACTTCCTCGCGTAGTGCGAGGCGATGACGGTGAGCAGGGTGCGGTGATCGTGGATATGAATTACATCGAACTGCGCAATCTCCCTTCTCGCGACCGCCGGCATGCGGTAGGGCATCACCGGCGGGGTCACGCCCCGGATGTATTTTCGTAAATTCTCAAAATAATAGACGTTCATCCCGTCGACGCTGGTTGCGCGGTTCGTCGGCAGGTCGCTCGGGTAGATGCTCCTGTTCGTCGTATAGACCGTGACGTCGTGCCCGTTCTCGTGAAGGTTATGGGAGATGTCGTATGCAACCCGTGCCACCCCTCCTGACTCCCAGAGTGGTTTGAAGAACGGGGTGACCTGTAATATCTTCATGCCTGTCCCCCAATATTTCGTTGTTTCAGCCGTTTCCTGATCACACCCGCATAGCAGTTGAGGCAGAACGGCGTCACCAGCCAGGCCCCACATTCAACCAGGGGTGCGAACCCGTGCTGCCGGATGCGGTAGCGGTAACTCTCCAGGTTGTACACCAGGTACTCCTCACCGATCTCCTCAAACCACCATTTCCGGGTGACCTCGCCCTTCTGCACCCGGTTTGAGCACTCCATGATCCAGCGTTGCACCTTCTCCCGGGTCCGCCCCTCAGCCACCCGGGGCTGAAAGTCGCTGTTGATGACGCAGGGGATGGTTGTGTAGTCCCGGATACCATGCCGGTCAAAGTCCACCGAGAGGATCATGGTGCTGTTGATCTTCTCCCTGGTGAGTTCGGTGTCAAACTGGAAGTTCCCGAGAGAGTACGCGATCAGGCCATCCTTATACCGTTCCAGCCCCTGGATGGTATGCGAATGGTGCCCGAGAATCAGGGCTACACCGTTGTCGATGAGGTCGTGGGCGAGTCTGACCTGGCCCGGGGAAGGGTAGTAGACGTTCTCGATCCCCCAGTGCAGTGAGACGATGATATGGTCACACCGGTCTTTCAGTGCCCTGATCTCGTTAATGATGGCCTTTCTCTTCAGTCTGGATACTGTAACACCCGGTGGCGACCGGAACATACCGCTCGTGTACGCGAGGAATCCGAGCCTGATACCGTTACGTTCGATGACCAGCCCCAGCGGGGGGTCGTCACCCCGTGTTCCTCCGACGTAGGCGATACCGTGTCCCTCAAGCACACTGAGGGTCTTCTCGAACCCCTCCCGCCCCATATCGAGCGTATGGTTGTTCGCCACGCTCAGGATATCGAATCCGGCTTCTTTGAGGTAGTCTCCCGCTTCCGGGGGGTTTGTATTGACCCAGCGTTTCCGGCTCGGATCGCCGCTCTCGGAGAGGACCGTCTCCAGGTTCCCGAGGAGCAGGTCTTTCTGCCGGAACTCGTGTTGTATCAGGTCAAACGGTTTTTTGCCGTTCCTGGTCCAGAGCAGCACGTCTCCGACCGCCCGCAGCCGCACCGATGTCATACCGCTCTCCCGGCAGTCTCTTTGCTGGCTACGGAGGGCCCGGGCCTGTAGTCGGCCTTGATAATCATATGCAGGCCTGGTGGCGGGTCTCGGTTGCTCTCTGCGAGAAAGATCATCATGTACGGATTCTCTGGAATACTGCCTTCCCTCCCTTGAAGCGTTGAGTTCCAGACAGACGGTACAGCGATATATATCTTTGCCCCAATTATGGCTCCAGGTGAGCCGCTCCAGGCGCGTACGGTGGTCTTCGCGGCTTCACAACTCCGGGCGGAGCACGAAACGGTTCCGGTGACTGCACCGCCCGGGGTGCCGAACCATTAACTGCCTTTACACCGACTACATGATAGACGAACCTGCGGCAGATGATGAGAGTTACCCCCACTGATCCATGATGAAGCAGGGGTCTGATGCCGCTCTGTATCCGCCTTACGGACCTGTATATCATATACCGGAAAGGTGGCGCCTGCGTCCGGGAGGCCTTCTCCGCTTTGAATTCCTCCTTCCGCGGGGCACGATCACAAGGCCGTTCAGGCTACTATAACCGCTGTTTTTCGTAGGGCTGCCGGCTGAGCAGCAAGACCCGTTGGGGTAATGGCATACCGATGATCGTTAACTCGTGGGGATGAACGGGGTGGGGGTATTTCCACCCAAAAGCGCGATATAACTGGCTATGGCTGAACCCCCTGATCCGTGCCGGCCCCAAGCCGCCATGCTTCGTGCGTTCTGCCCCTTATTCCGCCAATATGGGGCGTTTTCATCCCCCAAACAAAATTCAGAAGGCGGAGCGTGCATACCGCCCGTATGGCTGCCGTGGGAAAATACTTATACGCGGAGCAGTATGGCACTGTGTCCGGACGGTGTGATCAAATGAACACCTCCTTTGATACGCATCATGGGTCTACTGTCCAGATGTTTACCATCTGATCGCAGGAGAGGTCCGGCAACGCATCACGAGCACATAACTGGAGGGCAGTCAATATGCGTCGATTCGGATCAACGTTTCCCATTTCAGCCGAGATTTTTGCTGACAAGAGAGAGATGGTTATTCGGGATACTTTCCCCGACATCAGCAGGACCTCATGCTTCGTATTTCCCATTGACGGTAACCAGCGGCACCAAAACCCTGTGCTGGCCTCCACTGGCCGCAACTCCCGGCCAGACCTCATCATCAGCATGGATGTAGGATTGCCCACTGGTCGTTGTGTAATCCCTGCATACAGGCGAACATCTAATGAGAGTCCTGATGGCACCCCTGTGGTGGCAGGTGCGAGCAGGGTTCGGCAGAGGCCCACCCTGCCCCCTCCGGACACCCCTCCGGATAATGGAGCCGGCATCCTGGAAGACGGTCGTTCCTCCTCTATCGCCTTCCAGGGCGGATTGAGCGCCGGGACGGTATATGCCGCAACCTCAGGGGCCGACGCCCGCTCGTTTGCTGTTGTCGTCCCCGCCTATAATGAGGGCCTCGTCATAGGTTCCGTCGTCCTCCTGGCACAGAAGCATGTTGACCGGGTGATCGTCGTCGACGACGGCTCGACGGATCGGACCGCCGAGACCGCCCGGCTTGCCGGTGCCGATGTCATCGAGATGCCGGAGAACGGCGGCAAGGCGAAAGCCATGATGGCCGGGTTTGCCCGGGCCCGGGACCTCGGCTACGAGGCCGTCGTGATGCTCGACGGCGACGGCCAGCACGACCCAAACGATATCCCGGCCGTGGTGGCGCCGGTGCTCGCGGGCGAGGCGGACCTGGTCATCGGCTCGCGGTTCCTGGATGCCGGGGCCGAGATCCCTGCTTACCGCCGGGCCGGCCAGGTGGTGCTCAACGGGTTCACAAACCTCTCGACAGACGGCGGGTTTGCGACGACCGACTCCCAGTCCGGCTTCCGGGCCCTTTCCCGCCAGGCCCTCGATAACCTCACCTTCGCATCAGAAGGTTACACCATCGAGTCCGACATGATCGCCCACTTCGCCCCGCTCGGCCTGAAGATGACCGAGGTCCCGATATCGGTCACCTACGACGTCCCCCACAAGCACAAGAAGAACCCGGTCACCCACGGCTTCGGGGTGCTCGCGCGGATCGTGGAACTCATCGGCCACCGGCGCCCGTTGCTCTTCTTCGGCATCCCGGGAGGTGCTATCGCATTTTTGGGGATCGGCCTGGGGATCTATACTTTCTCCGAGCTCTTCCGGATAGGTCAGTTCCACTATGTCATGTTTACCCTGGGGATAACTGCGCTCATTCTCGGGCTTTTATTGATCTCGTCCGGACTGATTCTTAACTTCCTCGTATCGATGATGGGGCACCGTGCCAACGAAGCATGAATACAACGGAAGTTGCGATACGACGGAAGTTGCGCTCTTTGATGACACCGTCCTATACACATAGCCCGGATGGAGATTGGTATTCTTCCCGGTTGTCCGGGCAGCATCTCGTCCTCCCTCCTTTCTAACCTGCGGGGGTGAAGGTGCGGAGCGTGAAATTCCCACCCGGAAGCGCGGGGTAGTTCGCATGGTGACGGCGGCTATTGAATATTGTTAAACCGGAGGAACTCTGATCCGGTGAGATCCCTTCAACCCGGCATTTCAGTTCCTGTCGTAAGGATATAACGAATGCTCATACAGGGTGAACGTGCTGTTTCGTCCAGGGTCACCCGGTTCAGGCTAACCTCACACTTGAGACCTTCCGTGATCATGCACGCGATCAGGCTGCAGATCGAGCAGGGGCAGAGAGCGCAGAATTCCGGGGATGCCTCGCGGAGTGATGCACAACCGGAGATGAGGAGATAGTTGCGCAAGTCGAAGGTTACCGTGTTGCCTTCCCTCCTTACATCCACCCGGCCGGCGACCGAAAGGAGGTCCTCACACACCTCCTGGATCGCTCCCATAAGCAGGCTATATTCCTGGGGGAGGACGAGATCGCTATCACGCTTTAGATCCTCAAGAAGGGAAGCCGCCAGGGGAAAGGTCAGGATTCCCGTGATCCCGTTATGATGCGCGAATCTGCCTCCATCTGCAGCGAAGGAGCTGCAATCGGATTGGATCGGAATGAATTGCATGATCCTCCCGCCTTCGCTCTCCGGCGGAAGAAAGACCCCCGCTCCATAGCCCCCCAGGTCGCTGATGATGTGGCCCAGGGCGGAGGTGCCCTGAACGGAGAGTCGGCTCGCCAACCGTGCATCTATGGACTCATCTCCACCGAGCGCGAAGAGGAAAGCACCACCGATGAAGCCGGTCGCGCTCAGCATGAGAAGGGGGCTTTGCATGTATCCCTGTGGATCCGTGAGCAAGGCTGCAAGGATGAGTAGAAGTGCAAAGCCGATGAGGAGGTATGAGCTGATCTTGTAGTGGTTATACCTGTCCATATTCATGCCCACCATCTAAGCGGAATTGTTGGAGAGGAGATCATCCCCTGCCCACTGCTCAACTCAAGTATTCGATCACCTCCAGTATTCTCAGGAAAATAATCAGACCAAAGAGCGCCGCGCAAATAATACCCATACGATAGATATTGCGGATGTACCTCGGCTTTGAGAACACCGGGTGAATTATATAGATGATGACGAAAAATCCCACAAGCATGACAGCTATAAAAAATTTTAAGTCAGAAATGTAGAGTATACCCATAAGGCTGCTCACGGTGAGCATCCAGATCATTAGAGCGACTGACGCAACCTCCCTTTTACGCATCGGTGTAACCCACCTGAACTCATGCATCTCGGATATATATTTCCATCAGTGACCTGATCAGATCCCGGGGAAGGTCTTGCGGGCTTGAGGGTGGCCCCACCAGCTACCACGTCTTCTCATCCACGCTGCAACCGCCTCTCATACTTCCCAGGATTTTCTTTCCGGGTACCGCAACAGGTTGGGGAACCGGCAGGCGGAATGATCAGCATTCGCCGGCTTGCGCCCACCTGCTGCCTGATTGAAACCGATAGCGTACAACGCCAGCACTACCCTATGCTGATCCGTCAATGATCGAGCAAAACATATATCATCGATCATCATCCTCGAGCGGAGGATACCGGATGGTTCTATGGCAAGTTTCCTCAGCAATATCTTCAAACTGACAACGGGCACCATGGTCGCCCAGATGACTGGCATTCTCCTCATTCCCGTAATTACACGAATTTACTCGCCGGAATTCTTTGGGGTTGCCCAGATCTTCCTCTCCATTGCTGCGGTACTCCTGGTCGTCTCCTCTCTCTCCTACAACTACGTCATCATGCTGCCGGAGAGGGATGAAGACTCTATGAATGTCTTCATGCTCTGTATCGTCTGCGTACTGGGCACTTCTACTGTAACGGGCGCTGTTATCATCGGGTTCTCAGATTGGTTTGGAGCGGTCTTCGAAATGGCGATGATCGCTGATTATCTCATATGGCTCCCGATCTTCGTCGGCTTCAACAGTCTCTTCGTGATCCTGAATGGATGGCTCTCCCGCAAGGTGAAGTACGGCGTACTCTCCAGGGGTATAGTTGTGAATTCTGTTTCAACACGAGTGTTTCAGATCGGAAGCGGGCTGATCGTGGCTTCTCCCATGGGACTCATTTTCGGCTCGATGATGGGGCTGGCCCTTAGCAATCTCTTCATGTTTCGGGGATTAAAGGAGGATGTTGGGCTCATAAAAACTGTTACAATAGAACGAATGAAAGGACTTGCCATCCGGTACAAAGAGTTCCCGATTTACGGGAGCACTGCGAGCCTTGCAAACAGCATGTCCTGGGAACTGCCTGCCTTCATGCTCGCCTACTACTTCAACCCCACCGTTCTCGGCTACTACGCCCTTGCCATAATGGCAGTAAAACTGCCGATGGCGATGGTGGGAACAGCCATCTCACAGGTTTTTTACCAGAAAGCGAGCGAGGAGATGAATCAAACCGGTGGTGTGAAGACCGTCGTCCGGGAGGTTCACACAAGGCTCATCGCCATCGGTATCTTCCCGTTTATCATCTTTATCATCCTTGCTGAGGATCTCTTTACCTTTGCCTTCGGGGTGAACTGGCTTACCGCCGGCACCTATGCACAGATCCTCGCCCCCTGGCTCTTCGCAGTTTTCATAGTCTCACCGATTTCAACCTTGTTTAGTGTTCTTGAGAAGCAGAGGATTCTTTCCTATTTTGAGTTTATGACACTGTGCACATGGATACTTGTCTTCTACGTCGGTGGCGCCTCCGGTAACCCCCTCTTAACCCTTGCTCTCTTCTCCGTCTGTGGCATGCTCATATGGGGAGCGAAGAGCGTCTATCTCATACGGGAGTCCGGGGCCGGATACCGGAGCAGCATGCTCAGCCTGACCCGGCACCTGCTGCTGAGCATCATCATCTCCCTCCCTCTTGTGCTCGGAGTATACATAGGGCTCCCGCTCTTACTCCTGTTCGGGATCGCAGGAATAACCGCGGTTGTCTACTACCTCGTGATCTTCTTCACTGATACAATGGTTCGCAACGAGATCATGGGGATGGTCCAGGGTCTGATCCCCTCAAAACACACAGATTGGATGGAACGATTAGGCCCCTTTCGATAACGAGACTGGTGGGAGTTATCTGCAAAAAAGCACCAGGAAGTGCTAGGGCCGGGCGCCTTGTACAATCAGAGGAGGGCGCATTCCACTCTTTTGCCACCATGATTTAACCTCACCGCAACTCGTCATCCAGGCGCCCTTCTCACGACCATACTCCAGAATCTTCCGGTAAAACCGAAGCGACGCGCCGGTCATGTATGTGTTATGCCAGAGGATGGTGATCACACCGTTATGTCGTTCGACAGCATCGATAAGGCGCTCCGTCTGAGCCCAGGCCTGCTCCATGTTCAATTGCATGTAGGAGAGCAATGTCTGGTCCATTATTGCGAGTGGAATCTCCAGGATCTCCATTTCCTGATTGGTGTTTATGTTGAACGGCCGGAACGGGTGGCACATTCCGTTCCGAAACCCGGTGCAATCCGGGTATCCAAGGGTGGTATCGTAGTGAAACCCCGCTCGCTCCAGCAGTTCCCAGGTATCCGGCACCCGGAACTTGAGAAAATGGTTCCGATATCCGTTTACTGTCTGGTTCAGAGTCTTCTCCAGGCGCTGCTTCTCTCTCTGCAACCGCTCAAGGTCACGGTAGGCCTCGCATCCGCCATGCAGGCCGATCTCCCACCCCTTGTCCTGAAGCATACACATCTCCTGCTTCAGATCCTCGATCGCGTATGCGTAGCCGCTGTCTCCCTCTTCAAGGGCCAGGAAATAGAAACTGGAGCGTGCCCCATAGGACTCCTCGATATCGGCGATCTCGTCAAAGTTCCATCCAGGACACTTCTTCGAGCGCAGTTGTGGAACGATCTGGCCGGCACGGGCGAGATCCCTGTTCTTCAGTGCATTTATGATCTCAAGACCCTTGGAGTGGAAGGGTTTGTATACCGTGTCAATATCGTGTGTCAGGCAGATTGCAAAGGGCTGTGCTTCCGGATATTCACAATAATATCCATTCTCAATCAGCATCTGTGATGCCCGGGGCACGGATATGTCCCGGTGGCGGCTCCTGTAGTACGGGAACCGGTCGTACCGGTCACGACTGCACCCGTCATACTCCTCTTTTCTGGTAAACAACTCCCAGATCTCACTGTCCTGCTTGAGCAGATCCATTCTCTGCAGTCAACCTCTGCTGCATACTCGAAACGGGAGTTATTATGCTTTTCCCCATCTCCTCTCAAAAATAACAGGATATGGCAAAACAGTTTTGGCATCATGTCCCGAGTCTAATCATCGATCCGACTTTCCGCAGTAAGAGTTCCGGGCCGACATTTTTCTTACAATCCTCGTGAAATCGGTCACCAATGTAAGGGCGTGCAACTTTTATACCGCTGATGAAGTACAAAATTACACCGCAGATTGCATAAACTCAGCATCATTAATTAATTCAGGAGTTGGTCATCTTACTGCGGAAGGTGGGATCGATCTATGTTGCCGGTAAGCATAGCCCGAAACGATCATGAAGCCCCTGCAGGTTGCGGGCTCACCTGATGGAAAGTGATCTCCATCTTCTATTTTCGTTTCAAACCGGTACCCAGGTAAAGTGTCAGGGAGACGTTGTTCTCTTGGTCGACGCACCTGTCTGCACCGCGTCAGGGAGGCAGATCTACACGAGATGCCTGATGGTGATGTGCGGCCCCTACCCTGTTATTATCTGCACATGGGATTTGAAGGTCAGCCCCGCCGGTAGAGGATTTTAGGTGACTTCAGCCTTAATAAACAGTTATGGGTATGGAGAACCGTGCCCAGGATAGAACTGATGGCCAATGCGCACCCAGGATGTTCGATTCATCATTTTCAAGTATTTTCACATCTCATCGTACCTTCAGGATCCCCTGTTTATTGATGAGTTCTGTTCATGCTGACTTCCATAGTATATTCCTTTGAGCCGGTAGAGTAATGAGGTGGATTTAGAGAACAGGACAACCCTCGAATAAATCGGTAGATATTCTGCTCCAAAATCTGCCTTTATCCGAAAACGAGCATTGTTCGGATCCATCTCTTGCCGGCCAAAGGAGATCTTCTGGTATCCGTTGTCCCACGCCCAGTTGAGCCCCTCCCAGAAGAGAGAGTAGGTGGGGTGATACGTATTGGGAAGACTTCGATTCAGGGAGAGATACTGGAAATATGCTGTCTTGCTGGCAGGATGGACGAAGGTGAGCAATCCTCCGGCGTATATATCCCCTTTTGATAACAATGTCACACGCATCTCGTCTCGTGAATATGTTTCCAGAAGTTTCAGGAAAAAGGTGAGTGGCAGGGTGTCTCCGTTTATACGCATGAGATTTTCAGCATAGTACCGATAAAATGTTTGCATGTCTTCCAGTTGGCGGACTTCATGAATTTGAAATCCCTTCTCATCGAACCTGCGAATAAATTTTCTCTGTCCTTTTTTGGCAGGGAAACTTTCCCAGATACTGTCAGGGGATTTCTGCTGTAAGTCCAATACCATGTTGCCTATATTATCAGAGGAATAGTGGTTGTACTCTATATGGTCTAACAGTGTTTTATTATTCATATTGAGGGAACAAAACGAGTACTTTGATGCGAACAGGGCGAGCACCTCGTTCAGATCCCGGGGACTAAAATCATCATTCAGTAAGATGCTGTTAAATTCTGAATAGGGGGTAGGATCGAGTCCTTTTAGATATGCTATTGTGCGATGCCTTAGAGGGAATACGCCGATTATCTCCTGCTCCCTCTGGAGGAACCAGTATTTAAGATCGATATTGAGTGCATTCTCCAATACACTCTTCCATTTTGTGTTATGGAAAAATGTCCCTCCCGAGCATTGATTGTTAAAATCATCCCAGGCCCCTGCATTCCCCTCCGACAGTTCTTGTATGGAATAACTCATGGAGGCTCACTACTTTTCCAGGTGTAAAATAATTTCCTGCTCAACACACTGCGGTTCTTAGTCGGTAGTGATAGTTTTGTACTCCTTGCCTGGCAATACCTGAGCCATCTTCAATTCTGATGTCATATTAGACAGGATTATCTTTGCTGGCTCTCCTGCGCTGAGTTTTCATCTCAGCATTATTCCGCCACCCGGGATGAATGGCATCTTGAGGAACCGAGACCTGGATTTCCCCGTTTCATTCTTCCGGGGGCTGCCGATCTTATCCGGTTGAAATAGGACCGTGCAGGATCCTTCAGCCACTTTTTAACGATCTCCCGTCCTTTTCCTGCATTCCTCTATCTCTGTCCAGATTCCTTCTCCCGCCGAATGATACCTCGCCCACACCCAGGAATCCCAAAACGTGGGTTAGGCACCCTGCGAAAAGTGTACTGCTCATCCGCACCCGGCTCCAGTATTGGATAGGCTGGTCATGCACCTGCCAGAGAAGGAGGAGCATGACACTGGGGATAAAAACGCAGGATGAGCGACCGCCCTCTTCTTCGATTGGTCTATACAAGCAGAGAGAGGGAAGGATCCGCTCCCAGAAAAGGGATCAAATAATGAAGAAATTAACTTTGGTAGAGACGGTTTTCCGTAATTTTCTGTAGGTCTTCGTCGCTTGGAAGGTTGACATGTCTCTGACTTTTATGAAACCCCTGTTTTGCATCAAGCCGGTAACGACACTTCGCGCCATAGCCAACTCTATCGAGATCTGCATAATCTACAACTGTTTTGTATTGAATCATATTGGGTTGTCCCTGCTTCAACTCAGAGGTTGGTTTATATTGATTAGAAGCCTGAAGCATCTTATGGATAATGCTATCCAACGATTTTGAAACTGGTATCTAAATTAATTCCTGAATTCTATGCTATCCTCTCTACGTATTTAGGAATTGTATCTGCAGCAAATGGTTTATATAGCATAATGCCCTGAGGCTAGCACACCAGGAGTCTATGCTGGTCATACAATTGGACGAGACGTAAAGGGTGTGGTTAGATCCTGCACCTTTCCGAGACACTATCTAATGGATACATTGGCAGAAACCCTGACAATTGCGAAAGGTATGTTTGAACGTGTAACTGTTGGTCAGAGGTGTCTGAAACCTAATTTATTGGTGAAAATGTGGGGGGAATATGGAAGACAACTATGCAAAGCCCTGTACCTTCATGGCTCAGGAGGTATATGGATTTACGCGGCCATCATACGAATTTCTCACGCGGAGAGTCTGGAACGATTCAATCAAGGCTCCTTTGATACCTGTTGTTAAACAGATTCCATACGTCGTTTCATTGTGGCAACAGGTTCGGCCGGTGATTCCACCAGCTAGTGATGACATTCATGACACAAATCGACCAACAATTGCCCAAAAGGGGGTTATACCTGTGGAAGAGGTACTTGATCTGCAACCTGGTGAATTGGTCCGGGTCCGGTCTTTAGAAGAGATACGCTCCACGCTCGATGGAAACGGGAAATATAAAGGCCTGCTCTTTATGCCGGAGATGGAGGATTTTTGTGGGAAAAAATGTCGTGTATTTAAAAAGGTACGTTCAATCACCCTTGAATCGAATGGTGAAGTAAGGAAACTAAAAAGCCCTACAGTCTTCCTGGAGGGAGTCTACTGCGATGGGAAGAGGCACAGTGATTGTGACAGGTCTTGCCTGCTCTTCTGGAGGGAAGCCTGGTTGAAACGGGTTGAACACTGACGCCTTCCCATCGCTCTGCACTTAAGGTGTATGACTCTCACCACCCCCTAGTGGATAACTGCGGAAAGGCTTGCCCCTTTTGTCGCCAGAGCAGTGCCATGTTTGCGATGGTCTTGAGTACTACGACAATGATCGTTAAATCCCGAAGGAGTATACCTAGGAACATAGTGTCCTAGAAAGGTGATGTTCTCATTCATAGAAGATTTATCGGGTGAATATCGTTTTTAACCCTTTTAAAAACATATACTTTTGTTTATGGAGTTCGACACCATAATAGGGAACAAGGCTGGGATTGAAACTCGTTACGAAAGCGCTCAGATGCGCAATGTTTCCTGCCATCAAGTTAATCGAGGTGTAATTGCGATCCAGCACATCAGTGAAAATTTCACTGAGTAGAAGCGAGGTTGCCCCCGTGTTCAGATGCTCTTCCGAAGAAGCAGCGGACCAACGATGAACGGTCTGCGAATCTCTAAGAACGACTTCCGCCGCAGCAACCTCTCCCGAAGATGTCCTGGCAACCCACATCTCACCTATGCCCATATCCCTGATCATATTCAACATCATCACGAGATGCTCTTTAGAGAAGGGCGGCTGAGAGTTCTGTTTATCGAAGGTATTAACAGTAAGATCCCAGTACATCTCGGTGTCAAAGTGCTGTGTTGCACACATGCCAAGTTTTTGAGCTTTACGAATACTCCTTCGTGCATTTTTCGAGATCCTGTCAAGTACGTCCTCGTCAATTGGAAGCATGTAGGTATAATACACCCTTGAGGTCCATCCATTCTGGGTGAACGCCCGAATATCCTCTAATCCTGGAGAGTTCACCAGGTTCACATAGTCGAATCTCTGCCGAAGAATATATTCACAAATGGCTGCGATGACTTTGTTGTAATGTAATTCTCTTTCTCTTCGCTTTGTACTTTCTCTATCAGTTATCACCATTCCCCCGTAGGGGGTTAACGCAGCTGCAGAAGAAGCGATTTTAAGCAAACCATATTGGTTTGACAGGAGAAGGGGGCAGCCCCCGATTAACTCCCCGCCTTCGTAACACCCGAGTATGATCAGCGTCTGATTCAGGGATGAAGCAGTCCTGAATGACCAGTCGCTTGTATGGAATATTGTTCCCTGGGCTGAACTGGCAACCAGCGTATCCCATATCTGCAGTTCATCGCTTCCGATGGCTCTTACTTCAAGCCCTACCATACCCAAGACACCTGCCTCGCCTAAGGACGTACTTGCCGTTAAGTTTTTGGTAGTCTCCAACTTACAGCAGAATAGACTCAAACCCCCCATGTCCGGACACAATTGGTAATACCTTCCCTCATTGTTGGGTCGTGCCTTTCTTTGCGTCGATGGAGTTTCATAAACTGAAAGTGTTCTATGCCCCGAAGTACGCCGTGACATTCTTTGAGATCAGGAGGTCGTCCCAAATTTATAAGGCCTCTTAGATAATACTCAGGGATATGGCCTTCCGGGAAATTGACGATGATCTCTGGGAAATTGTCCGGAAATACCTCCCGCCAACTAAGCCACACATCGGCCGACCCCGGCGTGACCCCGCGGGTTGTTCAACGGCATCCTGTACGTCCTGACCACCGGCTGCACCTGGCACGATGTTCCAGCAAACTATGGTACCAAATCGACGGTTCACCGGTTCCACCTTGAATTATGCGAGAAGGGAGTGTACCAGGCGATCTTCCTCGACTTGCTCCGATCCGGGTATGCGATCCGAAAGATCGATCTCTCGCACTGTTCGACGGATATCAAGGATATCCAGGCGAAAAAATGGGATCGACCGGCTATGATGGCTATAAGGAGGTAAAGGGGAACAAACTGAGTGCTCTGGTCGATCGGAATGGTCTCCCCTTGCCTGCACGGTTGCACTGGCAAATGTTCATGATTCCCGGCTTTACGAACCAACGCTCGAAGTGTTTGAGATTCCTGATGTGCAGGATCGCCCCTCGATCATCTCCGCTGATGCAGCCTACGATGCCCGAGAGATTCGTCAGTACAACCGGAACCGAGGAATCAAGAGCAATATCCCGGTCAACAAGAGATCCCGGAGATATCCAAAACGAGGAAGGCCAATCTGGTTCGATCTGGAACTTTACAAGAAGCGCAATGCCGTTGAACGGTTCTTCAGTTGGATTGAGGCATTTAAGAAGATTTCTCCCTGATATGAACGCTATGAGACCTCGTTCTTCGGGTTGATTCAGCTAGCATGTGCCATGATGGTCTGGAGGGTTTTGGGATGAGCTCCAGAGTTATTTCCCTCCCAGAACAGTTGGTTCTCTGGCAGATTTTGTTATTGTAACCTTCACCAATCGAGGTTGAGATTGCCTCAGGTGACAGGCTTCCCCGGATCACGGCATCCAGGCGATTTTTCTCCAATTTTTGATCAACATGGCCACGGTTGAGACGTGGTTCGCAATACAGGTCTGCCAATACGTCACGATACAGGGGATTGCCGCCGGTTGCAACGACCCCACCTTTCGCAGGAGTTCACCCCCTTCCCCTAATTATCA
>DANY01000042.1:0-24030 GCA_002501655.1 Methanoculleus sp. UBA303
GACAGCCAGAATAGGGCTTCACCAGAGCCAAATAGTGGAAATCTTCTCCCCAGGTTATTGTTTGTCATGAACGCGGGTTGGTGCGCAACGTAATTCGATCGGATCCTCTGAGATCAATTATCAGGTATATGCTGGAGCACTACCGGCATGGGCATATTCTGCAAAAAGCCCCCGAAGGTCCCATCCCGGCTATCGAACTATATTGCCCGGACCCGGCGAATTCTCTGCTGTTCCAGTGGTCATAACAATATTTTTATAATATTTATCCTATGCACCCGCCGTCACGGGAGGTGACGTGAATGGTAGAGGCGAGGTTTAAGGCGAACCCGGCGGTGGTTGAGAAGTACCTGGCCGGGGTAGATTACCCGGCGAATAGGCAGGATCTGATCAAGCGGGCAAGGATGAACAATGCGGACAGCGATGTCATGGAGACTCTCGACAGCCTGCCCGACCAGACCTACCACTCGCCGATAGACGTCAGCAAGGCGATGGCCGGGTCGGAGATTGGGTCAACCCGGAGATCACCGTCCGGTGAAAGAGTCGGTCTTGAGACCGAACGGGAGGAGACACGGGAGCCGCCTGCACGGGGCGGCGGGGAGGCATCGGTCAGCAGGTCCACAGCTGTCAGCCCGGCTGAAGTGCAGAGGTACCTCCGCGGCATGCACTACCCCGCGGGCAAAAGCGAGGTCATCAGCCAGGCGCAGAAGAACAACGCGCCGGGTGATGTGCTCGATATCCTGGAGAGGATCCGGGACCGGGAGTTCCGTTCCGCCGCCGACGTGAGCAAGGCCCTCGGCGAGGCTATGTAGGCGACAGACCTGCACCGGAGACAGTATCCTGTGCCGGCCAATAGCGTGGTATAACCCGGGAGATCGGCGGTATGACTGGAGAGAAGAAAGGGGCAAGACGTGGCCTCGCATCTGCAGACGAAGCGACCCGGAAACGCGTTGCGAGGACTGGCGGGATGGCGCCGCACACAGAACGGGGACTCCAGGCTGCTTCCCGCGAGACCCGCCGCCGGGTCGCGAGAGCCGGCGGCAGGGCTCCGCACGAGGCGAGGGGGCTCCAGGCTGCAAGTGTTGAGACCCGGAAGCGCGTGGCACGGGCAGGCGGGAGATCCCCGCATGAGGAGCGGGGACTCCAGACAGCATCCGGGGAGACCCGTCAGCGGGTCTCCCGCAAAGGCGGCCGGTCGTCAGCCGGTGAGGAATCCTCCCCATAGGCCAGAAGGCTCCCGGCGCTTCACATCTCCGGAATACTGCTCTTCCGACGTGGGGGACCTCAATCGATCTCTTCCCGGGTCTTCCCCTGCACCTGCGGTTCCCAGGCCGGCGCCCGGGGTTTCGCTGCTGCCGGTGTCCGGGCATACTCCGTCCCGGCACTCTTCAGGAGAGACGGGTAATACCGGGCGAAGTACTCTTTCACCATCCGGCGGGACGAGAACCGGGGGCCGTTGCTCTTGATCGACTCCTTCATCATCTTCACCCAGCCGTGGGGGACGTCGTCGATGGAGCGGTTGTAGTAGAGCGGGACGACCTCTTTCTCCAGGAGGTCGTAGATCGCCGCAGCATCGGTGCCGTCCCTTCCCTCGCAGGCGGCTGTCTCGCTCCCGAACGCCCAGCCGTTTCTGCCGTTGTACCCTTCGGTCCACCATCCGTCCAGGATGGAGAGGTTCAGCACCCCGTTCAGCGACGCTTTCATGCCGCTCGTGCCGCTCGCCTCCATCGGGGGCAGCGGGTTGTTCAGCCAGACGTCGACGCCATGCACCAGGTACTGGGCCACCTTCTCGTTGTAGTCCTCAACAAAGGCGACCCGTCCCCCGAACCCGGGTTGCTGCGTGTAGCGGTAGATCTGCTGGAGCACCCGCTTTCCCTCGTTATCCGCCGGGTGGGCCTTGCCGGCAAAGATGATCTGGACGGGATACCACCGGTTATTCAGGATGCGTTTTAACCGCTCCATGTCCTCGAAGATGAGATGTGCCCGCTTGTAGGTCGAGAACCGCCGGGCAAACCCGATCGTCAGGACTGAGGGGTTGAGGAACGCCCCCCCGGCCGCCGGACCCGGTCGGCCACCGGGGTGCTGCTCCGCCCACTTGATCCGCTCCTGCTCCCGGATCCGGTTGAAGAGTTTCGCCTTCAGCCAGGTGTGGAGGTGCCAGAGTTCGGCATCCGGTATCTCGTCGATGAGTTCCCATATCGCCGGGTCGTCATGCTCCGCGAGCCAGTTCGGACAGGTCGGCCCGATCTGTCGGTCGTAGAGGTCCCGCATCCGGTGGTTCAGCCAGGTCGGCACATGGACGCCGTTGGTGACGTAGTCGATGGGCACCGTCGCTTCGGGAGTCCCGGGCCACAGGCACCTCCACATCTGCCGGGTGACGCTCCCGTGCGTGCGTGAGACGCCGTTGTGGTGCGCCGACGCGCGCAGGGCGAACGCAGTCATGTTGAAGCCCGCGCCCGGGAGCTGCGGGTGGACACCGAGCTGCAGGAACTCCGTCCGGTCGATGCCGAGCGCCGGATAGTAGGCCTGGAAGTAGCGGTCGATGAGGTCGACAGGGAAGACGTCGTGTCCTGCGGGAACGGGGGTATGCGAGGTGAAGACGGATGTCGCCCGAACCTGCTCAAGCGCTTCTTCGAAGTTCATCCCCCGCTCGACCCGCTCCCGGATCCGCTCAAGCAGCGCAAACGCCGGGTGCCCCTCGTTCAGGTGCACCGCCGCGTACTCGATGCCGAGCGCGTGGAGCACTTTTCGTCCGCCGATGCCGAGCACGATCTCCTGCCGGAGGCGCTGCTCCAGGTCGCCCGTGTAGAGCCGGGAGGATATGCCCCGATTCCGGGGGTCGTTGCAGGCGATATCCGTATCCAGGAGGTAGAGCGGTATCCTGCCGACCTGGACCTTCCAGACAGCGACGTAGATGGGCGGGTCGATATGCGGGACCCGGACCACCAGGTCTTCGCCGGCCGAATCGAGCACCCGGATGATGGGCGCCGCATCGTGGTCGAGGGGCTCGGTGATGTCCTCCTGCCACCCGTCAGGGTCGATCTGCTGGTGCAGGTAGCCCTGCGAGTACAGGAATCCGACGGCGACCATCGGGAGGCCGAGGTCGCTCGCCTCTTTTAAGTGGTCGCCGGCGAGGAATCCGAGCCCGCCCGCATAGATGGGGAGCGAGTGGTGGAGCCCGTATTCCGCCGAGAAGTAGGCGATCGTCAGTGAACTGCGGTCGGGGTACTGTGCAGAGAACCAGGTCCCGGTGGCGTTCATGTACTTCCTGAACCGGCGCATGACGATGTCGTAGCGGCGGAGGTAGGCAGGGTTCTCCGCTGCCCGTTTCAGGAACTCGATCGGTATCTCGCGGAGCATCCGGACCGGGTTATGGATGCTCTCCTTCCATGCCTGCGGGTTCACCTGTTTGAAGAGTGTCCGGGCCTCCGGATTCCAACTCCACCAGAGGTTGTACGCGAGGTCGACGAGTCCTGAGATCCGCTCCGGGATGTGATCAAACTGATTGCGTATGGAGTCCTCCATAAAATCTGCCCCTTTCGAATGGTGTACTCTCCGTATTTATTATTATATATGTCTACGGATTTTTGTTCTGGGCCGATAAAATTGAAAAAAATGCGAAATATAAGGTTTTTATCGGGACGAGACGCCAACGAAACGGATCCGGTCTACGGCATGCCGTGCGGTTGCGGAATACCCCGAAACGGGATAGGGCGAGCCCCCCGGATGCAGGGGGCGCTCAAATGCCCTCTGCCGCAGCGATGCCTGCGCGACGGCGCCGGGGCGGGCGGCCTCTCTGCAGAAAGGGGTTTGAGATATGGGTTGTTCTGGGTTCACAACACCCACCATACACTCTGGCGGCAGGGGAGTAATAGCCCCCGCCGCCTCATCCCCTCCCGTATATCCCCGTAACCTCAGAAAACTCCTGCATGGCCTGCTCCCCCGTCTGCTCCGGCCGGAGCCGCCACTCCCAGTTTCCCTCCGCCGTGCCCGGCCGGTTCATCCGCGCCTCCTCACCGAGGCCGAGGATGTCCTGCATCGGGATGATCACGGTCTCGGCGGGGGAGAGCATCGCCAGGCGGATGAAGATCCGGTGAATCTGATCGGCGCCGACCGGTCCCCCGATGTAGCGGAATAGGAGGTTCTTCTGGTCGTCGGAGACCTCATGCTCGAACCACCCCCTGACCGTGTTGTTGTCGTGCGTCCCCGTGTAGGCGACGCACCCGTTCGTTATGTTATGGGGCGCGTGAGGATTCCTTGCGACGTCGCCGGAGAAGCCGAAGATCAGGATCTTCATCCCCGGGAACCCGAAATGGGCCATCATCTCGTGGACGTCTGAGGTGATGTAGCCGAGGTCTTCGGCGATGATGGGGAGGCACGACCTGCCCGCGTGAAGCAGGGTGAAGAGGTCCCGGCCGGGTGCATCGACCCAGCGCCCGTTCTGTGCAGTCGTATCCCCGGCCGGCACCTCCCAGAACTGCACAAACCCCCGGAAGTGGTCGAGGCGCACCCGGTCGACGAGGGCGAGGGTGCGGTCGATCCGGCTCTCCCACCACGCGAATCCCTGCGCCCGGTGCGCATCCCAGTTGTAGACCGGGTTTCCCCAGAGTTGCCCTGTCGCGCTGAACATATCGGGTGGAACCCCCGCAACAACGGCCGGCTTCTTATACTCGTCCTGTTTGAAGAGTCCCGGGTTCGCCCAGAGGTCGACGCTGTCGTAGGTGAGGTAGATTGGGAGGTCCCCGATGACCTGGATGCGGCGCTCGTGGCAATGGTTCTTGAGCACCTTCCACTGGCGGTCAAAGACATACTGGAGGAACTTCTCCCGGAAGATCCGGTCAGCAAGTTCGGTGCCGTGCTTCCGCAGCGCCTCCTCGTGCCGGTCCCGGATCCCGGACGGCCAATCGCCCCAGGCCTTCCCAGGGAACCGGTCCTTGAGGGCGACGAAGATGGCGTAGTCGTCGAGCCACGAGACGTTCGCGGCCGCAAACTCCTTGTAATGAAAGTCCCCCCCGTGCTCTTTGAACCGCTCAAACGCCCGGTCGAAGAGGCCATTTTTGTAGTCGAGGACCGCCTGGTAGTCAACCCGGTCCCCCGGGAAGCCGGGCGGGTCCCTTATCTCCTCCGGGGGAAGGAGACCGTCGATGACCATCTGCTCGGGGCTGATGAGCCAGGTGTTTCCGGCAAACGCCGATGTGCTCTGGTAGGGTGAGTTGCCGAAGCCCGGGCATGTCGGGTTGAGGGGGAGGATCTGCCAGTAGCGCTGTCCTGCCCCGGCGATGAGGTCCACGAACCGGTGCGCCGCGGGCCCGAGGTCGCCGATGCCGTACGCCGATGGGAGCGACGTGATGTGGAGGAGAACCCCGCTGCCACGTCGGTTCATGCTTCTCCCCTCCTCACGTCACCCGCACGCCGAGGCATGCCGCCGCCTCCCGGAAGGCTTCTGCCCACTGCTGTGCACTGCTATCTCCCTCCTCTGCACGCTCCTGCATCCCGGCATACTGCCCGCGCATCCCGATACAGGCGTTCTGGCTCTCCCATAGAGTGAGCGAGAGCCCAAAAACTTTCGCACACCCGGCGATGCGGACGACCTCCTCAAGCGGCGCCGGATCCTCCGGCCGGGCCGCCGCTTCCTCGATAGAGAGCGCGATCCGCCTGCTTGCCGCCTCCCTGAGGGCCGCGAGGTCGGGTCTGAGGTTCTTCGCCTGCATCTCCCCGGCGAGCGCCGAAAAGTGGTCCGGGTCGGGACACCCGGCTTCAAGCATCGCGAGCAGCCGTTCGGTGCAGGCGTGCTCCCGGAGCTGGGCGGCAACCCCCGGTTCGGGGATCCCGAGGTCCTCGAGCATGCGAAGCAGCGGGGCCGCGTCGCGGTAGACAGCGCAGACGGCCGACCCGATGCCAGGGAGAACCCGGCAGGCGAGCGCCCACCGCTCCTCGTCGGAGAGGTCGTTGGCGGTGTAGACGCGGGCAAAGGCCCCGGATACGGCGCCTGCGGGATCGGGGCCCATCACCTCCTCCCACGCCGCGTGGAGCGCCTCATCGCCGCCGGTCTTGCGCACGCCGACGACGACCCGGTCCATCCCGGTAAAGAGCGCGACCGCGTCAAGGAGCGCCTCCTCCCCCGTCACCCGGGATAGCACACGGACGGTCCCGAGGAGGCTCTGCCGGCCATCGGCGCCCGACCGGTAGCGCCAGTCTCCGCGGACGGCGTACATCCCCGACGCGACCGCGAGGGGTTCGAGGTCGAAAAGCGCGTAGAGGGCTGCCCCTGCCCCGAGCCGGGCGAGGTCCGTCGCCGCCGCCGGCCGGACCAGGGCCTCGTAGACCGCAGCGCCGGTCGCATACTCCGGGTCGTTTGACGGAGCACGGCGGAGGATATCGATGAACGCGGACTCGAGGTCAATCCCGAGGACCTGCCGGGCAAGGTCCATTGCCCGGCTTGCGTGCCGCATCACCTGGACGCTCCCCGGCTCCGTTATATCGTCAAAGAACCAGCCGCAGCTCGTCTGCATCAGCATTGCCTGCCGCTCCAGTTCAAGGAGGGCAAGCACCCGTCGCCGTCCGCCGGGCGAAGGGTCGCGGAGGGCGTGCCGCGAGAAGAACGCCGCCGCGGCTTCGTCGGACCACCGGCCGAGGACGAGGCCGACAGCATCGTCCCGGACCTCCCGGGGGTCTCTGACGAGGGCCACGAGCGCCTCCGCCGATCCGGGGGCGAGGGCATCCCTGACCATGTCGACCGCCTCCCGGAGCGGCCTGCGCCACGCCTGCGACCAGCCGGGGTGCGCCCCGCTATGGCACCCGCACTCCCCCTGCCAGCGCCCGACGCCGTGGGTGCAGCTCCAGGACGTCATCTCCCGGACGACGACCTCGTGCGTGGGCGGGTGCGCGTCGAGGTACTCGCCGTAGACCGTGAGGCGGGCGTCGCGACGCGCCTCGATGGTGCGGAGACAGTAGGCGAGCGCCATCTCCCCAAACTCGCGGTGGTGGCCGTAGGTCTCCCCGTCGGTCGCGATATGCACGAGTTCCGGGCGCTCTCTCCTCCGGGAGAACGCGCCGAGCAGCCGCCCGGCGAACCGCCGCCCGTCGGAGAGCAGGTCGCCGAACGCGACGTCGCGGGCGATCGCCCCGTCGTAGAAGAAGACAGCGATGCTGCGGCCCGAGGGGAGGCGGCAGACGTAGGGCATCGTTGTATCGACCCGGCCGCCGGAGACATCCGTCCAGCCCTCCACCCCGATCACCCGCACCCTCCCGGCCTGGTGGGGGGCAAGGACCGTGAACCGGATCCCGGCCTCCGCCATCAGGTCCAGGGACTCGATATCGACCGCCGTCTCCGGGAGCCACATCCCTTCGGGCTCCCGGCCGAACCGTGCCGCAAAGTCGCGGATCCCCCAGATAACCTGAGTCCGTTTCTCCTCCCGGGTCGCAAGCGGCATGATGATGTGGCTGTAACAGGAGGCGATCGCGGACCCGTGGCCGGCGTAGCGCTCCCGGCTCTCCCGGTCAGCCTCGATGATCGCTCCGTAGACCTCCGGCCGGTGCCTCTCAAGCCAGGAGAGAAGCGTCGGTGCGGCCGTGAAGCTGATCCTCGAGTAGGTGTTTGTGACCTCCGCGATCAGGCCGTCCGCATCAAGTATGCGTGCGGCGGTGTTTGGAGCGTAACACTCCGCGGTCACCCGTTCGTTCCAGTCGTGGTAAGGCGCGGCGGACCGCTGGACCTCGACACCGCCGGACCAGGGGTTCTCCCGCGGCGGCTGGTAGAAGTGGCCGTGGATGCAGACGGCGCGGTCCACCGTCACGCCCCCTCGGGAACGAAGATGACTGCGCCGAGCGGGGGCAGGGTAAGCGGGAGCGACCACGGCCGGCCGTGCGCCGGGACCCGCTCCGCCTCCACCCCACCGAGGTTCCCGACACCGCTCCCGCCGTACTCGACCGCATCGCTGTTGAGCACCTCATTCCAGAACCCCCCGAACGGGACGCCGATCCGGTAGCCGTAGCGCGGCACCGGGGTGCAGTTGCAGGCAACGAGGACGACGTCGTCGGCCGACCGCCCCCGCCGCAGGTAACTGACGACGCTCTTCTCCACATCCGAGAAGTCGACCCACTCGAACCCCCCGGGGTCGGCGTCCCGCTCGTGGAGGGCGGGCTCCCGCCGGTACAGCCGGTTTAAGTCGGTGACCCACCGGAGGATCCCCCGGTGGGAAGGATACTGCAGGAGGTCCCACGCAAGCCCGGCATCGTGGCTCCACTCCGACCACTGCCCGAACTCAGCCCCCATGAAGAGGAGTTTCTTTCCCGGGTGCGTGAACATATACCCGTAGAGGAGGCGGAGGTTCGCCCGTTTCCGCCACTCGTCGCCGGGCATCTTTCCTGCGAGCGAATTCTTCTCGTGGACGACTTCGTCGTGCGAGAGGGGGAGGACGTAGCGCTCCCGAAACGCGTACCATATGCTGAACGTGAGGAGGTCGGGTCGGTACTTCCGGAAGACCGGGTCGAGCACGAAGTAGTCCAAGGTGTCGTGCATCCAGCCCATGTTCCACTTCAGGTCGAACCCGAGCCCCCCGGTCGCGGTCGGGGCGGTCACCCCCGGCCAGGAGGTCGCCTCCTCGGCGATGACGAGCACGTCCGGGAAGTTTGCGTGGACCGTGTCGTTCGCCTTCCGGAGGAACTCTATAGCCTCGAGGTTCTCCCTCCCGCCGTAGACGTTGGGCGTCCATTCCCCGGCGCTCCGTGCGTAGTCGAGGTAGAGCATCGAGGAGACCGCATCGACCCGCAGGCCGTCCGCGTGGTAGCGTTCGAGCCAGAAGAGGGCGCTGCTTGCAAGAAACGACCGGACCTCGTTTCTCGCGAGGTTGAATATATAACTCTTCCACTCGGGATGGTAGCGCTGGCCCGGGAGAGCGTGCTCGTAGAGGTGGGTGCCGTCGAAGTAGGAGAGCCCGTAGCCGTCGGCGGGGAAGTGAGACGGCACCCAGTCGAGGATCACCCCGATCCCGCGCTGGTGGAGGTAGTCGACGAGATGCATGAAGTCCTGGGGGATGCCGTACCTGCTCGTGGGAGCGAAGTAACCGAGCGTCTGGTAGCCCCAGGAGGCATAGAACGGGTGCTCCATGATGGGGAGGAACTCGACGTGGGTAAACCCGACATCAAGCATGTAGTCGGCGAGCTCGGTCGCCGCCTCCCGGTAGCTCAGGGACCGGTTCTCCTCCTCCGGCACTTTCCGCCACGATCCGGGATGCATCTCGTAGATGGATACCGGGGCGTCCGGAGAGTTGTTCTCCTCGCGGCCCCGCATCCACGCCCGGTCCCGCCAGGTATAGGCGAGGTCCCAGATGATGGATGCGGTTTTCGGCGGGATCTCCCAGAAGTATGCGAAAGGGTCGCCCTTCTCGACAGAATAATTGTTGTACCTGCTTTTGACGTGGTACTTGTAGAGTGCTCCGTGACCTATATCCGGTATAAATCCTTCCCAGATGCCGGAATCGTCGCCCCGCACACCGAGCGGATTTTTACCCGCCTCCCACCTGTTGAAGTCCCCGATGACCGAGACTTCCACCGCATTCGGCGCCCAGACCGCAAAGAATGTCCCCTGTGTGCCGCCGGCGACGGCGGGGTGCGATCCCAGTCTGTCGTGCAGGCGGGAGTGGCTCCCCTGCCTGAAGAGGTAGACGTCGTAGTCTGTGATGAGGCTCCCGGTCCTCGTGATATCAGGTAGCGCCTGTTGCATGGTTTCACCTCCAGGATCAGGGGCCGCCGGCAAGAAGGTTCCTGTAGACGCCGAGCGTCCTCTCCGTGACGACGTCCCACCGGAACTTCTCCATCACGTTCCTGCGGCCGGCCTTCCCGAGTTTCTGCATGTAGGCCGGGTCGTCGATGAGGTGGCAGATCCCCCAGGCAATCGAGTCCGGCCGGACGGGGACCTTGATACCGTTTACGTAGTTATCGATGTTCTCGGAGAGTCCCCCGACATCGGTCGCGACGACGCAGCGCTCCGCACTCCAGGCCTCCGTAAGGACGAGGCCGAACGGTTCGTTCCTGCTCGGTATGGCGACGAGATCGCAGGCGTTCAGGAGCCGGATATGGTCCGCGTCCGAGACGTAGCCGAGGAACTGCACCGGGAGGCCGTGCGCCATCCCCTCCAGGTAGCCGCGCATATCCCCGGTACCGGCAAAGAGGAACTGCACGTCCCAGCGTGTGGCGAGGATCCGGGGTATAGCCTGGATGAGAAGGTCAGGCCCCTTCTGGTAGGTGAGACGCCCGACGAAGAGGACGACGGGCGCGAGCGGGTGGATGCCGTAGTGTTTCTTCACCTCGCCCGGGTCGACCATGAGATGGTAGGCATCGGGGTCGATACCGTTCGGGATGACGGTGACCTTCCATTCGGGGACGTTGTAGAGCCACATCACCTCGGTCTTCGTCGAGTTTGAGACGGTCGTGACCGCCTTTGCTATGTAGCCGCCGTACCACTCCTTACCCGATATCTCCTGAAACTCCCGCCAGCCGCCGAAGTTCCCCCCGTGCCGCCCGTACTCGGTGGAGTGAAAGGAGAGGACGGTGTTTCGGTCGCGGAGGGTATGCATCGCCTCGACGAGATGCCAGTCGTGGAAGTGGAGGATATCGAACGCCGGGGTGTCGCAGGCGCGGAAAGCGTCCACGAGCATGTTGCTCATGGTCCTGCAGTACTCGATGATGTTGTCGCCGAAAGGCAGGCAGTAGTGGTAGTGGACGTTGTTGATCACTGCATCTCCGGGCTCTCCCCGCGTGAAGAAGTGGACCTCATGCCCCCTCCGGGCGAGGTGCTCGGCGAGGTGGGTCGCCGCCGGAGCAAGACCCCCCACCTTGAACGATGAGTGGAGTGACTCCCAGCAGAAGAATGCTAACTTAAGCGTTTCCATAGCTTGCCGATCCTCTTCTGAATGGTCAACTGGAGTTTACGGCGGTGGGAGACTCCCCGGACCTTCCCCGCCAGTTTCGTATCGCCGATGACCTGGTCGATCCACCGGTAAAAGTCCTCCCGTTCCACATGGTAGCGGATGACGTCGTCCGGGGCAAACTCGAGCATGTTTGCGAGTTCCTGGAGGCTGTGGGCGGCGTACCCGGCCGGCCGATCATGCGATGAGAAATAGAACGCTTTATCGGGGGGGACGCACCGGAGCGCGAGAGCGGATTTGGGGGATCGAGCGCTGGCTGCAGACTGTTCCTCGGCGTGCGAGAGGATCCGCATAAACGAGGCGAAGTAGTCGTAGGTCGCCTGGTGGCTGACGGCGTGGAGCGGTTTTCCGCACGAGGGCGAGCGCATGGCCATCCTGCGGATATGGTCGGTCTCAAGAAGGCAGCGCCAGACCGCCGGGTCCGCGACCAGACCTCCGGCCTCCTCGACTGCTTCGAGGGCGGACTGCTGCAGGATGGTCCTCTGCTGGCTCTGCGGGCCTCCCGGCACGGTGGTCTCCCCGATATCCCCGTGCGGCGAGAGCCGGGCGGCGTCTGATGGGTGCACAGTCTGTATCCCCTCTTCGGCGAGGGCGGACGGGAGCGCACGCAGGAACTCGAGGATGCCTGTCTCGGAGCCGATGACGTCCCCGAAGATGCGATAGTCGAGAAAGAGCGTGATGCAGTCGCCGGGGGATACGGCGAGCCACTCTGCATAACGGTCGGCCATCAGCGGCCACCGGTCCCACTCTCTCCAGGGAAACCGCACGGCGATGTCGTCGGAGAGATCGCAGTGGGTGACGAGGACCGGGAGGCCCCGGTAGGTGTAGGTGTGGTTTGGGCCCCTCTCCAGGGCGGGCTCTCCGTTCCCCTCGATGATGGCCGCCCGAATTCCGGCCCGGGCAAGCGCCTCTGCGGTGGCGGGGGTGATGGGGTAGTCGGTATGGGCAAATGTGGTCGGCGCGACCGAGAAGTGCTCCTTCATCAGGTCCCGGTGCATGAGGATCTCGTCCTCGAACTCCGCGAGGTCGGCGAACTGTCCGGCGACGCTATGGTAGTAGGTCTCTGCGAGGACTTCGACGTTCCGGTGGGTTGCCGCACGGGACAGGAGTTCGAGCGTCTCCGGATACCATCGTTCAAGGTGCTCCACCATCACTCCGGAGATGCTGAAGGCACACGTAAACCCGCCATCGAGGAGATCGAGGAGGATCTCCGTCGCCGGCCGGAAAGAGCGGTCGATGACCCGTCCCAGGTCTTCCTTCGTGTTCGGGTTAAAGTAACTGTCTTTCGCGTTTCTCTTTCCCTTTACCACATCAGGTTGAAAATTGGGATTGAGATAACAGGGATAGTGAATATCGAATCCCAGACAGACCATCGGTGGATTTGAGTCCTCGCCTGTCATCAGTGATAGATAGCCGTTTCCGTATATAAAGGTCGCCAAACCGGAACATCTTTCGATCTTCAGCCCCCTACAGTGCCCCGATGCTCCGGTGGTGGGCAAGTATCGCCTCCCGGTGAGATCGAAGCCATCCGGAGCCCTGACTGAAGGTTTCACTCTCGTATCGTCTTCCGGATATCCTCAAATGGGAGGAACACTTACCGCATAACGGAGATCAGCGTGAGCACAGATGGATTTGCCGTGAGGACGATGAGGCGGCAGGAGGTCGAGGCCGCCGTCGGCTGGGCGGAGCGAGAAGGATGGAACCCGGGGGTTTCCGATGCGGAGGCCTTCTATGCCGCCGATCCGGAGGGGTTCTTCATCGCCGAACTCGACGGCGCGCCGGTAGGGTCGGTCTCAGTCGTCAACTACAGTGAGGCGTTTGCCTTTGCCGGCCTGTACATCCTGAGGCCCGAATACCGGAACAGGGGCTACGGGAGCAGGCTGTTTGCCGCGGGCATGGCCCACGCCGGGAACCGGAACATCGGGGGCGACGGTGTCCTCGCGATGCTGGAGAAGTACCGCACGCGGTCGGGGTTCTCCCTTGCCTACAGGAACATCCGGTTCGAGGGCACCGGTGGCGGCAATGAGCCTGAAGGGCCGGTTGATATCGCCGCGGTGCCGTTTGAACCGCTCGCCGCATACGACGCCCGGCACTTCCCGGCGCCGCGCCCTCGCTTTCTCGCGGCCTGGATCCGGCAGGAAGGAACCCGGGGCCGGGCGGTGCTCACAGAAGACGGCGAGATAGCAGGATACGGCGTCATCCGGAGGTGCCATCACGGCAACAAGATCGGACCCCTCTTTGCGGATACACCGGATGTTGCGGAGGATATCTTCCTTGCTCTCTCCGCGCAGGTGCCGGGCGAGCCGGTTTACATCGATACGCCGGAACCGAACGCTGCCGCTGTGGCGCTTGCCCGCCGGCAGGGGATGGTCCCCGTCTTTGAGACGGCACGGATCTACACGAAGGCGGTCCCCGGCCTGCCTCTCGACGAGATCTTCGGCGTGACGTCGTTCGAACTCGGGTGAGGGGGGCCCGCTCCCCTCCCCTGTCTCTGTCGCGTACGGCTCTCCCTGTCTCTGCCCCATAAGACTCTTCTATAATCCCCCACCCCACCCGCACCTTCGGCGCTCCTCCCCCGCCCTCAAGGGGGCGGGGGCAGTGCGTGGCGATATCCGGTGGAAAGCCGTGTCCGGGAAGCGAGCCAGAGACCCATCCCTTCTCCAGTATCTCCCCGTACAGTGGACCGTGGGAGTATCGCCATTGGGGGAGGGGCCGACGGGGAGGGGGGCCCGCCTCCCCTGTCTCTGTCGCGTACGGGCTCTCCCGATAGCCCCCACCCCCCCTGCGCTTCGCGCTCCATCCCCCTTCCTGCGGGGCAGGGGCAGCACATGGCGATATCCAGGAAAGGCTGTTCACAGTCCTTTTCCGGATCTCCCCCTCTCCGGTATATCCCCCGGGCAGCGGGGTTATCGCCATCGGGAAGGCAGTCTGTCTCCTCCCCTCACGGGGTGGGATACCCGTACCCCCTCCATCCCCCGCCCGGACCAAAACATTCTAAAGAGTCCCTCGAAGAGTACCATCCAGGAGTATGACCGTATGGATTACCTGGAGGAGTTTCCCGTTCTCTTCATCGACGACGAACTGCACTCGGATACCGCGGAGGGCCGGGCGTCGCGGGAGATCGTGAAAGAACTGAAAGATGAGGACTTCCCCGTCATCGAGGCCCTGACCGCCCGTGACGGGGTCCACGCATTCCTCTCGCACCCGCATGTGAGCTGCATCATCATCGACTGGGAACTCACTCCCGAGGCCGCGGACGGCATGCTCACCGCGCGAGACGTCATCACCCTCATAAGGGAGCGCAACCCGAAGGTCCCGATATTCTTAAACACCGAGAAGCTGGCGATCTCTGCCATACCTCTCGGCGTCATATCCCGGATCGACGGCTACATATGGAAACTCGAGGACACCCCCGGCTTCATCGCCGGCCATATCAAGCGGGCGGCAAAGAACTACCTCGCCGACGTCCTCCCGCCGTTCTTCCAGGGGCTTATGGACTATGTCGAGGAGTATAAGTACTCCTGGCATACGCCGGGGCACATGGGCGGCGTCGCGTTCCTCAAGAGCGCCGCCGGCCGGATCTTCTACTCGTTCTTCGGCGAGAACGCTCTCAGGGCCGACCTCTCGGCCTCGGTGCCGGAGCTCGGTTCGCTCCTGGATCACTCCGGTGTCGTTGGAGAGGCGGAACGGAAGGCCGCGGAGGTCTTCGGGGCCGACCGGACCTACTTCGTCACCGGCGGCACGTCGGCCGCGAACAAGATCGTCTGGCTTGGGACCGTCACCCCCGGCGACATCGTCCTCGTCGACCGGAACTGTCATGCGTCCGTGATGCACGCGATCATCATGACCGGTGCCGTCCCCATCTACCTCATACCGGCCCGGAACGAGTACGGGATCATCGGGCCCATCCACAGCCGCGAGTTCCTTCCTGAGGTCATCAGGGAGAAGATCCGGGCCTGTCCGCTTGTAGAAGACCCTGGACTGCAGACGGTCAGGATGGCGGTGATCACGAACTCCACGTACGATGGGATCTGCTACAGTGCAGAGCGGATCGAGGAGCAGTTGCGGGACGTTGTCCCGTATCTCCACTTCGACGAGGCGTGGTTCGGCTACGCGAGATTCCATCCTCTCTACGCCGGGAGATTCGGTATGCACAGAACCGATGGGGTCGGCCCGACGGTCTTTGCCACCCAGTCGACCCATAAGGTCCTCGCCGCCTTCTCGCAGGGCTCGATGCTTCACGTCAGGCAGGGCCAGGGGCCCGTCGACCACCCGCGGTTCAACGAGGCGTTCATGATGCTCACCTCCACCTCCCCCCAGTATACCATCATAGCATCGCTCGACGTCGCTGCCAGGATGATGGCCGGGCACTCGGGGAGGTTCCTCATCGAGGAGGCGATCGAGGAAGCGATTGTATTCCGGAAGAAGATGGTGACGGTGGCCGAGGAGATCCGTGAGAGCCCCCTCCCCGAGGAGGACTACTGGTGGTTCACCGTCTGGCAGCCCGACTGCATCATGGACCAGGAGACGGAGAGGCCGCTTGGAGAGGCGGACGACCTGCTGCTCCGGAACCATGCCGGTTGCTGGCTCTTAAATCCCCACGATATCTGGCATGGGTTTCCCGGTATCGAGGAGGGCTACGCCATGCTCGACCCTATCAAGGTGACCATCCTCACCCCCGGGATCGGGCCGGGCGGGAGCATGGATGACCGGGGGATACCGGCGGGGATCGTCACGAAGTACCTCCGGGAGAGCGGGATCGTCGTCGAGAAGACCGGGTATTACTCGTTCCTCGTCCTCTTCACGCTCGGGATAACCAAGGGCAAGTCCGGTACGCTGCTTGCGGAGCTCTTCCGGTTCAAGGCCCTCTACGACCGCAACAGCCCGCTCGAGGAGGTCTTCCCCGACCTGGTGCGGGAGCACCCCGCCCGGTATGCCGGACGGGGGCTCGCCGACCTCTGCCGGGAGATGCACGGCTACCTGAAGGGTGAGTCGATCACCGACGTCGTCCGGAACGTCTACGCGACGCTGCCCGAGCCCGCGATGACGCCGGCGGAGGCCTACCGCCGCCTGGTGCGGGGCGAGGTGACGGCGGTGCCCGCGAGCGAACTTGAGGGGAGGACGGTCGCCGTGATGGTCGTCCCCTATCCGCCCGGCATTCCGGTCATCATGCCGGGCGAGCGGTGCGGCCCGGCCACACAGGCCGTTGTCGATCACCTCGTCTCCCTGCAGGAGTTTGATACCCGCTTCCCCGGGTTCGAGAACGAGGTGCACGGGGTAGATGTTGTTACGAGAGATGGTCGGCGGATCTACTATATCTACTGCGTCGCGGAGTGAGGGGCGGCGGTCACCCGCGCACCCTGCCGCGGGCAAGCGAGGCGAAGATGCCCAGGGTGCAGAAGATGGTAAAGACGGTGAACGCCACATGGAGGCTCATCATGAAAGGGGCCAGAGCTTCGGCCCTGATCTGGGTGGTGCCGATGAGGACGGCGAAGATGACGGTGACGAACCCGAGCGAGAACATCATCCCGGTCGTCCGCATGGTGGCGAGCATCCCGGACGCGACGCCGTAGAGGGACCGGTCGACCGAGGTCATGACGGCGTTGGTGTTCGGGGAGGAGAAGAGGGCGAACCCGAACCCGAGGAGGACGAGGCTCGCGACGATGTACCCTATCGGGGTTACAGGTGTCAGGAACGTGAGGAGGGCAAGGCCGACGGCGGTGAGCGCCATCCCCGCCGAGGCGACGTACTGCGGTTCGACCCGGTCGGAGAGCCGCCCGGCGGGGGCGGCAAAGAGCGCCTGGATGACCGGCTGCGTGATCAGGACGAGTCCCGCGGTGCCGGGGTCGAGCCCCCTGACCACCTGGAGGTAGAGGGAGAGGAGGAACCCGACGGCGAACGTCGCGCCGTAGTTGATCAGGGCGGCGAGGTTCGAGAAGGCGAACGCCCGGTTCGATGCGAGGAGCGGGATGTCGAGGATCGGGTCCGGCGTCCGGGTCTCCCAGGCGTAGAAGACCACGGAGAGCAGGACCCCGGCGACGATTGCTGCAACGCCGCCGATCCCGGGGAGGTGCGAGAACCCGTACATCACAGAAAGAAGCATCGCGCTGTAGAAGACCGAACCGACGATGTCGAACCGCTCCCCGCGTGCGTCGGCCCACTCTTTCGTGAGATGGCGGCGAATCTGGTAGACGATGTAGATGCCGAGGGGGATGTTCGTGAGGAAGATGCTCCGCCAGGTGAGGAACCCGGTGAGGTAACCGCCGAGGAACGGCCCGATGGAGAGGCCGACGTAGACTGCGGTGACGTTGATCCCGAGGGCCCGCCCCCGCTCCTCGGGGGGGAAGACTGACGTTATCATGGCGATGCCGGTGCCGTAGATCATGGCGTTTCCCACACCCTCGAGGAACCGGAAGAGGATGAGCTCGAGCCCCGATGTCGCGAGCGCGGAGAGCAGGGCCGATGCGGTGAAGACAACCACGCCGAGGGTGAAGACGAGTTTGCGCCCGTAGATGTCGGCACACCGCCCGAGCGGGACGAGGAAGATCGCGGTCGCGAGGAGGTACGAGGAGGCCACGAGACTGAGCGAGACGGCGTCGAGAGCGAACTCTGCGGCGATTGTCGGGAGCGCGATGTTCACCGCCGAGCCCATGAATGGGGTGACCACGCGCTGAGTGCAGGGTGATCGGGATGATGCCGGATCACCTGCTGGGGGGTACGGTGCCGGGCAGGAACCTGCCCGGGAGAGAACAATGAAGAGGAGAGGAGTGGGTTAGCCGGTGGCACTCTTTACATTAACCGATAACATATGCAAATTATTTACACGTTCGGGTTTTGTTGGAGAAAGAGCCCTTGTTCCATCGTGAGTAATCTCTTGCTTCAACGGTTATTTTTCGGGAAAACCCCTTGAGGTGGGGTTTAATATTCCGCGCAACACCTTTCCCGCATTGTGCTTGTCCTTCAGAAAGGTGCGGAGTGGACGATTCCTGGCGAAATGCCCGTGATTCTACGTGCTATTCCGGAGACGCTCGGGTGATCTCTCACGCGCCGAGATCGATGTACTGCTTGCGTATATAAAACGTGTAAAGAAATTGGACAGAATTTTTATACGGAGGTCTTCCGATGTCTCATCGGTGGATTCTGATGAAGATCAGCCGCATCATAGGACTTCTGGCCGTCGTCGCCTTCATCGTGCCGGTGGTTTCAGCTACAGGTATCGGAAACGAAAATGACGGAGTCGCGGGACTTCTCTCGCAGGCGGACTGGTATGAAACCCGTGAGTATTTTACGATCACGCAGGGGGAGACTGATACTCATCTGCTCAATGTACCAGCCGGTATGTCCTTACTGAATGTTTACTTAAACTGGTTTACCCCGGACCACTCCCTGAGATTGGAGATCTACAGACCGGATGGGAGCCTGTATGGTTCGTACCATGACAATTATGGTGGACGTCTGGATGGACGGATCCGCATAGATATAAGCAGCCCTGCATCAGGTACCTGGAGACTTAAAGTGTATGGCGAGAGTGTGACAGGAACCATTCCGTATATTTTGAATTGCAATGCTTATGCTTAAATGATTACCTCTCACATGCTTTCAACAAAGCCGAACTCCTACCAAACCAAATCTTTTTATTGATACCGGTTTTATGTAAACCCATGGTCACGCGGGTGCGGATTGCCGGAATTGCTCTGGTCATATTCTGCCTCGCACTGCTGCCGTCTGCCGCATGTGCTACTGCCGTTCAGGGCGCATATCCGGAGAAAGTGCCTTTGGATCTGATGCCGGTGTACGTCTGGAATATCCCCCTGGATATTGTTATTCTTGGACTCGTATCCGTATTCGTTCCGGCGCTCTTTGTCCCGATGCAGCTTGTATTCTCGCTGCTTGCATGGCTGCATTTCGGCCATAAGAGGGTCCTGCACAATAACGTCCTTGAGAACGAAACCCGGAATGCAGCGTACCTGTGCATACGCGATAATCCGGGAATCAATACAAGTTCTCTCTCCCGGTTGCTCGGGATGAATATCGGAACCCTCCGCTACCACGTAGAGATGTTATGCAGGATGGGAACAGTCGTCCCCGAGCCGAACTGCAGAGGCATGAGATATTACGTCGACACGGGCACCTGTCCCGGTCTGGAACGAAAGGTGGCGGGATATCTCAACGAGCAGTCAAAGAGTCGGATACTCAATATCGTTTTGCAACACCCGGGAAGCACGAGAAAAGAGATCGCGTCCCGGCTCATAATGTCGGGCGCGAACGTCACCTGGCATATGAAACCGCTGCTTCGGGACGGTATTGTCAGAGACGAGAAGAAAGGACGGTTCGTACGCTACTACCTCTGCGCCGATGCGAAGGAGTGTGTACAAGCCCACGGATCGTGGAAGCCTGCGTTCGCCGGGGGGCGTGTGTCCGACACCGGTATCTGATTGCCGTTCGGCAGTTCTCCATAACTACACCGTTTGCCCCTTTTCCCGGATCACCCCGTGGCTTATCGAGGATGCGTTCAGAGTCTCCGGGCGCCGCCTGCACGTCATGCATGGACGACGGAGTCGGCCCGGGCGATCTCCTGCTCGGGGAAGAGGATGATATGATCCGATATGCTCTCTGCGGTCGTAATCCCGCCCGACTGCCCGATCTCCGGGAATATCTCGATCATATGCCGGGATGCTTCGGAAGAGAACGTGGCCTCCTTCAGGGGACGAAGCGACCCGTCCACGAAGGCGTACAGGTCGCCGTTGGTTTTGTTGTAGGTCATTGGACCGTCGTGTATGAACGTCGTGAGCGTTATATTGTATTCTCCGTGAGTGAGATCGTCAAACTCGATCCTGTCGACCTCGCGTAATATGGCGAGGGGATGTACCCCCTGCATGGGGAAGTCAAATATCTGGTCGTTATAATATACGTTGCCGCTCTGGTGGACATATACCTCGTACGCGTGCTCCTCCCCGTCTACATAGCCGATCCAGTGGAGTTCGGTGCACTGCACTGTTCCGTCTTTGTCGATATACTGGTTCAGCTGGATGAGCACGGCCGACTCGTTCGAAAACGCCTGCTCCTGTACAAGCGTATTCCAGAGGTCAACCAGGTCGGGTCGGCACTCCCGGGAGTCGAAAGAGATATGCATCTCTCCTCTGGTGACCTCGGGCTGTTCGGGCATGTAGAAATAGTGCACGAAGACGAGAGCGATGAGAATGCTCCAGATGACAATCTGGCTCTTTTTCATGGGACCTCCGGATAGGAGCGTTCTGGTTTCGACGGGTTTTTGTACGGGTTGAAGGTACTGTCTCTCATGGCTGATACAGTTTATGCAATCGGCCGGCAGGCCTGCCTGTCCATCGACAGAACCCAGTACTTCGGGTGCAGGGCGCGCGCAAGTGCGGCAGTCAGAGGCTGCTGTGCCCTGTACGGCATATACCGCCGTGAGAATGGGTTCTCTCCTGTGCCCTCGTCTTCCGGGGAGGGTTCTCTCCGTTCACTTTCGGCAAATATCTGCGAACGTGTAAATGAATCTGACAGAATTTCTAAATAGATCGCCGCTCATGTCATTGTGTGGATGCTTCAGAGCGGCGTCCGCAAAAGGTGTGGGGCTGCCCATCCCTGGTTGACGACCGGATGACGCGCCCCGCATGCCCGGAGGCAAAGAGAACGTACGCGCTCTGTGTACTTAAATGTGTGCCTCTTTTGCCTCCGGGGATGTTATAGGAGGAAGGTAAATGAACGGAAACATTGGAATGCGGGCACTCTCCACGCTCCTCGCCGTGCTGCTGGTGAGTGTCGCGATGGTGCCTGCGGTGGCTGCACAGAGTGAAAAGCACTTTGAAGAAGAATTGCTGCAAAACATGGGTATAAAAGTAAACAGCATTGACACAGAACTGTGCGACTACAAGAAAGTTGGAGACACGATTTTCTTTAATGGAAACGTCAAATTCGATGCAGAATCAGGGATCAGCGGAAAATTTGAGCGAATTTACGCAGACCAGCAAGTTAATGGCCATTACTCAGAAAATGGTTCTTACCGTATCGAATCGGTTGGTACAAACTACCGTTCAGTAATCGATGCACAAGTGGTCTCGGAAAGCTCCGATGCTATCACACTCAAAATTGAGCAAATGGTGGTTAAAAACGGAGTTGTAAAGGCGTCAAGCGATATAGTGACCCTCCCGAAAACCGAGAGTCCTGATATCAATGATCTTAGAGTAAGCAGTATTGGTCTAACAAGTGATAAAACAAAGATTGACTTCCCGAGTCTGGCCCCATCAGGATCGACTTTAGTTTTCAATGATGTGAAGTATAGCGATCTTATGTGGGGCACTGCTGCTCTTGCAGCAATTGCTATGCTTTTCGGTGTGGTACCCGGAGTAATTCTCACTTTAGTGGCTGTGGCTCTCCAAGCTATACCTGATCACTACGATTTCGAACCAGGGGATTGTTACCTCGATATCTGGCTTGTTCCCGAACCGCATCCCTCTGCCCCCATACTTGTAGAGGTTGACTATATATACATTTAAACATCCTATTATTTTTGTGGTGATTATGATTCGCAATTATCTGCCGCTACTATGGAAACTGGTACTCGTTCTTGCAGTAATTCTTCTCATCGCAAACTATTACGAATATACACAAAGCGGCCATTATGACTCCCCCAGACAGTGGCTATTTTTTGCCCTCTTATTCGCAAGCATCATTATCCGGGTCATCAGTCAAAAAATCACGAAAAATACTTGATTTCCCATGAGGTCATCCCGATCCTCCTCCGGTTACGATGAAGTCGATGCAGGTCCAGGATGAACCCGGAACCAAAAACCCCTGACGAACCCCTGTGATAGAAATGACTGCAGAAACACAGAGAAAATCGGGAAAACTCATGGGTATCGTAGGCGTAGTCTGCGGCGTATTCCTGTATTACCTCTGGGTCGCCGTGATCATGGCGATCCTCTTTACGTTCTTCGCAGAATCGAACGCTATGGGAGTATTCACCCCACATTCCCCCGACTTAGGCTGCCACGATGGATCCCCAGATAGAATGTGCTTCTTTTTCCAAATGGTCAATGGAAAGATCTTTATATCAGGCAGCCTAATTATATTATTAGATGCGAACGGTTGTCAGGACCAAAACGATCAACGGCACTGATTATCTCTACGAGATCACCTACTATTACGACAAGGCATCCAAGCGAACCCGGCAGCACAGTCGATATCTGGGGAAAGCTGTTGATGGCCATCCGGTGCGCGTCAGAGATGTTAGCGGTGTCCCGAAGGCAGCTCTGAGTTATGGCGAGTTCCTGCCCTGCTTTGCTGCCAGTGAAACCTATGATCTTGAGCAGCGGTTGGCACGGTATCTCTCCCCGGATGAGGTGCGCGTCGTTCTCACCCTCGTCTACAACCGGGCGATCCGCCCGCTGGCGATGCACCAGGTTGCATCCTGGTATCAAAGCACGATCCTCGCCCACAAGTATCCCGATACCCCGCTCTCATCGCAGTATCTCAGTAATCTGCTCGTAAAAATCGGTCAAGATGCCATCCCGTTCCGGTTTTTCCAGGATCTGGTCACCGAACTCTCCCCGCAGGCAACCCTGTTCTATGATATCACGTCTCTCTCCTCCTACACCTCGACCCTCTCGTTCTTCGAATACGGCCATAACCGAGACGGCTATCATCTGCCCCAGGTGAATATGTCTCTGATCGTTGACAGAGACCGGGGGATCCCCCTCATGTATGACCTATATCCCGGCAGCATCGTCGACGTATCCACCCTGCACAACACCCTGGAAAAGCTCCCGGCACTGGGTGTCACCGGTTCTACGCTCATCATGGACCGAGGGTTCTGCTCCGGTACTAACCTGACAGCACTGGCAGAGAAGCAGATCTCCTTCATCATGCCTGCATCGCGGATCTTTAAGGCGGTGAAGCAGGCGCTCTCCAAGATTCGGCGGACAATTGCTCGCTCCCAAAACCTGCACCTGTTCAAGGAGAAGACAGTGTTTGTCGAACCGGTGGAGCTGATGATCGAGGGAATCCAGTTCTCGGGGTATGGTTACTATAGCCCCCAGCGCGAACAAGACGAACGAGAACGTTTTTACCGAAAGCTTCGCGAAACTATCGACTATCTGGAGAGTATCGAGCTCAAGCCCTACCTGAAGCCGAAGCAAGTGGTTGAGAAACATGCCGGGATCTATGCCCCGTATCTCTCCTGGAAGACCGCCGATAACAGGCTCCACATTACCGTCCGGGAGAAGGCAGTGACGCAACGGGTGCATAAGATGGGGTTGACCATTCTGCTCTATCAGGGCAAATTTACCTGGGACGAGTGCCTATCCCTGTACCGCAGTCGGGATCTGGTGGAGCGATCCTTCGATATGCTCAAGAACGATCTGGACCTCCTGCCGCTCAATGTGAAACGGCAGGAATCGTTGTGCGGTCTCCTGTTTATCTCGTTCCTGAGTCTGCTCCTCCGCATGCATCTTCAGAAACAACTGCAGACGACAGGGTTGGTGAAGAAGTATTCCCTGGAGCGGGTGTTCCTGACCCTCGAGAATATTCGGTGGCTGATCCTACCCGGGGAGAAGGATCTGATCACCGAGATCGGGAAGAAACAGCGGACAATTCTTGATGCCTTCGCCATCCTCCCGGAAGTGAAAAATTACGTGACCACGTAAGTTGGGCAGCCTAAAAGTATGGGAATGTGGGATTCTCAGGTGCTCAAGGCCATGGTTCTCAACGGTCTCGGGTTCATCGAACGTCGTCTCTACCTGTTTCCCGACTTCTTCGATGACATCGCCGTCGAACGCCTCCTCGGCGAGGGCATCACGCGGGACCACCTCAACGACGACGTGCTCGGCCGAACTCTGGACGCGATCGCTGCCTACGGCCCAACCGAGCTCTTCAACGAGATCGTCGCAACATGTCTTCTTCCGACCGACTTCGGCTCTCACTGTATCCACATCGACACCACCAACTTCAGCGTCACCGGGGCGTATGAGGCTGAGCTCGATGTGGGCGAGATCGAGATCACCTACGGCCATCCGAAGGATGGCCGGTGGGATCTCAAACGGTTTGTCCTCGGGATGGCCTCGAACCAGTATGGGGTTCCGCTCTT
>DANY01000042.1:24298-61597 GCA_002501655.1 Methanoculleus sp. UBA303
TACCGACGACCGCTACAGTTATCGGGAGCATTTCAGCGAATATGCCGGGATCCGGCAGAAATGGGTTCTGTATCGGTCGGTCCCGATGTACGAGCAGGAGGAGAAGACGTTCGAGAAGAACCTGGCGAAGAGCCTGGATCAGACGCGGATAGTTCTCCGAAAACTCTGTGCCCGGGAGTTTGCCTGTGAACCGGATGCGCGTATGGCAGCCGAGATCTGGCTCAACAAGCATCCGCGATACCAGTTCCGTAACCTTGACATCGCCACGATCACCCGCAAGCAGGAGAAGAAACGGGGGAGGCCGAAGAACGGGGAGCCGGTCCAGGTGTCGTACAAGATTACAGCGGAGATCGAGCACAACCCTGCGGTTCTTGCCGAGGAACGGCGGATCCTCGGGAGGTTTGTCCTGGCAACGAACGATCCAGCGCTGTCAGCCGACGAACTGCTCGCCAACTACAAGAGACAGGGGGCGGTGGAACGCGGGTTTCGGTTCCTGAAGGATAAGTCGTTCCGGGTCGCAGAGGTCTTTTTGAAGAAGACGTCCCGGATCCAGGCGCTGGCGATGGTGATGGTACTCTGTTTGTTCGTTTACGCGCTCACGGAGTTCCGGCTGCGGCGGGAACTGGAGCGAACCGGCGAGACGGTGACCAGCCAGACGAAGAAACAGACGCAGCGGCCCACGTTGAAATGGGTGTTCTTCCGGTTCCGCAGGGTGCGGGAGTTCGTGGTGGTCGAGGAGGGGAGGAGAGTGAAACGGGTGACGAACCTGAATGAGGAGTTGCAGAAGATTCTACGATTGCTGGGGAAGGAGTACGAAAAATACTATTCATGACGGAGGACATGCGGAATGTGGGGAGATCCTGACGCGACAGGATTTCTCCCGCGATAAGGTCGAGCACACCCTCGAGCAGCTGAAACGGGGCGGGGAGGTGTTCGAGCCCCGGCACGGGCTGGTGAAGTTGATCGGGTAGGGGATCAAACTGTCCCCTCTTCGTGTTCTTCGCGGTGCTCAAGCTCCGGACGTTGTTCGTCGCACTCACGAATCGTCGCAAGTCACATCTTCGATGTTCCGGCTCCTTCCCCTGTGGGGAAGTCACACAGCGAAGCCCGGCGGCTTTTCGAACCTCGGTTCCCAACCCATTGCGGGTCCCCACGGCGTAGACCACACGATCTCCATCACCGCGAGAACGACCTATCTCCTGTATCCGCATCCCTCAGGGCGGGATCGATCGCCCCACTTCTGCAAACAGCCGACGGACGTGTAAAGAAATAGGACAGAATATATAAGTAAACCGACGCCCATGTCCTTGTGCGGAGGCTCAAAACGGCATTCGCAAAACGGCGGAGGCTCACCCCATCCGTGCAAGGCCGGGTGAACCCCCCACTGCCCGAAGGCGAAAGAGTGGTTCGCATTCCATGTACTTAAGGTTGTGCCTCTTTTGCCTCCGGGGTGGTTATCGGAGGAAAGAAATGAACGGAAACATTGGAATGCGGGCACTCTCCGCGCTTTTGGCGATGCTGCTGGTGAGTGCGGGTGTTGTGCTGGCAGTGAGTGCACAGTGTAATGAAGCGTCTGATAATCAGTTAAACATATAAAGTCTGTACTTTAACGACATGGAGTAATAAATGCCTCATATGAATACATCGGCTTTCCACCGCCTTTACGAGTCTATCTCCCGGAGCCGGCTGCGCTTCGCAATTCCGCCGCTCGTTGCGATCGTTGCATGGGCAGTCTGGGTCGTTGTCGCTGGCATCGCCTCAGGTCATCCGGGGCCCATACCACTCTTTGCCCTTCTCACCCTCTTTCTGGTGATCCTGACCCTTGCAATTGCGGGGGCCGCCACGCCGTTCCCGCTTGTTGCAGGCATTCTCTCGTTTCATGGGCGAATACAGACGATGCTCGTTACCGTCGCAGCAATGGCTCCGCTTGTATTCGCCCTGCTCATAACCCCGCACCGCTGGAAAGGCGAGGCCCCGCTACTCGCGGATAGACTGCCGCTTCTCGGATGGTTCTTCGACGGCGTCATAAACGCCCTACCGCTCGCGAAAAACACATTAGCACACGATCTGGTGTTTTCCGGGCTTACGTTCCTCGGGTTCTACCTCGAGTGCGTACTTGTCGCCACCATCTTCTACATCCTCCTCCGGGTGGTCATTTCGCTTCGCCGCCCGAACTCCGGAGATGGGAGTAATACGGAATGAATTCAGAACGCATCCAGGACGCCTCTGGAGCCGGAAACCCATAACGAATCCCTGTGATAGAAATGACCAAAGAAACAAAAACCGGAAGCTCATCAACGTCGTGGGCGTAATCTGCGGCTTGTCCCTGTATTTCCTCTGGGTCGCCGTGCTCATAGCGATCCTGTTCGCCTTCTTCGCGGAGCCGAACGCTATGGGAGTATTCACGGTCACGTTCCCGCTCATGCCACGGACATGGCTTACCGCTGGGACCTTGCTGTTCTTCGTTGCCCTCGGCTACTACCTGTTTGCCCGCGAGGAGATGCCTGAAACGGAACTTCTTCAGAGCGGAGCGGTACCTGCGGCCTCAACCTCGGGTTTTCTCCTGTGGCTTGTGGTGCTGTTTTGTCCTGGAGGTCATGGGGGTTATCGTGGCGTATCCCTATAACCTCACTCATCAACGATACCGGCGTATTCACGGAGTACATCGTCGACCTTTCGGGCGGCGAGATCGTCTCGACGACATACGTTTCGGAAGAGAACCTCACGGTCGGGAGAGCCGAAGCGGAGGGGAAGGCCCTCTCCGGACAGCCCCGGGGCGCCCGCGTCGAGAAGATCGTGCTGAAAGTCTACGGCAACGACCGGATCGTCTGGGAGGTTACCGTTCGGGCCGGTCAGAAGACAGACGTCATGCAGGTCTCCTCGGGCCTGGCACCCGGGCAGTCGATCCGGACGACGCCGGGGTTTGGGGCGGTTTTCGCGGTTCTTGGTACCGGGATGGGTTTTGTCCTGTACCGGAGGCGGAGATAGGGCCGGAGTGACGGACATACACATCGGGGGAGCACGCCTTCCATCCGGGCATGTCTGCGCTCCTTCCGGTTCAAGAGGGAGCATTCTGCTCGAAGACCTGCAGTCCTCTGACCTCCTGCCTCACAACGCGCACCTGAAAGGGCTCGAACTCCGCTTCTACGAACCGTTGTCTCCTCAGTGCTCACGCTCCGGACGGCACATCTGGAGAGCAGGTAGAACCCGGTCTTGCCCCGGCCAGAGGTCCCGGATCGATCCAAAAAAGAGAGTTTATTCTTCCTTCAGCATCGCGTCGATCGCCGCCGCCGCGCGCTTCGCCGAGCCCATCGCCTCGATCACCGTCGCCGCGCCGGTGGCGATGTCCCCGCCGGCGTAGACATGGGGTATGGACGTCCGGCCGTTCTCGTCGACGACGACGTTCCCCCGCCGCCCGCGTTCGAGCCCCGGGATCAGGGAGACGAGGAGCGGGTTCGGGCTTGTGCCGATCGCCTGGATAACCATATCCACATCGAGGGTGAACTCACTCCCCTCGATGGGCTTCGGGGACGGGCGGCCGCTCGCATCCATGCCGCAGAGGGACATCTTCACGCACTCGATCCCCGAGACGCACTGCTCGCCAAGGATCCGGGTCGGGTTCGTGCAGGTGAGGAACTCGATCCCTTCTTCCCTCGCATGTTCGACCTCGGCCTTCCGTGCCGGCATCTCCTCTTCACCCCGCCGGTAGATCAGGGAGACCTTCGCCCCGAGGCGGCGCGCCACCCGGGCAGAGTCCATCGCGACGTTGCCGCCGCCGACCACCGCCACGCGGGCCCCGTGCAGGACCGGCGTATCAAACTCGGGAAACGCGTCGGCGTGCATCAGGTTCACCCTCGTGAGGAACTCATTTGCCGAGTAGACGCCGTTCAGATTCTCCCCGGGAATACACATAAACGCGGGAAGTCCGGCACCCGTCGCGAGGAAGACCGCGTCGTAGCCGAGGAGTTCGTCCACACTGACGCTCCTTCCCACCACATGGTTCTTCTTCAGCCGGACGCCGAGGGCAAGCACCTGGTCGAGTTCCGCCCTGACGACATCCTTCGGCAGCCGGAACGCGGGGATGCCGTAGGTCAGGACACCGCCGCCCTCGTGGAGCGACTCGAAGACCGTGACAGCGTGGCCGGCACGGGCAAGTTCGGCTGCAGCGGTCAGTCCTGCCGGGCCGGACCCCACGACTGCCACCCGCTTCCCGGTCGGCCGGGCGGTCCCCGGGAGTTCGGCGCCGTTCCGTCGCTCCCAATCGGCCACGAACCGCTCAAGCGCGCCGATCCGGATCGGGGTCTCCTTGTTGCCGAGAATGCAGACACCCTCGCACTGCGTCTCCTGCGGGCAGACTCGCCCGCATATGGCGGGGAGCATGTTCTGCTCCTTGAGTGCCCGGGCAGCTCCCGGGAAGTTCCCGTCCGCGACCTCGCGGACGAACGCGGGGATATCGATGCAGACCGGACAGCCTCTTACGCAGAGCGGTTTTTTGCACTGGAGGCACCGTTCCGCCTCGGCGATAGCCTCTGCAGGGGTGAGGCCGGTGTCGACCTCGCGAAAGTCGTGGACCCGGACGTCGGCCGGCCGGTCACTCATGGTGGCCGCCCCCTTCGCCACACCGGCACCGGTGCTCCGCGAACCGCTCAATCGAGACCTTCTCCTGTCCGGTGTAGATACGCTGCCGCTGCATCAACTCGGTGAAATCGACCTGGTGGGCGTCGAACTCCGGGCCGTCGACGCAGGCGAACTTCGTCTCTCCGCCGACGGTCACCCGGCAGGAGCCGCACATCCCCGTCCCGTCGACCATGATCGGGTTGAGGCTCACGTAGGTCTTCACACCGTAGGGGACCGTCACGCCGGAGGTGACCTTCATCATGATGGCGGGGCCGACGATCCAGACCCGGTTGATCGTCTGCTCTTCGAGCAACTTCTTGAGGACGTCGCTTGCAAACCCGTGGATGCCCTTGCTCCCGTCGTCGGTCGTGATGTGGAGTTCGTCGCAGACCTCCCGCATCTCGTCCTCGAGAATGAGAAGATCGGCGTTCCGCGCACCGATGATGCCGATGACATGGTTACCTGCACTTTTTAGTTCCTTTGCAATGAGCGGTGTGCTCGCGATTCCCACGCCGCCGCCGATCACGCAGCAGGTGCCGTAGTTGGCGATCTCGCTCGGCTTTCCAAGCGGGCCCACGACGTCTTTGATGCTGTTGCCCGCGCGGAGCGTCGCCAGTTCCTGGGTCGTCTTGCCGACTGCCATGAAGATCACCCGGACGGCGTCTCCTCTGACAGCGGAGATGGTGAGCGGTATCCGCTCACCCGCCTCATGCAGGCGCAGGATGATGAACTGGCCAGCCCGTGCATGCTGCGCCACCTGCGGCGCGCGTATCCAGTACTCATAAACCCGGTCGGCGAGTCTGGTCGCTAATTCCACCTTATACAATTGATTCACTCCTGATGATCCTGATCGATGTTAACGTCAAAGCGTATCTGAACACTTCTTACATATTGTGGCTCCAGCCTCTTTACTGCAGCTATTCTGCGTGGGGCAGGTCTCCCGGGGCCGGCGGCGCGGGCCCGGTTCCGGGACAGAAACGCGAATGGTTATCCCCGAACCGGTCGCATGGATATGTATGCGGAGCCAGGTACGCTGGGGAATTGCCCTGATCGTCATCGGCGCGTTGCTCGGACTTATAATCCCGTTCTTCGGCATCCCGCTTGTCGTGATCGGGATCGCGCTGATTGTCTGGCGGGGGCGCGAGGATACTATCGAAGAGATCAGGGAGTAAACGAAGTATGATACTGACGACGACTGCAGAAGTGCCGGGCTACGCCATAGGAGAGGTCCTTGGCGTGGTCTTCGGTAACACGGTAAGGACGAAGAATATAGGGAAGGACGTCATGGCCGGGTTGAAGAGCCTCGTCGGCGGCGAACTCGAGGAGTACACATCGATGCTCGCTGACGCCCGGACCGAGTCTTACAACCGTATGGTCAACGCCGCGCGCGACCTCGGGGCCGATGCAGTGGTGAACATCCGGTTCACGACGTCCCAGACGATGGCGACGGCGGCCGAGCTCCTCGCCTACGGGACGGCGGTGAAACTCGTCCCGAAGAAGTAGGGCTTTGGGGTTTTAGGACAGGAGATCCTGTCTTGGCTTTGTTGAAACCCTACCTGTTGGCTCTCGATAGTCGCACTCCGGTACACGGCTTTCCACCGGGTATCCCCATGACTGCCCCCGCCCCTTGCGGGCGGGGGAGGAGCGCGAAGCGCGGGTGGGGTGGGGTTGATATGTGTGGAACTGTGTGGGTTCGAGACAGGGGAGGGGAGACCCCTCCCCGTCAGCCCCAACCCCCGATGCGATACCCACTACGGTCCACTGCATCGGGCTCCTCGCCATAAATTGAAAGTTAGACCTGCTGATGAGTCAGATGCCTTCCCGAAAACTACGAGTTAAAGTGCGAACCCCGGCGGAGAGGGTCGTCCCCGGACCCCCTACTCCCCCAGTTTCTTCGTCTTCCTTACCCGAACCGCCACACCGCGCTTTGACCGGAGCATCTCGTCCGCCCCCATCATCGCCCGCCCGGTGGCGAGCGCGAGCGGCCCTTCCACGAGCACCTCGTCGCCCTCCCGTATCCGGGGATCGCAGTCCGTGACGCCGGGGGCGAGGACATCGCCCTGCGGCACGAACGCGTCGATCTTGACCCGGTAGCCTTCCGGTATCAGGTCCCACCCATCAAACGTCGGGCGGAAGAGCCCGGTCCCCGCATCGATGCTGAAGAGTTGCTGCTTCCCGCGGAGCACCGCCATCTGCATGCTCCTGCCCCGGATCTGGAGGCCCTTCGTGTTGATATCCGTCGCAAACTGCCAGGAGACCGTGCCCCGGATGGTATCGGTCTGCATCCGCCGCTCGCCCGCGAGAGCATCGTCGAGCGCCCGGAGCGAGGCCGGCGACGTCGGGTGGCCGTGGCAGGTCACCTCAAGATCGATCCCGCAGGCCTCCGCCGCCATCTGCGCAACGGTGAGGGCACCGCCATCGAGGTGGGCGACCACCCGCCGGTAGGGGTGCGCATCGAAGTAGCGGGCCAGGATATCGGCGATGAAGGCACACTCCTCATGGTCCCAGTAGCCGGTCACCGGCACGTCGTAGTGGCCCGCCGGGTAGATCCGCTCCAGCTCCCGGGGCACGAGGCCGAGCGGAGATGTGACGATCAGTTCGTGCGCCCGCCGGTCCACCGTGTTCATAAAGAGCCGGTGACTCCGGGAGAGCGAGTAGGGCTTCCGCGCCGAGCAAGGGAGGAGGACCGCGACGTCCGTCCGGGTCGGGACGAACCGCTCGATAACCCGGTCGGCGAACCGCCGGACCTCCGCCCGGTTCTGCGACTCGGCGGTGTTTGCCCGCATCGGCACCGCCCGCGCCACCGGGAGGGACCGTTCCATAAGAGCGTAGTTCCGGTCGAGGAACCGGAGGATGCCCACCTGTGCGGCGTCCGCACGGCACCGCGACTCCATCAGCTCCCGGAGCCTTCCCGCCTCGATGAAGTGCCGCACGAGGGCGAGTTCGCGGTCGAGCGCCAGGCGGTTGTGCTGCCGGAGGTCGCCGTCCCGGCAGCCCTTGCACCCGCAGGCCCCGGTCTCCATGAGCGAGGCGGGAAACTCGCCTTCCGGCAGGCAGAAGGTCTTCTGCGCGGATGCGAGGTCGACGGCCCGGTAGTCGAAGAGATCGAAGCCCGAGTAGACGAGGAGGCAGGCGGTCGAGGGGAGCGCCGAGGCCGGGGCGTACCAGGCGGTGTCCGGGGGGACGCTCTCTTTTAAGGTCGCAAGCCATGCCGCGTAGTTCCGGGGGTTCTTGAGCGCCGTATGCCAGCCTGCAACCATGGTGCAGTCGCCCGACTCTGCTGTCTGCGCCGCGAGCGGATGGACGGCCACCGGCTGCCCATCTCCCGGGGAGAAGTAGTCCCGGACGAACGCCTCCTCTGCAGAGAGCGGAACGTTCGAGAGCGAGCGCTCGCGGAGCGCGGGGAAGAGGCTGTCCGTATCGAGGGTGGCAGGGAGGGAGACACTCGTCTCTCCCTCCTCGTAGATTCCGATCCGCGCGAGGCCGTCGCGTTTCGCCGCCTCATACCTGCTCATGATACACCTCCGCACCGGGGGCCTCTTCGAGGACGAGGTGCACCCATTCCTCGCCGCACTGGACAGCAAAGCGGCTCTCCGGGTGCGCCTCCATCAGGGCGCGGATCCCGGCGCACCCGGACCGGACCATATCGTCGTCCCATTCCGGGATCTCGCTCTGGCCTATCGGGAACGTCTCCGCAAGTTCCACGGGATACGGCCCGAAGGGGGGCTTGAAGTTCAGCACGGTATCAAACCCGGGGATCTCGCGCCCGTCGAAGGATACCAGCACCCGGTCTCCGATGGGAATACGGGGGATGACCTCATGGAACCGCAACACCTCGGTGCGCCGGCAGGTCTCCGACCCCCGGTAGAAGAACCGGCGCTTGGAGACGTTGTCGTCACGCTCAAGGTCGGCCGCGTGGCTGAGGAGTTCCCGGTAACCGGCGAGCAGGCGCGGGTGGCTCCGGCACCGCTCGTCGACCAGCTCCCAGAGTGTCCCGTCCTGGATCGCCTGTCGGATGCGGGCGATCTCCGCGAGGCTTACGTAGAGGTTGTGGAGGGCGAGCAGCCGCTCCCGGTCTTTTGACTGGCGCAGCTCGTCGGCGGTCATCGAGCGGCAGACCCGGCAGGGGCAGGGGAGTTCAGCGAGTTCGTCGATCTTGAAGCTCCCATGCGGGGTGATGTAGCGTCCTTCCCGGGCAAAGAGGGCGTATGCGGCCGAGTCAAAGAGGTCGCAGCCCATCGCAACGGCGAGGGCGAACATCGACGGGTGGCCTGCTCCGAAGAGGTGGACGACGGTGGCCGGGGAGAGGCCGCGTTTTGCCGCGAGGACGACCTGCACCAGGTCCTGGTAACGGTAGTTCTCCATCAGCGGTACGACAGCGCCGATCGGGCAGAAGGAGAAGCCGAGGTCCTGGACGGCCTGTCCGGCCTCCTCGCGGAGATCGGTGAATATGCCGCCCTGCACCGGCCCGGCCAGGTTCGCGTCGGGGAAGAGTTCCCGGGCCTCCCGGATCCTGTCCATGGTGACCGCGAGTTCCCGTGTCGCCCTCTCCCGGCCTGCATCCGGCGGGGTGGGGATGTCCAGGGGGACGATGATATCGCTTCCGATAGCCTGCTGGAACTCGAGCGTGTCCTGGTTGCTCACCTCGACCTCCCCGTAGACGGAGAGCTGGAACGAGCCGGAGTCGGTCATGATGGCGCCGTCGAAGTCGAGGACCTTATGAAGCCCCTCCTTGAGCGCCCGGTCGTGGTACTCCGTGCTCCGCCTGAAGATGTAGGCGTTTGTGATCAGAGCCTCGACGCCCATCTCCTGCATCTCGCGGGGGGTTACCAGGGGAAGGTGGGGGTTGACGACCGGGAGGAGCGCGGGCGTCCGGACCATCTTGTCGTTCACCCTGAGCTTGCCGACCCTTCCTGCGATATCTTTGTGTATGACCTCAAAACTGATTGCCATTCGGGTTAAACCGCCTTTTCTTCGAATATCTGCCCCTCGAAAGTCTGCACGGCGACATCGCCACGCCTCCAGCACCCGGGCCGGAGCCCGGCCTTGACACAGGTCTGGTCAAGGAACTCCCTGCTGGTCCAGCCGTAGTCGGCCGGGACCTGCGGGAGGAGGAGGCCCCCGGTCCCGAGACCGCTGACGATCAGACCGTGTCTCCCGACCTCGACGCAGCCGGGGCGCTCTTCCGGCGGGCACTCAAGCGGCCGGGGCTCTGTGAGCACCGTCACCTCAAGGTCGATATCGGCGAGTTCCGACCGCGACACCGGCGGGAACCGGGGATCCTCGAGAGCAGCCGATACGGCCGCCTCGATGAGCGCGTCACCGAGTGGCTTGATCGGATACGGGAGGCCGATACAACCGCGGAGTTGCTCCTGCCGCTTTATCGTGACAAAGACACCGCGCTTCTCCCCAAAGACTGCGGGGAGGTCGGGCAGCACCGTCCGATCGCCGCTTACGGCGTTTTCGATGGCGCTCCGTGCCAGATGAACTGCCGTTCTGCCTTCTTCCGGGGTCAGCATTTCCATCAGAGTGGATCGTATGATATTGAATACTTTTAGTCTATCTCTGGAGAAGAGGGAGCGTTAGCGCCGGCGCCGGGAACCCTGACCGGCCCGGTTATCGAGCAGGGTGCGCTGCCCTCGGTGCGCACCTTGACTACCAGGGCCTCGCCGGCGGGGATGGGGCGGTCGAGACGGAGGCGGATCGTGCACTCCTCGCCGGCACGGAGGAGCATACCGCCGTCGCTGTCCCGGAGCAGTGTTGCCGTCCACATCCCCGGCCCCGGGAGGGGGTCTCGTGACTGCGTGATGATCTCAAGGTACGTTCCTGCCATGACCGTCACGGTGGCCCGGGAGAGGTCGACAGGTCCACCCTCTCCGGTATGGGCGACGCGGAAGGTGAGGGTATCGATATGGGTGCCGGAGAGTCCCGGGGCCGATGAGGAGCCGGTGACTTCCCCGATCTGTGCAAGATGCGGTTCGCCTGCGGCCAGGACCGGGTATGCGCCCGAATCAGGTGAGGGGCCGCTGCCCATGGCGCTCGCCCCGAGCGAGACGAGCGAGATGAGTGTGGTGACGGCAACGAACGCCGCGAAGATCGCCGCAAGCTCCAGGTGCGTATATGCCTCACTCCCCCCCATGATAACGCCAATGGTAAGACCCAGGAACTAATATATATACATATCTATCGTGGCGGGGATGTGCGCGGTCAGACCGGAATCCATCACCGAAGCCTGCAGTGCTGGCTGTTTGGGGACAGTTCCTGAGGGGTACCCGTACGGAATATATATCCTCTTCGCGAAATATGATATGGGAGAGGGAGAGTGCGGCCGACGGTGGCACATACTGTGCTGCTGAGGAAAGTCCTCCCACCGGCCAGATACGCAGCCGCATGCAAGTGCGGGTGGCGAGAGTCACGGCAATGACACAGAAACGACACGGCCCGCCGTCAGTGATGAAACGACTGAGCCCTCATGAAGGGGCGAGAAGCGCGGGTTTCCGCGCAAGCAACTCGTTGAACGTAGCGGCGGGAAACGGTGAAACGGTGAATCCCTGCGGGTGCAAGCCAGAACAGGGCAGATGGATCGTCTGGTATCCGCCCGGGTATGGCGCGTAGCTGAATGCCGCATAGAACAGAAGGAGGCTTACTCCTCCCACTCCTCGCTATTGCGAAGCTTTTCTCAATGAAATGGGTTCCTATAAAATTCAGCCTTTCCCCCGCGGTTTGAGTTCAATCTCCTCAAACGTCACGACGTGCGAATCGAAGACATCGCCCCGGTCGTTTACGAAGAGCTGGACGAAGACCTCGGTGTGCGAGTTCTCCATGGATACGACGTCCCCATGCTCCGCCCTGACGTCGAAACCGAGGGACTCGAGTTCGCTCCGGACGGCATCCCGGGTGTAGTAGGTCGAGAGGATGTCCCTGACCTTTGCAAGGACTCCCTGCTGCTCCTCCTGGTTCACAGCCATACTCCCTCATGCGCCCCGTGCTATATTAACCTCTCCAGAAGGGCAGCCTCACGGCGGGCCGCGATGATACTCACATGCTGCTATGGGCATCACCGGCGTCTCCCCGGCATGAGCCCGGGGGATGTGCAGGCAAACGTATAAGTGAAAAAATTACCTATAGTAATAATATGGAGATACCCACCCCGGCTGAACTGCGGGAAAAGAGGCTTCGTATGGGCTTGAAGCAGGCAGATGTAGCCCGTATGGCCGGAATCAGCCAATCCATGGTCGCGCGGATCGAGGCAGGCAGCGTGGACCCGAGGGTGAGCACGCTTGCAAGGATTGTGGAAGTCCTGCGGGCAGCGGAGCACTCGGCGATCACGGCGGCCGATGTGATGAGCGCGCCCGTCTTCTCTGTTGCCCTGGACGATCCCGTCAGCCGTGCTGTCGAGATCATGGGCCAGAACGGCATCTCCCAGCTGCCGGTGCTCGAGAACGGGGTGCCTGTAGGGTGCATATCCGAATCCGCTATCATGAATGCCATGGAGAAGGGGGGGTTCCACCAGACGCATCAGACGCTGGTGCAGGACTACATGGAGCCGGGTTTCCCGACGGTCCCTCCGACGGCGCCCATCGATACGGTCGTCCATCTTCTGCATCACAACCACGCGATCGTCGTGCTTGAGAAGGGGAAGGTGCAGGGTGTCATCACCAAGCACGACCTGATATCGTTGATCACATAGGCTCTTTTCTAGAGCAGAGAGACCAGGTCCCGGAGGACTGCTTCGGGATCGTCGGCCTTGACCACACTCGATGCCAACAGGACGCCGCAGGTCCCGAGGTCGACGGCAATTTTCACGCACTCGCCCGATTGGATGCCTGCCCCGGTCAGGACCCTCACGTCCGGGTTCACCGCTCTGACGGCATTGACGGACCGCTCAATGATCCCCGGGTCGGCCTTCGAGACCGAGACTCCGCTCCCGATCAGCTCCGGAGGCTCGATCGCCACGTAGTCGGGCCGGAGCGCTGCTGCGGCAGCGCTTGTCGCGTCGTTGTTCGTGCAGACGACCGATTCAAGGTGGAGCCTTCGAGCGGCCTGAACACAGGCGTCTATCTCGGCCAGGGTGAGGCGGCGTTCGGAGTGGTTGATCAGGGTGCCACGTGCACCGGCCGACCTGACCGCCTCGGGGAGAATATGGCCGGTATGGGCACCGGGGGTGATCGCATCGATATGCTGGGCATAGACGGGTATAGCGTAGTGGTGGCTCATCGGGTGGAGCTCGGTGAAGACCGGCGCGACACCGATGGTGACCCCGCTCTCTCTCCCTACGGTCTCGGCCGCAGCGGCGATCCGGTGAGCATTGCTGCCCATACCCTCCTGATAGTTCTTGAGATTGACCAGAATCAACGGTGAAACCATATCCATCACGTCTGCCAATAGGTTGCTTCTCCTGATATTAACTCTGGTGTCGGGTGCGGGAGAACAGAGAGATTTCAGGAGGACCCCGGCAGAGGCTTACTCCTCGAGCCCCCGGACAAAGTGCCCGCCGGTGATGCCGCCGAGCGCCCGCCGTTTCACCTCGTCCTTGAGCGCGGAGAGTGTGCCGGAGTCTCGGTGGCCCGCAGCATCGATCCCCGCCCGGTAGATCCCGGCCATATCCTCCGCATAGCGGGGTCCTCGCCCCCGTGCGTCGATGGCGACGGCTCCGATGTCCATCCCGACGATCCCGGGCAGGTGGTCGATCAGGCAGGTCTCGACCGCGTTTGCGATGCAGGTCCGCCCTTCTCCGTCTGACCTGAGCGGGAAGACGCGGTTTCGCTGATCCTTGAGGCCCAGGAAGCGGTTGCCGGATTTCTCCCCGGAGACCGCTGCAACCAGCCGGTCCTCGGTCACCATCGCCTCGATGTTGCCCTGCACAAGCACCTCCAGTTCGGGAGCTCCTCCGGTAGTCTCCGCGAGCCGGGCCAGGTCGGCGGCCGGGAGTTCAGGGGACGCCGTGCACCGCAGGAAGAGCGGTGCCAGTTCCCCGGCGGTGCGGTGGTTCCAGACGTTCAGCCCGGCGGCACCAAAGAGCCTCATCCGGGGTTCGGCCCGCCGCACCGCGTCCGCGGCGCCGGTCCCGCTCACCATGATGCCATGGACGCCCGCATCGTAGAGCGACGGGAGGAGCGGGGCCGCCGCATCGAGGAACCTCTCCCGGGTGATCGACGGCCATTTCCAGACCAGGTCCGCACCCCCCTCCCGGCAGACGGCGGCGGCCTCTTCGAGGAGGCCGGGGGTCGCGGGGGTAGAGGGCTCCAGGTAGACGGTCCGGGCACCGCCCCGGACGGCGGCCCCTGCACCCTCAGGGGTGTCGGTGTAGACCGAGACCGACGGGAGCCGGGGGTTTGGGTGCGTTCCTGCCGGACGCGCTAGCCCGGCAATCGCTACCCCGGCCCGTTCCCGTGCTGCACGCACCGCATCCGGCCCCGGCCGCCACGCGGCGAGGACGGCCTCCTCGACCCGTTCTAAGAATGAACGCCTGACCCGGTTCAACTCACCGAGCGGCAAAAAGAGCCCGCCCGGGTACTGGAGGTCCATACTCCGGACAGTAAACGGCGTTCCTCCTGTCTTTCCGAGTTGCTCCGCGATCTGTTCCGGGGTGAGCGGCCGGCTCCGTGCGGGCTCCATCCGAAGGTCCGCCCGGTAGATCACCCGGAGCGGTTCTCCCCCGTGCCCGGGGACCCTCGCCTCAAAGCAGGGTGTACCGTCCTCCCAGGTGACCGAGAGATCGATCGGCAGCGGCCGCAGGGGCTTTCCCATCACCCGCCCTGCCCGCTCCTCAAGGTCCGCGCTCTTCGTCAGGAAGACACGGGCACCCTCCCCCACGGGCGCGGGGACCGAAAGTCGCACCGTCCCGTGGCGGGCGGCGGGGGTGCCGCGGACGACTGCACCTATATCCGCGTCAGGGTCGTCCGTGCAGAAGGCCAGCCCGTCGCCGGAGCGGGGGGCGAGATCGCCGGTGAGACGCACGGTTGCTTCCTGCCTCCACGGGTCGTAGCCGGTGACTGTGCCGAGCGGGATGCCCCGGTTCCCGGGCCGGTCGCGAGCCATGATATCACGAGCGCCGAGGATGTAGCCCTCCGTGAACTCCCGGTTGAATGCGAGGGCGAGATCCCGTATACCCTCCCGTGAGGGCGACCAGGGATCCCCGGCGGCGATCGCGTCGAGGGCACGCCGGTAGATGCTCACCACCGTGGCGACGTACTCCGGTGAGCGCATCCTCCCCTCGATCTTGAGCGACGCCACCGGTGTACGCGCTATCCGATCAAGGTAAGGGTATACCGAAAGATCGCGTGTCGAGAGCAGGTAGCGGTCCTCTGCGGCCACCGCCCGGAGGTCTTTCGGGCGTCCGTAATCGTCCTTATCACCGATCACGAGTTGATAGGGTTTCCTGCACGGCTGGGCGCACATCCCCCGGTTCCCGCTCCGTCCCCCGATGACCGAGGAGAGGAGGCACTGGCCCGAGTAGCAGTAGCAGAGCGCACCGTGGGCAAAGACCTCGACACCGATCCCCTGCGCCTCCCCGTCCTCTGCAATCCCTTCAATCTCGGGGAGGGTGAGTTCCCGTGCCAGCACAACACGGGAGAACCCCTCCCTCGCGACCCGGGCCACACCCTCACGGTTGTGGACAGTCATCTGGGTGGAGGCGTGGAGGGGGAGGTCCGGGACCACCTCCCGGGCGAGCGACGCCACCCCGGTATCCTGCACCAGGACAGCATCGACCCCGGTCTCGTAGAGCCAGAGGAGGTAGGCGGCCACATCGGAGAGTTCAGCGTCCCGGATGAGGGTGTTTACGGTGACATAGATCCTGACTCCCCGGAGGTGTGCGTAATCGACGGCGGACCGGAGTTCCTCGTCGGAGAAGTTCGCCGCATAGCGCCGGGCCCCAAAGCGCCTCCCCGAGAGGTAGATCGCGTCTGCGCCGGCGGCAACCGCTGCCGTCAGGGCCTCCGGCGACCCGGCCGGCGCAAGCAGTTCCGGCAGGTTGTCTCGCACCGGCGATGCGCCCGGGCAAGACCCCGATACCCGATGATGATCGTGCGGCATTTGTCAGGTACAATCGTTCCCTCGTCCTATATACTCCTCCCAGGATCTGCGGGCGACACCGGGTGAAAGCGTGCATCCTTTTTGGGAGAGAGAGCAATGTGGAGAGAAGGCCTGGATTATGAACTACGTAGGGATTATCGGTTACGGGCACATGGGCAGCATGCTGGTGAGGGGGTTTCTCGCATCCGGGGTGCTCTGCATCGATGAGGTTGTGGTTGCGTCCAAAAGCCAGAGGAGTCGGGACGCATGCGCCGCAGCATGGCCGGGAATCGGCATCGCCGCGACGAACAGAGAACTCGCACGGCGGTGCCGCACGATCATCATCGCCGTCAGGCCGCAGGAGATGAGGAGTGTCCTGTGCGAGATTTTCCCGGTGATGGACGGGGACGAGCATATCGTCTCGCTCGCCGCCGGCATCGGTCTGGAGGACCTGGAGGCGGCGTTTACGGGCTCGGTCACCCGGGTCGTGCCCACGGCCACCTCCACGGTCGGGCGGGGAACGACGCTCGTCTGCCACGGGCGGCAGATCGGGATGAACGACGCCCTCCGGGTTGAGGGGCTCTTCTCGTCTATCGGAGATGTGATGCTCGTCGAGGAGGAAGACCTCCCGCCGGCCACGCTTCTTTCGAGTTGCGGGCCGGGGCTGCTCGCTGCCATCATCGAGGAACTGGCGGGCGCAACGGCCCGTGCGAGCGGACTCCCGAAAGACCAGGCGGTTCTGCTGGCAACGGATATGGTCACGGCTACGGCCGCCTACCTGCGGGAGACCGGTGAGGCGCCGGGGGACCTGATCGAGGAGGTTGCGACCGGCGGTGGTGTCACTGAGGTCGGGGTGGAGAAGTTCCGGGAGCGGTTGCCGGCAGTCTTCGATGAGGCATTTGCCGCCATGTTGGAGCGCTACGGTGCGGTGGGTAAGTGACAGAGTGCATCGATTCCAGACTAACAGACCATGCCTGGCCTTCGTCCCATCCCCCGCGGAGCGCTCCCCTCCGTCCCCCTACTCTGGTAGGGGCGGGGGCAGTGCCCGGGCTGATATCCGGGGATGAGCCGCGTCTGGTTCTTCTCCGGGATCTCCCCCTGGAGTGGACCGTGGGAATATCGCCACGGGGGGCGGGGACCGGGGAGGGGGAACCCCTCTCCCCGGGCAAAATGTCACCCAACAGTTCCTCTCCGCCCGCGCTTCGCGCTCCTTCCCCGCCCCCTCTCGGGCGAGGGCAGTGCGTGGGGATACCCGGGAAAAGCCGTGCCCGGGGATGCAAACTCCCGGGCCGTGCGAAACACGATCGATGATCTCCTCCGTTGAGAGTGCCGGTAATTGAGAGGCGTTGCATGAGGGACGGGGCAGACCTTTAAGTGATAGGGCGAGTATACCCCGGTAAGTATGAAGATCGTCGTCTCTGTGGAGAATGTCGGCGTTATCGACGAGGTGGTAGAGTATGCCCCGACATTCATCGAGGTCAGGCTCGACCGGATGGAGGGAGACCCGCTGGACCAGGTCCGTGCGATCCGGGAGAAGACCGCAATCCCCCTGATTGCCACGCTCAGGAGCAGGGAGGAGGGCGGGAGGTTTGTCGGCGATGGGGACCTCTGGACCCGGATCGTCGGGCCGATAGCACGGTACGTCGACTTCGTGGACGTGGAGGCACGCTACCGGGACCACGCGCCGTTCATAAAGAGCCAGGGGGTTCAGATCCTTGCATCGCTGCATACGAACGAGATGCCCTCCCCCCCGGAGCTCGGAAAGATCGAGGGCATGCTCAGGTCCTACGGCGATATACCGAAGATCGTCGTGAAACCCCGCACCGCAGACGACCTCATGGCGCTCGTCACGTTCACCCACCAGGCCCAGAAACCCATATGCACGAGCATCATGGGCGCCGAGTTTCGCTACGCCCGGGCTGTCCTGCCGCTCTTCGGGTCGGAGTTCGTCTTCTGCCATGCCGGCACCCCGACAGCGGAAGGGCAGTACCATATACGGGAGATGCGGCAGATTGCGGATCTGCTGAAGTAAGAAGGGGATGAGGTTGGTACTGTCTGTGCCGGGTTTTAGGAGGCGAGAGGGATTCCTAACTCAGGATGTTTCGCATTTCTGTACGCAATCTGGGGCCAGGTGACCCCCCGAAGGACGAACCCACTGTCCACTGTCGCTTGCACCTGATAGCGCATACACGCCTTCCCAAGCCGTATAACGAGATAAAGTCCCGCACGGTGGACCGTGGTGGATATCGCGTCGGGAGGGTGGGGACAATGGGGAGTGCGAGCGAGAGCGAGCATGAGAAACCCGCAGGGTTTCGAGGGGGGAGACACCCCGCCCCGCCTCCTTACTCCTCGCCGAATCCCCGGTACTTCGCCTGCTCAAGCATTGCGTCGATGATAACAAGCGCGAGCATGCACTCGGCGACCGGGACGATGCGGGGGGCGATGCAGGGATCGTGCCTCCCCCCGACCGATATCTCCCGCTCCACCCCGGCCGCATTGACGGTCCGCTGCACCCGGCGTATCGAGGGCGTCGGCTTGACGGCAATCCGGACGATGATATCCTGCCCGGTGCTGATCCCGCCGAGGACGCCGCCCGCGTGGTTGCTCAAAAACCCTGCCCCGGTGATGGGGTCGTTCATCTCGCTCCCGAGCAGCCGGGCGGCGCCGAACCCCTCGCCAATCTCGACGCCCTTCACCGCACCGATGCCCATCATCGCCCCGGCGATAGCAGCGTCGAGCTTCCCAAAGACCGGGTCCCCGAGGCCTGCCGGGCACCCGGTCGCCGTCACCTCGACAATGCCGCCCACGGAATCCCCCGCGTCCCGGGCGGCCAGGATCTCTTCCTCCATCGCCCCCGGCTCCGTCGCCCCGTGCACCTCGACGACCCTCCCGCTGACCGTGATGCCGTAAGGGGCAAGGCAGCGCACCGCTACCGCGCCGGCCGCGACCCGGGCAAGGGTCTCCCGGCCCGAGCTCCGCCCACCGCCCCGGTGGTCGCGGAGCCCGTACTTCGCCTGGTAGGTGTAGTCCGCGTGCCCGGGCCTGAATACATCCCGGAGCGTATCGTAGTCCCCCGATTGGACGTCCCGGTTCCGGACGACGAGCGCTATCGGGGCGCCGGTCGTCCTCCCCTCAAACGTCCCCGAGAGGATCTCCACCCGGTCAGGCTCCTGCCGCGCCGACTCAAAGGGGCTCTTCCCCGGCCGCCTCCGGTCGAGGTAGGGCTGTATATCCGCCTCCGTGAGGGAGATGCCGGGCGGGCAGCCGTCGACGACCACACCCACCGCCTTCCCGTGGCTCTCACCAAACGTCGTGCACCTGAAGTTTCTCCCAAACGTGTTCATAGAAGCATCTCCCTCACCAGTGCAGGCGAGACCGCAATCCCGGTGATCAGCCGGAACTGCTCCACCGCCTGGTGGACGAACATCTCCGTGCCAGGTATCGTCTCGCACCCGGCCTCCTTCGCTGCCCTGATGAGGGGCGTCTCCGGCGGCGTGTAGACGAGATCAAAGATGGTCATCCCCGCTCTAAGGTCGCGGGGGGCAAGAAGGCTCCGGGTGTCGGGCTCCATCCCGACCGGGGTCGCATGTACCACTACATCGGTGTCGCTCCCCCTGAACTCTTCGAGTCCGCCCCACCGGCACCCAAACCGCTCCGCGAGCCTCCGCGCCGCATCCGGCGTCCGGGCAAGCACCGTCACATCCATATCGAGCGATACGAGGGCATAGGCCGCTGCGGCCGCCGCACCGCCGGCGCCGAGCACCACCGCCCGGGCGCCCCGGCGGTGGGCGAGCGGGGCCCGCACGCCCAGCCAGTCGGTGTTATGGCCATACATCCGGCCGCCGCATCTGACGACGGTGTTCACCGCCCCGATAGCCGCCGCGTGGCCATCAACCTCGTCGATGTGGCGCAGAACGTCGGCCTTGAACGGGATCGTGACGGAGAGCCCTTTCAAGGGGAGAAAGTTTGCGAGGCGGATGATGGTCTCCGCATCCGGCCACTCGAAGCGGGTGTAGTGGTAGCGCATACCGAAGTGAGCAAAGAGCCGGTTGTAGAGGAGCGGGCTTCTGCTGTGGGCGCAGGGGTTGCCGGCGATGGCGCATACCCGGAGCCCCGGGTCCTGCTCGATCATATCCCCGAGATCCGCAAGCCCGAACCTCTGGAGGAGGACGTTGCGCTCTTGTCTATCGTCCGGGGAGAGCCCTGCATCGCCGCCGATCTGCCGGAGGATCAGGTCCACAGCCTCACCGGGGGTGCGGGTGCCGGTATCGATGCAGGCATCGGCCGCGCCCAGGTAGGCCTCCTTCCTCCGGGCAAGGAGCGCCTGCACCTCTTCTGCCGGTGGAAGGTCCGTCAGCCCCGGCCGGTCGCTCCCTGCGATCCGCTCCTGGATGACGTCGGGCGCGGCTGAGAGGAGGAAGACCGTGCCGTGCCACCGGAGATCCGCGACGTTTGCCGGGTCGAGGACCGCCCCGCCGCCGGTGCTGATCACGCCCTCCGCGTCCCGGAGCGACGCGATCGCCTCCCGCTCGAGCGCCCGGAAGCGTGCCTCCCCGTGCCGCCGGAAGATCTCCGGGATCGGCATCCCGGCCCGGCGCTCGACCCGCGCATCGGTATCGAAGAACGGCAGCCCCACCCGCTCAGCGAGGATCCGCCCAACCGATGTCTTCCCGGTCCCCCGGAAACCCGTGAGGACTATCTTCATAGCAGTCCCTCCCCGTAGAGCGCGTCCCAGAACCCGGGAAAGGACTTCTCCACGCACCCGGGTTCAAGGATCGCCATGCCCCCGACAGCGAGTCCGAGCACCGCAAACGCCATCGCCGTCCGGTGGTCGTCGTGCGGGTCGACGGCCACGCCGTGGAGGGGAGCGGGCGTGATGGTGAGAGAGTCGTCCGCGACCCCGACCTCTGCACCCATCCTCCGGAGGGTCTCCGCCGTCACCCCGACGCGGTCGCTCTCCTTGTACTGCAGGTGCGCGATTCCCGTAATCGTCGTCGGCGACGCTGCCGTCGCCGCCACCGCCGCGAGCGTCTGGACGGTGTCGGGGGACGAGGACATATCGATATCGATACCCTGGAGGTCGTCCGTCCGCTCCACCGTCACCGCATCCCCGGTCGCCGTCACCCGGCACCCCATCGCCTCGAGGGCATCGAGGAACCGGCGGTCACCCTGGACCGAAGCCGGGTTTAAGCCCGTGACCGTGACCCTCCCGCCGCAGACGGCCGCGACCGCGAAGAGGTAGGATGCCGACGAGTAGTCGCCCTCGACCCGGTAGTCCCTCCCCCGGTAGGCTACACCGCTCTTCACCCGGAACCAGTCGTAGCCCCGCCGCTCGAGCCGGGCGCCGAACCGGAGCATCACGTCCGCGGTCACATCGAGGTACGAGCGGGATGCGGGGAGCGCCGGGAGCACGAGTTCCACGTCCTCGCCCGCATACGGCGCCGCCATCAGGATGGATGAAATGAACTGGCTGCTCATGCTCCCGTCGATCTGCGCCTTCCCGCCCCGGAGCCTGCCGGAGACCCGGATGGGCGGGAACCCCGGGCGGCCGGTGAACGCGACGTCGCCGCCGAGGGCCAGGAGGGCATCGGCGAGGGGGCCGATAGGCCGCTCGAGCATCCGGGGATTGCCCGTGAGCACCACCGGGTGCCGGGAGAGGAGGGCTGCCGAGGTGAGGAGCCGGAGGGTCGTTCCGGAGTTCCCGCAGTCGATCGTGACCTCTCCCGGTGCCGGGAAGGTGCCGCTGCATCCCGTGACGGCGATCTCCCCCGGGAGCCACTCGATCGGCACCCCGAGGCTCTCGAGCCCGCGGGCGGTCAGTTCGGTATCGGCGGCGCGGAGCGGCGCTGCGATCCGCGACCTCCCGGAGGCGAGCGCCGCGGCGACCAGAGCCCGGTGGGTGTAACTCTTGGAAGGAGGCGCCTCGAACACCGCATCCACCGGTCCGGTCCTGGATACCCTGACGATCATATGCCCGGCACCTCCAGACGGGCGTAGCACCCGAGTTCCCTGACGGCGGTCATCCCTTTGAGTTCCTCCTTTGCCTCCTGCCATCCTTCGGAGACTTCAAGGTCGATGAAGAATATGTAACTCCCGATCCCGCGCCTGGACGGCCTTGATTCAATCCGGGTCAGGTTGATCCCCCGCCGGGCAAAGACCCCGAGGATCTCGGCAAGGAGCCCGACCCGGTCGGTCTTCGGGTCCACGAGGAGGCTGCACTTTGTGCACCCCGAACCCCTGCAGGGGGTGGAGGAGATCTCCACAAACCGGGTTGTGTTCTCCCGGCTGTTCTGGACGTCCCGGAGAGCGATGGGCAGGCCGTAGATCGTCGCCGCCATCTCGGGGATGACCGCGCCGGCGCGGCTGTCTCTCTGCATGGCGACAGCGCTTGCGGCGTTGCTGCTCGTATGCACGACCTCCACCCCGAGGCTCTCGAGGAGGATGGAGCACTGCTCATGCGTCTGCGGGTGGGCGTAGACGACCGAAAGTCGCTCCGGCTCTTCCCGGGCTGCAAGGTGGTGCCGGACGGGCATGTAGGCCTCTCCGGTGATAGAGACGCCGAACTCTACAAGCCCCTGGAGCGTCTCCCCCACGCCGCCCGCCTCTGAGTTCTCGATCGGCACAAGCCCCTCGGCTGAACCCCCCGCCACGCGCTCGATGATGGCGCGGATCGTCGGCAGGAGTTCGATATCGTCGCCGTAGAGCCGGGCGGCGAGTTCGTGGCTGAACGTCCCGGCCGGCCCGAGGGTCAGGACCGTCATCGGTTCACCACATGGTTGATGAGGTCGTCCGTCTCTTCCGTCGCGGCCGCGAGGTAGGAGGCGTAGTGGGCGGCGTTCTCCGCGAAGAACGCCTGGAACCGTTCGCCATCCCCGGACTCCACGATCTCCCGGAGCGTCCGAACCGCCGCCTCGAACTTGCTGAGCACCTCCGGGACGGCCGGGTTCAGCTGGAGCATGTCCCCGTAGAGCCCGGCGTCCTGGGCGAGGAGCCGCCCGACGAACCCCATCTCGATCCGGTAGACGGGGCTCGTGAACGCGAGGGTCTCCCCGACGTCGGCGCCGGTCCGGCGGATGGCCTCTGCCTTTGCAAGCGTCCCGAAGTGGGTGAGCCCCTGGATCACCGCCATCATACGGTCGTGGCCTTCCGGTGTTGCAAGGGTGATCGCCGCACCCTGGTCGCGGAAGACGGAGAGGACTCCGTCGAGGGTCTCTTTGCCGCACCGGGCCGGGGTTGCGACGATCGTCTGGCCCCGGAGCGATACGGCGCCCGGCCCGAACATCGGGTGGAGGCCGATCACCTCCGCACGGGAGGAGAGCATCGCCCTGACTGGTTCGACTTTGAGAGACGTCAGGTCGCAGAAGACCTGCTCTTCCGAAAGGAGCCCCGCAACCTCCCGGATCACCCCGACAGTGGTGCGGATAGGGACCGAGACCATGACAAGGTCAGCCACCTCCGCGACGTCCCGGTTGGTGAGGGGCGTCGCAGTCCCCGAGACGATCACCTCCCAGCCGGCCGCCTCAAAGACCCCGGCAAAGAACCGCCCCATCTGTCCCGTGCCGCCGATGATGCCTGCAAGCATTGCCGTCACTTCTCCAGGATCGTCTCAGCGACGGCGATGCCGAAGTGGCGCCCGCCCTCCGCGACGTTGCCGAGCACCCGGTCGCCCACCGCGAGACCGGCGACCGATATGGGTGTGCCGTCCTCTCTGACGAGCCGGATCGTCTCGGCGTTCTGGAGGACCAGGCTCGCCTTTGCGTCACCGGCCTTAGCCTCGACGAGGAGGAGCGGGCGGCGCTCGATCTTCACCCTGCCGACGACCGCCTCATGGGTCGCGCCGGTATGCTCCGCGACGAGCACCCGGTCGCCTGTCGCGAGGTCGGCGAGGTACGCGGTCTTCCCTTCGGGGAGGAGAATGTAGGCGTGCACCGCTCCCGCGTTCACCCGGAACGGGCGCGGGGCCACGTAGGGGTTCTCCAGGGTCTCGGGATGCACCATCAGGAACGCCGAGGAGGTGTTGCCGACGAGCATCCCCTCCCCGTCGGTGAGGAGCGAACAGGTGTCCACGCAGACCCGGTCACCCATGCCGACAGGGGCGACCCGGGTCACCTCGAACGGGACGAGGGGGACCTCTGCGCCGGCATCAGCGATTGCCTTCGCCACCCGCCGGATCTCTGCCGGGTTGTCGGTCGAGAGAAGGATGCCCGCCGCCCCGCGTTCGAGGGCGGTCAGGGCGACCGTCGCCTCGTCGGCGCTCGTGACTGCGGCGATGATCCGGTCCGATTGTGCGACGAGGTTCTCAAGCGGTATGACCGTCCAGTCCCGTGTCCGGACGATGACCGGGCCCATGCGGGAGAGCCGGAGCGCCTCCTCCTCGGTTGCCTTATCGACGATCTCGACCTCGAAGACGTCTTTCCCCGGGACGAGGTCGCCATTATCTGCGACGGTCATCACCCGCCCGAGTTCCCGCACGCGTTCGACGTCATCCGTCACCAGGGCGTCCGCACCGCTCTCGATTGCGGTGGTCGCAAGGTCCTTCCTCCATGGCCTGATATCGACCCAGAACTGCTTCATCGCTCACGCTCCAGCGCCTCGGCCGGGCTTTTGCCCTCGTGCACCACCCTGCAGATCGAGCCTATGAACCGGCCGGGGTCTTCGCGCTGGAAGGCGTTCCTTCCCATGCAGACACCCGCTGCGCCTGCCCCGATTGCATCCCGGATGGTCGTAAGCGTCTCGAGGTCCCCGCCCTTCTCGCCGCCGGCGATCATCACCGGCACCGAGCAGGCAGCGGTGATCCGGCGGAATGTCTCCGGATCGCCTGTGTAACTCGTCTTGATCAGGTCGGCCCCGAGTTCCTCGGCGACCCGGACACAGTGCCCGATCGCCTGGGGCGATGTGGGCTCGATCCCCTTGCCGCGGGGGTAGATCATGATCAGGAGCGGCATCCCCCAGCGGTTGCAGTCCCTCACCACCGCGCCCGCCGATTCGAGCATCCTTGACTCGTTCGGCGCGCCCAGGTTGATGTGGATCGAGACCGCATCGGCGCCGAGCGCGACCGCCTCTTCTACAGTGCAGACGAGTACCTTGTCGTTTGGGTCCGGGTTCATCGATGTGCTCGCGGAGAGGTGCACGATGAGGCCGATGTCCTTTCCGCGCTTCCGGTGTCCACCCTTCACCATGCCCTTGTGGAGGACGATGGCGTTTGCCCCGCCCTCGCTCACGGCGTTGACGGTCTCCGTCATGTTGCAGAGCCCCTCGATCTGGCCCATCGTGAACCCATGATCCATGGGAATGATCACGGCGCGGCCGGTGTTCCGGTCCATAATCCGCTCCAGGCGGATCTCTTTTCCTATCATCTTCATCACGTCCGGAGGATCTCTACTGCTTCCTCTGCCGACCGCCCTTCATGGATGATCAGCGCCGCGGCATGGATCAGGCGGTCAGGTGCCGGATGCTGGAAGGCGTTCCTCCCGATCGATATGCCTGCGGCACCCCCTTCCATAGCCCCCTCCACCAGATCGAGGATCGCGCGGTCGTCGGTCTTCGAGCCTCCTGCGACCACGACCGGAACCGGGCACCCCCGGGTCACCTCCCGGAACGAGTCCGCATCGCCGGTGTAGACGGTCTTGACGATATCGGCGCCGAGCTCCGCCGCCACCCGTGCGGAGAGTTTGACGCTCTCGAGGTCGTGCTCATCGGCGACCTTCCTGCCTCTCGGGTACATCATCGCGAGGAGCGGCATCCCCCACTCCATGCACGCGACCGCGACTCTGCCCAGGCCTTCAAGCATCCTCGCTTCGGAGTCGGCCCCAACGTTGATATGCACCGAGACGCCGTCGGCGCCCATCTTCAGGGCGTTTGTGACGGTGTTCACGAGCACCTTCTCGTTTGGGTCAGGGCCTATGCTGGTGCTCGCCGAGAGATGCATGATAAGGCCGACGTCCCGCCCATGCCCCCGGTGCCCGTGCAGCGCAAGCCCCACATGACCGATCACCGCGTTTGCTCCGCCCTCGGCGACGAGGTCGATGGTCCTCCCGACGTCGACCAGCCCCGGTATGGGGCCAAGCGTCACCCCATGGTCAAGCGGCACGATGATGGTCCTGCCGGTATTCCGATCCATGATACGTTCCAGACGAATCTCTTTTCCTCTCATAACCACAGTCCTCCCGGATGCGAGTGAGTACAGTCTCCGGGAATGATTTAAAACCGGATAAAATAGCGATAGAACGCTGCCGCTCCGTGATAACAGATACCGGCGGTCAAAAACTGATGTGTCGCTCCTGCGAGGGTGGTTACTCCGTTAACCGATATAAAAGCAGTCACCGGCGAAAAAACATTCACCACGCATTGCATGTATCGTTATGCGTTCTTATATAAAAAACTGATGGCTAATCGCGCATGAAATGAATCCGTGACCGGCCTGGCCGTCAGACCGGCCCAACCGCCGTGAAAAAAGTATGGCGGTTGCCTTATTTCCGGCTCTTTCTGAAGGATATGACGTCGCCGACGGTCATGGTCACCCGTCCCGGGCCGCTGGCGGAGGTGCTGTCTTCGGCCGAATCGATCAGCCTGATGTTGAGTGCTTTCTCAAGTTTTCGCCGGACGTCGTCTTCGGGGATGAGGTCTCCCTTCTCGATCTTCCGAATGAGGACTTCCCGTTCTTTTATCGCCTGTGCGAGGTCGAGAGCGGACCATTCCTTCTCTTCACGGGCGGCACGGATCCGGTCGGCATAATCGTCGACGATCTCTCCTTCCATCAGGTCAAAGACGTCCCGCGGCTTCCTCCGGGTCTGCGGGACGGCGAGTCCCGGCTTCTTCTGTGGGGCACCTTTCCGTCGTGGTTGCTGGACTTCTGTACCGTGTTTCGCGCATCGGGCGCAGACGCTGAGTTCTGCACCCTCAATCTGTATAGTTTTCGACGGTCCTTGCATGGGAGCGCCGCATAGTTCACACTGCATAAGTCTCGCAAACAACTTTATATTCATTTTAACCTATATAATTAATCGAGGAGACCTATGGGAGATATCGCTCGGCAGGCACCAGAGAAAGATACAGGTGAAGACATCTACCAGTATCTCCTGGAACGAATAACGAACCTCGAAAACCGAAACCTGGAGTTACGCGAGCAGTTCCGCCAGATGGAGTCCGAGAAACGATACGTTGAGACCCAGAAGATTCGCTACGAACGCGAGCTGCGAAAACTGAAGAGCGAGATCGAACAACTCAGAAGCCCCCCTCTCGTGATCGGGACGGTTACCGACGTTATCGACAACAGCCGGGTGATTGTGCGAAGCAGCGCAGGACCGCGGTTTCTGGTCCGTACATCGCAACTTATCGACCCCGATCTCCTCAAACCGGGGGTCCGGTGCACGCTCAACCAGCAGTCCCTGGCAATCGTGGATGTGCTCCCCACGAGCTACGACGCGCAGATCTACGGGATGGAACTGGTTGAGTCTCCGGAGGAGACCTACGAGAACATCGGCGGCCTTGAACCGCAGATCGAGGAGGTCAGGGAAGCCGTCGAGCTCCCCCTGACAAAGCCGCACCTCTTCGAGAAGATCGGCATATCCCCGCCGAAGGGCGTGCTGCTCCACGGGCCGCCCGGGACGGGGAAGACGCTCCTCGCGCGGGCGGTGGCCCACCAGACGAACGCGCACTTTCTCCGTGTGGTCGGCTCGGAACTGGTGCAGAAGTACATAGGTGAGGGGGCCCGCCTGGTCCGGGAACTCTTCGAGCTTGCGAAGCAGAAGTCGCCATCGATCATCTTCATCGACGAGATCGATGCGATCGGCGCGCACCGGAACGACTCGACGACGTCCGGGGACCGCGAGGTTCAGAGGACGCTGATGCAGCTCCTGGCGGAGATGGACGGGTTTGACAACCGGGGCGACGTCAAGATCATCGCCGCGACCAACCGGATCGATATCCTCGACCGCGCCCTCCTCCGCCCGGGCCGGTTCGACCGGATGATCGAGATACCGCTCCCTGATCACCAGGGGAGGCTTGCCATATTAAAGATCCACACCCTGAACATGAGCCTCGGCGAGGATGTCAACCTCTCAGAGGTGGCCCGGCTCACGGAGGGCAAGAACGGCGCGGACCTCCGGGCGATATGCATGGAGGCGGGCATGTTTGCCATCAGGATGGAGCGCGATACGATCAACAGCGACGACTTCATGAAAGCAATCGACAAACTCTCGGTGGACTTCGACCGGCACCACTTCCATACCACCTTCGGCGAGATGTTCGCCTGAAGGTGCCTTCATTTTTTGCGGCACTTCTTTTGAATCCAGACCTGACAGGTCCGTACGGCAAGGCCGTTGCGCAACAGGAACCGTGCCCGTTGCGTTAAGTGCAATGTCTGACAAAGCAGGAAATCGTCCCAAAAGTGCTCAGCGATCGAAGATCCGCCTGATGTAGAGCACTCTTACGCGGATTTTCGAAGAAATTGGCATTCTACAGCGTCGAATTGGAGATACGGCTTCCTACCGAGTATCGCCACGCGGGGGAAGGACCAGGAGGGGGCGGCCCCCTCCCGGTTGAGGGTTTTGGGAACAGCCTCTATTTTAGGCCATGTAGGAAACCTTCTGCCGGAGGTCATACCCATACCGACCCTCGTCAACCGGGTGATATCCAGGGTTGGATGAAGCATTTCTACAGCCCCTGCCCGACCTACCCGGCCGGGTACTCCTCTTCGGCGCACCAGACCTCGAGAACCGTATCGCCGGGATCCGTCCGGTCGGCATACGCCTCCGGCGTCGCGCCTTCGTCCATCCATACGGTATCGACCATGTGGTCCCCGGCGATCCGGTAGAGGCAGCGGTACCGCCACGGGTGTTCGGGCTTCACATCCCGCTCATAGATCTGCCGGGCAAGGTCGGACGAGCAGAAGATGCCCTCCTCAGGCTCGAAGAGGACCTCCTCGACGTATCGCTGGATATACCACCGGAGCTCGGAGGCGAGTGCAAGCGCACTCCCAAGCGACGCCGTCCGGATGCATATACCATACGCGAGCCGGTCGGGCTGATAAAAGCGAAGGGCCCCCCTGCTGGTATCGGATTTGAGCAGGGTGGCATAGAGGTCAACCCCCTCCGGCTGAATGAGGAGGACGTTCATCGTCTATCTGATGGACCGGAGAGACCGATAAGGATTCCTTTAATATCCATGGATGGAGGAATCCCCATCAGGTATACATGCGGCTATCGGGTGCCGCCACTTCGCGCTTCACCTTCTTGATCGCCGCGAGGAAGTCTTCCCGGTCGATGGCATCGGCATCCCGCCGGATCGCCATCATGCCGGCCTCGCGGCAGATCGCCTGCAGCTCCGCACCGGTGGTGTTCCCGGCGAGTTCCGCAAGCTCGGCGAGGTCCACGTTCCCGGAAAGGGACATCTTTGCGGTGTGGATCTTCAGGATCTCAAGGCGTGCTCCGGCGTCGGGGAGCGGAACCGCGATGATCCGGTCGAACCGGCCGGGACGGAGGAGGGCCGGGTCCAGCATATCGATCCGGTTGGTCGCCGCCATGATCCGGACGTTGCCGCGGTTCCCAAAGCCGTCCATCTCCGCGAGGAGTTGCATCAGCGTCCGCTGGACCTCGGCGCTGCCGGAGGTTCCGTCGTTGGTGCGCATGCTCCCGATCGCATCGATCTCGTCGATGAAGACGATTGCCGGAGCGCGTTCCCGGGCGAGGATGAAGAGCTCCCGCACGAGTTGCGCGCCCTCCCCGATGTACTTGTGGACAAGTTCACTCCCGGACATCCTGATGAACCGGGCCTTGGACTGGCGGGCAACAGCCTTTGCGATCAGGGTCTTTCCCGTGCCTGGCGGCCCGTAGAGGAGGATGCCTTTCGGGGGCTCGACGCCAACGCGCTCGTAGATCTCGGGCTTCGTGAGCGGGTACTCGACCGCTTCCCTGACCTCCTCGATCTCGTCTTTCAGGCCGCCGACCTGCTCGAACGTGACGTTTGGCTGTTCGTCGAGTTCCATGACCCTGACCCTCGAGTCGTAGGTGTTGGCGATCGTCTTGACGACGGAGAGCGTGTTGTTCACCGCCACCTTCATTCCGGGCTTGAGGATGCGGTGGAGCTTCTCGCTGACCGTGGTGACGTACTCCTGGTTGTTGCCCTGTTGCCGGAGATACACCTCGCCGTTCTCCAGCACATCGACCACAGCGGCAACAAACAGCGGCACCCTTTTTAACTGACCGTTCTCTTTTCGGAGTTGCAGGACCTCCTTCTCAAGCAGCTCATTTTTTAGTTTGTAATCCAGGATCTGCGCCTTCAGGTCCTGAATCTGGAGGGTGAGCATGTCGTGCTCGCTGCCAGGATTGCTGCCAATGGTTTCGTCCATGTCACTCATATAGTTGGATCTCCAACCACATTATAGTGTGGTGGCAGTGATCATGCAAGGCAGAGGCATATCCCGTGGTATAGGTAACGGAGAGCTCCTCGTATCGTCTGAACCTATATCGTTCCTCTCGGGCGTCAACCCCGAGACCGGTATCATCGTGGAGAAGGGACACCCGCTTGAGGGGCAATCCATAGCCGGGCGCGTCCTCGCCTTCCCGTATGGGAAAGGGTCGACAGTCGGTTCTTACGTCATCTACGCGCTGAAGCAGAACAATCTAGCCCCTGCGGCGATCATCAATACCGAGACCGAACCGATCATTGCGGTCGGGGCGATCATCGCGGAGATCCCGATGGTCGACCGTCTCCCGCCGGAGTTCTCCTGCCTCGCACCCGGCACCCGGGTGACGGTGAACGGGGATACGGGCGAGGTATCATATGATTAAGACTGCTTGATGCCCCCTGTGCAGACCTACTACGACATCCTGGGTGTCGCCCCAGACGCGACCCCCGAAGAGATCCGGGTCGCTTACCGGAATCTCGCTAAACGGTACCATCCGGATGTCAACCCTGCTCCGGATGCAGGCGAGCGGTTCATCGCCATCCAGCAGGCATACGAGACGCTGATCGACCCGGAGGCCCGGGCGCGCTACGACCTCGCTCTCCAGCAGGGAGGTGCCGGCCCCGGGCCGCATGACCCGTTCCGGCCCCGGGCGGCCGGAGCGGAAGGACAGCCGGCATGGACGCCAGGGTTCACCTGGAGAGCACAGGCGCCCGGTTCCAGGACCGGGTGGATCGGCCTCATAGTGATCCTGGTCGTCTGGGGCATGGCGATCATCCTCATGCTCGTGTTATCGCTCCTCTCCCGTCTGGTTACGGGCGGCAGGCGGCAGTAGCGCCCTTTCGTGCCGGGAGAGGGCATCCCTTCCATCCGCCCCCCGGAACGACAGGACCCTCCTGGTGCCGGGAGTCCCGGCAGTAACCGGTCCTGCCGTTCCGGAGGGCGGAGAGGCCCGGAACCCGCGGCGCGCCGGATCACGCGAAACCTTATCAGGTGGAACCACTTCTCAACACCTCCACCATGTTCGTACAGGGTTAGTCATCCCTGGGTGAGTGTGATCCGCATGGAGAAAGTGAAACGATACCGGTGCAAGTACTGCAACTACGTCTACTCCCCGCTGCGGGGCGAACCCCACCGCGGCGTCCCGGCAGGTACCGCGTTTGAAGACCTCCCGGAGGACTACATATGCCCGGTCTGCGGTGCGACCGGCAAAGGCCCGATCGGGGCGTGGGGATTCGAACCCTGGGAGCCGACGAAGTACGTCTGCAAGATCTGTGGCTATGTGTATGACAAAAGTCGCGGCGAACCGCTCCGCGGCTACCCGAAAGGCACTGCATTCGAAGACCTGCCGGAGGATTATACCTGCCCGGTCTGCGGGATGGATCCGAAGATTACGAGTTTCTACGGACCGGTCGGCAAGGCGCAGTTTGACCCCATCATGGATGTCTGACCCAGGAGGCGATCCAGCCCGGTCTCTCTCTCCCGGACTTTTTATAGGCGGGCTCCCCGGCGCTTCACCCCATAAGGCGCATGGCCAGAGGTCGCCGTGGAGCGCGCCCGCCCACATATCGATGCCGCCGGGAACACGATGCTCCGACACGATGCAACGATTTCCTGCGGGGGCACTTCCTCTCGGAAGCCGTAGTATTCGGTAGAGCAGAACCAATCCGTGTAGACAAACCGGTCTTCTCAAATAGTGACGAATGCACCAACCTTAGGGAGACAGAACAGTTACTCGCGAGAAGGGTAATTATCCACAGAGAGTGTAAGCGTTGAACACTCACATATCATACAAATTTGCGGCAGATGGTGGCGGATGGATTTCTTCAGTAATATTCTTGGACAGGGGAAGAATGCGAACCCCTCGATAAAGCAGGGAACCTCTCAGTTTGAGGCCGGGAACTACAGCGAGGCGGTGAAGAGTTTCGAGAAAGCGCTCAAGATCGACCCTGAAAACGGCCCGGTCCGACTCTCCATGGGCCTGGCGCTCGCCTGTCTCGGCAGGGACGGCGAAGCCGCAGAGTGGCTCAGGAAGGCTCTCGAGTCTTCTCCCGGCGATGCCGAGATACTGCGAAGACTGGGGCACACTCTCGCCCGGACCGGCGATTATGAGGAGGCCGCCGGATGTTTCGAGAGGATCGTTGAAGCAAACCCCGCGGATACGAACGCCGCGTACTGGCAGGGAGAGATGCTTGAGAGGCTCAACCGGTATGCCGATGCGGCGGCAGCCTACGCACGAGCGCTGGACGGAGATCCGGAGGATGTTGTCCTGCGGGAGAGACTCGGGAGAATGCTCGAGCGAACCGGTGACTTCGGGGAAGCGGCGGCCTGCTTTGAGCGGATCCACCGGGTCAACCCCGGCAACACCGATGCGCTTGCGAGAATAGGGGCCGCCCTCCTGTATAAGGGAGATTACCCCGGAGCCGTCGAGTCGTTCGGCCGGGTGCTCGATACAGAACCCCGCAACCTCAACGCACTCTACGGCAAGGCCCGGGCGTTCGAGCACCTCGGCCGGTTCCTGGACGCCGCCGGCTGTTACGGGGAGATCGCAGCCGCCGATCCGGGGAACCTCCCTGTTCTGTACCACCGCGGCTCGCTCCTCCTCCGGGCGGGAAGATATGTGGAGGCGATGGACTGCTTCGATAAGGTCGCCCTTGCCGATCCGGACCATATCCCTGTGCGCTATTCCATGGGCCTGGTCTACGATACGCTCGGCCGCTACGACCGGGCGGTCAAGAACTTCGATCATATCCTGAAGCACGATCAGGGTCAGGTCCACGTGTGGTACTCCCGCGGCATGGCGCTCTTCCACCTCGGCCAGTACGCCGAGGCGATCCGGTCGTTCGACCGTGTGCTTGAGAACCGGGCAATGACCGGGATGAAGTGGATCGGGAGCAGCACCGACCTTGCGCTCTTCGAGCGAGAAGAGGCTGAAAACCCCCGGAAGCCGAAACCCTTGAAGTTCGATGCCCAGAATGATATCGTCCTGAACTGCCGGGGAGTTGCGTTGCTCCACCTGGGGAGGTACGCGGAGGCGCAGGAGAACTTCGAGCACATCCTCGAGGCCGACCCCGGAAACATCCCCACGCGGCTGCAGAGTGGCACCGCACTCATCCACCTTGGCAGGTATGACGAGGCAAACCGCTGCCTGGACGCGGTTCTTGAGAAAGAGCCGCATAACGCCGTAGCCCGTTCGATGAAGGCGGACGTCCTCATGAACCTTGGCAGGTACGGCGACGCGCTGGCATCTCTTGACAGGATTCAGGACGCCGGTGGAGACGACCTCCATCTCCTGCATAGGAAGGGAGATGCCCTGATGCACCTCTCCCGGTATGCGGAGGCGGCGGAGACGTTCGGTGCCCTCCTCGATATCAACCCCGGAGATACGGCAGCGGAGAGGTGCAGGGGAGACGCGCTCATGCACCTTGGCGAGTACGGGAAGGCGCTCACCTGCTATGACCAGGCACTTCAGGGCGACCCGGCTGACCGTGTCGCCCGGCTCGGTCGGAGCACGGCGCTCGAACGTCTCGGGCGGTATGCGGAGGCGCTCGAGTCCGCCGACCAGGTGGCGGAGGCAAATCCCGGAGATACCGGGATACTTGCCCGGAAGGCACGGATCTTCGAGGACCTCGGGCGCCACACTGCGGCGGCTGACTGCTACAAAGCCCTCCTTGCAGCAGACCCGGACGCCGGGGGATACCTGGTGAACCTCGGAGTCGTCCTCGCCACGCTCGGGCGGTATGAGGAGGCTGCCGAACTGTTCGGGCAGGCCATTACGGCCGACCCGGGCGACCTCTTTGCATGGTTTAACCGGGGCCGGGCCCTTGAGCGGATGGGGCAGTACGCAGGTGCAGCGGAGTGTTATGCAAGAGTGACCGACGGGCGGCCGGAAGATACCGGTGCCTGCTTTGCGCTCGCCGTCGCACTCGCACAGCTCGGCAGGCACCAGGAGGCGATTGCATGCTGCGACCGGGTGCTCGCCTCCGACGCCTCGAATGCGGCGGCCATAAAGATCCGGGCAGATATGCTGGAAGCCGTCGGCAGGCACGAAGAGGCGGGCGAAGCGTATGAGTCCTACCTGAAGAACTCTCCCGACGATCGGGATGCGAGAATGGCGTTCGGCATGGCACTCGAGCGGGGCGGGAGGTTTGGCGACGCAATCCGGCAGTACGCGCTGGTGCTCAAGGGCGATGAGCGTGACACCGAGGCATGGTACACCCTCGAGAGCGCTCTTGTGCATATGGGACGGTATGAAGAGGCGCTGGAGTGTTCCAACGGCATCATCGAGGCCAGCCCGGAGAACCGGGCTGCCTGGCAGCGGCGGGGTGAGATCTTCATGTGGCTCGGGCGTTACGCCGACGCGGTGGAATGCTTCGAGAAGGTGATCAGGGCCGACCCGGCCGACACCCTCACCCTGCGGAGACTCGGGGAGGCGCACGAGAAGGCCGGCAGATACGAGGATGCCCTCGCCGCCTACACGCAGGTGCTGGAACGGGAACCGACAAGCATCGAGAGCCTGCATGCCCGGGCATCGGCCCTCATCCATCTCGGTCGTTACGGGGAGGCGGTCAAGCCGATAGACAAGATCATCGTCCTTCAGACTGAGAACCCTGCCGCCCTCTTTATGCGGGGGACGGTGCTCGAGAAGGCGGGCAGGTACGACGACGCTCTCGCGAGTTACGAGAAGGCGCTCTCAGTCGACCCGGAGAACGCGGCCGTCTGGAACGCTACGGGGGTGCTTATGGATACGCTCGGACGGCATGCCGACGCCGTCAATGCGTTTGATGCGGCGATCGGTCTGTGTGACGGGGACGCCCATGCCTGGCTCTGCAAGGGGATTGCCCTCGGCCATCTGAGCAAATACGATCCAGCAGTCGCCTGCTTCGAGAGGGTTCTGGAGGCGGACCCCCGCCATGCTCGGGCATGGTACCTGAAGGGGAGAGCACTTGACCGGCAGGGCAGGTTTGCGGAAGCGGTGGAGTGCTTCAGGAAGGCACTCGAGAGCGAGGGAGAGTTATGAGGGATAGGCATCTGCACGGCATCCTGCTGCTGATCGTGGGCGTCCTTGCGGTCCTCGTCGTCAGTTCAGGCTGCACCGTGAGCGAAGGCACAGCAGCGAAGGTGGAGTCCGGAGATACGGTGGAGGTCCACTACACCGGCACCTTCGAGAACGGGACGATCTTTGACAGTTCCACCGGGCGTGAGCCGCTCGTGTTCACCGTCGGCAGCGGCAGGGTGGTCCCCGGGTTTGACGCGGGCGTCGTGGGGATGCGGCAAGGAGAGACGAAGACCGTCCACGTCCCGGCCGACCAGGCATACGGACCGTACCGGGAGGACCTCGTCTTCGTCGCCGACCCGGCCGATATCCCCGGCGGAGAGAACCTGACCGCCGGAGATCAGGTTGGGATAACCCTCGCGAACGGGCAGATGCTGCCCGGGAGAGTCACCGGCATATCGGCCGATGCAATCACCATCGACGCAAACCATCGCCTTGTGGGCGAGGATCTCACGTTCACCGTCAGTCTCGTCGAGATCCGGTAGAGGTCACTCTTTTCTCTCCCCTCCGGTCGCCCCCGGCGTGACGAGCACCTTATCGACCCGGTGGCCGTCCATATCGAGAACTTCGAACCGGAGATCCTTCCAGGTGAACAGGTCTCCGGCCTCGGGTGTCCGCTCGAGATACATCATAACAAACCCGCCGAGCGTCTGGTAATACCCGCGCTCCTCTCCGGGAAGGGTATCCACGTTGAGGAGGTCATGAAACTCATCGATCGGGAGCATTCCATCGAGAAGCCATGATCCGTCTTCACGGCGAACCGCCGGTCCCTCCGGCGGGTGCGCAGCCGACGGGATGCCGCCGACGATCGCCTCCATAATATCGTGTACTGTGACCAGTCCCTGGATGCTCCCGTACTCGTCGGTGACAAGGGCGATTCGCGCTCCGGAGGTCTTGAACTCATCGAGGACCGCCAGTGCCTGGACGCTCTCGGGCACGAAGTGGGCGGGCTCGATAGCCGTTGCGAGGTCGGGGGGTTCGCCCGAGATCATACGGGCCCAGAGGTTGCGGACGGAGACGATGCCAAGCAGGTTGTCCAGGTGCTCGCGGTAGACCGGGAAGTAAACGTGCCTCGACTCCACCATCTTGTGCCAGTTCTCCTCAAGGGGGTCCTCCACATCTACGGCCACGACGTCGGGCCGCGGGGTCATCAGCACGCTGACGCGTCGGTCGCCGAGGCGGAAGACGCTCTCCACCATATCCTGCTCCGCCTCCTGAAAGATGCCGGCCCGCGTGGCCTGCCCGATGAGGACCCTGATATCCTCTTCCGTGACCTCAGGCCCCGAAGGTTGCCGCACCCCGAACACCATGAGTATCGCCTCGGTTGAAGCGGCGAGCAGCCGGACAAGCGGTGCGGCGGCCCTGGAGAGGAGCCGCATCGGACGTGCAACCAGGGATGCGACCCGTTCGGCGTTACTCATGGCCAACCGCTTCGGCACCAGTTCGCCGATCACGAGCGTCAGGTAGGTAATGGCGGCGACTACGGTTACGACCGCAAGCGGGCCGCTGTACGGAGCAACCAGGGGGATACCGGCGAATACATCTGCGAGAGGTCCCGCGAGCGTCGCCCCGCCGAAGGCTCCGGCCAGGATCCCGACGACGGTGATACCGATCTGGACTGTGGAGAGGAACTGTGTCGGATCCCCGGCAAGTTCGAGAGCAGCCGCCGCCCCGGCGTCGCCGACCGCTGCTCTCTTCTGCAGGCGTATCGACCTTGCAGAGATGAGCGCAAACTCAGCCATCGAGAAGAAGCCGTTTGCAAGTATCAGCAGGATGACAATCAGGATGTTGGTGGCGACAGGCATCTCACGGCTCTCCCCGGCAAAGGATTTAGCATACTTTTACCGAACTCTCACTTATGCGTATCGACACCGGGGGGCGCACTCCAGAGGAGTTCCTCCCGGGAAGCACCCGAAGCCCCTCGGGGACAGGGGTTCCCCCCACCGGGAACTGCACGGGTGAACCGGGCGAGACTCCCCTGCTGTTCGCGCCTGACGATACGGATCTGTCGAACTGACCCCGCCGGGAGATGCGCTCATCGGTAGTGCTCCAGCATATACCTGATAATTGATCTCAGAGGATCTGACCGAATTACGTTGCGCACCAACCCGCGTTCATGACACAAAATAACCTGGGGAGAAGATTTCCATTATCGGGCTCTGGCGAATCCCTATTCTGGCTGCCATTCTTCCCTGACGAGATTGGT
>DANY01000038.1 GCA_002501655.1 Methanoculleus sp. UBA303
GGGTGGGCTTTACCAGAGCCCGATAACGGAAATTTTCGGTCGGATCCACCGAGATCGATTATCAGTTCTATGCTGGAGCACTACCGAATCCCCGTGGCCGGCGGCCGGCAATTTGGCTTGAACCTGATTGGCTGTAACCCGACGGTTCCTACACATTCATATGCCGCTACGGGGTAACGCTCATTATGAGCAAGCAAATCCTTATTCTCGGTCTGGCTGCGGTTCTCGTTCTGTCAGCCGGTTGTACGGGGCTTGTCGGCCCCAACCCCAGGGTTGTAGAGGACTCTGCAACCAAAGATATCAGCCTCTCCAAAGGGCTCGTGTACAACGTGAACGCGGAGATACAGAACGACGGGCGTGACGGTGACGTCACCGTGACGGCGAAACTGATCGATGAGGAGAAGGGGTTTGTCCGGGACCAGATCTCGACAGCGGTCTTCATTCCTTCAGGAGAGACGAAGAAGGTCGGCCTCACGCTGGACGGGGATGTCGGCAGGGCATATAGGTACAGTGTCGAGGTGAGGTAACGGGAGGCGCTGGTGGGATGGGCTTCTTCCTGAAGGCACACAAGATGGTGGTAGGATAGCCTCTCCATCGAAATATACTTCGTGGAGAACCGTCAGATCATGAAGGAATGAACTGCTGCCGTGGGGAGGCGTGATACCATTCTGACGAACTCAAAGAGATGCCCGGCCGTCCTGGTCCACGGGTGGCGGAGCCACCCCGGCATCTGGAACCGCCTCACCCCGGGGCTCTCGGAGGCTGCGGTACCCTTCTGGAGTTTCGACCACGCGGGGATGCAGGGTGCCGGGACGGAGACGATCGCCCTCGCTCTTCAGGACTACATCCACGCGAAGCGGGAGGAGGCCGGGTACGGCGGCCCGGTCGACATCGTCTGTCACTCGATGGGGACGTGCATCGCCCGGTACCTCCTCGAAGTCCTCGACGGCGACGCACGGGAGGAGCAGGTCCGGCTCCTGGTCGGGATCGGCCCACCGAACAACGGCTCGGCCATGGCCGAACTCTTCAACGACCCCGAGCGGGGCCCGGAGGTGATCCGGAGCCTTGCAGGGGTCTTCGTGCCGCAGGACTACGACCCCGGCGACGATACCATCGTCCAGGAGTTCCGCCCGGGGAGCAGGACCGTTGCGGCGCTCCGGGACGCCGGGACTCGCGACGATATCGCCTACCGGATCGTTCTGGCCGCGAACCTCACCGCGACGCCGGCGTTCTTCCCGGTCTTCGGCGGCAGGACCTGGGAACTCGCCCCGGGCGGAGAGTGGCGGACGACATACGCCGGCGACGGCATCGTCCCCCACACCGACTCATACCTCCCGGGAGCGGGCCTGGATATCCTCCCGGCGGACCCCGGGAACCTGGCCCGGCACCCGGAGCACTACTGCCACACCATGCTGCCGAGAAACCCCGAGGTCGTCGCCCGCGTCATGGAGTACCTCTCGGCCCGGCCCTCCTCACCGTCTCCGTAAGGCCTGCCGTGCGGACGCCGCCCAGGCGTTGATCGCCTGCTCAAGATCCTCCCCGGCCTTCCGTGCCGCCTGCTCGATGCGCTCGTGCCCTTCGGGCGTCCCGAGGAGGTGATGGCCTGCGTTCACCACATCGTTGACCGCCTTCCGGACCGATTGGGATGCCTCGTGCATATGTTCATCAACGGTAGGGGCGGCCGGTGCCGGTTCCTCCTCCGGTGCGGGGGCAGGATCACGGACCCACCGCCCCTGCTCAAAGCGACCTTCAGTCTCGCTCATAAGCGTGGGTGTAGGTCTGCCCGGGATAAAAACCTGGCTTTTTTACACCACACTTTCCGGTACCCAGCCGGCAGAGTGGAATGCGTGCGGTTGAGGGGGTCGGAAGCCCCGGATCGATGGTTAACCCCGGATGGTATCGGTATACCCGGACCCGCCACATGCCGGGCAGGGGTCGAGGTAAAGCCCGGGTTCCCCCCGCTCCCGGGGCGACCTGGTTCCCGCACCTGCAACAGTATACGTAGTGCATACCGACCCTCGACCCACACTTTGAGCAGAACGGCATACCTCTTCAACCCGCGGTATGAGTAAATTATTTGTATACAACTGCCGGGAATCCCCGGTCGCAGAGAACTGTCCCGATGCGCAGGTTCATCTGCATCCCGCATACAGGAGTAGAACGATGACCAGGGTTACTGCCATCGAGGAATGCGAGCGGGAGCTCTCCCCGGAAGCCTGCCGGCTACGGATCGCACGATCCATCGCGCTCGTCTTCCTCTTTCTCCTGGTGATCCCTCACCTCCTCGGCCTTGCTTTCGGTGTGCCCCCGCCGGCGGTCTTCACCCTTATTGCATCGACCCTCATCCTCCAGGCGGCCGCAGCCGTCGTCGGCCTGGGGCTCGGCCTCAACCCGGCGGTCGCCCTCGCCTTCCTGACATCGGTTGGGGTCGCCGTCATGCTCGGCATCCTTGAGATCTGCGACCTCTTTGCCGGGCGTTCCCGGGTGATCCAGGGGCTTCTCCGTAAAATCGATGCAAAGACTGGTCGGATTGAGTACCTGAAACGTTACGGGGCTCTGATGCTCATCCCGATCATATGGATCCCCGGGATCGCCCTCTACGGGGCCCCCGTCGTCGCGTGGCTCTTCCAGTATCCGAGGAGCACCTCACTCCTCTGCATGATTGCCGGGTGGGTGATTGCGGTCATTGTGGTCACGGCGGCGGCGGTGGGGCTCGTCAGCCTGGCCTTCTGAACGGCGATGGGATACTCCTGATCCCGGATCACCTCCGTCTGACGGTCTGCCCTGCCGTCATCTGCCGGTGGTGACACGATCCGAAGAATAAGTTTGACAATTGTTATTTGTTACGGGTGCGATTAACAATTGTTCATTTTGGTTTCGGGAACAAATACATTTGCGCAGAGCCTGCGAACGGCTGAGACGCTCAAGGGGTTCTGCCCGGTGATACGGTGACTGAGACCGTTACGGAGTAGGGAAGGCGATCGGTCTCTATGGGCCGCACGGCGTGATTGTTATGTACAGCGAACGAGTCATGGACCATTTCATGAACCCCCGGAATATGGGGGAGATCCCGGATGCAGACGGCGCCGGTGAGGTCGGAAATGCGACCTGCGGCGATATCATGCGGATAACCCTCCGGGTCGAAGAGAACAGGATTGTGGATGCGAAATTCAAGACCTTCGGATGCGCCGCCGCTATTGCGTCAAGTTCTATGGCCACCGAGTTGATCAAGGGAAAGACCCTTGACGAAGCCTGTGCGGTCACCAACCGGGCGGTTGTCGAAGCACTGGGAGGACTGCCTCCCCAGAAGGTCCACTGTTCGGTCCTCGCCAAAGAGGGTATCCACCAGGCGATCGATGATTACCGGGTGCGGCACGGTATGCAGCCGGGCGGAGATGAGGAGAAGCATGCTCCTTGAACGGGAACGGGAGCGCTACGCCCGGCAGATGCTCCTCTTCGGTGAGGAGGGGCAGGAACGGCTGAAGAAAGCGAAGGTCTTCATCGCCGGGGCCGGGGGTCTCGGCTGCCCGATCGCTCTCTACCTTGCCGTCGCCGGTATCGGGGAGATCCTTCTTGCGGACCGGGATACCGTGGACCGGACCAACCTGAACCGGCAGGTCCTCCACTGGGAGCGGGACATCGGCGAACTGAAGGCCCGATCTGCGGAAGCGAAACTCCGGGAAGTAAATCCGGATATCCGGGTCAATGCATTCGCGACGACCATCAATGAAGCGAACGTCCGGGACCTGGTGGGCGACGCCGACCTGATCGTGGATGCTCTGGACAATTTCCCGACCCGTTACCTCCTGAACCGGGAAGCGCTCCGGTCCGGCATTCCCCTGCTGCACGGGGGCATCCGCGGGTTCGACGGTCAGGTGACGACCATCATCCCCGGTCGGACGGCCTGCCTCGAGTGCATCTTCCCGGAGGCTCCGCCGGCTGAGGTCTTCCCGGTCATCGGGACGACCGCGGGGATCATCGGTGTGATCCAGGCGAACGAAGCGGTCAAGTATCTCCTCGGCAGGAAGGACCTTCTCTCCAACCGGCTCCTCCTCTGGGACGGGCTTACGACGACGCTTGAGACGTATGCCGTAGAACGGCGGCCCGAATGCCCTGCCTGCGGCGAGGGAGTGAGATCGTGAAGATCCGGGTGCGGGCATTCGCCCGGTTCCGGGAAATCCCCTGTGGTGATCTGGCGCTCGAAGTTCCCGGCGGAGCGGTGACGGCCACTCTCCTCGCCGATCTCCGGGACCGTGCCGGGGGATTCCATGGAGGTCGGGTAGGCATGCTGCCCGTTCGCCGCTTCACCCCACATGATAGAGGATAATCGCATCCGGTCTGTACCCGGGATGTGAATGTTTTTCCCCGCCCCGGCGCAAGGTATCCATAGTCATGAACGACGACCTGAAGACAGCCGTCCTTCGACGGTGCCGGAGGATGGAGATCCCGCTCGTCGGGGTCGCGGGCACCGACCGGTGGGAGAATCCGCCGTTCTATCCCTGGATGCCGGAGGAGTTCTATCCGCAGTCGATCTTTCCCGAAGCACGGTCGGTGATCGTCATCGGCCTCCCGGTCCACCTCCCGGTGCTCGAGACCTCCCCCTCGATCTACTACCACGAGTTGTATAAGACCGTCAATACCCTGCTCGACCAGTACACCTACCGGCTCGCCTCCTTCCTCAACGACCGCGGCTACCCCTCGGTCTTCGTCCCCCGTGACGGCTACGGGAGCATCGAAGTGCTCCTGAAGAATCCGGTCGCCTTCTTCTCGCACCGCCACGCTGCCCTCCTTGCGGGACTCGGGACCTTCGGCGTGAACAACGCCCTCCTCACGCCCGAATACGGTCCCCGGGTTCGGTTCGGCTCGGTCCTCACCGCCGCGGACCTCCCGCCCGACCCCCTGCGGGATGAGGACCTCTGCACCCGGTGCATGCTGTGTGTCCGCGCCTGCCCCGCGGGTGCGCTCGATGGGCGGGACTACCCCGTGGGTCTCACCGATAAGGCGGCTTGCGCCAAAAACAGCGCCGACCTCGCCCGGCGCCACATCTCTCCCTGCGGCATATGCATAAGGGTCTGCCCGGTAGGGGAGGACCGGCGGCACTACGGCGCTGCCGGTGGGGAGGATCCACGCTACCGGCGGGCCCAAAAACACGTACAGGAGTATGGCGGGCTGTAAGCCCGTCCACAGAAAAAAGGGTTATTCTCGTTTCACTTTGCCCATCAACTGGTCCATCATCTCCGGAGCCCGGTCCCGGAGACCGAACCCGACGATGATGGCGATCGCCGCACCGATGCCGAGCGCAACCCCCCAGGCGAGCGGGACGACGAAGACATAGATGATCGAGAGATCAAGCAGGAGCTGCTGGAGCGCGAGGATGACAACGACGAAGTAGAGGAATGCCCGCAGGAGGGCAGTGATCACCCCGAAGCCCTGGATCCTCTGCGTCTCTCCCATGCCCTGGAGGGCATCCATGAGCCAGTCGATCAGGATGATCCCGACGACGAGGATCAGGATGAATGCAACAATGTTCGGGATATAGGCCACGATGACAGCGACAGCCTTCGTCAGGGACGGGATCTGGAGGACACTGACGGCTGCGAGGATCGCAAGGAGGTAGATGATCCAGCGGACGATGAGTTCGAATAACCGGACGATACTCATCCTCGACTGCTCGATATAGGCTCCGGCCGAAGTCTTCCTGAGGGCGTCGTCAATGCCGATCCGGTCGATAATCTCTGCAACGACCCTCCCGAGAATCCGCCCCAGAATCCAGCCGATGATGAGAATGATGATTGCTGCAATGATGTTTGGCAGAAACAGAATGATGTTGCGGGTCAACTCCTCAAGAGGTGCAAATGGCGCAAATACCTGCGCCGTGAGGTCTCCATTTGCCACGGTATACCACCGGGGAAAGGATATGATAGGTACTATATAAGCCTGATGTACCTCCGGCCAGCCGTGGTGCTGGTGGAGGCAACAGGCGGAGAGCGTTCGCGAGGTCGCCCCCGGATCCCGATCGGAGGCCGGTCACGTGCGAGCCCCGGCCGGGACCCGGGCGCTCCCTGCGTAGCGGTACATGAGCGCGAGGATCGCCGGCATGACGACGATCGCGCCCACGAGCGAGAACCCGACCGATATGACCGTCACGATCCCGAAGTTGCTGATGATATTGAACGTCGAGAGGGTGAGCGCCGCGAACCCGAAGACCGTCGTCAGCCCCGAGACCGTCACCGCGGTTCCGATCTTCTGCACGGCGGTCTGGATGGCCTCGAGGAACTCTGTGCCCCGGGCGAGTTCCTCCTCGCACCGCTCCATGATCAGAATGGTGTACTCGGATGCGACACCGATCGTCATAGACCCGAGGACGGCGGTCAGCGGCGTGTAGTCGAGGCCGAGCAGGTACATGATTGCCCCGTTCCAGCCCACGATAAAGACGATCGGGATCACCGGCGAGACGGCCCCGAATTTCCGATAGACCAGGATCAGGAACCCGAGGATGAAGGCGAACCCGAGTATGGTCATAAATGTCCTCGACTCGCTGATGTCATCCATAACAGCGGCAAACATCTCCATGCTGCCGGTGATCTTCACCGTCACGCCGGCCGGAGGCTCGTTCCACACCGCATCGCTCTGCATCCTTCCCACGAGGTCGCGGGCGATGTCCATCTCCATAGAGACCGTCGAGAACTCAAGCACTGCCTCCATGTTCCCGTTGAGGTGCCGTTTCAGGATCGGCTCCGGTATCCGGGCGATGACCTCGCCGATCTCCCTCCGGGTCGAGGGCATCACCCCGCCGTTATACTCCCGGATCAGGGTTGCGATGCTCGTCACCCCGGTTATCTTATCGTTGTGCTCCAGTTCATACGTCCCGAACTGCTCGATCCAGGCGAGTGTCTCCAGACTCCTGACGTCGTCTGCGATCACGACGACCGGAATGGTGCTTGTTGCCCCCATCGTCCGGGTGATCTTCCCTAGAGCCTGGAGGGCGGGCATATCATCGGGGACAAAGGTCTTCTCGTCCGCGCTGATGGGGACACTCTGGTCGAGATGGTAGCCCCCTGCCGCGACCACTGCAAAGAGGAGGATGACGGGGAGCGGGTGTTTTGCGACTGTGTAGGCCAGCCGCCCGAGGAGGCGGTCATACCGATCGAGGACGGAGTCCCCGGGCTCCGGGGCGGGACCGGAGGCTCGCGTCTCCTTCTTCGGCCGGTAGCGGGTGACGATCGCAAAGATCGGGACGATGATGAGCGCCGCGATGTAGCAGGAGATGACCCCGATGGTGCAGACGCTTCCGAAGTCGGCCACCATCGGCACCGGCGCAAAGAACATCGCTATAAACCCGAGCGCCGTCGCTGCCATCGCGATCAGGACCGAGGGGCCAAGGTTCGTGACCGTGGTCCGTACGGCCTCCGTGATGGTGCTGTGCTGGATCTCCTCGTCGAACCGGGCATGGAGCTGGATGGCGTAGTCGATCCCGATCCCGATGAGCACCGGGAACGCTCCGACCACCGTCATGCTGACCGGGATCCCGAAGAGGCCCATGAACCCGAAGGTCATGATGAGCCCGACGGCCACGACCCCAACGGGGAGGAGACGGTAGCGGACGTGAGAGAAGAGGAGCGTCACCGCAAGGACCATCAGAAGCATGGCCGCAAGGATCAGCACGCCCATCTGCGTCCCCATCGCCTCCCCCATCTCCTTCGAGAACGCTGGGTTTCCGGAGACCGTGACCGTGAGGCCCGGCGGGGGTTCCGATATGCCGATGGCGGACTCGATGTTCCCGAGAACCTGCTGCTGGGCATCCGTGGAGACGCCCGCGTCAAGGGTGATGACGCTGATGGTCATGAGGTCCGAGGGTAACATCCTCTCGACGAGCTCTGGCGGAGCCTGCCCGATGATCCCGTTGATCTCCGCCGTGGACGAGGGCAGAGTGCCGCCGTTGGCCTGCTTGAGGAGATCGACGACCCCGGATACCCCGGCGACGTAGCGTTCGTTTCTGAGGTCTTCCTGGAGATTGTCGATGTACCTGAGGGCATCGGGGTTCCGGACGCTATCCGCCTCATAGATGAGCATGATGGCGTCGGAGCCGTAGGTGTCTTTGTAGTGGGCAAGGAGCGCACCCCGGGGAGTGGTCTTGTCGAGATACGTATCGTCGCCGGTCTGCATCGTCACCATCGAGAGCCCGAAGAACGCGAGGATGAAGACGGCTGCGGCAACCCCGGCGACGGCCCAGGTGTGATTGTTGATGGCGTCGGCGAGCCACTCGTAGGGGTTCCTCATGCGCGCTCCTCCGGCGTGTTCGCCCCGTAATCGCCGATGATGGCGAGCGTCACCGCACGGGCAATCTCATCGTCGCTCCTGCCGCCGGGCTCGATGCCGTACTCCTCCGCGATGCGCCGCAGCCTCCCGGGATCCAGGATCCGGTAACCCCGGGCGTGGCCCGGGTTGCCGGAAGCCTTCGCTGCCATCGTAAGAATGCACGAGAGCAAGGACGCCGCCGGTTCCTCGTCCATGGCGAGACGGTGGAGCAGGGCTACGGCCCGCCGGCAACATGCCCGCGGGAAGAATCCGGCCTCTATCCATACCCGGTCGGTCTCCTCGAAATATGGTTCCTTGCAGGGCGTTGCGCAGTGTGCCAGCCTCTGGCACGGGGGTTCGTCGGGGCCCCGGCGGAATCCGGTGTTGCAGGCAGTTGCGCAGTTCACGTGTCTCCTCGTAATAAATGGCTCATTTACTGAGGTAGTGTTTTCGAGAGGCCCGATATGAATCTACTGCAACCCGGACGAGGATCAGCCTCAGGATATCGTGTCCCCGGAAGAATTACCTGCGGGACCTGTTGAGGAGAGCGGTCTTTGAGACGGAAGGGTTCCCCGGGTATGTCTGCGATCGCTGCCAGAATAGGAAGGACGTTTTTGCTGCCATGGGAGCGTCCCCGGGGAGGTAGCAGTTTGGGCGGCAGTCAGCCACGCCTGAGTCCGCCGCCGTTGCCACCGGATACGTTCCAGGGCATGTTGATGACGGTTCTCCCTATTTTCGGAGGGTGATGCATTGAGTCATCTGGTTCTATTAGTTCAGGTGGTATCGCTTGTGCGTGCTGCTCTCATCCGTCCCAGCAGAGCAACCTCCTTCGAAGGTGGGTATGCCGGACCTGGCTTTCCGGTCTTTCAGCGTGGGAGCCGGCTCACAGGTGAAGGCCTGGGCCATGGGGCCTCTGGCAGGCGGCTGCTATGGGGACGGTCTTGCGAGGAGATGGTTTCTCTCTCGCTATTTATCCGTCTCTCTCCGGAAACCATAATTGTGTTGCAACTAAATAGAGGTGCAATGACTGCTGAGATTGTCCCGGGGCTCCGGGCTCTCGGGATGAATGAGTACGAGGCGAGCGTCTACTCAACGCTTGTCGGGCTGCAGAAGGCAACAGCACGGGATATTCACGAGGTGAGCGGGGTTCCCCGGGGAAGAATCTACGAGATCTTAAACGATCTGGCCCGGCGGGGGTTCATCGGGGTAGAGGAGGGCTCTCCCTCCTCCTACTATGTGCTCGACATCGATGTAGCCTTTGACCGGCTCAAAGACGACTACGTCCGGTCCCTTGATGAGACACGCGAGGCGTTAAAGAGCCTCTCGGTCAAACCGCGCCTCCCGCCGGACTCGTTCTTCATCCTCCGGAGCGGCTGGGCGATCGAGAACCATATCTCCTCGCTCTTCCGGCGGGTGAAGAGGAGCATGGTGATCCTCTGCTACAACCCGGAGTTCCTCCGGAGATACTACACGATCATCAAGCCGCTCGAACGCAAGATCGACCTGTATGTGGTCGTGCGAAGGAGAGAGGAGTATGCTGACATCAGACTCCCGATCTACGAGGCCAGGGGAACCGTGATCGAGCTCCTGGATGCCCGGCCAGTGAACGGGTCCGTGATGGAGGGCCTGCGGAGGGATGAGTGCGCGATCCTGGTCGATGGCCGGGATTTCCTCGCCATCACCACCGCGGGGTCCGGACGGCACGCGGTGATCGGGTCGGACATGCCGATCATCGGGTACCTGCAGAAGACGATCGTCGAGCGGCTCCCGAGGGCGTGAGAGATACGTGCCGGATCCGGGGGACAGGCGGCGCGGCTGTCCGGGTGATCTTCGATAACCATCTGGCACTATCCTCAGAGATGTTTCTCATCCCGCACGTCCGGGAAACGGACCGCCTTCAGCTGCTCCTGAAGCGCGGGTATATCGGATCGTGCCGTTTCCCAGACGATCTCAAGACTGACGCCGAAATAGTGGTGGATGAGTTTGTCCCGCATTCCTGCGATGAACCGCCAGGGTACTTCGGGATACTGTTTTTTGAACGGCTCCGGAAGGTTCTTCACCGCTTCTCCGAGGATCTCCAGGTTCCGCACGACCGCATCCTGCGTCCTGGTATCGGCGCTGAACTCACTATAGGTCATATCCGAGGTATACTGAAGGATTCGCCCGACAGCCTCAGTGATGTCGCCGCAGAGGAGGCGAATATCCGACCGTTCACGCATACGCGACCTCGGCGACCACCCGGTCACGGATCACCTGTTTGAGAGCATCGGGTGTCACCAGGTCGACGGGGGCGCCGAGGCGGAGCGCGAGGTACTCTTCGAGTTCGATGAAGGTGAAGAACCCGACCGGCCGGGAAAACTCGACGAGGATATCGATGTCGCTTGCCCCGGTCTGTTCGCCGCGTGCGACCGAACCGAAGATGCCGATCCGGTTGACGAAGAACCGTGCGGCAAGCTCACCCTTGAGGCGCTGCAGGGTCGCGAAGACTTCTTCCCGGGACTGCATGGATACACTGGTATTCTGTCGGGGAGGTGTTAAGGAGTTGCCGTCGTGGGGGGACGGGGGCCGCCCCCCGCCCCTTCATGAGTTCTCCGGGTTTGTGACCCTTCCCACGAAGAGGATCGTGCCGGTATCATTCTCCGTGATGAGGAAGACGAACGGGTGGTCCGCCTTAAAGACGGGCGTGGTATCCGGACGCGCACTCGTCACGCCTATGACGGTGCCGGTCGCCGCCGCTGCCTCGGTGCCCTCCTCGTTCACGTCGACAAACGCCTTATGGAAGACTCCGGTGATGAACAGGTTCCGTGTGCCGTCCATTCCCGAGAGGTCGGCTGCCCCAGTAAACACTGTCGACATCCCCATCGCCGCAAGCGTCCCCGGGAGGCTGTACTCCGTCTCAAGCGTGAACTTCGGGAAAGAAACTCTGACGCGCTCGCGGACGAGCGACTCCCGCAGGTCCGCGAGCGTCTCCGCATCAAGAACCTTCTCTGCAGCCGTCAGGTTGTTGTCCCCTGCGGGGAGGAGGACAAGCATCGAGAGTTCTGTTCCGCTCTTGTGGGCATACGGCATCTCGAGCACCTGGAGCGTGTCGGTCTCTGTATACCCGTAGACGGCATCTTCCCGGTGCATCATCGGGACGAGTACGGTCTCGTTCGGGGAAACCAGGAACTCCTCCTCTCTCGTCTCGTTCGCGTCGAACTGATCGACCCAGGTGCCCTTGAAGTAGATCGCGTTCGTGATCACGAGCCGGGTCAGGGAATCGATCGAACCGGGTGGGAGGAGGTCGCGGATTTTATCTTCGGTCTGTCCTTCCACCCACCGGTTGATGGTCGCCCGCGACGCTTCGGGGCTGCTCTTGAAGTCAAGGTTTGTTGCGTTTGCCGAGTACCAGCGCCGGGCCGTCTCAATATAGTCCGGGAGGAACGGGTACGTCTCCTCCGCCCAGAGAGCGTTTGCGGTGCGGAGGGTGTAGTTGGCATCTCCGCGGTTCAGGCTGGCATCGATCCCGGCAAAGCCTTCTCGTCGGAGGGTGTCGTTCGCCGGGAGGTGCAGCACCGACCGGATCTCGTCGGCGGTGGTGCCGCGGGCGCCCTCATAGGTGATGGCAAGGGCCGATGATATGCTGTAGGGCGAGAAGAAGAGGTTCTGCCCCGCAGACTCCGGGTCATCTGCGAGCTGGTGGTAGAGGTCAAACGCGAACCGGTTGTTTCCCGCCGTCACATTGCCGGGGTCGTCAGCCGTCTCCTCCCCGGCCGAAGGGACGGGATCCGCAGACGTCGCCCCCGGCATATCGGTGCACCCCGCGGCGATGCAGCCGAGTGCGACGAGGGATGCCAGGAGAAGTATGCTGATACCTTTTCTGTTCATGATCTGCCCTATGGTGTGCCGGATAGTTATACCATACGTTCACGGCGATCTTTTTCGAAGCCCCCTTCATCTCGAATGGGCAAGGAGACCCCCTGCGCAAGCGGGGGGAGGAATTGCCCGTTCGAGATGATATCGACAGAGAGAAAAAGAAGCAGGAGCATATCGGAGGGAGATATGGTTGATGTCGCGGTGATCTGCGGTTCCGCCTCGGACGGTCCCGTCGCGGAGAAGGTATTTGCGACCCTGAAGGAACACGGTGTATCCTACGACTACCGGGTGATATCGGCGCACCGTGACCCCGACAAACTGGACGAGTACGTGAAGGGAAGCACTGCCCGCGTCTTCATCGCGGTCGCCGGGCTCTCGGCGGCCCTCCCCGGGGTGGTCGCCTCGAAGACAGAGCGGCCGGTGATCGGCGTCCCGGTGAGCGGAAAACTGATGGGGTTTGACGCCCTCCTCTCCATCGTCCAGATGCCGAGAGGTGTCCCGGTTGCCTGCGTCGGGGTGGATAACGGCGAGAACGCCGCCTTCCTCGCTATCCGGATCCTCGGCGCGGGACGCGCCTGATATAACCTTTTCTTACCCGGCCGAGAAGGGAGGGGCATGAAGCAGAGAGTGCTCTTCATCGGCACGAACAACGCCGACCGGACCCAGATGGCAGAAGGTTACCTCCGCGCCCGCTACGGCGACCGGTGCGAGGCCTGCTCCGCCGGGATCGCCCTCGACCCCCGGGCCGCAAGCGTGGCGGACGAATCGGGGCCGGTATCGCCGGCCAGCGGGCGAAGGATATAGACGCCTGGATTGAAAGGCAGTTTGGGGGGACGACGTTCTGAAGGAACGGAGTTTGAGCACCGAAGGTGTGAGGCGCGACGGTCACCAGGCCGGAGCGGGAGCGAGCGTGAGCACCATTAGGTGCGAAGGAAGTGAGGGGCGGAAATATTCAGCAGAATCCCTTCACGGGTCCATCCGCTCTTCCGGGGCCTTGAGGATATCCCGCACCATCTTTATGGCACAGAGGTCGCCGCACATCGAGCAGGTCTCGATCTCCCCGTCCCGCTCGTGGATGCGCCGTGCCTCCTCCGGTATGAGCGCCGCTTCGAACTGCTTCTCCCAGTCGAGGCCACGGCGCGCTTCCGCCATCCGGATCTCCCGATTTTTCGTGTTCCCCACAGCACGCGAGAGGCTCCCGACGTGCGCGGCGATCCTCGCCACCCTCGTCCCCTCCACGATGTCGCGGAGGTCCGGCAGCGCCAGGTGTTCGCTCGGGGAGACCATACAGAGGAAGTCGGCGCCGTGCATACAGGCGATCGCGCCCCCGATCGCCCCCACCACATGGTCGTAGCCCGGCGCCACATCGGTCACGAGCGGGCCGAGCAGGTAAAGCGGGGCGCCGTCGGTCAGTTCCTTAATCATCCGGACGTTGTAGCCGACCTGGTCGGCCGGGATATGCCCCGGCCCCTCGATCATCCGCTGCACCCCGGCGGCGAGCGCCCTCTTCGCCAGGTGCCCAAGCGTCAGGTACTCAGTCGTCTTGGCGAGACGGGTGGCGTCCACGAGCGCACCGGGGCGCATTCCGTCGCCGAGGCTTATGACCACGTCGTGCTCGGCAAGGATCTCGAGCAGGTAGTCGTACTCGGCATAGAGCGGGTTCTCTTCGCCGGTCGCAGCCATCATAGCGACGTGGAAGGCCCCGCCCCGGGAGACGACGCCCATCGTCCGGGGATCGGCCTGAAGCGAAGCGAGCGCGTCGCGGTTCACGCCGCAGTGCAGGGTTAGGAAGTCCACGCCCTGCCGGCAGTGCTCCCGGATCACCGAGAAGAGAAGGTCGGCGTCGATGTCCGCCGCGTTCCCGGCCCGCCGGACCGCTTCGTAGACCGGGACCGTGCCGACGGGCGCGTCGAGAGCGAGGATCCGGCGCCTGATGCGGGAGAGGTCGCCGCCGGTCGAGAGGTCCATCAGTGCATCCGCCCCCTCGCGGAGGGCCGCCTTTGCCTTCTCGACCTCGAGGTCCTCATCGCACCGGACGCCCGATGTCCCGACGTTCACGTTGACCCGCACCCTGCAGCCCTCGCCGATGGCGCAGAGCCGGTGCGGCCTTCCGGGGTTCGCCGGGATGACAATCCGCCCGCGGGCGACGGCCCGCGCGGCGTGGTGCGGGACGAGGCCCTCCTCGCGGGCGATCGCCTCCACCTCCGGGGGGACCCCGCGCAGGCATGCTAGAGCAAGGGTATGCATAAGAACCATTTGCCCGGAAGCCATATTAGTCTGCATGCCAGTCCGGTGGATCGCGAGCGGTACGACCTACGCCAATTCGTTCGTTTACGGGAACGTCCTTGTGGATGCGGGCGTTCTCCCGATGGCCGTGGAGCCGTATGCCGGGACGATCGAGACGATCGTCATCACCCATGCCCACTACGACCATATCGCCCATGTCAGGGAGATCGCCCGGATCTGCGGAGATGCGGCCGTCTGCATCCACGAGGCGGACGCGCCCGGCCTCATGGACGACACCCGGAGCCTCGCCATGCACTTCGGCGCCCGATCGCCCGGGGTCGTCCCAGATACCGTCCTGTGCGACGGCGACCACCTCGGGAGCCTCCGCGTGATCCACACCCCGGGGCACACGCCGGGCGGGATATGCCTCTACGACGCGGAAACCCGGGTGCTCTTCTCGGGGGATACCGTCTTCACCGGCGGATCCTTCGGGCGCTATGACTTCCCGGGGGGAGACCGCTCGGCGCTCGCGGCATCGATAGAGCGCCTTAGCGCGCTGGACGTCGAGGGGCTCTACCCCGGTCACGGCGAGCCCGCCACCGCGGGCGGCGGGAGGCATATCGCGGCCGCCCGCGAAGCGCTCCGGTACTATGGATAGGGGGGTCTACGCCCTCGTCCTCGATAATTCCCACTGCGAGGTCCGCATCGGCGCCCTGGGGATACGGGGGTTCACCGCAGGCCGGCACATCTACGTCGGATCAGCGCTAGGGAGCGGCGGCCTTGCCCGGGCGCACCGGCACGTGAGGCTCGCGCTTCGCCGCGACCGTCCTCCCCGGTGGCACATCGACTACCTCCTCCTCGACCCGCACGTTACGCCTGCCGCCGTCGTCACCGCCGCCACAGACCGGGACTGCGAGTGCGCCCTCGCTCGTGCCATCGGTGGGGCGTACGTTCCCGGGTTCGGGTGCAGCGACTGTGCCTGCCCCTCGCACCTCTTCTTCCGTTCCGGCGACCCGATCCCCGAAATCCTCGCCGCGTTCCGGGGTCTGGATCTCGATGCCCGGATCACAAGAATCAAGAACGAGGGGAGCGAGCACTAGGCCATGAACGTTCTCGGTATCTCCGGAAGCATGCGGAAGAACGGCAACACCGCGCTGCTGGTCACCACCATCCTCGACCGGGTGCGGGAGGCGGGCATCGAGACCGAATACCTCACGCTTGCCGATATGGATATCCGGCCCTGCACCGGCTGCGAGGTCTGCAGGGAGGCGAAGTGGTGCGCGACGGAGGACGACGACTGGGGCCGCGTGGCACAGAAGATGATCGACTGCGAGGTGCTGGTCCTCGGCGCCCCGACGTACTACTACGACATCAACGGCCAGACGAAGAACCTGATCGACCGGACCTACTCCCTCTTCCACGACAGGAGGCTTGCGGGCAGGAAGGCGGTGGCCGTCGCCGTCTGCGCCGACCGGGGAGGGGAGCGCTCCCTCGAGACGATGGAGGGGTTCTTGAACGCCCATGAGTTCTCATACCTCGGGTATGTCTGCGGCAGGGGCTATGCGCCAGGGGACGTCAGGAAGGACGAGCGGGCGATGAAGAGAGCCCGGCAGGTTGCAGATACGATCGTCAGGTACCTCCGGCCGGAGGATTGAGGGGCGGGTGGGGTGCCGGACAGGTCCGGACACCCTTCACCGGGATGGTCTGGCAGAGCACAGCCCGCAGTTTCTCCACGCTCCAGGCGGCGGTGACGCCTACCCGGGGAAGGAAGGGACCCTTACGAAAAAAGGGGTCATACGGATCTCTGATTCCGGGCCCGGGTATCCCGGCCCGGATAGTAGGCTTATGGGCTGTTTAATGACCCGAAAGCCCGGCCGGCGGTCAGAGCAGCAACGAGATTATCGCGAGGACTATGAATATGATGACCAGCCACTTCGCGATAGACATTGACATCCCGGCAACGCCCCGTGCTCCGAGCAAGGCAAAGACAAGTGCCAGTACGAAGAAGAGGATTGCAAGGCCTATAAGACCATCTACCATGTCTTTCTCCCTCCAATCGCCGGCATCAGGCCGGCGTTGAGGAGCCATACTCCATTCGTGGATATTTATAATTTTCCAGGCATATTTTTTAGGCCAGGCCGAAGCAGCCCGGCCATCCCCGGAGATCAGCCCGGAAGGAGGTTGTAAGTCGTCGTCCGTTGCCGGAGCGTCCGCCCGAGGTCTCCGGCCATCCGCCGCATCTCGCCTGGGTCCAGGTAATCGGTGTCCCGGGCGCCCGCCTCCCTGGATATGCTCTCCTCAAAGAGCGTTCCCCCGAGGTCGTCTGCACCCGAAAGAAGCGCCATCTGGGCCATCTTTGTTCCCAGCTTCACCCAGGAGGCCTGGACGTGGTCGAAGTTGTCGAGGAAGAGCCTCGATGTAGCAAACATCAGGATATCCTCTCTGCCGGTCGCCCCGGGGCGGGCGAGCCCCGCCCGGTAAAGAGGGGTATTCCAGTGGACGAACGAGAGAGGCACGAACTCGGTGAACCCGCGGGTATCGTCCTGGATATCCCGGAGAACGCCGAGGTGCCGGGCCCGGTCAACCTCGCTCTCGCAGTGGCCGTACATGATCGTCGCCGTCGAGCGGATCCCGAGTCCGTGCGCCTCCCGGATGACCCGGACCCAGGTCGCCGTATCGCATTTGTTCGGGCAGATCACCGCACGGACGCTGTCCACCAGGATCTCAGCCGCAGTTCCGCAGAGCGTCCCGAGACCCGCCGCCTGCATCCGCTCCAGCACCTCCCTGGTGGAGAGACCGCTCTTCTTTGCGGCGTAGGCCACCTCCATCGGGTTGCTCGCGTGGATGTGGATGGTGGGGGCTTCGTCTCGTATCCAGGATATGATATCGACGTAAGATTGCGCGTCGAAGTCCGGGTGGAGGCCGCTCACCGTGCAGACCTCAGTCACGTTCCGCTCACGCGCCATCCGGACCTTCTCCCGCACGGCGGCTTCATCATGGAGAAATGCATCAGCGTCACCCGGTTTTCGGGAGAACCCGCAGAACCCGCAGGCGTTCACGCAGAGGTTGGTCACGTTGATATTCTGGTTCCGGACATAGGTGACGGCATCACCGACTTTCCGTTCCCGGAGTTCGTCTGCGGCGGCGGCGATCTCCCAGACGCCCCGGTCCCGGGTCGCGAGGAGGCGGACGGCCTCCTCCTCCGTGAGCCGGTGGCCGGCGAGCGCATCGTCAAGCAACTCTTGCAGCGGTGGCGTCATACACCTCAACCGTCTTTGCAGGGTAATCCCATTTGGCGCGGTCAGCTCAAGAACCTTCGGGTGCGCTTCCGGCGGAGGGCATACACTTATCTGTCCTGATGACATCTCGGCAGCCATGGCTCAGCAGATCCTATGCCACCAGCGCACAAGGCTCAGCTACAAGGACGCATTCGGATACGTCATCCCGGTCGGGGAGACCAGCCTGATGGTCTGGGTGACCGACGAGGGGATGATCGGGACCACCGGGTTCGATATCGAGGCACTGGCAAATACCGGGGTTCCTGCAGCGATCGTGGGTGTCTCGGAAGAGTCCACCCTGGAGAACCTTGATGACCTGCTGGACGCCGAGGTGAAGGCGATAAACCTCCCGGCGATACAGCGCCGCATCGAGATCGGTATGCCGGGGCGAGAGGCCTTGAACAGGATGTGAGCGAGTTCTCCCGGCCGGCCTTGCATCTTAACCAGTGCAAACCGGTCTTCGACCGGCCTCACACCATCTCGTAGGTCGTCGTCCGCTGCCGGAGCGTCCGGCCGAGATCACTCGCGATCCGCTGCATCTCACCCGGGTCCAGGTAATCGGCACCGTCGCCGCCGGCGTCGACCGAGACGTCGTCGCAGAACATTGTCCCCCCGAGGTCGTCTGCGCCCGAAAGAAGCGCCATCTCTGCCATCTTCATCCCCACCTTCCCCCAGGAGACCTGGATGTGATCGAAGTTGTCGAGGAAGAGCCGGGCGACCGCGACCATCAGGATATCCTCCCTGCCGGTCGCCCCGGGGCGGGCGAGCCCGGCCCGGTAGAGGGCGGTCTTCTCGTGGATGAAGGAGAGGGGGACGAACTCGGTGAACCCGCGGGTTTCGTCCTGGATATCCCGGAGAACGCCGAGGTGCCGGGCCCGGTCTCCCGCGCTCTCGCAGGAACCGTACAGGATCGTCGCCGTCGAGCGGATCCCGAGTTCGTGCGCCTCCCGGATGACACGGACCCAGGTCGCTGTGTCGCATTTCCTCGGGCAGATCACCGCGCGGACGCTGTCCACCAGGATCTCGGCCGCCGTCCCCTGCAGGGTCCCGAGACCCGCCTCACGGAGCCGTTCTATGACCGCGGCGGTCGAGACGCCGCTCTGCTTTGCGGCCCAGGCAATCTCGTCCGGGCTTGCGGTGTGGATATCCACCCCGGGCGCGACCTCCCGCACAGAGGAGATGAGGTCGGTGTAGGAGTCGAGCGTGTAGTCCGGGTGCACCCCCGAGAGGAGGCAGATCTCGGTGACGTTGCGCGCCACCGCCGCCCGGGCCTTCTCCCGCACTGTCGCGAGATCATCACGGAACGCCCCGGGATCATCAGCCCGCCGCCCAAATCCGCAGAACCCACAGAGATTCTTGCAGATGTTGGTGACGTGAACATTCTGGTTCCGGACGTAGGTGACGGCATCACCGACTTTCCGTTCCCGGAGTTCGTCCGCGGCGGCGGCTATATCCCAGACGTCCCGGCCGCGGGTCGCGAGGAGGCGGACGGCCTCCTCCTCCGTGAGCCGGTGACCGGCGAGCGTGTCGTCGAGCAGGTCGTGCAGTGAATGCGGCATCGTAAACACTCTATTGCAGTCCGGGACTTATTCCTTTTTCTCTTTACGCCGCGCAAGGATGAAATCGTGGATGAGGATGACGACGATGACGACGACGGCGAACTCGGCAAGGTGCAGGGGCAGGTAGCCGATGAGCGGCACCGCGACGAGGGCTTTTCCGACGATCCACTCCTTCTCGACCGGCTCGACCAGGCCGATGCCCGCTATTCGGAGGTTCCCCTGGTCGATGTACGGGTTGTTGTCGCCTTTGGTGATGTAGCCGCCATGTGGGTCGGTGTAGTACTTCCCGAGCCCCGACTGCTCTACGGCAGCGGTATCGACGTAGGTCATCGCCCGGTGAATGATCGGGTGGACTGAATCGGCACCGTTCGGGCGATAGATGATCACGTCGCCGTAGTCCCCGAAGGACTGGTGCCCGATCCGCTGTCCCTCGGCCCAGGTCACAAGATTGCCGAACCGGTCCTCATCGACGACGAGCACCAGGTCGCCGACGTTCATGTGGGGAACCATGCTCTCCGACTCTATCGTGACCACCGCCGGCCAGGTGCCGGCGACGACGTAGAGGAGAAGGGCGATACCGCCCACGACCGCGACAACCCAGAGGAGGTCCCGGGCCAGGGAAACGGCCCGGTGATCGCTCTCCCTGAACGCCCGGAGGGCCGATGCTGCACGCTGCAGCCAGGTAACATCCGACATGTGTTCCAAAGAGAATGCTATTCCTTCATATACATAGGTTCTCCGGGGACCGAGCGGAAAAAAGATAAACCCATATGACCCCGGGGAGAATAACATGGGTCCATGCTCGCCGAAGGGGAGATCGTACGCCGGTTCCTTGCGCTGAAGCACCAGGTCCATCCCGACGTGGTGAGTTACATCCAGGAGCAGAACGATCCAACGCTCATCGACCGGATCGCTGCGGGGGTTCCTGACGGCACCCTGGTCGTATCCGCAGAGCATATCCCGGGGCTGAGGAAAGTCCGGGACGGGACTCGTTTCCTTGTCGACCCGGAACTCGAGGTGATCACGGGGAGCGCCGGGACCACGGGGAGCGTCACCGGCCACGATGACGCCGTCCACTACTTTCGGGACCGCTACAACAGCCTCTCCTCAATGATCCGGGGCCGGATGACCGCGATGCCCATCGAGGCGCTGGTCAAGTCCCCTCACCGCTACCGCGACGAGGAGTGCAACATCATCGGTATGGTGGCCGACGTCCGGACGACCACCAGGGGGCACCGGCTCGTCGAGGTGGAGGACCCCACCGGGGCCATTCGGGTGCTCTTCAATAAAGGAAAGGACGACGCCTTCGCGGAGGCGGAACGGATCCTCCCCGACGAGGTGCTCGGGGTCAAGGGAAAACTCTCGAGCGACGGGGGACTCTTCTTCGCCGAGCAGCTCTCCCGCCCGGACGTCCCCATCAACAACGCCCCGTTCAAGAGCGACCGGCCGGGGAAGGCGGTCCTGATCTCCGACGTCCATGTCGGGAGCAACACCTTCCTCGAAGAAGAATGGAACCGGTTCGCCGACTGGCTCCAGGACTCCGACGCCGGCTATCTCCTGATCGCGGGGGACCTCGTCGACGGTATCGGTATCTATCCCGGCCAGGAGGACGAACTGACGATCAGGAACATATACGAGCAGTATGACGTCTTTGCCGGGATGCTCCGGGATCTCCCTTCGAGGGTCCGGATCGTCGCTGCTCCGGGAAACCACGACGTCGTCAGGATGGCCGAGCCGCAGCCGGCGATCCCGCCGGAGTTCACCGGAAAGTTCCCGGCAAACTGCACCCTTGTCGAGAACCCCTGCCTGTTAAACCTCCAGGGTGTCCGGGTCCTGATGTACCATGGACGGTCGTTCGACGACATGATCGGGCTCATTCCCGGAGCGAGTTACGAACGGCCCGGCGAGATCATGGATGAGATGCTGAAACGCCGGCTGCTTGCCTCCCCCTATGGAATGCGGACCCCCATCGCCGCGATGAAGACCGACCGGCTCGTCATCGACCCGCTCCCCGAGATCCTCCTTACGGGGCACGTCCACATCTGCGGCATCACCCGTTACCGGGGCGTCCTCGGGGTGAACACCGGCACCTGGCAGTCCCAGACATCGTTTCAGAAACAGATGAACATCCATCCTACCCCCGCGCGGGCGTTTGTCATCGATCTCCAGACACTCCAGCCAGAAGTGATGGATTTCAGTTAAACATTCACTAATTTTCCCCGGATGCTTTCCACATATTTAAAAATGTTGAATCCCTTTGTATATGGTACTCTATCGGAGGAATGCAGAGAGATGGATCTTGTGTATCTGGCACCTGTGGGTGCCATTCTCGCTCTCCTGTTCGCAGGGTACTCGTATATGAGTATCAAGCGGGAGGGCACGGGTACCGAATTAATGCAGAAAATTGCTGCCGCCATCCATGCGGGAGCAATGGTCTACCTGAACAGACAGTATCGCGCTATAGCACTATTCGTCGTCGTACTTGCCGTCGTCCTCGGGATCTGGATTAACCCGCTCACCGCCGCCTGCTTCGTTCTCGGCGCAGTGCTCTCGGCGGCCGCCGGCTACATCGGCATGTTCACCGCCACGGCTGCAAACGTCCGGACCACGAACGCCGCACGGAGAGGGATCGCGGATGCGTTCCGGGTCTCGTTTGCGAGCGGCTCGGTCATGGGCATGGCCGTGGTCGGGCTCGGGCTTCTCGGGCTCTCGCTCGCGTATATGGTCATCAGCACATTCACCGGGCTTACCCAGGCTGAAGTCCTCACCATCGTGACCGGATTCGGTCTCGGGGCAAGTTCGATCGCCCTCTTTGCCCGTGTCGGCGGCGGTATCTTCACCAAGGCCGCAGACGTCGGCGCCGACCTTGTCGGCAAGGTCGAGGCGGGCATTCCGGAGGACGACCCCCGGAACCCGGCCGTCATCGCCGATAACGTCGGCGACAACGTCGGCGACGTCGCCGGCATGGGTGCGGACCTCTACGAGTCCTACGTCGGCTCGATCATCGCGGCGATGGTCCTCGGCGTCGCCGTCGCGGCCACGCAGTTCCCGAACGCCGACGTCATGAACGTGATCATCCTCCCGCTGCTCATCGCCGCGGTCGGTATCGTTGCGTCCATCATAGGCTCGTTCTTCGTCAGGACCAACAAGACCGAGAGCAGCGCCATCCACCTGGCCTTCAACAAGGGCCTCCTCTCCGCGCTCATCCTGGTCGTCGTCGCCACCTACTTCCTGGTGAACTCGCTCCTCGGGGCGGAGTACATCGGGGTCTTCTACGCCACCATCGCCGGTCTCGTCGCAGGGTTCGGTATCGGCCTGATCACCGAGTACTACACCTCCTTTGACCGGAAACCGACTCTCGCCATCGTGAAGTCGAGCGAGACCGGGGCCGCGACCACCATCATCACCGGGTTTGCGAAGGGGATGGAGAGCACCGTCTGGCCGGTCCTGATCATCGCCGTTGCGATCTACATCTCGTACCAGGTCGCCGGGCTCTACGGTATCGCGATCGCTGCCGTCGGCATGCTCTCGACACTCGGCATCTCCCTCTCCGTCGACGCATACGGCCCCGTCGCCGACAACGCCGGCGGTATCGCCGAGATGTCCCACCAGAAGCCCGAAGTCCGTGAGATCACCGATACCCTGGACGCCGTCGGCAACACCACCGCCGCCATCGGCAAGGGGTTCGCTATCGGCTCCGCGGCGCTGACGGCGCTCGCCCTCTTCGCCGCCTACACCCAGGCGGTCGGTCTCTCGATCATCGACGTCTCGGTTCCGAATGTCTTCATCGGTCTCCTGATCGGTGCGATGCTTCCCTTCCTCTTCTGCTCCATCACGATGATGGCAGTCAGCAAGGCCGCGTACAGCATCGTCCACGAGGTCCGGCGCCAGTTCAAGGAGATCGCCGGCCTTATGGAGGGGACGACCGACCCCGACTACACCTCCTGCATCGCCATATCCACCCACTCGGCGCTGCGTGAGATGATCCTGCCCGGTGTCCTCGCCGTCGCCGCGCCGCTCACCATCGGGTTCATCCTCGGCACCGAAGCCCTCGGCGGCCTGCTCGTAGGCTCGCTTGCATCCGGGTTCCTCCTCGCTGTCACGATGGCGAACGCCGGCGGGGCCTGGGATAACGCAAAGAAGTACATCGAGCAGGGCCACCTCGGCGGAAAGGGTTCCCCGGCCCACAAGGCAGCGGTCGTCGGCGACACCGTTGGCGACCCCTTCAAGGACACGTCGGGCCCGTCCCTGAACATTCTCTTAAAGTTGATGGCCATGGTCGCGCTGGTCTTTGCGCCGCTGATCCTGGTCATCTAATCTCAATCTTTCTTTTTCTGGCAAACCCCGTCCGGGTAGTATTCGGGCGGGCGCGGTTGTACTGCTACATCACCCGGCATAAGCAGGTACGGAGTTGTATGCCCAATTTGCAGGACGACGGGCTACAGTTTTAGATCCGAACCCGCCCATTTTATAAAGTGTAGTTGCGCAAACTTAAATAATTATGAGTAACTTTGTCAACGTTCTCACCGCCGGCATCTTCGGCGGCACCGCCCTTCTGGCATTGAAGAGCGGGGTTGGGTGTGGACTTTCGGGACTGCGGATACGCGAGATGCTCTGCTTTGCATCCGTGTACGCGCTCGCGGCGCTCATCATAGGGGCGGTTGTGGGCAGTGTCCCGCTCACCCTGACGGAGCAGATCGTCGGGCTCGGCCTTATCATGCACCTCATCATCGGGCTCGCGCTCGTCTATTTCGGGATCGAGACGAAGAAGACATGGCTGTCGGACCGGAAGGATATATCGCGCCGGACGTTTCTCCTGATGTCCCTTCCCTGCCCGGCATGCCTTGCTGCAACGTTTCTTGCGTGCCTCTTCTTCACCGAGACCGCCGGGGTGAGCGGCATTATGGCGGGCGCCGTCGCCGGGGGTATATTCTTTGCAGGAATTATCGGAGGGGGAGCGGGCACGAGCTGGATCACAACAAAGACCGGCACGAAAAACCCGTCCACCCTGGGTAACGTCATGCTCTTTCTCGGTCTCTTCTACCTGCTCTGCCTTCTCGTTGTCCCGGCTTACCTTCAGGCGCAGAGTGCGCCGGCATTCAGCACCGCAACCGATCCGACCGGCATGCTCGCCGCATTCGGCCTGATGGCTGCCCTGATCCTGCTCGGGGCGCTTGCCGACAGATTACGGCATGCAGCAACGCGTCCAGGAGGGAGATGATGGATCCATCAGCACTGATCATGGAGACCATGTTCACCATATCCGGGGCGCTGCTCTATCCCGTAATCATCCTGCTCCTCGTCTTCGTCGTCTGGACACTGGCAGCTCTCGGCCAGTTCATATCCGAGTACTCGGGAAGAACGCGGGATCCCGGGCGGCTCAGGGCCGGGTGCCGGGAGACCCGAGCGCTTATCGAGGCCCAATCGTATGGTGAGGCCGCAGAGGCGATGGCGGCATCAGGATCAAACCCTCTCCTCAGATCGTTCATCGGCGACCTTGCGAAGTTTCTCGGTGACGATCGGTTCTCAATCGAGTCGGAAAAACTCCTCCAGGACTACGAGATACGCATTGCGGCTGAACTGGAGCGGCTCAAGATCCTGACACGGACAGCCCCCATGCTCGGGCTCATGGGAACGCTGATACCCCTCGGCCCCGCACTGATGGGCCTCTCGGCAGGGAACGTCGAGGCGCTGGCATCCAACCTGGTCATCGCATTCAGCACGACCGTGCTTGGTCTGTTTGCCGGGGGCATCGCCTATGCCATCATGCTGACGAAGCGCCGGTGGTACGTGCAGGACTTAAGCGACATGGAATACGTGGCGAGGATGGTGGCATGAGAAGACGTCGCATCATCCTCGACGACGAGGACGAGGATCCCCTCTCCGGCGTCGCCAACCTCTTTGACGTCGCCATGGTCTTTGCCGTCGCTCTCCTGGTCATGCTCGTCGTCTCCTACAGCATTCCCGAGCTCCTTGACGACGAATCGGAGATCACGGTCGTGAAAAACCCGGGGCAGCCGAATATGCAGATCATCATCAAGGAAGGAAAGACGCTCAAAGTGCTGAATATGACCGAGAAGCTCGCCGGAGGCCAGGGCAGCCGTATGGGCACGGCGTACCGCCTGGAAAACGGCGAGATCATCTACGTCCCCGATGATGGAAACGAAGATAAATAACTCTTTTTTGCCCTAAATGGGCCTCTTCTACCGCCCAAAGCCGTAACGCTTATTAATAAGCAAGCTTACTTGATCTATCTAAAAATATATTTAGTAAATGCCCGGCCGCAGCAGGCGGCTCCGGGAGGAAAAGAGGCTAACGTATGAGAGTTACGAAAGAAAGCAACCTGTACTGGTTATGGGCGCTGATTATGATCACGCTGCTCCTGGTCGCGCCTGCGGCGGGTGAAGGCGCCGCGGACCCGGCCGGGAGCGGAGAAGTTTCGGAGAATGGAACGAACGGGCTGGATACCCGGAACCCGGTTGAAAGTCCTTCGATGCCGAAAGCGGCCGGAACAGAGGAGCCTGCAGCCCCTGAAGAGGGGGAGGAGACGCCACTCCCTGACGAATCCGGGAACGCAACGGGGACCCCGACCCCGACAGCAACCGCCGGCGACCCGCTCCCGTTGGGGGACTCCGGAACTCCCGCTGGTGCAGGGAACACGACCGGGTCTCTGCAGGAGGACGTCCCGGAGAACAGGATAGCGATCGTCACGGGCGACAGCCAGAGGAGGGCAGCGATCACCAACGTGACCGGAAGCGCCCCGTTGAACGTCTCCCTCTTCTCCGAAGAAGAGGCAATCCGGCACGATTTCGCCGGGGAACCGCTTATCTTTGCCGCATCCATCGGCAATGAGACCGCTGCCCGTATCAACGGCACAGCCGGTGGAAACGCCACGGTAATCACCTGCGACCTCCCCAGAGGCATGGCCTTCGGTGCCCCTGCAGATGAAGTTCTCGAAAGATACTGGCTCTACGGCGGGGAGGCGAACCTCGAACAGCTCCTCCTTGCCCTGGATAACCGTATCTACAACGCAAGCCACGACCTTGCAGATCCCGTCCCGCCGCCCGGCAGGCCAAGGATCGCGTACGTCTTCTCCCGTCCATCTGAAGTGTCGGGCATGGCGTCGGTCTCCGGAGATCCCGCAATTCAGTCTGTAATGGATATCTCTGCGTATCTGGGTGTGTCAAACGAGGATCTCTCTTTCAGTCTCGATGGGAACGACGTCATCCTCCTCTCAAACCTGGCTGCACCGGCCGTCGAGGCCCTACGCGATACCGTACTGGTTGCGCGGGATAACGGAAGTGTCGTCATCGCCTGCGGGCCGCTCATGCAGAGTTACAGCCTGCATACCGTCGACCCGACCGATCCGGCTGTAACCAATATCACCGAGTACCTGGAGTATCCTTCAGATGTAAACTTCAACAACCTTGCACGCTATATCGGGGTCACCTACTGTAACATTACAGCAGACGTGGCACCTCCCCAGAAGCGGCCGGTGTACGGCATCTACCACCCAGACGCGCCCCGGATATTCGCCACGTCGGCAGAGTATCTGGACTGGTACACCGCTTCCGGCGGATACGACGCGACACGCCCGACTGTCGGCATCATCACCGGTGACTATAAGTACATGGCCCGGGACGGTCCGATGATTGACGCTCTGGTCCGGTCATTTGAGGCCGAAGGCGCCAACGTCATCGTGGCCAGCTATCACTACAAAGACCCGGTTCGTATCGGATATTTTCTCAATAACAGAGAGGTACTCATCGATGCGGCCGTGCTCATATCGAAGGGGTCCCGGCTTGACTACAGCGACCCGGACCGGGGGATCGAGAACCTAAAGGACCTCAACATCCCCGTGCTGAATGCAGTCAGGCTTTTCTACGACGTCAATGAGACGACCTGGAGAGAGAGCCCACACGGTGTCGGGCCGGAGCAGGCATACCAGTTGGTTATGGCGGAGCTCGATGGCACCATCGAACCCATCGTCTTCGCAGGCACCGAACCCAACCCCATCACCGGCGAGCCCTATTACAAGCCGTTCGACGACCAGGTGGCATGGCTGACGGAGCGCACCCTCGGCTGGGCAAGCCTGCACCGAACGTGCAATGCAGAGAAGAAGATCGTCATCCCCTATTACTGTGAAGAGGCCGGGAAAGCCATGGTCGGTGCGGATATCGACTATTACCTCAACGCGCAGGCCAGCCTTGCCAGCCTCCTTAAAGCAATGCAGGACCGGGGATACGATCTCGGCTCCGAACCCCTCCCAGACCGAGATGAACTTGCAGAACTGATGGCCACAAAGGGCTACAACATCGGGACCTGGGCACAGGAGGAACTGAACCGCCGCGTCGAGGCCGGCGATGTGATCCTGATCCCGGAAGACCAGTATCTCGCATGGTTCAACGAACTGCCCGCTACAAAGCGCCAGGAGATGGTCGATATCTGGGGCGAGCCCCCCGGCGAGATCATGGTCTATGAAAACGGCGGGACACGTTCGCTCGTTATACCGACAATCCGGTTTGGCAACGTTCTTCTGGCGCCTCACCCCATGTGGGGCTGGGACCAGAATACAAGTGTGATGTACCACGACGGATCGGTTCCCCCGACGCACCAGTATCTGGCCTTCTACTATTACATGGACCGGGTGTACGAGGCCGATGCAATATTCTCTATCTTCAGCAACATCTGCCTGATGCCCGGAAAAGAATCGGGGCTCGCAGCCGACGATTGGGGCGCCCTGCTGATGGGCGATATGCCGCATGTCCATGTTCTTCCGATGGATGCGGAAGGTATCTTTGACCGGCGCCGCGCAAACATGGCGATCGTCGACTTCCTGACCCCGACCATCGTTCCGTCAGGCCTCTACGGCCCACTCGCCGACCTTGACGATGCAATCACTAATTACCGGACGGTCGTTGACGAGGCGGTAAAGGCCGAGTACAGGTCCGATATCATCACCGCCGTCAGGGATCTTGATCTCGCCACAGATCTCGGGGCCGACATCCAGACGCTGGAGAGCGATAGTGCTGCATTCGACGCCTTTGTCGATGACCTTGACGAATATTTAACTGAACTAAAGACCACGTTCATGCCCTATGGCTCCCACACGCTCAGCGAAATCCCTGCCGGCGATCAGCTCGTCGCCATGATAGACGGGATGCTGGGGAGACCGTTCGCCGACCATGTCGCTGCAACCGGCAACGGCGAGGAGACCCGCCTGGCACTCCTTACCGAAGTGGTCATCAACGGCACGTCCCCAAATGACGCGCAGACGGCATGCCTGGGCGGCCCCCATGCGGATATCACCAGTGATCTTAACCTGGCGCTGGACTACAGGAACCGGATCGAAGGCTGTAGCATCGAGATACCCCGCATCCTGGACGCCCTCGAGGCGAAGTACATCCCACCAGGCCCGAACGGCGACCCGGTGCGCAACCCGGACGCACTTCCGACCGGCAGAAACCTCCACACGTTCGACGACCGGATCGTCCCCACCAAAGCCGCCTGGACGGTCGGACAGAAGCTCGGGGATGATCTGCTTGCAGCGCACGTGGCAGCACACGGAGCCTATCCCGACAAGGTGGCATTCCTACTCTGGTCGGTCGAGACGTCACGCCACCAGGGAACCATGGAGGCCGAGATTCTCTATCTCCTCGGCGTGAAGCCCGTCTGGGACGAAAAATACGGCCGCGTGAAGGACGTGGAACTCATCCCATCCACGGAGCTCGGCCGTCCCCGTATCGATGTCCTCGTCGTCACGTCAGGCATATACCGGGATATGTATGCCAGCAAACTAATCCTGATCGACAAAGCTGTGCGGCTTGCCGCCGCTGCCGACGACGGTGCAACGCCAAACTACGTCAAAGAGCATACCGCGGCGATCTACCAGGACCTCATCAGCAGAGGTTACGATGAGGAGACAGCACGTGAACTTGCAGTTTCCCGTATCTTCTGCCCGCCGCCGGGTTCGTATACCCCGGGGATACAGTCCGCCACCGGAGCCACCGACACCTGGAGCAACCCCGAAGACCTCGCCGAGCTCTACATCAACCGGATGGGGCATATCTACGGGAGTACGATCTGGGGGGAGCAGTACGCGGATGTCTTCCGTGCAAACCTGGGTGAGGTGGATACCGCCGTCTTCTCCAGGACATCCAACCTCTACGGGACGCTGGAACACCCGATGGTTGCGGCCTACTTTGGAGGGCTGAACCTGGCGGTGAAGAGTGTCTCCGGAACCTCCCCCGATATGTATATCAATAACCAGCGAGATGCCCAGAACCAGAAATTAGAGACGCTCCAGCGATTTCTCAGTCGTGATCTCCGTTCCCGGTACCTCAATCCCGAATGGATAGGCGGGATGATGGATCAGGGTTTCGACGGAGCCCGCTATATGGAGGCGTTTGTAGAAAACATGTGGATCTGGGACGTTACGATGCCGGACCTGATCACCGAGGAGATGTGGAACAGCGTCTACGAGACATACGCGAAAGACCAATACGACCTCGGCCTGAAGGAGTTCTTCAGCGCACACAACCCCTACGTGTACCAGTCGATCACCGCGAGGATGCTGGATGCTGCCAGAAAGGGATACTGGAGTCCAGAAGCCGAAGTTCTGCAGCACCTCGCAGAGGAGTTCCAGCAGTCGGTGGAACTCCACGGCGTGACGTGCTGCCACCACACCTGCGGGAACCTCCAGCTGGACGCCTACATCCAGAACCAGATCCCCGCGCCTCAGGCGCCCGATTCCGGCAGCAGCGGTACGAGCTCCTCCTCCCATTCCGCCACATCAAAGACGCTCCCTACATTCACGCCGATCCCTTCCGGCACGGGAGACCAGGCCACCAACGCGACAGATGCATCGGGGGTCGGGAAGACGGTCGATGAGGTGGCCGGCGATATGTCGAAGGCAGCGCAGGAGGTGAGCGGTCACGTGATGCGGGAGGTGCAGGATGCGGTCGCCGATCCGACCGCCAGCACGCCTCTCGTCCCCGTCATACTGGTTTTCCTTGTTATCGGCGCGATAAGCGCCGGATTCTGGCTGAAACGGCGGTGAAGAACCCCCTCCTCTTTTTAAGACTGCCCGGCCGGCCGCAACGGGACGACGGCGAGCGCACCGGATCAGAGGATTCATCTCGCTGAACCGATAAATCCTTATTACGGGTTTTACGCCCCGCAGGTGAGGAGGGAGACCAGGTTTGTTCCAGATCTACCGCACGGTTGAAGCGGCCCCAACGCCACGGACAGAGGAGACGGGAGAGTTCGAGCCCGGTTCGTGGGTCTGCATGGTCAACCCCTCTGCAGACGAGATCAGGGAGGTCTCGGACCGGCTCTCCGTTCCCGGGGACTACCTCCGGGCGGCGCTCGACGAGGAGGAGCGTCCGCGGACCGAGACCGAGGACGGCATCACCCTGATCGTCATCGATATACCGATGCCCTACCCGGAGCAGACGATCCTCTACACGACGATGCCGCTCGGGATCATCGTCACCCCCGATACCATCGTCACGGTCTGCCTTCGCGAGAACGCGATCATCCAGGACTTCGTGAACGGGCGGGTGAAGTTGTTCTACACCTTCAAGAAGACCCGGTTCGTGCTGCAGATCCTCTTCCGGAACGCATCCTACTTCCTCCAGTACCTGCGTCAGATCGAGCGGATATCCGATCGGATTGGGGCCGAATTGAACCAGTCGATGCGGAACCGAGAACTGATCCAGTTGATGAACTTAAAAAAGAGCCTGGTCTACTTCTCGACGTCGCTCCGGAGCAACCAGATTGTCCTCGACAAGACCCTGACGTTCCAGCCGCTCCGGATGTATGAGGACGACACCGACCTCCTCGAGGACGTCATCATCGAGAACAAGCAGGCGATCGAGATGGCGAACACCTACTCGACGATCCTCACGGAGACGATGGACGCCTTCGCCTCGATCATATCGAACAACTTCAACAACGTCTTAAAACTCCTCACCTCGATAACCATCATCCTCGCCATCCCCACGATGATCGCAAGTTTCCTCGGAATGAACGTCCCGGTTCCCCTGCAGGACGAGCCCTACGGGTTTCTTATCATCATTATCCTCTCCCTGATCGTCTCCTCGCTCCTCGCTGTGGCGATCAACCGGAAAGGGTGGCTGTAGCCGGGGCGGAACCAGGAACCACTACCACGTTCTGGCCGGGCCGGGCCATATAGCGACGCCCAAAAAGCCTGCCTCCCCTTTATGGTGCCCGGTTTCCGGGATAGCACCGGCAGGGGACTCTCCACTTCAGCGGGGGAGCAGTCACACAGCCTGACTCCGTTCATTCTGCCGACCACAACATTTATCATCAGATTATACATTATTGATCATGATAAATTATACATGATAGATCATGTCAAATGAGAGGGTGGCCATACGGGAGAAGGCGCCCGGAAAGGTTGCACCCTGATGGGAACCGGCAGAGAGCGTGCCGGTGACCAATCCGTATGGGAGCACGATCACGGGCCCATCGATCAGGAGATCGATTGGCCCGGAAGATTGCCGCTTTTGCACGGTGTCAGGACCTGCACGGGTATCGACCGGGCAAATCTGGCATGATTCGTCATGCAGGAACGTGGGAAGATGACAGGGACGTTTGCCGTCAAACTGGAAGAGAAACGCTACCTCCCCGATCCCCGGTGTAAGGCGACCGCCTGGACGCCGGACTACACCCTGGCGTATCAGGAGTTCATGCACGACCCGGAGGCCTTCTGGGACCGGGTCGCCCGTGAACTCTCCTGGTTTAAGCCGTGGGACCGGGTCAGGGAGTGGAACTACCCCTACGCAAAGTGGTTTGTCAACGGGAAACTCAACATCACCTACAACTGTCTGGACCGTCACGTCACCAGCGACCGGAAGAATAAGCCGGCGATTGTCTGGCGCGGCGAGCAGGGAGAGGAACGGAGGCTCACCTACGACGGCCTCCTCCGTGAGGTGATGCGGTTTGCAAACGGCCTCATCAACCTCGGCATCAAAAAGGGCGACCGGGTGTGCATCTACATGCCGCTCGTCCCCGAGCAGATCGTCGCGATGCTCGCCTGCGCTCGTATCGGGGCCGTCCACTCAGTGATCTTCGGGGGGTTCGGGTCGGACGCGCTTGCGATGCGGATCAACGACGCGGAGGCAAAGGTCCTCATCACCGCAGACGTTGCCTACCGGCGGGGGAAAGCCGTCCCGCTCCGGGAGATCGCAAATGAAGCGCTCACCCATGCGCCGTGCGTCGAGAAGGTCGTCGTCCTCCGGCGCGAAACCCCGGCGGCCGACCTCGACCCCGCCCGGGAGATCGACTACGCCGACCTCATGGCCGGAGCGGCGCCGAACTGCCCGGCGGAGGCGATGGACTCGGAAGACCCGCTCTTCATCCTCTACACGAGCGGCTCGACCGGCGCGCCGAAAGGCATCGTGCATACCTGCGGGGGCTACATGGTCGGGACCTACTACACCGCCCGCCACGACTTCGACATCAAGGAGACCGACGTCTACTGGTGCACCGCCGATCCCGGCTGGATCACCGGTCACAGTTACATCGTCTACGGCCCGCTCGCGGTCGGGACGACCGTCGTCATCGTCGAAGGGACGCCCGACTACCCGGACCCGGGCGCCTACTGGCGGCTGGTCCAGGACCTCGGGGTGACGATCTTCTACACCGCTCCGACGGCGATCCGGATGTTCATGCGCTACGGCGACGAGTGGCCGGCAAAGTACAACCTCTCAACGCTGCGGGTGCTCGGCTCCGTCGGCGAACCCCTCAACCCCGAGGCGTTCGAGTGGTACTATCACCAGATCGGCGGCGGGCACTGCCCGATCGTGGATACCTGGTGGCAGACCGAGACCGGGATGCACCTCATCACCACGATGATCGGCGAGGCGATGAAACCGGGGTTTGCCGGAAAACCCATACCGGGGGCCGTCGTGGATGTGGTCGACAGAGCAGGGAATCCTGTCCCTCCCGGCACCGGCGGGTTCCTGGTCATACGGGAACCCTGGCCCGCCATGCTCCGGACGGTCTACCGGAACGATGAACGCTATCGTGCCTACTGGGAGACCATCCCGGGCTGCTACACGGCCGGAGACCTGGCGGTGAAGGACGAGGACGGCTACATCATGGTCCTCGGGCGGGCCGACGACCTGATCGTCGTCGCCGGGCACAACATCGGCACCGCGGAGGTCGAGAGCGCGCTTGTCTCCCACGATGCGGTGGCGGAGGCGGCTGTCATCGGGAAGCCCGACCCCCTGAAGGGGAACACCATCAAGGCGTTCGTCACCCTCCGCGTCGGCGCGAGCCCGAGCAACGGCCTCTCCGCCGAACTCGCTCGCCATGTCCGGAAAAGTCTCGGGCCCGTCGCAGTGCCGGCCGAGATCGAGTACATGGACCGGCTCCCGAAGACCCGAAGCGGCAAGATCATGCGCCGGGTCTTGAAGGCCCGGGAACTCGGCATGGACCCGGGGGACATATCCACCCTGGAGGAGTGACCCACCTCATCGTCGTGAGGAAGAACCATGCCTGACACACCGAAGGTCTTAGGCATGCCCGCGGAGAGGGGGCGGTGGGGCCTCGTGGCCCTCGGCCTCCTCATCAACCTCTGCCTCGGGAGCATCTACTCCTGGAGCGTATTTGTGGCGCCGCTTGCGGCGCACTTCACCGCGACGCTCGGCCGGGAGGTGACAGCGGGTGAGGTGCTTCTCCCGTTCTCGGTCTTCCTCGCCTTCTTCGCCATAGCGATGCCGCTCGCCGGGAAGTACATCGAACGCTACGGCCCCCGGAGAGTAACAGTCGTCGGCGGGCTCCTCACCGGCCTCGGGTGGCTTCTCGCCTCGACGGCGACGTCGGTCGAGGCCCTTTACGTCGTCTACGGTGTTGTTGGGGGGATCGGGGTCGGTATCGCCTACGGGGCGCCGGTCGCCGTGGCGGCCCGGTGGTTCCCGGACCGGCGTGGGCTTGCTGTCGGGCTTGCCCTCCTTGGGTTCGGGATCTCGGCGTTTGTCACCGCAAACGCCGCGGGGGCGCTGATCGCCGCGTACGGGGTGATGACGACGTTCGGGATCTTCGGGGTCGCGCTCGCCGCCGTGCTGGTGCTCGCGGCCCTGCCGCTCCGGTTCCCGCCGGAAGGCTGGCGGCCGGCGGGATGGTCCCCTCCCGCGCCCGGGGTCGGCACGACACCGCTCTGCGAGTGCGATAGAAGGGCGATGCTCCGGACAGGGGCTTTCTACGGCCTCTTTGCCTGCTACTTCATCGGCTGCCTCGCGGGGCTCACTGCGATCTCGATCGCAAAGCCGGTCGGGACCGAGGTGGCCGGGATCGATGCGGGGCTTGCGACGGTCCTCGTCGGGTTCTTCGCCGTCTTCAACGGGCTAGGACGGCCGGTGTTCGGCAGCCTCGCCGACCGGATACCTCCCCAAAAGACGGCGATGCTGACGTTTGGTCTGATCGCGGCCGCATCGGTCCTGATCTGGCTCGCGCCGGGGGTGCCCGCCTACATCGTCGCGTTCGCCGTCCTCTGGGGGTGCCTCGGGGGCTGGCTTGCCATCGCGCCGACCGCGACCGCGTCCTACTTCGGAACATGCGACTACCCGCGGTGTTACGGGGTCGTCTTCCTCGCCTACGGTGCCGGCGCCATCGCCGGGCCGCAGCTTGCGGGGTTTATCAGGACAGCGACCGGGACCTACCTCGGGGTCTTTCCGTGGGTCGCGGCGCTCGCCGTCGTGGGATTTGCCGCCGCCTGGCTCCTGATGCGGCCGCCGGCCGGGGTTCGGGCGCCAGGGGAGAAGAGTGAGGGGGAGGGGATTACGCCTTCGCCGTGAGCCCGAGCCGCCGGAGCACCCCGGCGGCCGCCTCCATCCCGCCGTCCAGGTAGACGGCGCCGACGAGCGCCTCCAGGCACTCGGCGAGAACCCGGCCGGACGTCCAGACCGCCTGAGCGGCCTCGCCCTTTCCCCAGCGGACGTAGTCCCCGAGATCGAGGCCCTCCGCGAGCCCGCGGAGCCGGGTCATGTTCACCAGGTTCATCTTCCGGTTGCTGATCGCGCCCTTGTCGTGCGCCCCGCCCACGACCACCGCCTCCACGACCACCACGTTGATGACCGCATCGCCGAGGGTCGCAAGGGCGTCCATGTGGGCGTCGGGGGGGAGACCCGCCTCCAGGGTATAGGCGAGGCGAGTGAGCGCCCGCTCGAGGAGCGAGCGGTCTGTGAAGGCGTAGCCTATCCGCTCCTCGACCACGCCCGGGTTCCGGCGGCCGGCGCCGGCGTCGCTGCGACTCATGAGTCGAAGGGTTACTCCAGGACTTCCGCTTTCTCTATCCGGACGGGGACCTTCGGCTTGTCGGCGGAGTTCGTCTTCACCTTCCCGATCTTATCGACGACGGCGAGCCCTTCGGCAACCTCGCCGAAGACCGGGTGGGCGCTCGGCGTCCTGGGGTTATCCCAGTCGAGAAAATCGTTGTTCACCAGGTTGATGAAGAACTGGCTGCCGCCGGTGTTCGGGCGACCGGTGTTCGCCATGGCGATCGTCCCCCGGGTGTTTGAATGGCCCTTCACGAACTCATCGGTGATGGTGTAGCCCGGCCCGCCTGTCCCGGTGCCGGTCGGATCGCCACCCTGGATCATGAACCCGGCGATGACCCGGTGGAAGATCGTGCCGTCGTAGAACCCGGATCGGGCCAATTTTGCAAAGTTTCCCGCAGTCACCGGCATATCGTCGTAGAGCCGGATGACGATATCGCCCATGGTCGTGTGGAGCACGACCCTCGTTCCGTTCGTTCCTGCCATAGGCATAACTCCGTATGGTATTGTCCCCCGTTGCTACTTATACTGATGGAGGGGAGTATGCCCCCTTCACGCGCCGGTGTCTTCACCGGGGTAGAACGGGCACTCGTATCCCGTGCAGTCGCGATTTATTGTGGCATACTCGCACGCGATGTGCTCCATCACCGGCAGGCTGATCCCGCACTTCTCGGCGAGGAACCTCACTGCCTCGCCGATCGCAAGCCACGAATCTCGCTTGCAGCAGCGCGGCCCGCCGCTTGCGGCGATCGCCGTCAGGCTCCGCGCCGTCATCTGGTTTGAGAGCGACCACTCCTCCTTCTTCAACGGGCCGGAGTGCGTGATCAGGCTCATGAAGATCCCGGTGCCGATCGCCGCACCGCAGGTTCCGTGCGTCCCGCAGAAGGCCGGCTGGACGGCTTCTGCTCGCTTCCTCGCCTGCCGGAGGGCTGGTTCCTTCTTCTCCGGATTTCCCCGGTGGTTGTAGTAGGCCGCGATCAGGACACCCGGCACGAGAAAGTGGTGCTCCGGGCCGTGGAGGCCGATCTGCGGGCTTCGCATGATCCTGCAGGCAATCTCGAGCGGATCCTCGAGCGTCGTCGTCCTGCAGACCTGCTCGATCAGGTCGAGGTTCGAAAGCTCGCGGTCGGCCCCGGAGAGGGCGTCGTCCCCCGGCGACACCGTTTCCGGTTCTCTTTCGTGCGGGACGAGGTTCTTTCTACAGGCATGGCAGGTTTTCTCCTGGTCCATGAGCACCCCCTGGTACCTGACCCCGCATATGGGTTGCGGGGCCGGCAACCGGCCTCGCAAGATGTAAATTAGATCATTTAAACAACACTCAAAAGTAAAAGTATTTTATACGAAAGCCACAGAAGTATATCCATGTACTCCGGAGCGAACGTCTCCCCGACCGTCAACCCGGACCCCGGCCGGGATAGACCCGTATCCCCATATTCAACCCTCTGTAGGGGGGGTTTCCCCCGATGAGCCAGGAGACACCGGTATTCATCATCACCGGCGAGCAGGGCCAGTGCAAGACGACATTCCTGCACCAGGTCCTCGGGCTCACCGTCGGGCTGCACGTCCGGGTCCGGGGCGTCCTCGCTCCCGGCCACGTACGGGACGGCAGGAGGTCCGGGTTTACCCTCGTCGACCTCGCCACCGGCGAGCACGAGGAACTCTCATCGATCGACCCCGACCCGCGGTGCGAGGTCCACGGCCGATTCTACTTCCGGCCCGAAGGGCTTGCATTCGGCCGCCGGGCGCTCGCGCCGCCGGACCCCCGGGAGACCGACCTCGTGGTCATCGATGAGGTGGGACGGTTCGAACTCGAGGGTGCAGTCTGGGCCAGGCAGATCGACCGCCTGGTCACGCTCCCGCATCCCCCCATGATCTGGACGGTCCGGCGCCGGCTTCTCGACACGGTCATTCAGTGCTGGGAGATTAGAAACCCCGTTGTGGTGGACGTCAGGACCGCGAGCGTAATGGCGACGGCAGGCGACGTGATGGATGCTGTCTGGGAGTGGCGGGAAGCGCAGACGGCTTCCACGGTCCTGGTGCCTCCGCTTCCCCGGGGCCGCATAGCCGGCGATCCCCCGCTGCTCGCTGATGCGGCCGCCGGAGTTTCCCCGGGCGCCCCGGCAATCCTGCGGCGGCGCTACTGCCCCGAGGGTTGAGGAGGATCCGCACCCGTTTCAAAAGAGCAGAATAACAACAGGCACTGCCGGAACACCCCCGCTTTTTTCTCACTTGAATCACGCATGTGACCGGGCATACCGGATGAAAAATGTCTGCCGGCCCGGGATACATGCCGCGCCGGGCGACACGCGCATGAGATAGCAACCTCACAGACGTCAAGGCTTCGCGCTCTTCGCGTGAGGCTATGGTGCACCTGGAAAGTTAGATGAAATGGTCCAATGAGGCTGTGCAGGAGGCTGCACTCATGAAAACGACCTCCTGGCTGGAGGTGGTTGCAGGCTCGACTTGATCTGGCTTTTCCCCGGACTCCTCCCGGGCAGTGGACCATGGTGGGCATCGCCTCGCGCGGGGAACTGAGTTTGAGCACCGGAGGCCTTGGCCGGGGGTCATCGGGGGCCTGGGTCCACCCGTATCCAGCATCCAGCGCATCAGTGGTTGGCGATGACCCCCGGGAGATGTGGGGTTCCGCACGTCACCGCCACGCCCGGAACAGGGTTTCGACCAAACCCTTTTATCACCTAAGTAAACATTGTGTCATTTACATTAACATAAAATTAAATAAACGTGATATCCAGATCCATGGTATGGACTGGTACGCGCGATGACCCGCGGGAAAGAACCGACCGTGGAGGCCGGGCAGGAGCCCGGGGAGAGCGTCACGATCAATCTCCCGTGGATTGCTTCGCATGGCGGCATGCCGGTTCACGAGGCCGTCCTCCGGTTCATCCCGGCAGGGAAGGCGATCTACCTCCTCCCAGTTGCCCTCTTCCTCTTCTCCCTCTTCTTCGGGAGATACATGATGGACCCGGTGGAGACCTTCCGGATCCTCGTCATCGGATCGGTGAACGCATTCTTCGACGGTGCGTCGTCCCTGCTCTCGGCCGCCTCCGGTCAGCAGGTCCTCCTCCCCTCCTTCGAGCAGACCTGGGGAGCATCAGAACAGACGGTTGTCTTCCAGATCAGGCTCCCGCGGTTGATAGCGGCGATGCTCGTCGGGGGAGGGCTCGCCATCGCCGGGGCCTCGTTCCAGGGACTCTTCAGGAACCCCCTTGTCTCCCCCGATATCCTCGGCGTGTCCGCCGGCGCAGGGTTTGGGGCGGCGCTCGGGATCCTCCTCTCCGGCAATCCCTGGGTCATCCAGGTCTCCGCCTTCTTCTTCGGGATCCTCGCGGTCGCCGTCACCTACGGCATCGGTCGGGCCATCGGCAAGGGCTCGACCCTCGTCCTCGTCCTCGGGGGGATCATCGTTGGATCACTCTTCTCCGCCTTCATATCCCTCACCAAATACGTCGCCGACCCCTACGACACCCTGCCCGCGATAGTCTTCTGGCTGATGGGAAGTCTCTCCGCGGTCTCGAACGCCGACATCGTCGCGGTCGCCCCGCCGATCCTTCTCGGCGCTCTCTGCCTCTACCTCGTCAGGTGGCGAATCAACCTCCTCGCGGTCGGCGAAGAGGAGGCGCAGGCGCTCGGGCTGGACACAAAGAGGATGACCGTGGTGCTCATCATCGCCTCGACCGTCATCACCGCCTCCGCGGTCTGTATCAGCGGGATCATCGGCTGGGTCGGCCTCGTCGTCCCCCACATAGGAAGGATGCTCGTCGGCCCCGACTTCCGGAAACTCATCCCCGTATCGGCCGTTATCGGGGCTTCTTTCATCCTGATCGTTGACGATATCGCAAGAACCCTGACCGTAGCCGAGATCCCCCTCGGCATCCTGACGTCGCTCATCGGTGCGCCATTCTTCGCATACCTCTTAACACGCAAAAAGGTAGGCTGGATATCATGATTCTGAACGTCAACAACGCCTCGTTCTCGTACGACGGCATCACAAAACAGTTCGAAGATATCTCCCTCTCCCTCCGGAGAGGAGAGGTCCTCTCCCTCCTCGGGAGGAACGGGACCGGAAAATCGACCCTGATCAAGTGCATCTTAAACATCCTCAGGCTCCAGGGTGGGGCGGTGGAGATCGACGGCCGCCGGGTCGCCGATATGCGGCCCGAGGAGGTCGCGCGGCAGGTCGGTTACGTCCCCCAGGCCCACCGTGCCGTCTTCCCGTTCTCGGCGCTCGATTTCGTCCTCATGGGGAGAGCCCCCCATATATCGGCCTTCTCGGTCCCGAAAGAGGAAGACTACGAGAAGGCGGAGGAGGCGTTTGAGCGGATCGGGATCACCCATCTCCGGGAGAAGTCCATCTCCGAGATGTCAGGGGGGGAGTCGCAGATGGTGATGATCGCCCGCGCTCTCGCCCAGGAGCCGTCGCTGCTCATCCTCGACGAACCGACGTCGCACCTCGATGTCGGCAACCAGATGAAGACGATAGCGACTATCGACCAGCTCGCCGCCGACGGGATCGCCATCCTGATGTGCACCCACTTCCCCGACCACGCTTTCCTGGTCTCGCATTCGGCCGCCATCCTCAATAAAGGCAGGCTGATCGCGCAGGGCCGGGCCGAGGACGTCATCACGAAGGAGAACCTCCGTGAAGCCTACGGGGTCGATATCTGCGTCCACTACATCAAGGAGGCTGGGCGGACGGTCTGCATCCCGATGAACCCGTGCGGCTGCCGGGGCAGGGAGGTGGCGTAACGGCCCGGGCGAACCACCCCGGGACCGCGCCCGCCCTGCCCGCTTACGGGCGGTAGAAGGACCGGTTCCCGGCGGTCCCTGCCGCGCCGGTCCCGTAAAACGTCCGGTAGAACCGGTCCTGTTCTGCGGCGAGATCGGACCCGGCGCGCTCCGGGTGGAGGGTGCCGGCGATGGCGGAGAGACCGAGGACCCAGCGGGGGTTGCCGAAGTCCCAGCCCGGCGGGAGGGTGTAGACCCGGCCGTGCTCGACGGCGTCGGCAGAGAGCCCCATCCTCCGGCACGCCGCAAGGTAATCCGAGGCCGGTGCGGAGAGGAACCCGGATATGAATATGTACTCGGGGTTGAACGCGGCAAACTCTTCCGGGGTTATGTTGACGCCCGGTTTCCCGGCACGCACGATCCTGCGGTTGACGGGGTCGCCGCCAGCTGCTTCCACGAGATCCATCTCGAACCGCTCGGCGTTCAGGGCGAAGAGCGGCGTCCCCATCGAGTAGTAGACCCGGGGCCGGGGGCACCCCTCGACCGCCGACGAGACCGCCGCAACCCGGTCGCTTATGTAGGTAGCAAGCCTCTCCGCCGCTTCGGGGCGGCCCGCCCGCTCCCCGAGTTCCCGGACAAGAGCGATATATCCGTCTATCCGCTGGATCTTCCCGTGGAGGTCTCTGATGTAGTCGTCCCGGATCACCCCGGCCCAGATCCGGGCAAGGTCGGCATCGGACTCCACCCCGAGGCAGACGAGGACGGCGTGGATCATCTCGAGCGCCCGGGTGAACCGGTAGCCGCCCATCATACCGGGCTCGGCGTAGGGTGTCTCCCCGATACTCCCGGCCACGGGGAGAGAAAACCCGCAGGAGCACCGGGCGTCCGCCGGGATCGCGATCGTCCGCGCTCCCATCGGCCCGAAGAACTCCCGCCGGACGACGGTCTTTCCGCAGGACGGGCACGCCGTATCGAGGTAGCCGGTCCCGGGCGAGTTGAAGAGGTAGACGTAGGAGAGCGTCTCCCGCAGGTCGTCGCAGATCCGCTCCGACTCCGCGATCGTCGGTTCCCTCTCCGGCGGCTCGTCACCGAACGGTATGAACCGCATGACGAGGAACGGTATATCGGGGGATACCGCCGCAACCCGGGCGGCCGCGGTGCGGATCTCGTCGTCACCGCCCCGGGCATGGATGCAGGAGACCTCGACATGGACGCCTGCTTCAACAAGCGTCCGCACCGTCCGGAAGGCGGGTTCCGCCGAGACCGCCCCGCACGCGCGGTAGCACGCATCGGACGCCCCCTTCAGCCCGATGTTTGCGAAGTCGATGGCGGACGCAAGGTCGCGGAGAGCCTCCTCTGTGTAGTAGCCGTTCGTTGCGCACCCGACGAGGAGGCCCGCATCGTGCGCCGCCCTGGCCACCCCGAGGAAGGTCTGGTGCATGGCGGTCGGGTCGTTGAGGCAGAACGCTATCCCCCGGCACCCCTCCTCCCGGGCGCGCCCGACCAGGGCGCCGGGCGGGATATGCCTGAGGGCCCCGGAGACGGCCTCGGCGTGGTGGGCGACCGTCTCGGATATGCACCCGCCGCAGGAGAAGGTGCACCCGATGCCGCTCGCCTGCAGGAACGTCTCCCGGGGGTGGTAATGGCAGAGCGGCATCGTCTCGATGGATATCGGCATGGCCGCGATGTAGCGGTCGGGGAACCGCTCGACGATCGTCCCGCCCTCGTTTGTGTACATCCTGCACCGCCCGGTCCCCCCGGGCGGGATGACGCACCGGTTCTCGCAGATGGAGCAGCGCATGCCTACCGCTCCTTCTCCATCACGACCCAGAACCCCGAGTCGTCGCTGATGAGCCGGTGAGGAAGCCCGAGGTCCTCGAGAACGCCCGCGATCCGTTTCCGGTTCTCCGGGCCGAGGTTTTTATCCCGGAAACTCTTCCAGTCGGGGTTCTCCTTCGCCATCACGGCCAGGACTGCGTCCCGGAGTTCGGCGGTCCCGAACCCGCCCCCGACGTAGGTCTTCCCGCCGGGTGCGAGGACCCGGTAAATCTCGGAGAACGCCCGGGGGAGGTCTTCCCAGAAGAAGACCGAGCCGCGGCTGACCACGAGGTCGACGGATCCCGCGGGGAGCGGGATATCGTGGACGTCGCCGGCGAGGAGCGAGAGGCGGCCCGAAAGCCCGGCCTCCCGGATGTTGTTTCGGGCGACGGCAAGCATCTCCGGGGACGAGTCGAGGAGCGTGACGGTAAGGTCGCTCGCCCGCGCAAGCGCAATTCCAAGCGACCCGGGGCCGCTGCCGGCGTCGAGGCACCGGCCGCTCCTGATCCCGCACTGATCGATGATCTGATCCGCGATCGCCGGGTAGACCGGGGCAAAGACCGTCTTTGCGATCCGGTCCATGCGTTCCGCTCCTTCACGGCCCTTTTCCTGTCCCATGCTCATCAGGCCCCGGGGTTCAGGATACCCCGGATCTGGTCGTCGGTGAGCGATACGTGGATGAAGGTCTCGTGATACTCCCGGACGAGGGATTCAAGGTCCATATCCCCGAAGAGGTCGGGGTAGAGGACTTTTGCCGTCCAGGGGATACCGATGATCCGGTTGATGCCGGGCGGGCGGTCGAACCAGCAGAACGCCGTCCGCGGGATGAGGTAGACCCGGCCCGTCTTCACGGCGGTGATATCCTGCCAGAGCGGGTCGGTCCGGACCGCGGCGTAGAACTTCGCGTCGCCTGCCAGGATGACGTCGGGGTCCCAGCGGATGATCTGCTCCATCGAGACCTCCGTCATCCCTATCCCCGCGGTGATCGCACAGTCTGCAACGTTTCTCCCGCCGCAGAGTTCTATGAGTTCAGAGTGGGACGAACCTGCGGGATCGGTCGTGAGCCCTTTCGGGCCCTCGGCGTAGTAAACCCCCACCCGCTGGTCGTCGGGAATCGAGGCCACCCGGTCCGTCACCGTGGCGAGCACCCCCTCGTAGAACGAGATCATTGCTTCGGCCTGCTTCTCCTCTCCAAGGAGGCCGCCCATGAACCTGATGGGCGCGGAGTAGCCGGTGGCGTTGACGGTATCCTCAACGGCGACGACCGGGATGGAGCCCAACTTCTGCTGCCGCTCGGCGACTGAGGCAAGCGCCGCCCCGCCGTCGGTGGTGTAGCCCTCGACGATGATGTCGGGGTGCATCGATATGAAGTTCTCGTAGTTGCCGGTCTCTTTCCCGAACCAGCCGCCGACGACCGGGAGCGCCGCGTACTGCTCGGGGGTGTAGCCCTTCTCGGGCGCGAAGTTCCAGCCCGCAAGCCGGTCGGGCGCGACCATGTAGACGAGATTCGTCGACGGCGGCGATGTGCAGAGAATGCTCGTGATCTCCGACGGCACGACGACCGTCCGGCCCGCCATATCGGTGATCGTGCGGTTTCCAGCCACGGATAGCGTTTCCTGGGTGGTCGTGCAGGCGGCGGAGGCGCAGAGGAGGACTGCACAGGCGCCGAGCATGATGAGCAGAAGGTAAGAGTGTTTTGTAATGATTACCACATCCGTTCGGTCTTCTCCGGCACGCTCCGGAGGGGAGGTATCGGAGGGCTATGGTACCGTAGTTGGGGCGTGGGCCTTATTTAAAATATCTATTTAACTTTAAGTTAATGTTAATTACTATACATTGAAACCCTCTGCCCTGATCCGGCGGCGGAGGTCCAGAACAGCGATCATCCCGTGCCCATGTAAGAGGAGGTGAGCCTACAGCCCGAGCCGGGAGCGTGCTCATGCCCTTCGCCCGTCACACGGGATAGTTCTCGCCCCTCCCGAACCCCGGAGATTCCATCTGCCGCCATTCGGTCGCATACCCCATCCACGGCTTTGCCCTGGAACACCTATGGTATGTGACCTCAGGCTTAACCGACGAAAATGATAATTGGATGCAGGGGGACGCAGGTATGCCGGATCGCGTGTTCTCCCGGGCGTGTTCATCGTTCGGGCTGTTCCGGTCAGTCGCAACCCCAGATCAGCCAGATTCACTCCCGCCCCGTACCGCCGCGAGCACCGCCCCTGCGAGCCGCTCGATCTCGTCGAACCGCGGCTCCGCCATGCCATCCTTTGTGATCCCGCATTCGGTCGCGACGACGTGCAGGTCCGGCTCGACCCCGATCTCCCGGAGTCTCCGGAGCGCACAGGCATCTTCGCACCCATCGAGTGCGAGGATCCGCCCTGCGTAGCGTGCCGCCTCCTCAAGAGGGCGGCTTGCCGGGAGCGAGGCCTCCACAATATCCGGCGAGCGCCGCAGGAGCGCCGTTCCCGTCAGAGTGGTCAGCCTCCCGGTATTCAAGAGGCCGGAACAGGTGATGAGGGTGACGGGTTCCGCCACAACCTCACTCCATCCCGAGCGCCTTCATAGCTGCCCGCCCTATCAGTTCCGGCGGGATCGCCTCGTACTCCTCACCGTTGTAGCGAAGCGCCCGGCACTCCGTATCCTCATCGCAGGTGATACAGGAGCAGGAGCAGCAGGGGGTGGTGGTCACCTCGACCCCCTCGAGGAGGTCTTCGATCGGCACCCCGTTGAAGAGGAGGCTGTTCGATTCCGCGACCGCCGCGTCGGGGAGGACGGTCTCGACCATCCGCACGCTGACCCCCTCCATCTCGAGGAGCGTGCGGATCTCCGCGAGAACTGCCGCAAGGGTCAGCCCGGTCTCCTCGCACCGCTCGCAGGTGTTTTCAACATCTTTCCCGATGTGTTTCCATTCAATGACGAGTTCCTTCTTCATGGTATCATCTCTACTGGGAATCCGCGGGACATCTTCCTGTCGCCTCCCCGCCGTACCACCTATCCCGGATCAGGAGCGCCACGTTCACGAGCGATATCAGCACCGGCACCTCGATCAGCGGGCCGATGACCGTGGCAAACGCCACACCGGAACCGATCCCGAAGACCCCGATAGCGACGGCGATGGCAAGTTCGAAGTTGTTGCTTGCCGCGGTGAACGAGAGCGCCGTTGCCCGGCCGTAATCGACCCCGAGTCTCCAGGACATCCAGAACGAGACGAAGAACATAGCGAGGAAGTAGATCGTGAGCGGGACGGCGATCCGGAGGACGTCGAGCGGGAGCGCGACGATGTTGCCGCCCTGGGTTGAGAACATAACGACGATGGTGAAGAGCAGCGCGACGAGCGTGATCGGCGATATCTTCGGGATGAACCGCTCCTGGTACCACTCCTTCGACTTCACCCGGAGGAGGGCGAACCGGGTGACAAACCCGGCGGCGAACGGGATGCCGAGGTAGACAAAGACCGTGGCAGCGACGCCCGAAATCGTGATCGGCACCGCCGTCCCGGCCCCGATCCCGAGGAGCGGCGGGAGGACGGTGATGAAGACGTAGGCGTAGAGGGCGTAGAAGAGCACCTGGAAGATGGAGTTCAAGCCAACGATGGCGGCACAATACTCGCAGTCGCCCTCTGCAAGGTCGTTCCAGACGATCACCATCGCGATGCACCGGGCGAGGCCCACGAGAATAAGGCCATACATGAACTCCGGCCGGCCCGAGAGGAAGACCGCCGCAAGGAGGAACATCAGTACCGGGCCGACGACCCAGTTCTGGACGACGGAGAGACCGAGCACCTTTCTGTCCCGGAAGACCCTCCCGAGTTCTTCGTACCGGACCTTCGCAAGCGGCGGGTACATCATCAGGATCAGCCCGATGGCGATGGGGATCGAGGTCGTCCCAATAGCAAACCCGGTGATTGCCGAAGGCACCGCGGGGACGAAGTAGCCGACGGCGACGCCGGCCACCATGGCAAGAACAATCCAGAGGGTCAGGTAGCGGTCGAGAAGCGAGAGCCGGGAGACCCCGGGGCGGGGCCGGTCGGCGGTGCCCATCAGATCACCGCGAGCACCTGGAATATGACGCCGGCAAGGACGGCGACGGTGAGGATCGTCGCCACGAAGGCGGCGACGAGCCTTCGTTCGAAGATCGCCGCAAGGAGCGTCACCTCAGGTATGCTTGCCCCCGCGCCGCCGATGATCAGGGCCATGACCGCCCCGATGCCCATCCCCTTCTCGAGGAGGACGGCACTCACGGGGATGAGCGTCTCGGCCCGGATGTACATCGGCACCCCTATTATCGCCGCCACCGGTATGGCGAGCGGGTTGTCCGGCCCGGCGAGGGAGACGATCAGGTCTCCGGGGACGAACCCGTAGATGAACGCCCCGATGCCCGCACCGAGGAGGAGGTAGGGGAAGACCTGCCGGAAAAGGCTGACGGCAAAGGAGAACGCACCGCGGATACGGGTGCCGTGGCTTGCACCGCAACTGCAGGGTTCCGGCCGTCCTTCGACTACCACATCCTTGACGTAGCGCTCGTAGCCGAGCCGCCCGAGGAGCCAGCCTATGCCGACGGCGGCGGTGAAGGTGACCGCGGCGTAGACGGCGGTCGGTACAACCCCGATGAGCGCGACGAGAAGCGAGAGGATCACCGGGTTTAAGAGCGGGGAGGCGAGCAGGAACGACATGCAGACCCCGAAAGGGATCCCGACGTCGAGGAGCCCGATCAGGATGGGGATGGTCGAACAGGAGCAGAAAGGGGTGAGCGCCCCGAAAGTGGCCCCGAGGACGTTCCCGACACCCTGCCGCCTCCCGGCAAGCACGCCCCGTATCCGCTCTTCGGGGATGTAGGCCTGGAGCAGCCCGACGAGGAACGTGATCCCGACAAAGAGCAGGATCAGTTCCCCGGCTATAACGACGAAGAACTGCCCGGCCGTAATGAGCGTTGAGGGAAGATCCATGAGGCCCGCTCCCGCATCGGTGGTTTACTGCTTCCCCGTGTCAGATTCTTCCTTCTTCTCCTTCGGGACGATCCGTGTGCCGCAGCAGCCGCCGCCGCTGCCACAGCCGCAGCCTGAGGAGAAGAGTTTCTTTATCCGCGATCCGATGCATCCTTCGTCTTTCTTATCATTCTCGCCTGTCATGGTCAATCACATCCGCTCCGGCCGATGCGCCGGAGTGTTTCAATCCGGTTTGAATTACTGTTGGTGGTGCTGGCGTATGAAGGTTTCCATTTCAATAAAAATTGAATTGGTATGAAACGGTATGCGGGAGGGACCTGCAGGACGGCGCAGTCTTCAGACCAAACGTGGACAGGAGCGCGGCATGGAAGGAGAGAAGGGCTGCGAGAGTTTTCCGGGCAGTCACAGGAGGGTTCCCCGCAGTGCCGAAAGAGCACCGGCCCCGCAGGAAGGGCATCACCCAAACAGCATTACCGCGAGGAGGTAGACCCCGATCCCGATGAAGAGCACCCCGACAATGCGCCGCGTCCAGTACTCGAACTTCTCCGCCGCTTTCATCGCGCTCCCCACCTTCGCGACCCCGGTCACCATGATCAGCGAGAACGCGATCACCGGCAGGGCGGTGGCGATGGCAAAGACCGCCGGGACGCCGAGCGGATCAGAGGTCCGAAGCGCCAGCGGGACGAGCATCGCAAAGAAGAGCACCGCCGAGAACGGGCAGAAGGTCAGTGCGAAGAGCACGCCGAGGAGAAAACTCCCTGCCAGCCCCTGATCGGCAACCCGCTCCTTGAACACGGCAAATCGCCTGCCCCCGCCCCTGCAGGAGGGGAGCACAACGAGATCGAGCATCACGACCCCGACGGCGATCAGCAACGGGCCGACCAGCACCTCGCCCCATGACTGGAGGAAGAGCGAGATCCCCTGGATGGAGAGGCCGAAGATGACGATCAGCGCCGCGAGCCCGACGTAGACGGCCATCCTCCCGGCGCTGTAGAGCGCTCCGGCAAGGAGGGTCTGCCCGGGATTGCCGATCCGGCGGGAGAGATACCCGATTGCGGCGATGTTCGTTGCGAGCGGGCAGGGCGAGAGGGCCATCATGAGTCCGATGAAGAACGCGGCGACGAGAGGGACGCTGCTCGTCCCCATCGTCTCCATGAACCCCATCAGGCTCATTGCGAGAAGTCCCCGGCGAGACGCATCCCGAGTAGCGTCTTGAGATACTGCATGAATCCGGGCTTGTCGTTCAGCTTGTACCAGACCCGGGTGTCCTCTTCATCTCGAACGGGCAAGGAGACCCCCTGCGCAAGCTGGGGGAGGAATTGCCCGCAACAAGCCCCGTACACTTTCGCCCCGCGGGAGTTATCTTATAGACCGATGAGTAACAAAGATAGGAGATAATGGCACTGCGAGCGGTCAGTAACTATCTCCGTCTTCCCAGGAAGACGTTCCAGATTATCGACACGCTCGCGTACCATGCCAAGAGCCTGTATAACGTGGGGCTGTACAATGTCCG
>DANY01000041.1:0-16530 GCA_002501655.1 Methanoculleus sp. UBA303
GCACACGAAGGCGATCACCCGGGTCGCGAACCCGACGATCAACTCCTACAAGCGCCTGGTGCCCGGGTATGGGGCGCCCTGCTACATCAGCTGGAGCGCCGGCAACCGGTCGGCCCTCGTCCGCGTCCCGGCACCACGGGGCAACAGCACCCGGGCTGAGTTCCGGAGCCCGGACCCGACCTGCAATCCCTACCTCGCCTTCGCAGCGATGCTCATCGCCGGGATGGAGGGTGTCAGGGAGGGGATCGAACCCCCCGCCGGCATCGATACGAACATCTATCATATGACGCCCGAGGACCGGAAGCGCGCCGGGATCGAGACCCTCCCCGGCGACCTCTATGCGGCCCATCAGGCCCTTCTTGCCGACGACCTCATCTGCCGGGCGCTCGGCCCTCATGTCGTCGAGGCCCTCACGAACGTCGCGGAAGCCGAGTGGGAAGCATACCGGACGGCGGTCCACCCCTGGGAACTGGAACGCTACCTGGCAACCTACTGATCTCTTTTTTGCAGAAGACAGAGACTCCCGTAACGTTCATACCGTGACAGGGTAGACACCCCTCACCGACCGGGAGGGGTTTAGATGCAGAGGAAGGATATCGACACTATGCGGAGGGCACGGGATATCGGTGGACTGATTGGAGCGCTCGGGGATCCGGACGAGAACATACGGCTGACCGCAGCCGAAGCCCTCAGTTCCGTCGGCGACGAACAGGCCATGGAGCCGCTGGAGCGACTGAAGTTCTCTGACCCGGCCGCAGAGGTCCGGCAGGCCGCATCGCTTGCTCACGCCCGGGTGGCGGGGAGGCTTGCGCAGAGGAAGGAAATCGAGACCTGGCGCCTTCAGACGTAGCAGGGCGACAGACGCCCGCACACTGCAATGACCCCGACCGGTAAAACAGGAGACTGGACCGGGTGTTGCCGTGCCCGGAAAGTCATATATATTGCCGGGTGGATGCACCTCGCATCCAGGGAGGAGACCCCCATGGCAACACTGGATGAGATTGACACCATGCGCGACAACCGCGACATAGGCGGGCTGATCCGGGCACTTGAAGACGAGGACGAGTTCGTCAGGTCGCAGGCGGCCCTCTCCCTCGGGACAATCGCGGACCCGGAGGCGAGGGAGCCGCTTGACCGGATGCGAAAGGAGGACCCGAGCCCCTCTGCACGGGAGGCGGCCGGGACCGCATATAAGTGGGTTGTCGGCCGGCTCCAGGAGGTCGAGGCGACCCGGGAACCCGGGACCCCGCCGCCCAGGTAGACCCACGCAGGCATCACAGGACAACGAACCTGAGCCAGAGGAGTGCCGTCCCGATCCCGACGGTGACGAAGAGCACGAGCATCCCAATCTTCAGGAAATCCACGAACGATATGGAGTGGTCGCTTCGTGCGGCGATCCCGAGCACGACAACGTTTGCCGATGCGCCGATGGCGGTGCCGTTCCCGCCGAGGCATGCGCCGAGCGAGAGCGCCCACCAGAGCGGATAGGTATCCATCGACACGCCCATACCCTGGATCAAGGGGATCAGCGTGGCGGTGAGGGGGATGTTGTCCACGACCGCGGAGGCGAGCGCCGAGAACCAGGCGATGATCAGCATGGCCTCCCCCGGCGAGTGGACATTCTCAACCACAAACCCGGCGATGTTCGCGATCGTCCCGGTCTCGACGAGGGCACCGACGACGACGAAGAGCCCGCCGAAGAAGAAGAGGGCGGGCCATTCGATCTTCTCAAAGATCTCCTCCGGTGGCTGCCTGCTCCAGAAGAGGAGGATTGATGCGCCGATCAGGGCGACGAGGGCGGGTTCCAGGCCGAGCTGGTTGTGGATGAAGAACATCCCGATGACGAGCGCGATGACAGCGACCGACTTCTTGAAGAGCGGCCAGTCACGGATCGCCTCCCGCTCGTTTAAGCTCGCGAACGTCTTCTCGATCCCCTCCCGCTCGTCGGGTGAGACATGGAGATCCTTTCTGTAGATGAGGGTGAGCATCCCCATGACGACGGCGAGGTCGATGACCATGATCGGCGCCATGTTGACGATGAACTCGTTGAACGTCAGTCCGGCGGCCGAACCGATCATGATGTTCGGGGGGTCGCCGATGAGCGTCGCCGCTCCACCGATGTTGGAGGCGAAGATCTCGGCGATGAGGAAGGGCAGGGGGGTGATTCGCATGACGTTTGCGATGTAGAGCAGCATCGGTGTGATGAGGAGGACCGTGGTGACGTTGTCAAGAAACGCGCTGATGACGGCGGTCACAAGTGAGAAGAGCAGCAATACCCGCATCGGACTTCCTTTTGCAAGTTTTGCCGTTTTTATAGCGATATACTCGAAGAGACCGCTGCCGCGGGCTGTATTGACGATGATCATCATCCCCATCAGGAGGAAGATGGTGCCGAGGTCGATATACACCGGAATCTTCTCCCACGGGACGATGTGGAGGAAGACGATGACCGAGGCGCCGAGCATCGCCGCCACTGCACGGTGGATCCGCTCGTCGATGATGAGCGCGTAGGTGAAGAGGAAGACCGCGATGGCGATCAGTTCCGGACCGATCATGCCCCGCCACCCCGGTGACGGTTGGGGTTAGACGCGGTGAGGCATGCTGTGAGAGATTGACAAATAGCCATAGAGCTCGCCAAAAAGAATGAATTATCGGAGATTAGATTTGCGTGCCCTCCCCCATAATTGTGCCGGTCGCACCGCCTGCCGAACTCTCCCGCGCCCGATATCCGCGGTCGGGAGGGCGGCGGGTGCATCCAGGGGAGAGCCCCCTCCCGGTTCATCCCGGCGCCCGCGTCTCTCCGGTGTCCGGCCCCTCCCGCCCGCTCCGCAGCCGGAGGATCTTGTAAGCCTCCCCAGCAAGGAGCACCGGCAGGCCGAGGAGGGCGAGCAGCCCCCAGTCGGCGAGGGTCAGGGATGCGGTCCCGAGGAAGGCCTGCAGGACCGGGACGTAGACCACCAGCACCTGGAGGGCGAGGCTCCCGAGGATGGCGTAGAGCAGGGTGGGGTTCGAGAAGAACCCGATCCGGTGAAGCGGGAACCGGAACGACCGGAAGTTCAGCACGTTGTAGAGTTCAAATATGATAAGGCCGGTGAACGCCATCGTCCGTGCCCGATCGAGGTCGACCTCATAGAGGCCGGAGAAGACGTAGATGGTCAGAAGACCGAGCCATATTCCGAGGATGAGGATGACCAGGAACGCGCTCCGCGTGAGGATGGACTCGTCCGGATCCCGCGGCCGCCTCTGCATGACGTCCTGCTCGGCGGGTTCGAGGCCGAGCGCAAGCGCGGTCAGCCCGTCAGTGATCAGGTTGATCCAGAGGATCTGGACGGGGATGAGGATCAGCGGGAGGCCCATCAGGAGCCCGCCGACGATCGCGACGAGTTCCCCGACGTTCGAGGAGAGGAGGTAGCGGGTGAACCGGGCGATGTTGTCGTATTCCCGCCTCCCCTCTTCGACACCGGCGACGATGCTTGCGAAGTTATCGTCCACGAGCACCATGTCGCTCGACTCCTTCGCCACGTCCGTCCCCTTTATGCCCATGGCTATACCGATGCTCGCCTTCTTCAACGCCGGAGCATCGTTGACACCGTCGCCGGTCATGGCGATGACCGCCTTCTCCCGGGAGAGGATATCGATCACCCGGAGTTTGTGCTCCGCCGTGACCCGGGAGAGGACCTTCGTCGCCCTGAGACGGCGCTCGAGTTCCTCGTCGCCCATCGTTTCGAGGTCGGCCCCGGTCAGTGCTCCCTCACTTGAGAGGCCCAGTTCCTGCGCGATGGCGTAGGCGGTCAGCGGGTTGTCCCCCGTGATCATGATCACGTCGATACCGGCGCTCCGACAAAGCCGGATCGCCTCCGCCGCTTCGGGGCGTGGCGGGTCGAGGATCCCGGCAAACCCGAGGAAGATCAGGTCCTCCTCCACGGTCTCCGCTGTCCACCCGATGCTGGCAGGGAGCCACTCGATTCCGGCAGGGAGCGGGCGGTATGCCGCCCCGAGCACCCGGAGCCCCCGTGACGCGTACTCGCTGAGCTCCCGCCGGAGGGTGTCGCGGAGGTCTTCAGTGATCGGCACGACCGACCCGTCCAGGAACAGCCGGGATGAGCGGGAAAGGAGCACTTCCGGCGCTCCCTTGACGTAGGCGACGTCGCCGTCATTCTCCCGGAAGATGATTGTCATCCGCTTCCGGGTGGAGTTGAACGAGAACTCCCTCACCGCCTCCGGAGCACCCTCACGGGAGAGGCCGGCTTTGGCCGCCGCGACAACGAGCGCCCCCTCGGTCGGCGTGCCGAAGATTCGCCACCCATCCTCATCATCGCTGGCGAGAGTTGCATGGTTGCAGAGGAGCACTGCACGCAGGAACTGCCGGAGCCCCGGGTCCTCCAGGGGATTGACGGCGCTCCCATCGCGGAGGAACTCACCCTCCGGGGCGTATCCGGTCCCGGTCACCGCCACCTCGCTCCCCGGCGTTCTCACCCGGACGACTGCCATCTCGTTCCGGGTGAGCGTCCCCGTCTTGTCCGTGCAGATGACGGAGACCGCACCGAGGGTCTCCGATGCCGGGAGACGGCGGATCAGGCAGTTTCGCCGCATCATGTTCTTGATGCCGATGGCGAGCGTGAGCGTCACGACCGCCGGGAGGCCCTCCGGGATCACCGCCACCGCGAGCGAGACGCCGATGAGGAACATCTCCAGGAATTCCCGCTGCTGCAAGAGACCGACGGCAACCGCGAGCGCCGCGATGCCGATGGCGATCAACCCGATGTCGCGGCCGAGGATATCCATCTGCCGGGAGAGCGGCGTCGCTTCGGCCCTGACCCGCTGAGAGAGGCCGGCGATCAGGCCGAACTCCGTCTTCATACCGGTGGAGACGACCACGCCCCGTCCCCGCCCGTTGACGACCGTCGTGCCCGCAAACACCATATTGCTCCGTTCGGCAAGGCTGGTCCCGGGAGGGAGCGGCCCCGGCGCCTTATCGACGGGCGACGACTCGCCCGTCAGCGGCGCCTCGTCCACCTGGAGCGACGTTGCCTCGACGATCGAGATGTCGGCGGGTACCCGCTCCCCCATCTCGAGGACGACGAGATCCCCGGGCACGATCCCGGATGCGTCGACCTCCTGCTGTTTCCCGTCGCGGATGACCACGGCCCGCTGGACGAGCATCTGCCGCAACGCCTCGATCGCCTCCCCGGCCTGCCACTCCTGGGAGAATCCGAGGAGCGCGTTCAGGACGACGATGATGAGGATTGCGGCGGCGTCCTGAGGTTCGCCGACAAAGAACGAGACCACCGCGGCGATGATCAGGATGACGATCAGGATGCTCGCAAACTGCCGCAGAAAAACCTGGAGGCGCGTCTCCCGGGCCTCCTCCCGGAGGACGTTCTCCCCGTAGCGCTGCAGCCGTTCCTCCGCATCTTTCGCGGAGAGGCCTGCCGTGCCGGTGCCGAGCTCCCGCCGGACCTCCTCAGGGGAGAGGGTATGCCACTCGGGCAGCGACCTCCCTTCTGCGGGGGGAACCCCTCCCGGGTCCTGATTCGGCACGACCATACCTCTCCGGTTTTGCGCCGCGCTATAAATATGTATAGAGATCGCTTCGACGCCGACAGAAAAGCCGCAACGGCGGCCGGATAGTCTGGAGCCCGCCGCCCCTCCGGTAGCATTATATCTCCCGGAGGACTCAAGGGTGGCCGGGCCGGAGACCCGGCCCGTGTGGAGGAATGGCAATGAGCAGAATAGCAGTCCTGATAACGGATATGTTCGAAGATGTCGAGTACACAAAGCCTGCGGAGGCGTTTCGGAAGGGCGGCCACGATCTCGTCCACGTCGGCCTCTCCGCGGGAGAGACCGTCCATGGAAAGAAGGGGCTGGCAGAGGTCACCATCGACCGGGCCGCCTCCGGCGTCTCGACGGACGACTTCGATGCGCTCTTCATACCAGGCGGCTACTCGCCCGACAAACTCCGGGCCCACGATGCGCCCGTGGAGTTCGTGCGTGAGTTCGTCGAGAGCGGCAAACCGGTCCTCGCCATATGCCATGCGCCCCAGCTCCTGATCACCGCGCAGGTGCTCGAAGGCCGGAAGATCACCGGCTGGAAATCTGTCGCCCAGGACATCAAAAACGCCGGTGCGGAGTACGTCGATCGGGAGGTGGTGATCGACGGCAACCTGGTCTCGAGCAGGAACCCGGACGACATCCCTGCGTTCATCGAGGCGTCGCTCAAAATACTCGAGGAGGCCGGCGGAGAGAAGGCGACGGTCGCGGCTGCAGGGCGGCGGTGAGACGGCGTGCCGGGTCTCCGGCCGTTTCCCGCCCCCGCACATGCTTTTATCTGCACAGCCCGTACCTCATTCATCAGGAATGAGACTCACAGAACCAGTATGGGGCAGACTTGCGGTCGTTGGCCTGATCACGGCGCTCTCTGTTTTCCTGGGCCTCGCCGTTCACGCCCTCTTCGACACCGATATCGCGTATACGCACTTCTTCTACCTGGTGCTCATTCCGGCTGCGTTCTGGTACCAAAAACGCGCCCTATACGTGGGGCTTCTGCTCGCGGCGCTCCACGTCGTCGTCGAATATGTCATCTCCGGGTCCGTGGGCACGGATACTCTCGTGCGTGCGGGGATGTTCATAGTCGTCTCATACCTCCTCGGGTACCTCTTCGAACTCTCAGGCAGGCGTGCCAACGGCCTGCACCTCCACATCGGTGAGCCCGGTCCCGGCGCACCCGCGTGCGACCGGGATACGAGGAGGCTGATCACCCGGTTAACGAGCCGGGACCCGGATACCCGCTACGAAGCGGCCGGATGCCTCGGTGACGCCGGCGAGCCCGCTGCGGTCGGGCCGCTCGCCGCCCTCCTTCGTGACCCGGAGAGCGGCGTCCGCTGGAAGGCGACGGAAGCGCTCGGGAAACTGGGTTCCCCGGCCGTCGGGCCGCTCATAGAGAGCCTGCAGAGCGAAAACGTGGATGTCAGGTGGATGGCCGCGATCGCTCTCGGCGACATCGGCGACCCCGGGGCGGTCCCGGCACTGGTGGAGGCGCTCAACGACGAGGATACCTATGTCCGGAGCAGGGCGGCCCTCGCGCTTGCGGCTATCGGCGAACCCGCACGTGAAGACCTCATGTCCAGCCTCCGCGCTGGGAACAGCCGGGTCCGGGTGGGTGTGGCGCTGGCGCTCGGAAGGCTTGGGGGTGAGAACTCCGTTGTAGCCCTCATCGATGCCCTCCGTGACCCCAATGAGGAGGTGCAGCAGCGGGCGGCGAGTGCGCTCGGGGATATCAGCGAGCCTGCCGTCCCCTCACTTCTCTCGGCGCTCCAGACGGACGATGAGGAACTCCGGCAGGGGGTGATCGCCGCCCTCGGCCAGATCGGAAGGCCTGCCGTCGCCTCGCTCGCTCTGGCGCTCGGTGCCGATGACTGGCGCGTCCGCAGAGGGGCCGCGGCGGCCCTTGGGGAGATCAACGATCCCGGGTCGGTCGATGCCCTGATCGAGGCGCTCGACGACGGGCGGGAGGAGGTTCGGCAGGCTGCCCGGGAGGCGCTCGGGGGCATCAGAAGACATAACACCAACGAAGGAGCACCTGAACTTCATGACTGACGACACCCGGATCGATGAACTGATTGCCGACCTCCGGCGAGGCCCTCTCGCAGTGCGCCGGGCGGCAACCGCCGAACTTGGGGCGAGCGGAGAAGCAGCGGTCGGGCCGATCATTGCCGCAATGCTCGACGGCGACAACGACATCCGGTGGTATGCCGCCCGGGCGCTGGTGCAGATCGGGGATGCGGCAGTTGCTCCTCTCCTCGCGGCGATGCGTGCCGGGGAGGATCGCGACTTCCGGCGATATGCCATGGCAACCCTGACCGGGATCGGGGAGGCGGCCGTTGAACCCCTCGTCGGCGTCATCGAGAGCGCTGACCCCGATCTCCAGCCGTTCGCCGCAATGGCTCTCTGCAAGATCGGTGAGCCGGCGGTCGAACCGCTTCTCCGCCTGATGCAGCACCCGGATCCGAAGACGCAGGAGCGCGCTGCGCTCCTCCTCTGTAAGATGGGGGAGCCGGGCGTCGGCCCCCTCACCGAGGCGCTGGAGGCGGGCAGGAGCGGGAAGAGGTGAACCCGGGGGCTTTTGCCCTGACCCGCTGCCAGTGAGCCGCGACTGCGATCGTGCTCTCCCATATGGGGCGCGATATGAGGGCAAAAAAGATTTCGAGACGGGAAGAAACCTCATTATGGGCCACGAACGACCTGCCGGGACCGGGGCTCTGCACCCGGGAACGAGTCTCTAAATGCGTGAAAGGCCCATACATCTTTCATGGAGGTCTCACCTGCTACTGCCCGGTACCTGGACAATCTGATGGCCGGGCTCGCTTCTGCCATGGAATTGGCCGCTGCCGCACGGGCCCGCGGGCTCGACCCGAGGACGGAGATCGAGATCCCGATAGCAAGCGACCTCGCCGACCGCGTGGAGGCGCTCCTCGGTTATCCGGGGATCGCGGCCCGGATCCGGGAACTTGAACAACAGATGTCCCGGGAAGAGGTGGCGCTCCGCATCGGCGACGATTTTGCGGCAAAGATGTTCGGTGAAACCACGACGGAGGAGATCCTCGACCACGCCATCCGGGGGGCGATGGCCCTCCTGACCGAGGGTGTTGTGGCCGCCCCGACAGAGGGGATCGCGAAGGTCAGCCTCGGGAAGAACGACGATGGGACCGATTACCTGAAAATCTACTACGCGGGCCCCATCCGGAGCGCCGGTGGGACGGCACAGGCGCTCTCGGTGCTGGTAGGGGACTACGTGCGGCAGGCGCTCGGGATCGGCCGCTATATTCCCCGCCCCGAAGAGGTAGAGCGCTACATCGAGGAGATCCGGCAGTATAACAACATCATGAGCCTGCAGTATCTCCCGAGCGAGAAGGAACTCCGGATGATCATCACCAACTGTCCGGTCTGCATCGACGGCGAGCCGACCGAGCAGCAGGAGGTGAGCGGCTACCGGAACCTGGAGCGGGTGGAGACGAACACCGTCCGGGGGGGGATGGCGCTCGTCGTCGCGGAGGGGCTGGCCCTGAAAGCCCCGAAGATTCTCAAGAACGTCAGAAAGATGAAGATGGCGGGCTGGGACTGGCTCGAGGAGATGATCAGCGGTGGCGCCGCAAAGAGCGGTGATGACGATGCCGGCGCCGCCATCAAACCGAAGGACAAGTACCTCCGGGACCTTATCGGTGGGCGGCCGGTCTTCTCCTACCCGATGCGTAAAGGAGGGTTCCGGCTCCGTCTCGGCCGGTCGCGGAACACCGGGTTTGCGGCCGCCGGCTTAAACCCCGCGACGATGCACATCCTCGGCGACTTTCTGGCGGTCGGGACACAGATGAAGATTGAGCGCCCGGGGAAGGCAGCGGGGATTGTGCCGGTAGACTCTATCCAGGGGCCTACGGTCAAACTCCGGAGCGGGGAGGTCCGCCGGGTGGACGACGCAGCGGAGGCCAGGCATATCGCCGGCCAGGTCGACGAGATCCTGGACGCCGGTGAGATCCTGATCAGCTTCGGTGAGTTCATGGAGAACAACCACCCGCTGATGCCCCCGTGTTACTGCGAGGAGTGGTGGCTGCTCGAGGGGGGTACGCGGCACCCGGAGAGCGAACTTGCGGCTATCGAGTTCGCGCTTGACGGAGCCCCCCTCCACCCCGACTACACCTACCTCTGGGACGACGTCACCCCGGCGGATATCGCCCACCTCGCGGACCAGGTCAGCGCTGAGGGGAGGGTCGAGAACGGTGTGCTGATGCTGCCGGATACCCCGGAGGTGAAGGCGATCCTCGAAGAACTCCTGGTGCCTCACCGCCTTTCCAGGGACCGGATAGCGGTCTCTGAGTATCTGGCACTCCTCGCCTGCCTCGGCCTGACGTTGCAGCTCGAAAAGCGGCCGGCGTGGCAGGATGCCCCCCTTGAGAATTCCCTCGACCTTGTGATGCACCTCTCGGGCTTTGTGGTCCGCTCAAGGGCAGGCACCCGGGTCGGGGGCCGGATGGGGAGGCCGGGAAAGTCAAAGCAGCGGGAGATGAAGCCGCCGCCCCACTCGCTCTTCCCTATCGGGGACGAGGGTGGTTCACGCCGGTCGTTCCAGGCGGCCTGCTCCTCCCGGCCCCGGTCCAACACGGACGGCGGCATAATCGAGGCGGAGGTCGGCGAGCGGCGCTGCCCTGCCTGCGGAACTTTCACCTACAAGAACCTCTGCGGGTGTGGTGCCCATACACTGCCGGTTCTCCGGTGCCCGAAGTGCGGGCAGGAGATCGGGAAAGACCAGTGCCCCCGGTGCAACGTGGCGACGGTCTGCCTCCAGAAGGTCTCCATCAACGTTAAGACCGAGTATGCGGCGGCACTGGAAAATCTCGGGGTGCGTGACTCGGCCATCACGCTCCTCAAGGGCGTGAAGGGACTGATATCCCGAGAACGGCCGGTGGAGCCGATCGAGAAGGGGATCCTCCGGGCACTGCAGAACCTTTATGTCTTTAAAGACGGGACCGTCCGCTACGATATGATCGACCTTCCCCTGACCCACTTCCGGCCGGACGAGGTCGGCGTCCCCATCGAGAGGCTCCTGGAACTTGGCTACACTCACGACATCTACGGCCGGGACCTCACCTCGGCCGACCAGGTGCTGGAACTCCGCCACCAGGACATCCTGGTCTCAGAGGACTGCGGCGAGTGGCTGGTCCGGGTGGCGAAGTTCATCGACGACCTCCTGGTGAGATTCTACGGGCTTGAACCGTTCTACCGGGCGGAGAGACCGCTCGACCTTGTGGGCCAACTCCTGATGGGGCTTGCGCCGCACACCAGTGCCGGGGTCCTCGTCCGGCTTATCGGGTTCTCGAAGGCCGCGGTCGGTTACGGCCACCCATTTTTCCACGCGGCGAAACGAAGGAACTGTTTTGCGGGCGACACGGAGATCACTGTCTTTTCTGGCCGGCAGTGGATGACGATGCCGATCCGGCAGTTTGTAGTGGAGAACTTCGACGTCGCAAAACCCGGACTTGACCATATGGGGACGTTCTACTCCGACCCCCGGCAGCCGTTCTCCGTCCGGAGCATCGATTCCCACGGGAAGGTCAGTATGAAGAGAGTCACCTCCGTCTCAGTCCACCGCGCCCCGGCCCACCTCATCCGGTTCGCGACGAGACGGGGAAAGATCCTCACGGTCACCCCCGACCACGCGATGCTGGTCTGGGACACTGATTACCTGAAAAAGATCAGGGCCCTTGAGGTGAAGGTCGGCGACCGTGTTCCGGCAGAGGAGGGAGGGCTCGTCATCAGTGACGAGGTCGTCGCCCGGGAGACCGTCCAGGCGCTCGATGACCGGGTCTACTGCCTGACGGTCGCCGAAAACCATACCCTTGTCGCAAACGGCATCTTCTGCGGGCAGTGCGACGGCGACGAGGACTGCGTGATGCTCCTCCTCGACGGGCTGATCAACTTCTCCCGGTCCTACCTACCCGAGACACGGGGCGGGACGATGGACGCACCGCTGGTCCTGACGACCCGGATAGACCCGGCGGAGGTCGACAAGGAGAGCCTCAACGTCGACGTCTGCGACCACTACCCCATCGAGGTCTACAACGGCTGCCTCGCCTACGCCCACCCAAAGGACCTCGACAAGTTTGTTGACCGGGTGGAGCGGCGACTCGGGACCCCGGCCCAGGTTGAGGGGTTCTTCTTCACCCACCCGACCACAAACATCTCTGCAGGGCCGCTCGAGTCCACCTACACGAAGCTCGGGACGATGCTTGAGAAACTCGAGGCGGAGCTCGACCTCGCCAAAAAGATCCGGGCGGTGGATGCCGACGATGTTGCGGAACGAGTCTTAAAAACCCACTTCATCCGGGATCTCCAGGGCAACCTGAATGCCTTCTCGAAGCAGAAGGTGCGGTGCATGAAGTGCAACGCGAAGTACCGGCGGATGCCGCTTGCCGGGAAGTGTACCCGGTGCGGCGGGAACGTCATCCCCACGGTCCACGAGGGCTCGGTGAAGAAGTACCTGGATATGTCGCGCAACATATGCGAGACCTATGCAATCTCGGAGTACACGAAGCAGCGGATGGATGTGCTCTGCATGCAGATCGAGTCGACCTTCGGCCAGCCCCCGGAGCGGCAGCTCGGGCTCGCGGACTTCATGTGAGGGCGCGGGGATGGCGACGCTCCCGGCTTCGGAGGTTCTTGCGGTCCTCAAAGGACGCGCCTCCCCTGACGCCCCGGCGGGGCGTGCCATCCTCCCGGCCTTTTCTCAGCGGCCGGTTGTCGGGCGGGTGGCGGTCCCGGGCGGGGTCCTCGCCTTCCGGGTGACGACGCCCGAGTCCCGGCCGGACCGGGCCATTCTCTTCTTCCATGGCGGGGGGTTTATCGCCGGCTCGACGGCCGACCACCTCGACCTCTGCGCCCGGCTTAGCGGCGCCGCGCGGGCCGAGGTCTTCTCGGTCGACTACCGGCTCGCGCCGGAGCACCCTTTCCCGGCGGCGGTGGAGGACTGCCTCGCCGCCTACCGGCACCTGCTCGCGGAGGGATACGCTCCGGCGCGGGTCGTGCCGATCGGCATCTCCGCCGGGGGGTCGCTCGTCCTCTCTATGCTCCTTGCGGGCCTCGACGAGGGGCTCCCGATGCCGGCGGCGGCGGTCGCTCTCTCCCCGGCGGTCGATATGCTCTTCCTCGGGGAGTCGGTGATCTTCAACCGGGAGACCGACTGGCTCACGCCGGAGTACCTCGCAGGGATGCGGGAGGACTACCTCGCCGGCCACGACCCCGTTGACCCGCTGGCCTCGCCGCTCTACGCGGACCTCTCCGGTCTGCCGCCGCTCCTTGTGCAGGCAGGGAGCGGGGAGGTGCTGTTCGACGGGATCGCGGCGTTCGCGAGCACGGCGGAACTCCAGGGGGTTTCCGTCACGTTCGACTGCGCGGAAGGAATGTTTCACTGCTGGCAGGCGTTTGCGGCGGTCCTCCCCGAGGGCGCGGCGGCGATCGAGCGGGTCGGGGCGTTCGTCCGGCGGCAGGTGCCGGACGGGGCGGGGGGGTAGGCGCCATCAAGCTCATTACTTTGCACGTTCAATAGGTACAGGCGCGAGGGTAGCCAAGCGGTCAAAGGCGGTCGACTCAAGATCGACTCTCGAAGGAGTTCGCGGGTTCGAATCCCTCTCCTCGCATTACTGTTTTGGGTAATATGTATTGGAAAAAATTTGATACCCCACCATTGTTGAGATTCTACTAATTCTTGAGAGATCTCCTGTCAGCGCCACCTCTCATCATCGTACGCGGTTGAGTTGAGTTGGACAGTTCTGGGATCTATTCTAAAGGGGAAGCGGATGCCTCTAGGACGCGATTGGTGGGGAGTCATGCTGTTCTGATGCTGGATTCTAAGCTATGTGGGCCATGTGAAGTTGAAGGGAGCCATGCGGGAGCTGAATGTAGGAGGAGGCGCAGGCCGTAACCGCGAAGTCCGCGTCTCCGCGAGCTGCACCGACTGCGGAATCGCTGCCATAACCCCTATATAGTCTCGTGGACAATCCTTCACTGGAGGGATCGCTTGTCGGAAACTCGTCTCCGTTATACGGTTCTTATGGAACAAAATGAGGATGGGGGGTATACCGTGACGGTACCGTCCCTTCCGGGATGTGTCAGCGAGGGGTCTACCTGGGACGAAGCGCTGGCGCATATCGAGGAGGCGATCGCAGGATACGTCGAGGTGGCCAGGAAACTCGGCAAACCAATTCCGGTTGAGGTCTCCGTTCCCGTGAACACAAGCAACGCGGGGACATGAAACTTCCGAGGATCACCGGTGCGAAGATGGTCGGTGCTCTCAGGAAAGCCGGGTTTGAGGAGGTCGGCACCCGGGGGAGCCACCACTACCTTTATCACGCGCAACGCGATGTCATCGTGACAGTTCCCGTGCACTCGGACTACCAGCGGGTCATGAGATAGGGTGATCGAAGTGCTGCATGAGCGGGGCAGACTATCTCCCCCGCACTGCAGAGATTGCACCGACCGGGATGACCTGCACCGGGAGGATTTCTGGCGACCCAGCACACCGGGCGTGACGCCTTCGCCGGCCACTTCGCCACCGCGAAGGCGATGGAGCCGGCGGAGTTGACCGGGGCAGTCGTTTACACCTTTGCACCAGGTTTGCACCGGAATTTCGGGAAAAGTGCAAACGAATATCCCGGCCGTAACGGCCATAATTGTTCTATTGGAGGTATATGTACAGAGATATGTACAGATCAGGTTACTCATTTGCACCATTTACCGGGAACGGAGAGCATGCCTGCAGGGGCGAGCGACCTCTCATCTGGTCTCTGTGAAATCCGCACTGGTGCAAACATGCCGGGTATTCCTGAGGATATTCGACGGATCGGCGAACCGGCTGCATATGGCGGTTTTTCGTGGTGCAAATTCAGGTGCAAACGGGTGCAAAGGTGTAAACATAGAGGCCGCCAGGGGGGCAGGGTGACCGGGGGCAGCGTTGGCAGCATCTGGCAGCATATGTACAGCAGTTGCTGCCAATGAACGCAACCAGATTCTGACCCGGATTTACGCTTCCGCCCGGATACACAGAATCTGCCGGATCATTGGCAACAATGCGGAAAACACAGGCACTCCGGTTCCTGGAGGGGGTCAACCGCCCATGCTCTCCGTTCTCCTACTCTGCTGTACATAGGTACATGCACAGATCCTCTACCCACATACCGGACAGTTTTCCCGAAATCCACCCCATTCCGCACGATCTCCTGTTGGCAGCAACTGCTGTACATATGCTGCCATCGTGCTGCCACTGCTGCCATCGTCAGGATCGCTGTCCGGCCCCATCCGCAGCGGCGCCGTAGAGGCCGATCGCGAGGCATTTCCCCTTGAGTCCAGGGCCGACCCTCCCCGAGGGTCTGTTCGGGGCCAGATCCCCCAACTACTAATTTAGTGGAAATTAGTAGTGCGTTAGCAGTTCACTGTAGCGATGCCCGGGGAGGCGCAGCGGGATCCCGGCCACCCGGCATGCCGGGAAAACGGACTTTCGGGGGCGACGTCGTGCGGTCCGATGACTCCGCGCAACCTGTGCAAGCACCTCCTGCACAAATGCCCGACCCTGTTATGCACTGCTGAACGATCGTAGAGTCGGGCAATTTGTGCAACGGGTTGCTGCACAAATACCACATCAAGGTACGCCCATGCAAATAATGAGCCTCCCGGGACATCATTATGTACTCTTGCTGACATATACTCAACAAGTGATGAGAAAGAATCAACATTCGTTGAACAATATTCAACAATATGAGAACCCCAACCGGCAGCTCCCGGATAGAGAGACGCAGGAACCCGCGGTAGAAGGGAACATCCCGCCCGTATATCTTCATCCCTGGGACTTCCTGGATGCGTATGGATCGCTCTTACGGAGATCGTCGTTGATCCTCCTCGTCCTGCTCGGGAGGGACTACACGAGGAAGTTCCACGTCCGGGAGCTCTCCCGGGTAATACATCGCGATGTCTCGCTCGTCAGCAAAAACCTCAAAGACCTCGAGACGATAGATCTGGTCACCCGCGAAGATGTGGGAAACCTCGCCTTTTACCAGGCAAATATGGAGAGTGTCCTCCTGCGGCAGATGAAGGTCTGGTTCACGCTCCTTGAGCTGCAGCCCCTCATCCGGGACCTGCGGGGTATGACGACGAACGTTATCCTCTACGGAAGTTGTGCGCGAGGAGAGGATACGCCCGCGAGCGATATCGACCTCTACATCGAGACCCTCGACAAAGAGCCTATCCAGGAGATTTTACATATGCACCAGAACACCCTTGCGCGAGAACTCTCCCCGATCATCAACACGCCGGATGAAACCTACCAATTAAAGACCAGGGATGCCGCATTCTTCGATAATATCCAGCAGGGTATTGTTCTTATCGGGTGAGGGATGTCATACAAATTCCAGGATTGTTTGAGCCGTCGAGGTGTGGTCAAACGGCCCGCGAGCAGGGCGACGGTCGAGAGGGAGCTCACTGAAGCAAAGGGAGATCTCGACTCGGCGAAGAAATCGCTTCTCGAATCCGACTTCAAGTGGAACATCATCAAGGCATACTATTGCATCGATTCCCAATTATCGGACTTATTTAGTACTCGTCTCCCCTCCCGATGGGGCTGGTGCCGGATCCGGATCTTCCCCTGCGGTGGACCGTGGTGGCTATCGCCATGGGGGGAGAGGCTGACGGGGAGGGGGCAGGCCCCCATATGCGCTAACTTTAGCCATAAGGATTCGAGCGGATAATGCCTTATTCCGTAAAATGGGGTCGATTTGGTGGGATATTGGCCATACGACTCCGGTGGTGTGCGACAATAATCTTCCTACCCTGAAAACGATATCGATAACGGAAATCTCATTGGAAAAGGACTGCCTTAGAGCATAGGTGAGAACCAGCCGATTGCCGGGTACTTGACGGTATCAACGAGAATTCATTACACCCATCTGGTAAGTTAACGCCTATGGGGCAGGCCCCCTCCCCTGTCTCCACTCT
>DANY01000041.1:16734-54878 GCA_002501655.1 Methanoculleus sp. UBA303
CGGGAGGAAGCCGTGCCCGGGCGCACCCCGGAGTATGACCTCCTGGAGCAGGTGTACGAGATCCGATGGTGCTCTCTGGTTGTACTACATATTGGGAATCGATGCACTATTCTATGTTCCATGCCTGCAAATCGCTGCTCTTCAGTGCCGGTTACGTCGAGAAGAGCCATGAGTGCCTTATAGCCGCCATCGAAGAGTTGTTCACCGATAGAGGAATCCTGCCTCCTGCAATCGTCTCCGACCTCCGGAGAGCGAAGACTGCACGAGAGGCAGCCGACTATGGTCTGACGTACGGTGAAGCCTCTGCAAATGGAACCGTGCAGGATGCGGAGCAGATCTTCGATATAATCTCCGGCTATCTTGTAAAACAGGGGTTCGGGGCGCCTTCCCCGTAATCGCAGGGAGAGATGCTCGATGGAGGGTAATAATAATCCGCTTAAGCATTGAGCATTTGGCCACTCTCAAGATGCGAGCATGTTGCGGCTTGCACGGGTACACCCGCTGTATTAACCTTAAAAGAAAATCAAAAACAGTTGAAAATCCCGGGCGGCTCACTTGATCTTTTTCTCGAGCTTCTTGAGCTTCTTCTTGGCGGCCTGGCTACCCGCAGCCGCCTGCTGCGCGAGTTCTTCTGCCTTGGCTTTCTTTGCCCTGTTTAACTTCTCCATTTGTTTCTTAGTCGTTGGCATACAGTTACCTCGCTACGTCTTTGACTGGTTCTATTCATCGTTTTTCCTTCATATAAATATCCCTGAACTGGCTGTATTCTCGAAATATCCTGACACCGTCTCATTGACAGCAGATGCTGTCATTGTACTGTCATCGTCGGGATCGCCATCCGGAATACCTCCCTTCCCGGGGAGCAACCTCCATACCCCATTGCCGCCCATAGTTCTCTATGGTTACCACGATCCAGCTCCGGCCGGAGACCAAGGCCCGCCTGGATGCCGTGAAGGTCCACCCGCGGGAGACCTACGACGAGGCGTTAAATCGCCTCCTGGATATGGCATACGATCCGGAACCCCTGAGCGAGGAGACGCTGCAGAAGATCGAGGAAGCCGTCGCCGATATCCGCGCCGGTCGGTGCCGTCCATTTGATGAGGTCGTCCGGGAACAGGACCTCGAATGACCAGGCGGCTCGTCGTCACCCCCTCCATGGAGCGCCTCGCCGGAATCCCCGCCGACGATGCCCGCTCCCTCGCTCTGCGTTGAGGGTCGTGCCCCCCTTTCCGGGCTGTCGCGGCTCCCCTGCGCCATGACCGGCATCGACGTGCCGGTGGCCGGAACCCGGCGGCCTGCCAACGCCCGGGCGGATCTCCGGCAGGTATTATACTATTGCGGTGAAGAATACCGGATGATGAGCATGCCAGTGCGCCAACCGCCCGGTGCTTGGGGAGGGGGGCACCATAGCCGGTAGGTGCTGTCAGTGCGGCAGCTGCTGCACCCATATGCGGGACGTCCACAGGGTTATCGAAGAGCGTGGCGACTACACGTTTGTCGTCCACAACCACTATACCGGGGATGCCGAAGAGGTGCGGGTCGATCCGAACAGGATAGCCCTCTTCGAGGACAGGAGCAGCATCGAGGGGCTGCCGAACGCCTGCCCCTTTCTGAGGTTTGACGGGGAGACGGGGAAGGCGTGGTGCACGGTTCACCTGACACGCCCCGACCTCTGCCGCGAATACTGCTGCCGCCTGCTCATCCTCGATTCACAGGGGAAGTTAGCCGGACGTGTGACGTATCAGACAGCGCTCATTCCGGACACCGACGAGCTCGGCCAGCTCTGGGAACGGGTGCAACCGACGCTGGACGGGCTCTGCGGCATGGAATGGGATGACGCCTTCATCACTATTCTCACGGCAGCCGGATACCGTGTCCGCCGGTAGTATGCCCGGGAGACTCCAGAAAGAGGGGCGGTATCCCCATTCTTCCCCGGCCCCTTGAACGTCAGGACGTTGTACCCGCGTTCGATCCCTTCCATCGCATACGGATGGAGTTCCTCCTGGCAGCCGTCAAAGCCGGTCTGGACGATGAGCAGCGGCCGGGACTTGCCGGAGTTGTCGGCCCTATAGAGGTAACCCGGCAGCGTGGTATTCTCGTACGGGACGATGCCGAGCGAGAGTGCATCGCGGCACTGTTTATCGTCCCGTTCGTGGCAAGCCCCGCACGACAATGGGTGCAGCGGAGCATGAAGAGGTCTGCCGTGTGGGGACCACCCCCGTCCCGCCCTGGACTCCCCGAATCGTAACCGATCGACCCCGGGGTTCAGCCCCGGAAACGATGCTCAGAGCGTTTATCTTCAAAAAGAATAGAGATTGTTGCCCGGATCACCATGGCGCATTCACCAGATGACCGGCCTCTCCTCGACCTCCCGATACAGGGCGTCACCGGGCCCGATCTCCGGGAAAGCCTCGTAGAACTCAGGAATATTGAACAGGGCGCCGTTCACCCGGAACCTCTCCGGGGCATGGGGATCAGCCAACACTAGGTTCCGGAGCGAATCCTCCCGGTCGTTCACCCTTCCAGAGGTGCGGGGCCGCCAAGAAGAACCGCCGGTCTGCAACAGGATCGGTGGACCGGTTCTCCGCCTTCTTTCACGCGCGATAGGCGAGCGTCAGGCCCCCGAAGTCGGCGATGTTCTCACCGAGGGTGAGGTTCCTGTTCACGTAGAAACCGGGGAGGGCCTCGAACTCGTTGTACTCAGCCACGAGCAGGGCAGTCTCAAGTAGGGAGTTTAGTCCCTCCAAGTACCCTGGCTGGTAGATATGCACCCGGTCGACCGGCCCGGAGCCCGGGATGGCGGAGAGGGTTTCCCATCCGATTGCGGGATACTCTTCCTCCAGTTCGGCAAGCGTGTAGATGTTGGTGGTCTTTATGGGGTCACGGTTCTCCTCCGAACAGAGGTGGGCCGCGGCAAGGGTCTTTTCCATCGTATAGATGGTCTCCGCATCGGCGCGAGCCTGCTCGGCCGGCTCCCCTGCGAGCACCAGCACCCGGGCTATATGATCCCGGTAGGCATCCTGGATCTCCACGCTTTTCGTGTCGTTTCGGAGGTAATAATCACGGTCAGGCAGTCCGAGCCCGCCCTGGTAGAGGCCCGGGATCATCTCTTCGCTGTTCTTGGGGTCGACCTCCGCCCAGTAATAGTACACCGGGCCGAACCCCTGTTCCAGGAGAATGATCGTCGCGTCGGCGAGACCGCTGCGTGAATCGATCGCGTCGATCTTCGCGAGGAGAGCGGAGAGCCCACCGAGTCCTTCACGGTCGATCGTCTCGGTATCCATCCCCGACCGGTGAAACCGTCCAAGGAGGGTGATGTTACGGGTCCGCACCCTCCGGCGGGGCGTCCGCCGCCTTCTCGAGGAGGGTGTGGAGGTTGTCGTCTACCCTATCCCGCATTTCCGTGAACGTCGCGTAATACTGCTTATCGGCAGGAATGGGGTGCTCTGCAATCCATGCATCGTTCACGTAGGCATAGAAGTCGTCGCCCGGCCGGACGGACTCGTTGAGGACGAATCCGCTCTCCGGCGCTGCGATACGTTGCCTGGAATCTCTGTCCCGGCTGGGCCGGAACACCCGGCCGATACGAGACAGGCGAGCAGGAGAAGAGTGAATAGAACGTGCTTCACAAAGAGCGTGTCTCTTTTTCGGGAATAAGGGTTTTGATCTGCTGTAATCCAATCTCCGGGGCTGTGGAATGGGCAACGCCCGATACAGGGTAAGCCCGCGCGCCGGTACGCCCCCTCTCCGTCACGGCCACCCCGAGGATGGCCCCGTCCGTGTCCTTCAACGCAAAAAGAGAAAGAATGTTATGCTGCATTATCCCGGTTCAGGGTCAGGGTCCCTGCTATCGTTGCCGTACTGTCGCCCGGGTTCGTCCAGGCGATGAACAGGCTGCCCGGTTCGACCAGGGATCCCATCGCCCATTCTCCCTGCTGGTCGACGAACATTATGGTCTCTCCATCAGGAACGAATATACCTACAAACGTCTGGTTCTTTACAGTCCCATCCGGCAGGGAGAACGTCTTGGACCCGCTGATGACCCGGCCATCCTGCGAGTTGACCACCCACGTGTTCTCACCAGTGGGCGTCTTCTCGACCGTATCGTTCAGGAAGTATACGAACCCGCCATCCGCTCTCCAGATCCCAATCATTTCAGGGTAATCAGCCGGCGCCGCCGGAGTTGCTGGTAGAGGCAGGTCAGCGGGTCCCGTGTAGACTCCGGAGCCCAGCCACCAGTCTTCGTCTACCTGCATCCCATACGCCAGTTTCGATTCGAGCGTTCCGTTGTGCGCGGGGTTGATGTATACAATCCGGTGGAAACCGTCCCCGTTCCTGACCGCATCGCTCATTTCCGCAAGGAAAATTCCCACATCTGCCTCTGTCTCATTCAGGCGGTTCACACCGACCTTCTCCGGGTTGACCGGGTGGGCGAGGGTGGTGCCGTAGAAATCGTAGGCGTAGATATAGAGTTCACCCCTGACAAACGAACCGTTCGGGTTGTTGAACTCAGCGAGGGCATTCTCCTTGCCGTTTTCTTTCACGTAGGCAACCGCGCTCTCAACGAAGGCGACGAGCGTCTCGTTCGAGGTGTACTGCGTCTGTTGTACGGTGTCGTTACTTCCCGGCGTCGACATGGTCATACCGGGCTCGCTCTGCATGCAACCGGCCGAGATAAGAGCGAGGCCGAGAACAAGCACGATTGAGAATGAAATGGAGGGAAATTTCATTTTTCCAGGTAGGTTTTGCCCGCGGATAATGTTTACCGACAATGTAACCCCCGGTGGCCCAAGGGGCTGCAGTCTGGCAGGGGATGATCGTTTGGGAGCCTACCCGCGGCGCTGGTCCATGAGGAGGAAATCCTGGCGGTGAGCCCGTGTTTCTACCTCCCTCCCGCCCCGCTCTCTGCCCGCTCCGTCAACCACGAGTAAAACTTTCGGTGCCAGAACGGCACGTCCGTCTGCCGGGCAAGCGACTGCCAGGCCGCCCACACGAGCCGCTCGGAGATGCTCTGCCACTCGGCCGCCCGCCGGGCCATATCATCCGCAGGCTGCCCGATAGCGTGCAGGATCTCGTGCCAGATGCGGAGGACGAGCGCCTCATCATCCGTGTCCTCGCGCGTGACCCGGATGCTCGCCCGCATATCCATCCCGCCCCCGAGCGCCCTCGCGGGTATCGCGTCGTCAAAGACGTAGACGGTCTTTGCCGGGACCGGGAAGGGGAACCCCTTCCACATCGGGTCCTTCTGGTCAAAGTAGCGGACTTCCGGCGTCCCGGTCCGGACGGTGAACCGGAAGAACGGCGGGATGAGCCCAAGGTGCGGCTCAAGCCTCTGCCGCAGCGCTTCGGTCTTGAAGAAGAGGTCGAAGTGAGGCATCGGGGTCGCATGGATGGTAGGCGGTGATAAATTTTCAGATCGTGGGTCAAAGGCCGGCACCCATCGCGACCGTCCTGTGTCCGGGGAGAAGGGGGATAGCCCCGGCAGACCTCCGCTCTCAGGCGCGGGAGGCTACCGGCCGGAAAGGTTCCTTCCCGGCTCCGATCCACCAGGTCTCGTCCGCCATCACACTATGTAGCCGAGCCTCTGCGCGGGCCGTATATCGTTGCCGGAGACGGGCGGCGTGATCAAGGGCCTGCTGTCGGGGTTGACCCCGGAGGTACGCCGTGCGCCCTCGTACTCCCGCGGGACGTCTCCCGGCGATAGATCCGGGACGTTTACCCCCGATCGCCGCTCCCTGGAGGCGTTTCCAGGAGTGCCGCCTCCTGCTCGCCTATCCAGGCCCGGGTCCAGATGCGGATGTCGTGGATGGTGGCGGTTCCCTGCCGAGCACGCATCGCCCGGAGATGATCCTCAAGTTCGTCGGCCATCGCAAAGATCAACGCCTCAGACGCTTCCTGCGATAACGATCCTGCCGCCCGCAGGCTGGCGGCGCCCAGGTCGAGAAAGTGCTGCAGCTCGCCCGTCGCCTCCAGGATCCTGGTGAGATCGAGTCTGACAGTGGACTCCATGAAGATGGGATTGACGCATGCAGTACATAACTACATCTATTTAAACCTGAGCCGTATCGCGGTGCCTCTACCCGAAAAGGCTCATAATATAGCCCGGTTTTCCCGGGAAGCGCATATCCGCGGCTCCCGGGGTGCCGGTCCGGCAGGGAGTCCGGGACCTCATGGTGCAAAACCATTTTAAGGACGCCCGGCACTCAGTGCACCCCCACTTCAGGAGGCGTGTCTCCTAAAGCGGGGGCGATGGAGGTGAAGAAGATGCAGGAACGTTCAGAGGTGGTTCTGGAGCGCAGGACACGGACGGTCGGGGAAGAGTGGTTCATGTCGGCAGACGACGTCCTGGGTAAGAAGGTGATCAACCCCCAGGGCGACGACCTTGGAGAGATCTCGGATATGCAGATCTCCTTCCCCGAGGGCCGGGTGAAGTACCTGGTGCTCAAGTACGGGGGCATGCTTGGCGTGGGGGCAAAGCGGTTTGCCATCCCCACCGAGGCCGTGATCTACCGGCCCGGGGACGACGCCTTTGTGGTGAACATCGACAGGCAGCGGCTGGACGACAGGTCGGGCTTTGACGAGGAGAACTGGCCCCGGGAAGCGGACTTTGACCTGATCCAATCGGCCCGAGCCATGACACCCCCGAGCAGGGAGGAGGCGGAGGCCGTGAAGCGGCAGGAGACCCCGCCGCCGGAGGTCATCACGACCGAGCGGGTCGAGACGCGGACCCGGCAGAAGTAATCCGGGACTTCTGGCCCGGGAACAATACTTTTTTCCGGCGGAGATCGCACCGGCTGCGGGAGGTGGTTGACCGCAAGGAAGATTACCCGGGAGTGATGAACAGGCCCTGTCGTGCGAGACATGACGGCACCCGCAGGCGATCCGGCTCCGCCGGGGGCCCGGGCCGGCGCCGCGCCCCGGAACCGGGGGGGACCCCCGAAGTTGTGGCAGGTCGCCCTCATCGCCATAATCGCCATTGTCTTCACGGTCGCCTACCTGGAGATCTACGGGCTGCTCAACCACCTCATCTGGTTCGAGGAGGGCGTCCTGAAACCACCCCGCTGGGCGATCCCGGTCGGCGTCATCGCGTTCTCGCTCCTCGTCGGCCTCTGCCGGAGATACCTCCGCGCACCGACTGTGATCCATGGCGGGTTCACGGAGTCGCTCAAGGGCGGGGGTGAGAAACCCGACTACCGGACCTTCCCCGGCGCCCTCCTCTCGTCGCTCTTCTCGCTCCTCTCCGGGGCAAGCGTCGGCCCCGAAGGGGTCATCACCGTCCTCATCGGCTACATATCGTCTTACACCCGGGATAGGCTGAAGATCGGCTCCCCGACCGCCGCACTCGGGTTCGACGTCGCGGCCCTCGCCTCGGCATTCAACGGCATCGTCGGCAACGTCCTCTTCACGGGGATATTCGCCACCGAGTTCCAGGTCGGCGGCAGTAAGGACGCCTTCAGGTTCCTCACCTGGAACCTGCTTGCCGGCACCATCGGCTACCTCTTCTACCTGCTCCTCGGGCTCCCCTCCTTTGCCCGGAGCATCCCGTTTGAGCCGATCGGCGAACTGAACCTCGCCTACATCCTCTACGCGGTCGCCCTCGGCATCCTCGGGGCGCTGCTCGCGGTCTTTATGGGGTTCTCCATGCAGGCCGCAGGATTGGTCATGGAGAGGGTGTTTGGGGATGCGGTCATCCTCAGGGTCCTCGCCGCGGGGGTGGTCATCGCGTGCATCGGCTACTTCATCCCGGAGTTGCTCTTCTCCGGAGAGGGGCAGATCCACGGGATCCTCGCCGATCCGGCCCGGTTCGGGGTTGGGATGCTTCTTTTCATGGCAATCCTGAAGATCTTCCTGCTTGCGCTCTCGTTTAAGAGCGGGTATCTCGGCGGCCCGATCTTCCCGGTCATCTTCTCGTCCACGCTTGTAGGGATCGCCCTGAACCTGCTCTTTCCGGGCGTGCCGGTCTCTATCTTCGTGCTCTGCATCGAGGTCGCCGCCATCACCCTGGCCCTCGGGGCACCCCTGACCGCCATCCTTCTCGTCGTGGTCGTGGGCACGGCCGACCAGAACATGATCGTGCTCCTCGTGATCTCTGCCGTCACCGCCATGCTGCTTGGTGCCGCCGCAAAAGAGAGGAGGGGCACCTGATTTATATGCCCGGGAGTCGATGACGCCGACAGTCCGCCCCGGCATGGCCGGTGTGTGGCGTGAGAGCGAGAGGATGGAAACATGCAGTTCATAAGCATATTCACCTGGGAGCCCGGGAAGACGGGCGAGGTCATGGAAGCGCGGGCCGCGGAGAAGATCCCGGACGGCGTGCGCCTGATCAACGAGTGGGTCGACCTCGGGAGCAACACGGTCTTCCGGCTGATCGAGACGGACGACCCCGCGGCCTTCCTGATGCTCAGCAGCCCCTGGGGCGACCTCGGCTACAAAGAAGTGCACCCGGTGATGGAGGCCAAAGAGGTGCTGAGACTGCTCAAGAGATAGGGGGTCGTTACACCCCCTCCCGCACCCGCCCCGGCCTGATCGGGACCACGTAGGGTGCCGGGAGATCCCGCTTCACCACCGCCTCGATACCGTAGACGCTTCCAAGCATCTCTTCGGTGAGCACCTCCTCCGGCGCCCCATAACTGTAGATCGACCCGGCCGAGAGCACGAGCAGGCGGTGGCAGTAGGTTGCCGCCAGGTTCAGGTCGTGGAGCGCGATGACGATCGCGAGGCCCTTCTCCTCGGCAAGCCCCCGGAGGACCTCCATGACTCCCATCTGGTGGCAGACATCCAGGTTGCTCGTCGGTTCGTCGAGGAGGACCACCCCCGTCTCCTGGACGAGCGCCCGGGCGATCATCACCCGCTGGCGCTCCCCGCCGGAGAGCTCGCCGACCTTCCGGAGCGCAAGCCCCTCGAGGTCGAGGAGCCTGAGCGCCTCCGCCACCTTATCCTCGTCGGCGCAGCTCACCGTCCAGTTCAGGTAGGGCCGCCGCCCCATCAGGACTGTCTCAAAGACCGTCGACGATGTCCGGTTCCCGGTCGACTGCGGCACGTAGGCCATCGCCCGGGCAACCTCGCGGCGGTGCATCGTCCCAAGTTCCTTTCCTTTAAACATCACCCTGCCGTTGTGGGGGGAGAGCATGCCGTCGGCGCACCGGATGAGCGTCGTCTTCCCGCACCCGTTCGGCCCCACGAGCCCGAGGACCTCACCGGCGTCCACCGAGAACGTGATCCCGCGGAGAACCTCCCGGTCCCGGTAGGCAAACGAGAGTTCCTCGACCGAGAGCAGCGCCATCAGGCACTCCTCCGGTGCAGGAAGAGGTAGATGAAGAACGGCACGCCGAGGAACGCGGTCACGATCCCGACGGGAAGGACCTGCGGCGCGAGAACGCTCCTTGCGATGCTGTCGGCGGATAGAAGGAGGAGAGCCCCCACGAGGCCGGAGGCGGGGAGAAGCGTGCGGAAATCCCCGCCGATGGCCATGCGGGTGATGTGGGGGGCGACGAGCCCGATAAACCCGATCGTCCCGGTGAAGCAGATGATCACCGCGGTGATCAGGGAGGCGATCATCATCATGACCATCATTGACCGCTCCACGGGCACCCCGAGACTGGCCGCCACCTCGTCTCCTTCCGCGAGGGCATTGAGGTCCCAGGCCCGGTAGAGGAGGTAGGGTATGGTGCAGGCGAGGACGAGGCTGACGATAGCGAGTTTCGGCCAGGTGGATTTGTCGACCGAGCCGAACGTCCAGAAGACCACTGCCCGGAGTTCTTCGGCGCTGCCGACATACTGCAGCAGCGACGTCACCGCCGAGAAGAGGTACATGACGGCGATCCCGGCAAGGACCATCGTCTCGGACCCGATCCCCCGGTAGCGGGCCATCCCGTAGATGGCGAGCGCGGCAAGCAGGGCGAAGAGGAAGGCGTTGCCGATGACGAGGAACTCTCCGCCGGCGACCCCGGCGCCGAGGACGATCGCGATCGAGGCGCCGGTGGTGGCAGCCGAGGCGATCCCGAGGGTGAAGGGGCTTGCGAGCGGGTTCCTGAGGATGCCCTGCATGACACAGCCCGCCACCGCGAGCCCGAACCCGGCAACGACCGCGAAGAGCACCCGGTGGAGCCGGTAGTCCCAGACGATGATCCCGGCCATTCCCGGGGCGGTGAATGTGCCGGGGAAGAGCCCGGCAAGGATCGCGAGGTAGGACTCGCCCACGGTGAAGTCGGCGGAGCCGAGCGTGACCGCGAGACCGATGAGGATGACGAGGGCGGCGAGGAGGCCGCCGATGAAGAGGGCCCGGGTCTTCTTCAGCCGGCTATATCCCTTCTGGATGATGACGTTCTGTTCCATCGCTGCACCGGTCACGGGTAGACGAACGTTCCCTCGGACGCGAGGTCGAAGTCGATGCCCTGGAACCCGGTGAGGTACCGCTGATGGACAGCGTGCGGGTCGAGGTCGGCGAACCGGTCTGGGTAGAACCACTTCGCGAGGTAGGCTGTCCCGATGAAGTGCTGGGCGCCGCCGAGGATGTCGGAGTGGATGACGTAGACGCGGTCGTCCTTCACCGCGGAGATGCTCGACCAGCCGGGCCGTTCGAGCATGCCTGCCCGGATTGCATCGAACGCCGCGATGTCGTGCCCGGCATACCCGCCGACGGCCAGGCCCTGCCCGGCCAGTTTGACGACGACCTCCGGGTCGGTGACGATGATCGCCTCGGGGTCGACGACGGGGTACTCCGCGGTCCCGGTGGCGAAGGGGTTGACCCCGCCGGCGAGCCGGGTCTTCTCGTTGTACCCTGCTCCGGCCGCAACGGTCGTGTAGTCGAACCAGTACTCGAAGTAGACCCGGACACGCTCGTCGTCGGGGATGCCTGCGGCGCCGTCGCGGATCCGGTTCATGGTCGACTCATAGAACGCCGCAAACTCTTCGCCCCGCTCTTTTTGGCCGACCGCGGAGGCAATCGTGCGGATCTCCCCGGGATAAGTGGCGGGCTTGAAGCAGTCAAACCGGAAGACCCGGATACCGGGGCTGCTCGCCTCGAGCCTTTTTTGGATATCGTCGCACGTCGCGGTGCTGATCGTTGCGTAGAGGAAGACAGCGTCCGGCCTGAGGATGAGGACCTGCTCCATGTCGGGAGACCAGATCGACCCGACGTTCGCCTTACCCTGGCATTCCGGGAAGAAGGTCTTCTTCCCGTGGCTGTATTTGTCGACGGCGACGACCTTCTCCATATCGAACCCGAGCGAGCGCAACGTCTCGAGAGATTCCCCGCTGAAGGTCACGACCCGGCGCAGGGGGCGGTAGAGCGTCGTCGTTCTCCCCGACGAGTCGGTGATCTCGCAGGGTCTGCCGTCCCAGTGGGCGGAGACCCAGGCGGCGTCCCGGATATCGGTCCGGGTGAGGTCTCCCGCCCCTCCCATGTAGGCAGCGTCGAGGTAGGTAAGAGCCGCCGATGCGTACTCGGCACTGGTGAGCACCCGGTCGCCGTCGACATCCCCCGGGGTGCCGTCCATCGCCGAGGCCGACGCCGGGACGGCGACGATGAGGAGAAGAGCGAGGGCGAGAAGGCAACGCCGGTTCATCGCCGACCACCCCGACCTGACGCGAGGAGGAGGGCGGCAACCGCCGCGAGAACCGCAAACGGCGACCCGGTCTCCTGTGCGGCCGGGGGGACAGGATCCCCGCCGCCGCTCTCCACCGGCGCCTCGATACCATCCGCCGCGACGTGCGATGCGGCTACCTGCCCGTCCGATTCGCCGAGGAAGTCCTCCCACCGGCCGGTGATATCCCCGCTCCCGGAGGCGGGGGCCCTGACCTGGTAGGTTATCCTGCTATCGTTCATCACCGCAAACGCGACCTGCTGCCCCCGGGCGAGGACGCGGTCGTCCGCGAGGTCGGTCGCCACGAAGGCGTAGCCAGCCGGCAGGGTCTCGACCACCCCGCCGAGAGTCATGCCCTCGATCGAGAGCAAGACAGTGAAGACCTCACCCGCCCCGGGTTCGGCGGTGGAGAGGCTCCGGGTTACCGGGGAAGCGCAGGCCGCGGCCGGGACGACCATGAGCAGCAGGGCGATGCAGAGGAGATGGTTTGCCGGGAGACTCATCATCTGTTTTCTGTTATCGATCTGGTAATAAGAATGTTTCTGATTGTGCTAATTAGTCTGAAGATTCGGTATTCTGGAGTGTATCAGGAACGCGACGATCGCGAGCAGACTCGTCTCCCGGTAGGGGACGAGGCCCTCGTTCATCCGCCGGGCCGTGGTCCGGGCATCGTAGCCGCCCCAGAACCAGATCGCCACGCCTGGAACAATCATAATGAAGAGCCCGAGGGGACTTCCGAGCAGCACCAGAACACCTCGTGCGAACTGCCCTTGTAGGCCTGCCCGAGGCCGTTGAAGACGAACGAGAGTCCTCCGCCGGATCAAAAGCATCTTGGCGGGAGACCCGTTCTGCCACATCGCCGTGCATGATTGTCAGGCACGCACGGCGTGGCTATCAGTCTTTCCCGGAGCAGCCCTACCGCTCAAACACCTTCTCGATCCGGACACGCCGCCCGAGCTTCGTCTCGTACCACTCCTGCTGCTTCAGGGCCTGCTTGATGCTCCGGATCCGGTGCCGGACCCGCGTCCCGGTCTCCGCATCGATCAGTACCAGTCTCGGCACATCGATCATCTCCGTTGATGCGTGGAATTGGCCTCCTGGGGTTAGCAAGGTTTGCTTTCGTGCCGGCGCCCTGCCTGCGCTGCACGAGCCCTTTATCGGGGTATTTACGAGATGCCGTGTGAGTTCGGGTCGACTCTGGAGCCCCACGATGAGGGCATATCTCTCCCGCCCGGTCTTTCCTCCCGGATTCATCGAAGGGAACACCTTAGATCGGATCCATGAAGGCAGTTTTTGGAACCGGTGGAAAAATTTATCCCCCGGCGCGCCCCCTCCACCTCCGGGTGAGTTATCATACCGGAATCTGTTTATTGTAAACATTGCGGGCGAGAGTTTTCGCCGGAGCGGGGAGCCACAGGCGGAGACGCATCGTTCTGCAGCGCCGAGTGCCTGATGGCAGCAGGGAAGCAGGGCCCCGGCCAGGGGGAACGCCAGCCGGAGAAATTCCTGGTCTCCGGTCGGTCACCCTGGGGCAGGTAACCCTGCTGGACGAGCGGCGCCTCTCCATGAGGTTGTGCGTAGCGGTGCAAAGACATTCACCGCCGGAGAGTGGAGACTCCGGCACGCCCGCCGGGAAGGTCTCCTCTCCCTGATCGACCTCCACTCAACACCGTCTCCTGCGAGATGAACCGGGCGATCGCCGTCCTCCCGGCCCTGGTGCCGATCCCGATGCCGGTCGGGCTGATGCCCGGGATGAAGATCCCCCGCATCCCGTTCCCCCTCTACCTCTGGCGGGTGACCGTCTGGACCGTCCCGCAATGCTCGCGGTGGGCCGGGTCTTTTACAAGCCGGGTGGCCGGGGTGAGTGCGGGTGCCCCCGGGGGCAGCCTAAAAAAAGTTTGGCGGGGTTGTTCGTGCAGGCTGCCTGGTGCTTCGGGGTCACGCGTAGGGTCTGCTCCCCTGTGGAGTGGGGGAAGATCCTTGCGTGACGGCGGTAAACGATCCGGTCGCAGGGTCATACCGCAACAGCGTGCCGGTGCTCCTGATGTAACCGTAGATTGTACCGTCGGCGGTCTGGATCACGAGTATGTCCGGATAATCCGGATTATAGCCGAATATCAGCCCCTGCGTTTGATCCCAGGCGATTAACATCCCTGAGCCCGACGGGTCCTGCTGCCACTGGAGACCGTTCAACAGTTCCGGCGTGATCACGGGGATTCCGCCTGAATACGGCGATTGCGGCTGTGTCGGATAGGCTCCGGGTGATTGCGGCTGTGTCGGGTAGGCCCCGGGCGACAGGGCTTGCGCCAGGTCCGATATCTGGCCGATTTCGTCGGTATCGGGCGACTGCGGCTGGGTGGGGAAGAGGCCAAGCGACAGGGCTTGCGTCAGGTCTGATATCCGGCCGCTTTCGTCGGTACCGGGCCCTGCAGCTGATGCGGTAGCGATGGAAGCGACGAATAGAAGGCTGACAAGAATTACAAATTCGTATCTCAACATCCTCACGTCTGTTCACCTCTCGGCCTTCTCCTGAACCGGAGAAGGTGTCTGCATGAGGGAAAGCAGAATGTCCCCTTGTTCACCCACGGGGGAACCGATGTTGTGTGATGGTTTTTCGTGTACTACTGGAGCATGATGCCTTATTTTGGTGTTCTGCAGAAGCAGTGGATAGTGATGGATACCTCATGTGGCATCGAGCGCCCTCATACAGCCCCCGGGGAGGGCCACCATGGTACTTATACCTTTCTCTCCGGGACAGGGTGCCGGGTATACGCTCAGCGCGGACAGGAAAACTGGTTATGTCAACTCTGGCCTGCAGGAGATCAGTTCCGGGGGCAGGGCGCCGCCAGCGGATATCAGCTATGGATGGTGCGACAGGATACAAACAAAAAGAATGACGCCGCCAACAGGACTCGAACCTGTGACATGCTGGTTAACAGCCCGGATTATGAATCCAAGTCAAAAAATTCAATGATTCATGAAAAAAGGCGTGCTGAAAAGGCGGGAGGAAAGCCGGACGATTCAGGCTCTCAAAGATTCGTGCCGGCCGCCACTGTCCTTAATATGAACATCCCTGTACGCTTCAAGATCTGTGGTATTTTGGAATGATAGAGAGCAGCGCACAAAAGTCCCTCGCATTCGCCCTCGAACTCTGTCTGATCGATTTTGTTCTTGCAGGTAGAGCGGACATGTACTTCCTGAACCTTCGATAAAAATCAGGAGCAGAATGTTAAGCAACAATCAATTCCGGTTCGCCATAGCAGCCTTGGCAGCTTTTATATCGATCTTTGCCTTGTAACCATGTTTCTCTAACAGATGGAGCAAATTCCCTCCAGTTAGCAGAGTTATTGGCTTATCTTTAGCAAACTCATAGGCATCTGGCCCATAGTCAGAAGTAGTAACAAGTATCCCTTTTGTTGCTCCTTCATTCATAACCGTACCAAAGAGGTCGCGTACAGCGGATACTCCAACTGTATTTGTGTATCGCTTCGCCTGGATAACGATCTTTCCTCCCCTTATTGGATCTGGATCAAAAGCTACCGCATCGACACCACCGTCTCTGCTGGCTCTGGTGACTTTTACTTCGCCACCGGATTGCGAGAACTCTTTTTCGAACAACTCTCTGATCAAGTGCTCGAAGTCTTCCCAATCGATGGCAGCAAGGTTGGTTGAATCATCAAGGCTCTCAGTAACAGTATATGACGCGACGAACCTCTTATCATTACGATCAAATTGCAGGATCGGCGCTATGGGAGTCAAACTGCTCAACTTGGAACTCCCAACCCCCTTTAAGTTTTTGAAGCAGGCCTTTGGATCGACTTTATCTAGATTGATTGAAAGGAATTCCTGCTTCCTCGTTTGTAATGAGACAATACAAGCGTTCACATCTTTTCCCGTAGATTTGTCGATTGATTGCACCCATCCATTGATAACGACCAAATCGAGTGCATCATTAGCATCCGCTCTAAAAAGTTCAAAAACAAGCCTTAAAACAGCCTGATAAATCACAGAATCATACAGTTTACTAATAAAAGAATCTGTTAAATAGGATTCCTTGAACTCATCTGACGACTTAACATATTTTACTTCCTTTATCCTCGGTACCGACTCAATAGAGGGCAAAGAATAATCCACAACCAGCAATTTAGTTTCGGGATTGTAGTCTATTTTAAATTTATGTGGGAAACAATCAGGATATTTGGAATTTGACAGGACGTACATGCAGTACTCTATGACAGCGTTATCATCTTTGAATAAGCGCTCCCTCTGTTGCCTAACGTATTCTCGTTCCCCCTGCTGCCACGATTTCAACGCGTTTTGATAGTCTTGTTCTTGGGTAGCGTTAAGCTCGCTTATCCGTTCCTTTTCTTTCAACCATGTATTATAGTCATCTTGATATAATTTTTTGGCACTTTCGAGTTTAACTTTCATTTTGGATGCAAAAACATAATCAGACATTGAAACTTTGGGTTTATACTTGTCGTCAGTTTCCTTCGGGGGCAGGGGCGTATGCAAGTATACTGGCTTCTGGGGTTTTGCTTTGGTGAACTGTGTCTTGGTTTTTACAAAATCTTGATAGGTAGCACTCTTTGTGATCAATGCGTGGTTCAGGAGGTTTTCTAGTTCCTGAATTTCTGTCTTGGCCTTATTCGTTCTCTCAACAGCCTGAGCACTCTTAACTTCCTTTTCCCACATCGCATCCCAGGCAACTGTTTGAGCGGCAGCCTTCCTTTGTACTTCAAACATATCATTTCCACGAATGATCTTATACTTGTTAAGACCGGGATGTGTTACCTCAATCTCGAATCTAGGCGGCATCTGATCAATGAAAAACGGATTGCAAACGGCTTATAAGTTTCTCTTTTGCCTTAAATCAAAGAACAAGTATTTCCAAGGATCTCAGAGCATTTTAAGGATGGAAGTAAATTTTATGCCTTGCTTTTCGAGTGTAGCATCATCGAGTTACATGGAGATAAGAAGGTTAACGTATACGCCTTTGAGTGACAGAAACCTTCCAATATCAAGTGATAGACGTTTCTCTACATGTGAGAGACTAAAATCAAAGAAGATAACCTCTTGCCAGAATGTTTCGGAGATATTTACAATAAAATGACAGAACATCGGTTCACCTACTTAGAAGACAGATCCAAAAAGTTAAATAGAAACATATAGAGGGAACTTTAGTCTAGATCCTAGTGCGTATGGGGAGAACAAAGGACACAAGTGCCGGATACGGGATGGCAGGTATTTATTTACTCCTTTTGCTTGCGTTTCTATACTTTGGACCGATATTTCTATATTCAATCCTATTCGTTGTTGCCATCTATGTATTGAAGATCGCTTCTCAAAAATATTTAAAAATTACTAGAGAAAAACAAGTCCAGATTGGATATGCTGTACAACGTGTTCACCAAATAGACCAAAAAAGACTCAATATATGTAATTCTTGGATCGAGGCGGAGAAGCAAAGAGGTGATTATGTTCGCGATGCTCTTTCATATTATAATTCTGTCGATATACAACCAGGAACATACCTCAATTATAAAACACAGTCCAATTTAATGAGAAATCAAATAGCAGAGGCAGAACAGGTTTTCCATCGTCTTCAAATATTATATGAACACGAGCAACAGGAATACCAGAATGAAATAAAAATCCAGGAAAACCTTGCATACATTCGTCACATCGAAGAAATACGGGAGGGTATTCAGAAAACATGGATCCGTTTAGAAAAACAGAGGATAGGGACAGGCAGCCCAAGGTCCTCCGCATATTATAGCACGGTCACGGTCCTGCCCGGCACATATTCACATTACTGCCCTTCAGCAGAAACAAAAAACGGCCAAATATGGGAGACTGAGCAGATAATCGTTCAACTCCAGACGTTGTATGAATGCGAGCATATGCATAAAGAAAAAGAATACAATGAGCGTAAGAGATCATCAAAGGTTTCTGGGACATACGGCGGTGGTCCATACTACCCGTATGATTATAACTACCTCAAGGACTTGTATGGGCTATAACCGGAGGACTCGTTGAATATCATTTTGTCACGGCGAGAAAAGCTGAAGTTGCGACTGTCGAGACCCAGGACTTCTTTCATTTTGGCGCCTAGCAGCGATGTGGTCTCGCGCAATGCCGCAACGTGCGACAGGTCAAAGGGCCGGACCTCAAGCACCGGAGGTGCGAAGAGGAGTTGGCAGTACCCGGACACTATATTTCGCGTTCTTCGCGGCTTCGCGTGAAGTACCTGGTGGTGATAGAGTCTCACGCGAAGAGCGCGAAGCCGCGAAGGGAAGCCTATGGTTTGACCCCTACAGGGGGCTTCCTCAATACTTTAGCAAAGTGCTGAGACTGTATACCAAAATGAATCTTAGTTTGCTATTATGGAAATAATAGGAAAGGAAACGCCGCCAACAGGACTCGAACCTGTGACATGCTGGTTAACAGCCCCGATAGAGAAATCGAGCAATATTGCATGAGTATTCATGAAATAATCGATATAATCCAGAATGAAGATAACAAGACGGAGAATTCAGACCTGATATCGCATAATGTAGCAGAAAATGCGTCAAATTATGATATCCTCAATGTAGTGGCTCACGTTCTCTGCTTTTTCTCCTCTTTTCTCCTCTCTTCTCCTGCTGTCTGGGAGAATTCTCCTGAAATACTCCTGTCTGGAGGAAGAAATGAGATAGAAAACAGATGTACGCCTCATCCGATGAGATGTTAGGTAATCCGAAACTGTGCGGACAGATACAGAACTGTATGGACAGTCGAAAAGAAAAGAGGAAAGGAGAGTAAATGTCGAAAAAGAATATTTACGAGCGAAAGAGGAAAAGATTGAACATCACGATCTCAGAGGAAGCGCACGACTTCTTACATGAATCTGTCACGAATGCGTCACGATTCATTGAATCTCTTATCATGAGTTCTAAAAGCAGGATTGAACCGGTTATTCTTACCGTTTCACGAATCAGGGACGCCGCCAACAGGACTCGAACCTGTGACATGCTGGTTAACAGCCAGCCACTCTACCAACTGAGTTATGGCGGCAACCATAACAAGTGCTCTATAATATCTCGTCTGAACCTTATTAAAGATTACGGGAATTCTCCTCCTGGATGGTCACGAGCAGACCGATCAGTTCATCGATCTCGCCCTCCAGGCCGGAAAGAAGGTCGGCCGCGAGCGCTGTCGCCACCGCGCCCGCCGGCGAGGCGCGGATATATCCCTCCTGTTCGAGGATCCGCAGCGAGTAGCGGACCCGGTGGTAGGGGAGATCCAGGACCTCGGAGAGTTTCATGATACCGATGGGCTGGTTCTCCACGACCGCCCGGATCACCTCAAGGTGCCTTGAGACGAGTTCGATCTCGGATTTCAACTTAGCCAGCATATCCGCCTGTCGAGATACCATAGGTTCCTGCATGCTACGGCTGTTCATTCAGCCAGGCCTTCGTCAGGGAGTAGTGCTTCCGGAACGATACGGAGAAAGCTACTCCGACGGCGAGGAGGAGGACGCCGATCGCAAGACCGGGGATTCCTTCGGGCGCGAACCGGAGGAGAACGAAGACAGCCATGGCGAAACAGAGGATGATGATGTTCAGCATGACCGTCAGTATGATGAACCTGCCCTTGAAGACCTGTTTGGTTGCCTCATCCATTATTCATACTTGAACGCGGTGGTAAAAGTACTTGTGGTTTCAACGAAAGAGTTGGTAAAATGAATGGACTGGATTCTGCTATCCGGAATGCCGGAGCAGCAGCATACGCGGCCTACGGCTCGTCTGCGGATGCCAACGTGCGCTACCTGACCCGGTTCCGCACCACCGATCCCGTGGTCTATGTGCAGAAGCCCGGCGAGCGGGGGATGATCGTCGTCCCGCAGATGGAGCACGAACGGGCGGTCCAGGAATCGGCTGCGGCGGTCGTCACCCGCGCCGACGCCGGCTACCTCGAATACATCAAGGCGGGAGAGCCGCGCTGGCGGGCGACCGCCCACATGATCGCGGACCTCGCCGCCGGCCCCATCCTCGCCCCGGCGAACTTCCCTCTCGCCCTCGCCCGGGAACTCGAGGTCTTCCACCCGGTCATCCTTGATGCCGGCGGGGCGGTCGAGGGGATGCGGGCGGTCAAGACACCGGAAGAGATCGCGCGGATACGTTCAGTGCAGCGGGCCACCGAGGCGGCGCTGGAGCGGGGGATCGCGCTCATCCGGGCCTCCGCGCCCAGGGCCGGCGTCCTCTACCGGGACGGCAAGCCCCTTACCTCCGAGGCCGTCCGTGCGGAGATGCACACCTCCCTCCTCGCCCATGGGTGCCGGGGGACCGACACCATCGTCTCCTGCGGACCTGATACCGCCCTCCCACACAGCCCCGGTCTCGGGCCGCTCCGGGAGGACGAGCCGATCGTCATCGACATCTATCCCCAGGACGAACTGACCGGCTACCACGCCGACATGACCCGGACGGTGGTGAAGGGCGAGCCTTCCCCCGCAATTCGGGAGATGTACGACGCCGTCAGGGACGCAAAAGCCCTCGGTGCATCGATGGTCCGGGCCGGGGCCGTCGGCGCCGACCTCTACCGCGCGGTGGTCGAGTTCTTCCGCGACCGCGGCTACGAGAGCGATACGCGGGGGTTCATCCACAGCCTCGGTCACGGTGTCGGGCTCGAGGTGCACGAGGAGCCATCGCTCGGCCCCCAGGGAGGAGCGCTCGTCGCCGGGAACGTCGTCACCATCGAGCCGGGGCTCTACTACCCCGGGACCGGCGGCGTTCGCCTGGAGGATATGGGCGCGGTGACAGAGACCGGGTTTGACCGGTTCACCCAATACGAAGAGGAGCTCACGCTATGATCATGGATGATGAAGTCTACGACGCCTACCACGAAGCAGGGACACTGGCACAAAAGGTGCTCCACCGGGGCTCGGGGCTCGTGAAGGAGGGGGCAAACCTCCTCGATATGGTCGAAGCGACGGAAGCGATGGTGACCGAGGAGGGAGCGCTCCTTGCCTTCCCCCTCAACGTCTCCTTCAACGAGGCCGCGGCCCACGACACCGCCATGCCCGGCGACGAGCGGACGTTCTCCCGGGGCGACCTCATCAAGGTCGACCTCGGGGTGCAGATCGACGGCTACATAGCCGACACCGCCATGACCGTCGACCTCGGTGACCACGCGCCCCTCGTTGAGGCCTCCCGAAAGGCCCTCGATGCGGCGATCGCCGCCGTCCGCCCGGGGGTCGCCGCCGGGGAACTCGGAACGGTCATTCAGGCAACGATCGAGGAACACGGCTACAAACCGGTCGCAAACCTCACCGGGCACGGCCTCGACCGCTACAACCTCCACACAAGACCCACCATCCCGAACGTCGCCATGGCCGGGGGGGCAGTCATCGAGGAGGGGATGGTCTTTGCGATCGAGCCCTTCGCCACCACAGGGTCGGGAAAGATCGGTGAGGCGACGCGCGTGGAGATCTACCAGCAGATCGCAGCCCGCCCCGCCCGGCTGCCGTCGGCAAAACGAGTCCTCGAGACAGCGCGGCCGCGACGAGGACTCCCGTTCGCCCGTCGCTGGGTCCCGGGCGACAAGGTCGAGATTGGGCTTCTCGCCCTGGTGCGGGCGGGGATCCTCCATCCCTTCCCTATGCTGCACGACGTGCCGGGATCGTTTGTCTCGCAGGCGGAGCACACCCTGATCGTCACGGACGGGGGATGCGAGGTCACCACCCGGTGAGTTACGCTTATTGATGTCACGCGCCAATATGTCTGCTCATAGATATGACCATTGAAACGGGTACGCGTGACGTCCTGCGCATCATGGAACTCCTCCTCACCGCGGAGATATTCAACCGGAATGAGGAACTCGGCATCAACGACCTCCATCCGCGCTGCCGGGGGTTCTTCGGCGCCGGGAGCGGCGGGAGCACCGAGGTGAAGCGTCCCCTGATCGTGAGCGAGGGGGCGATCAGGAAGGTGCTCGGCAGCCCGGACGTCGTCTGCCAGGCCGTCCGCCAGAACCCGTTCGTCGGCTACGACGAGTTCGGGCAGCGCCTGAGCCTGCCCTCGCTCGACGCAGCGGCGGGATGGTTCCTCAAAAAGGGCGGGATCCCAAGGATTGGGGAAAACCCCGTCCTTGCATACTTTTTTGAAGGAAAGGACGGCATCGCCGCCCGTTACCAGGACGTCCGGGCGAAGAACCCCCGGTTCGAGGATACTAAAGAGTACATGGAGGCGAAGGTCTCCCGTCTCATCGGGGAGAGCGAGGAGATGCGGGAGGCCCGCGACCTGATCATCATCAGTGCCCCGGACGAGGTCGAGTTCTCGCTTGACAAACTGGTCTGCACCCCGCGGCAGGAGGAGACCATCAGAAAGATCGCTGTCGCCCTCGAGCACCGGGAATTCTTAAAGGAGCACGGGATCTACGAGTTCGGCCGGCTCCTCTTCGTCGGCCCGCCCGGCACCGGGAAGACGTCGCTCGCGCTCGCGATGTCCCGGAAACTTCATATGCCGGTGCTTGAGGTCCGTCTCGCGATGGTCACCTCCCAGTACCTGGGCGAGACATCGAAGAACATCGACCGTATCTTTGACCTCGCGAAGAAACTCGCCCCCTGCATCCTCTTCATCGATGAGTTCGACTTCGTCGCAAAGACCCGGGTCAGCGACGACCACGGCGCGATGAAGCGTGCAGTGAACATGCTCTTAAAGAACATCGACCAGATCAGTTTCGTGAAGAACGGTGTCCTCCTCATCGGGGCGACGAACCACCCCCGCATCCTCGACGAGGCGGCGTGGCGGCGGTTCGACGAGGTTGTGGAGTTCCCACTTCCCGACCAGGCGATGCGGCAGGCGATCATCGAGAAGGTCGCCGCCACCATCGACTGCGACTGCGACTTCGCGGACCTCGCCGCCCGGACGGAGGGGTTCTCGGGCTCTGATATACGGATGATGATGAAGGAGGCGGTGATGTCGGCCCTGATGGAGGACCGGCGCCACCTTGACCCGGTGGACATCGAGCAGGGACTCATCAGGGTCGAGGAGCGCAACGTCATCCGCGGCATCGGATACTGATATGCAGATCACGCTGCTCGGGACCGGCGACGCCATCGGGACGCCGAAGGTGGGATGTGACTGCGAGACCTGCCGGGCGATGACGGCCGCGGGGAGATCAAGGCTCCGGACATCCCTCCTCATCGAGACGGGGGATAGGCACATTCTTATAGAGTCGTCGCCGGACCTGCGGCAGCAGCTCCTCCGGGCCTGCTCGCCCCACATCGACGCGGTCCTCTGGTCGCACGGCCACTACGACCACTTCATCGGTTTTGGGGAGTTCTACCGGGTGCAGAAGGTGCCGCCGGCCTACGCGGCGCCGCCGGTGATAGACTACTGCTCCGGCTACCTCCATTTTTTGCCGTTCGAGAAGCACCCGGTTCCGGTGTATGAGCCGTTCGACCTCTTCGGCGTGACCTTCACGTTCTTTCCCGTGAACCACCCCCCGGTCTACACCTGCGGGCTCCTGATCGAGCACGACGGTGTCACGGTCGCCTATACCGCCGACACGAGGGAGGATATCCCGAAGGCAAGCCGGGATCTCCTCCGCGGCACCGGTATCGACCTCCTCTTCGTGGATGCCATCGCTCCCGAGGGCTACAATATCAGCAAGCACATGAACTATACGGAGGCGGTCCGGTTCGCCCGCGATGTCGGGGCCCGGGACTACCGGTGCGTCCACATGAGCCACCTGGTGCCGCCGGGGATGCCGCATGCCGGCTACGATATGGAGACGTTCTGCTGGTGATTACTTGGCTTTTTCTCCTAACTGGTGCGGAGGTGATACAGCCTCTCGCGAAGAGCCGTGAAGGGAAGTCAGCGGTTTGACCTCAAGAGAGGCTTCCTCGGAACTTTAGCGAAGTACTGGGTCAACGCATCGAGGGAGGTGACTTTCGCCGGGCAGTTCTCCGGCGACTGTGCGTAGGAGCCGGTACGATCCGGGGGGTTCGACCGGCCGCAATCAAGGACCAGTTCCGGTGGGGAGATGAATACCGTGAACTTCACCGGGATATTCTCAATTCCCATGTCCTTCGCCCGTTCATCATCACTCCGGAAGTTGTATTCAGGAAAACACGCCCATGTCTACCCCGTCGGGACCTCGCGGCCCCTTGCGGTGGGACAACGCTCCATGCTGGGGTTTCCGGGGAAGGGAACGTCTCTAGCGTGCCGGTCGAGATACTCCCGGGCTCCTTTGGAGAGCCGGTAGCGGACGAACCGCCCGTCCCTCTCTACGGTGACGATCCCTTCTACCTCGAACGCCTGCATGTGCCGGGAGATCGTGGGGCCGGAGAGCCCGAGCTGTTCTGCGACGTCGTTCCGGATTGCATCAGGAGATCCGAGGAGACACCCGAGCACCGCCCGGGAGGGTTCTTCCCGCAGGCTGATGAGAATGCGCTGTTCGAGGTCGGTATACCTCTGGTTCCGCGCAAAGAGCCCGGTGCGGCTCCGGTAGTCCACGGCGGCCACCTTGCCTTCCCGGATGAGCGTATCGAGGTGGTACCGGAGCCGCCCCCGCGATGCACCCGTCAACTCGCCGAGTTCCCCGGCACCTGCACCCGGGTTGGCGGCGATCTGTCGGTAGAGGTCGAGCCGGAAGTCGTCGTCGAGGACGGTGCGCCTTGTTATCCGCCGGAAACCGAGCGACGCGAGGAGGCTGAGCGCGTAGAAGAGTTCCCCCATATACGGGACCCCGGGCAGGACCGCGAGCAGGAAGTAGAGGAGCATCTCCTAGGGCGACAGGTCCCAGAACGTGTTCTCCTCGAAATCATGCCACTCGCCGGTGTACTCCTCCGTCACCGGCTCGACCGTGTAACGAGCGGCTGCCGTGCCCGGTAGTGCGATACCTGCGAGGACTACGGCAGCGAGAAGAATGGAAGAGATCCGGCTCCACCGCACCATGCTGGAGGGTCGCCGGAAGAGATGTTCAACGTTCCGATATTCACCGCCAGGCGATCGTGTAGTCCTCTGTCCCGGTGACCCTGTCTCCATAGACCGCAAATTGCCATGTCCCTGGGTGCAGGCCGACAGAGTCCTTTATGCGTAGGTATATCCTCCCGTTCACGCCGTCGTATGCGTCGTAATACGGCCCGAGCACGGCATCCGGCGCGTACACCGTCAGCCGAAGCGAGTCGGACGAATCGCCCCAGTTCAGGTCGACGATGAGTTCCGTTGTGCCTGCGGGAACATAGGTCGAGTACCAGTCCGTCTCGCCCTGCACGATGCTGCCGGCGTTCATCGGCATAAACACCGGGCTGTCTTCGAGCACCGTATCCCCGGCCGGGGTTACGATGTAGTTGTGACTTTCGGTCTCTTGCGCTGCGACGGCCGGGACCAGCAGAGTCGCGACGATCATGATAACTGTTGTGATTCTGTAGAGTTCCATAGAGCCTCTTAAAGGAGTTTCTAAAACTCCTATATGCCTTTTACGGCCACTGCAGCTACATGTCGCGCGATATGTAGCTGCAGTGGCCGTAAACTATATCCGACCTTGTTCCCTGACAAAAGAGCGTGGATGCCGGAACGGTGCCCCGCGGGGCTGGGAGTCTCAATCGGAGCCGTGGTCCCGGCAGGCCTCTTCATCGCAGTGATCTGTATGGTGGTTACCTCATTCTGGCCCGGTGGAGAGGTGCATGTAATAGATGCAGCAAGTGGGCGTATCGTCTTCTGCGAGGACGCCACCCCCGGCACCTATGCTCTGGGGAGGGCCCGGATCGACTCCGACCTCAACGAGACGGTCGTATCTCCTATCGTGGATATCGTGACCGGGCTCGGCAGGAACACGTTTACGGTAACATGCACCAACCGGAGCTGCGGCATCTTCGATCCCGCCCGTGGCTTGTTTACGCTGGCCGTCCGGGACGCCGCGGGCAGGCAGTACAGCGAATCCGTTGCCCTGAACCGGGCTGGTACGGAGATGCTGTCCGTCTCTTTCGTCGCGGAGGAGGCAGGCGAGGGAAAATATCGGATCTCCGCGACGAGCATCCGGTAGGGTGGGTAATGATGCTGGTGCATGCACCGGACCAACCGGACCATAATGCAGGCCCGTTCGGGACGGACCGGACTCTCCGGGGGACCGCATGACGGCGGAGCGGGTCTTCATCGTAGCCCGGAAAGAGTTCGCCGACCGCGTCACGGGCTGGCATTACCTGGCCGTTCTCGCCCTGTTCCTGGGCCTCTTGCCCTGGTGGGGACGTATACCGGGGTTGAGAACTACCAGAGTGCTGTCAACCTCTCTCCGCAGATGGTCGCCAACCCCCTCATCCAAAGAGTTCAGAGTTCGCCTGGAGCGACCCTTGAAGGATACGCTCGGCCGGATCTAGTCGAGCGTTGCGGCGCTGACTATCTATCCTGTCGTCTTCTTCACCTCGCGTATACGAGGTTCATGCGGATGGATATCCGGTGACGGGCGGGAACGGCCTGATACCTGAATGCGCACACTCCTAGGCAGGATTTTTGGCATCCTCAGTCTGTGGCTGGTATCTGATTCGAGCGTCGGTGCACTGCGCCTTGATACTGTGTGAACCCGACTTTTCCCCGGCCGGGGCCTTCGAACGCCCGGATGTGTAACTGATTGTCACAGAATAGGTATATGAGAGAACGTCGACGCCCCAATCAGGGAAACTGCACGAATTGCGTGACCATCAACAAAACCAGCTGCACCCTCGTGACGGTGCTTCTCTTCCTGGCCTGTGCGGCAGCATCGGTGGGGTGTACCGGGACGGACGCCGGTGGAAACGGACTGGCTGCACCGACGCCGCCGGAGGCGACGGCGTCACCCCGGGAGGCGCCGGCCCAACCATCGTCGGACGGCTTGCTCGGCGAGGAGGAAGTGCGTTCTCTCGCCGCGGCCGCACTGGAGCGGGAGATCCCCGGGATCCGGATCGAGCGGATGGCTGCCGAGCCGTACGACGTGCAGACCTATGGCGACGTCTGGCGGTTCCGGGTGAAAGCGGAAGACGACCCCGATCCGAGAGGTGATATCCAAGTATGGATTGATGCCGCTGACGGGGAGATGGTGTACTTCCAGGATGCCCGTGACTATTACCGGTCCACCGCCCCGCAATCACGATCGATGTGGCGGAAGAGATTGCCGCTGCGTATCTCCGGGAACGAAGCGAGAGTTCGAATGTCGTGAAGACCGTCGCTGTACTCTCTACGGTAGATACAGCGCGGGGTTCGCGAAACGGCCCATATCATTGGACGCCATTTTCGGGGCGCCCTACCCGGAGGTGTTGCTCTTCCTTCCGGCCCCGCCCTTCGCGGCGATCGCGATGCTGTTTGCCGGGCTGAAGAACGGCACCGGCATAGCGTTCAGCCTCCCGGTCACCCCGGTCTTCCCTGTCAGGGCGTGCCTCTGAGAGAGTCCGGAGCACGACCTACCGCAGCTCCTCGATCTTCCACCCCAGGTAGTCTCTGATGACCAGATACGCAAGCTCCGGCGGGATCGCCCCCCGCTCGGTGACGATCAGGTCGATGTACTCCGCGGGCGTCACGTCGAACGCCGGGTTCCTGACTCGCACGAAAGGAAGTCTCTCAACCTCCTCCCGGGGGAGCACCTCCCCCGGGTCCCGCTCCTCGATCTCGATCTTCTCGCCGAGGATGGTCCGGGGCGCGAACTTGTAGGTCTCCGCCGCAACGATGACGTTCGTCCTGGCCTCGTTTGCGGCATGGGCGATCTGGGCGGTCCCGATCTTGTTGATCACCGCACCGTTCACCGCAATGGCGTCGGCACCGACGATAACGAGGTCGACATCATTGATGAAGTAGCGGACCGCCGAGTCGATGATATAGTTTGTGCGGATCCCGGCATCGTTCAGAGTTCTGATGGTGATGAGCCCCTGGCCCCGTGGGCGAACTTCCGTCGCGTAGACCTCGATCTCCTTCCCCTGTCGGTGTGCCTCGAGAATGCACCCGAGCGCCGCCTCGGAGTTGCAGTGGGTCAGGAGGACGTCGCCGTCGGATATGTGGCGTGCCCCGATCTCCGCTATCCGCTCGACCGCGTGCTCCGAGTGGTCGACGAACTCCGCCGCCCGCGCAAGGACCGCGCCCCGTGCGGCTGGGACGGACTCAAACGAGTCCAGGGCCCGCATCACGCTCCTCACCGCGTTCGGGAGCGAGACGGCGGTCGGGCGGGTTCTGGTGAGGGTATCGGCCGCTCTCTGCATCTCCCGCTTGAACGTCTCGGGGTCGTCAACGTCCAGATTTCGGGCGTAATCTGCCAGCGCCTCCACCGCCGCCCGGGCGATCCTGCCGGCGCCCCGGATCTCCATATTCTTTATGCTTGCTGCCGTCTCACTCAGTAACATAGTAGTTCATTCAGATGACCAGAGACCACATAGACTTATTGATGTGAGAATACATGTCGGTAGCCGTTGTTTTTGATAGTGCGGGCACACTTCTCCGGACTTACCGTGTAGCACGGGATATCCTTAAGGATGAGATACTGACCGAGGTCGAGACCACGACCATCACCTTCGGGGCCGAGGCGAGAGTGCTTGTCGTCCTCCACCTCCACTCCCGCGACGTCATCGAGGCGCCTCCCGACCAGCTCCTCTCGGCGTTCTTCCTCGAACGGTCGGTCGGCTTTGGAGTGGCCTGTTCCCGGCGGGTCATCCCTGCCGAGGCGGTCGCGGATATCCTCTATGCCGACGGACATGCCCGCGTTGGTGATATGCAGGCCTGTATCAGGCAGGTCTGGAGCTGCTGCAAGAGAGAGTCGATCGTCACCATGAACAGCGGCGTGATCCTGAACATGGATATCCCCGGGATCGAGTTCGCGGTGACGACCGGCGGGAGGCCGTTTGACGGTGCGAGAGAGGCCATCAGCGAACTGCACCGGATGGGCGTCCCCGCATACATTGCGTCCGGTGACCGCGTCACCAAACTCGAACGGATGGGCGACTACCTCGGCATTCCCCGGGAGCGGGTCTATGGCGTTGCCACGCCCTCGATGAAGGCCCGGATCGTGGAAGACCTCAAAGAGCAGTATGATAAGGTCGTTATGGTCGGGGATGCCATCAACGATCTCCACGCCTTCCGGAAGGCGGATCTCGCCGTGCTCACCGAACAGCAGTCCGATCGGAAACCCGATATACTCTACGCAAGCGCCGACCGGGTGATCCGGAACGTCAGTGAGGTGCCCGGTATTGTGGCGGAACTCCTCACAGACACCACGGCGACCGGGAAAAGTGCAACAATATAAACCCTAATATGATACCACGAGAAGACTAATTTAACGAGGAGCTCAAGATGACCCCACTCATTACGGTGAAGGACCTCTGCATGGAGTTCGATGGGACCATTGTACTCAAAAATATACATTTCGAAGTGGCAGAGGGGGAGACAGTCGGCATTATCGGAAGAAGCGGGGCCGGCAAGACCGTTCTTATGCACCTCATGCGGGGTGTGGACCAGCCCCCGACACGGGGAGCGATCATCTACCATATCGTCGCCTGCGAGGAGTGTGATTACATCGGCGTCCCGAGTGAGGCAGGGAAGCCGTGTCCCGTCTGTGGGGGCGAACTCAAGCCCGCGGACGTCGACCTCTGGGCGGACGAGAGTGCGATGATGAAACGGCGGATCATGCGAAGAACCGCCATCATGTTCCAGCGGACGTTCGCCCTCTACGGCGACGACCGGGTGATCGAGAACGTCCTGCGGGCGCTCGACGATATCGGCTATCCGGGAGAAAAGGCGGTCAGCAGGGCCGCCGACCTCATCGACCAGGTCAGGCTCTCCCACCGGATGATGCACATCGCCCGGGACCTCTCCGGCGGCGAGAAGCAGCGGGTAGTGCTCGCCCGGCAGCTCGCCAAGAATCCATTCATGCTCTTTGCGGATGAGCCGACCGGGACGCTCGACCCGGAGACCGCCACGCTCGTTCACCGCATGCTCATCGAGAGCGCGCAGAAGAACGATATGGCGATGGTGGTCACGTCGCACTTCTCAAACGTCATCGAGGACGTCGCGGACCGGGCGATCTTCCTTGAAGGCGGGGAGATTAAAGAGATAGGGAACCCGGCGGAAGTCATCCGTCGGTTCATGGAGGACTACAGCGACCTCGAGCAGTACCAGCCAGGGGAGGTCGGCGAGAAGATCCTGGTCGCCCGGGATGTGGTCAAGCGCTACCTCTCGGTTGACCGGGGCGTGGTCAGGGCGGTCAACGGCGTCTCCTTCGATGTCGCTGAACAGGAGATCTTCGGGATCATCGGCAAGAGCGGCGCGGGCAAGACAACCCTCTCCCGGATCATATCCGGGATCCTCGAACCCACCAGCGGCGAGATGAACGTCCGGATCGGGGACGACTGGGTCGACATGACCAAACCCGGCATCGAGCGCCGGGGCCGGGCGAAGGGCTACATCGGGCTTCTCCACCAGGAGTACGACCTCTACCCGCACAGGACGGTGCTCGACAACCTCACCGACGCTATAGGCCTCGAGTTCCCGAAGGAGCTTGCGATGAGGAAAGCGATCATCACCCTCGGGATGGCCGGTTTTGCCCCCGAGATGAGCCGGGAGATCCTGGACCGCTATCCCGCTCAGCTCTCTGAAGGTGAGAAGCACCGGGTGGCGCTGGCCCAGGTTCTCATCCGCGAGCCCCTGCTCGTCGTCCTCGACGAGCCGACCGGCACGATGGACCCCATAACGAAGATCGACGTGAAACACTCGATCCTCCACGCCCGCGAGGAGATGGACGAGACGTTCATCGTGGTCTCCCACGACATGGAGTTCGTGCGAGACATCTGCGACCGCGTCGCCCTCATGCGGGGGGGTAAGATCATCAAGATGGGCCCGACGGAAGAGGTGCTTGCTCACCTCACCGAGGATGAGCGAAAGGTGATGGGGGCCGGCACCCCCTGAGGTATGGACGATGGAGATTCACCTGGACGGAGAGCGTATAGAGGTTCCGGCGGGCGCCCGACTCGGGGATATCCTCCCCGGACGGGACGTCCGGTGCAGCGTCGCCGTCATCCTCCCGACACTCGAGGAGGATGCAGCGGAGTCACAGGAGGTCAGGTTCGTCACCTCGGCCGGCGATATGGTCGTCGAGATGGCGGACCCGGGGGTAGTCTCCCGGCTCTTCCGGCCTGGGCTTGCCGAGCGGCTCCGCCTGCACTGGCAGGACCGCTACGCCGCCGCCTTCGGGCCGTTTGAGTCCGGTGTCCGGCCTGCACGGGAGCCGGGCCGGTACGAGCGGGGTGACGTGATCCTCGGGTGCGGCGGCTATGACCCAACCCAATCCTACCTGATCTTCGCCCGCATGCGGCATACGGCCGACTACGGCGCCCCGGCGGACGGCGGTGTCATCGGCAGGGTCGTCACCGGTCGGGGGCTGCTCGACCGTATCGCCGAAGGCGATCGGATCATCGAGGTCGAGCGGATATTCAGGCATGCCGACCGGTCGCACGCGGTCATAACCCACGATGCGGCGTTTCAGCTCGAGGACGGGATGCAGGTCATCTCCTATGTGGAGGGTGAGGTACTGGGCTTCGGGGGCGACGGGATAGATACCCGGGTCGCCCGGAGTGTCGAGCACTTCCTTCTCTCCGTACAGAGCGGCAGATTCCTGGTGGATCGTTCGAGCAGCACCCACATCGCCGATGCGCATCTGGTCCCGACGAAGGTCCCGGCGGAGTTCTCCGGTCCGAGGCTCGAGGGGACCATTACGGTCAGGACTGCCGGGAAATCTTCCGGGGCGGTCTACATCTACACGCAGGGCGTATCGGCAAGCCCGGCGCACACCGTCGTTGGGCGGGTGGTCCACGGTATCGAGCTCGTGCGGTTTGCCGGTGAAGGCGACCTCCTTGCCATCCGGGTCGAGCCGGAGCAGTTCGACCTGGTCGGCTTCACGCTTGCCGGGGCTGAGGAGTTTGTCGCCCGGCGGGGAGTCTCGCTCACCGCCGATGCGGCCGAAGGGGACCGGGTGGTCGTCGGCCAGACCCCGGCAACGACACTCGAGGTGCTTGCCGCCGGGGCGGTCCGGGTCGCAACGGAGCCGTCTGACCACGTCATCAGCATCACCCTCGACGAGGCGGCCGCGCCCCGGTCGGTCACGATCTTCCGTGAGGTGACCGGGCTCAAGCATCATGCCGTCGGGAAGATGCCGCTCGTCTTCAGGTTCGAGGACGTCTCCCTCTTCAAACCGAAGATCGGAAAGGGTGTCGGTATCATACCGGAGAACACTCCCGCGGGCGAGGTGCCGGCGTTCACCCTCGCGATGACGAACGACTCGCGACGGGGCGCAGGCATGGTCGGTATTCGCACGACACCGAACGCCGAGTTCGGCCCGACCGCCGAGCCGCTTACGGGCACGAACGTCATCGGGAAGGTGCTCGACGCGGGGAACCTTGCCGGGATGCGCGAAGGAACAACAGTATACGTGAGAGAGGTGAAATGATGGCCGGGTACACTCCGGACTACGTCGGCACGGTGACCAAATACGTCTTCGTCGAGTCGCCGTCCATGACTCCCGGCGAGCTCGCGCTCAGGGCGTATGAGGCGTCCGAAGGTGTCCTGATCAAGGAGACGTGTTTCGGGCTGCAGGTGACGGGTGAACCTGAGGCAGTCGACCACCTCATCGCGGAGATCCGCACGTTCGACCCCACCCACATCTTCGTCAAGGACCGGGGGTTCCCGCCCGGGGATCCCAGGCGTTGCCGGGCGAACCTCGGCGGAGCGCGGCCGGGCTACCTCGGCCACGAGCGTGAATTCCGTATTCTCCGCTACATCACCCACGGCCTTGAAGAGGTCGAGCGGCGGGGGGAGGAGGCGGGGGTGCCGGATGCGGCGCCTGCACGCGAGAAGAAACCGTTACTCGATATCAAACGATTACAAGAACTGATAGATACAGAGGAGTCCTGAATACAATGGCAAAGGTGTTTATCTACCCTGCAACGAGCCTCATTCTCTCCGATCTTGTGGCCCGGTTCGGCCACAAACCGCTCGGTGCAGCCCTCGGTATCCGGGAGCGGATACAGACTGCCGGGATCGACTCCCCGCCCCTGCAGATCACGCCCGAAGAGCCGAAACGCGGCCTGAAGTACGCGGCTGTCGAGGTGCCGTCCGGCGTCCGGGGGCGGATGGCGATCTACGGCCCTCTCATCGAGGAGGCCGAGGCCGCGGTCATCGTCACCGACGCTGACCTTGCGTTCGGGTGCATGGGGTGCGCCCGCACCGACGAGTTGATCCTCTTCTCCCTGCGTCAGAGCGGTATACCAATTCTGGAACTGAAGTATCCCACAAACGAGGACGAGGGTGTGCAGTTCGTCGCTGCCATCAAGACATTTCTCGCAAGTCTCCCGAAGGAGGGTGAAGCGTGAGCCGGAAGGTGCGGATTGCCCAACTCTCCTGCGGGCCGGAGTACAGCGGCGTCCAGAAGGAGATCTACGATGCCGCCGAGGCGGTGGGCGCGGAGGTCTTCTTCCCCGACATCGCGCTTGCCGATGTCGAGCGAGCTGTTGACAAATTCGGGCTGGACGTCCGGAGCGCCGACTTAAAACTCATGATCGCCCGGGGTATGGCGCTCGTGGACGGGAAGGTGGATGCCGACGGGGTCTTCATCGGCACATGTTTCCGGTGCGCCGAGGCGGCGATCGTCCGAAACGAGCTCCGCCGGTATATCCCCGAACACTCGAGGCTGCCGGTGGTGAGTTACTCCTTCACCGAGCGGACGACCGCGGGGACCCTTCTCACGAGGATGGAGGCCCTGACCACCATCGCACGGCGGAGAGCGCTCCTTGCCCGTGAGGAGCAGACCGGGATCACGATGGGTGTCGACTCGGGGTCGAGCACCACAAAGGCGGTCGTGATGAAGGATAACAAGATCGTCGGCACCGGCTGGCATCCGACGACCGAGGTGATCGCAAGCGCCGAGAGCGCGGTTGTGGATGCGCTCGATATGGCGGGCCTCACCCGCGACGACATCCAGGCGATCGGGACGACCGGATACGGGCGGTTCCTTATAGGGAAGCACTTCGGGGCCGACCTGATCCAGGAGGAGTTGACGGTGAACTCGAAGGGCGCCGTCTACCTCGCCGGCCACCAGCGGGGCCCCTCGACCGTCATCGATATCGGCGGCATGGACAACAAGGCGATCAGCGTGATCGATGGTATCCCCGGGACCTTCACGATGGGCGGGATCTGTGCAGGCGCGAGCGGCCGGTTCCTGGAGATGACCGCAAAGCGTCTCGGTGTGGACATCACCGAGCTCGGTCCGCTCGCCATGAAGGGCATGGGGAAGAACGTCTCGATGAACAGTTACTGCATTGTCTTCGGGACGCAGAGCCTGGTGAACGCTCTCGCTGCCGGGAGCTCGCGGGAGGATGTGGCGGCTGCGGCCTGCCACAGTGTTGCGGAACAGGTCTTTGAGCAGCAGCTGCAGGAGATCGATATCAAAGAGCCGGTGATCATGGTGGGCGGCACCTCGCTGATCGAGGGACTGGTCTATGCGATGGGCCAACTCCTGCAGACCGAGATCGTCGTCCCGCCCTACTCGCAGTATATCGGCGCGGTCGGGTCGGCCCTGCTATCATCCGGATTCATCCAGGGAGAGTAGATGCCCCCGTTGAACTACTTCGTTGTCGAGTCTCCTGATGCGGTCGGGAGAGAGGCCTATGAGCGGATCGCGGCCGATGTCCTCCAGGACCTCGACCTGATCAAGGTGATCGACCGGCTTCATATCTACGTCGACCCGAAGGTGCCGATATTTGTCGCCGCAGGAATACTTCGCCATATGCCGCGGGCTATCCGGGTCAGCGACTTTGCTAACGTCAACCCCGGCGAGAAAGGGATCGTGATTGATATCGGCGATGAGACCTACCTTGCACCACTGCTCCAGAAACTCTGGGCCCGCTACGGGAAGGAGAACGTCGACCAGCCTGACCGGTTCACAATCGTCCTCCCGGCGGGGGTAGCCGGGGAAGAGGACCTCGAGCATGTGGTGGTCGCCGACCCGAGCGAGACGCTCTATAAGGACGTCATCTACGCTCTGCAGTACATCGCTCCCGAGGGGTTCAAGGTCCGCCGTCAGTACATCAGGGACGAGAAGTTTTACTATGTAGCAAGCGAGGATACCCTGCCTGGCGACATCGTGGAGACGATGGTAAGACCGATCTTTGCAAAGATGGGGGTGACGCTGTGACGACGCTGGTACCGGTGACCTACAAGGGAGGCGTCTACCGGCACGACGAGATCATGGACCTTATCGACGACCTCGGGGGCTACATCGTGCAGAAGCATGTCATGGCTCAGGACGTCGTGCTCCAGTCGTTCGTGCCGCGGGATGATATCGACCTGATACGGGAGGTTGCTAAACCGCTTGCCGGCGAGGTGACCGAGGCGCCCCTCGTCGGAACCGAGATCGCTGTGGTCAGCCCGAGCCTGGAGATCCACCACCTCCCCCATACTGCCTGTGATATCGCCGAGTACCTCCGGCGGTCCGGCGCGAAGACGAATATGGTCGGGCTCGCCCGGGGATTTGGAAAACGGATAGCAAACTTGAACGATGAGGAGCGGGATATCATCAACGAGCACGATCTCGCTGTCTACGCCCTCGGAAACTTCGAGGAGTGTATCCGGCAGAAGTTCCCGGTGCTCCGGCAGGGGATCCACGTGCCGATCGTGGTGACCGGAGCCCCGGACCGCGAGACCCTGATGCGGATCATCGACCCTTCTGTTGAGGGTTACGTTGGGGGCGTCGGCAGGATCATGCACCGGTTCAAGCGCCCTGAAGAACTCGCGAAACTCGACGAACTGGTGGACGAGGTCTCCCGCACCCTGGATGCCCGGCGGGACGACCTCGCGAGGGACCCGCTCTCTATCTTCCCGCCCCGCCTGATGGCGATCATCGGGGAGCGGATCCAGGAGGTCAGCATGCTGACGCACCCTACGCCGGTGACCGCCCAGATGGAGGGCCTGCGGGTGAAGCTCCCCTATGACCTGTATGCCGATGATATGCGGTTGCTTGAGGTCGCGGACGGGATCACCATCGGGGATATCGCCGACGTTAAGCCGTCACGGATGCGCAATTACATATTGATACGGATTAAACCCTTCTCAGAGACCAGGATATTGGTGTAGCGATGGATTTTGAGAAGATACTCACGAGGGTTGCAGAACGGGGGTCGGACGTCATAGCGGGAGAACTCCTCCGGGAGATCGAGGCCGAGTACGGCAGAGTCCCCCTTATATTTGAGCGGATGGCGGAGCGGCCCGAGATCCTCATCTCGCATCTGCTGTATAAGGGCGCCGTGGTCGAGACCAGCCAGCTCGAACCGAAGACGATCGAGCTGATCAGCCTCGCGGTGGGCGCCGCCCTCAAGTGCAGCCACTGCGTCGAGTACCACATGCAGTCGGCGATGGCGAAGGGTGCAACCCGGGCCGAGATCCTGGAGGTGATCCTGATCGCAGGAATGCTCGCGAACTCCGCGGTCCTCGCTGACGCATACCGGGTGGTGAACGGATCGACCCCCTGCGCACCCTGCGACATCAACGGCACGGGCCTGGACAAGACCTGTTCTGACGAGTGATAGGGTCCTGGTATGTGCGGTATCGCCGGGCAGTTTGCCCTGAACGGAGAGCGGGCGGATGCGGACCTCGTCGGGGCCATGGCGGAGCGACTTCTCCACCGCGGGCCTGACGGCGAGGGGAGCTTCTTCTCCGGCCCGGTAGGGCTCGCCCACCGCCGTCTTGCGATCATCGACCTCTCCGACGAAGGCCGGCAACCGATGGCGAATGAAGACGGGTCGCTCCAGATCGTCTTCAACGGTGAGGTCTACAACTACCCCGAACTCCGGGAGGAACTCCTTGCTGCCGGCCATCGCTTCGCCACTGCAACCGATACGGAGGTGATCCTGCACGCCTACGAGGAGTGGGGGAGGGACTGCCTCGCCCGGTTCAACGGGATGTGGGCGTTCGCCCTCTGGGACGAGCGTCGCCGCGAACTCTTCTGCGCCCGGGACCGCCTGGGCGTCAAGCCGTTTTACTATACCCTGGCCGGAGGATCGTTCCTCTTCGCCTCGGAGATCAAGGCGCTCCTCGCGCATCCTGCGGCGGGCCGGAGACCGAACGACCGGATGCTCTCGACGTTTCTTGCGTGGGGGGTTGCGGACCATACCGGGGAGACGATGTACGAAGGCATCTTCCAGCTCCCGCCGGCCCATTTCATCGTCATCTCCGGGGCGGGCGCCGGGGAACCGCACCGCTACTGGGATGTTGTGATGAACGGCGCTCCACGTTCGGCCGGCATCGACGATGAGGCCGCCGCCCGGGAGGTCCGGGACCTTCTGACCGATGCTGTCCGGCTCAGGCTCAGAAGCGACGTCCCAGTCGGCACCTGCCTCTCGGGGGGGATCGACTCGTCGACGGTCACCGCCCTGATCAACGTTCTCCTGCGGGCCGAGCGCCCGGAGAGCGTCGGGAACCGGCAGAAGACGTTCTCGGTCTGTTTTGATGATCCCCGGTTCGACGAGAGCAGGCATATCGATACGGTGGTTGCGGCGACGGGGGTCGCGAGCCACCGGACCACCCCTGATACGGAGGGGCTCTGGGAGGATATCGGGAGGCTCCTTTATATGCAGGACGAGCCGTTTGCGTCGCTCTCGATATACGCTCAGTACTGCGTGATGCGGCTTGCCCAGAGCGAGGTGAAGGTTGTCCTCGACGGGCAGGGTGCCGACGAGCAGCTCGGCGGGTATATCGCCTACCAGATGCCGTATATCCGGGGGCTCCTCCGGCGGGGAGAGATACTCGCGGCTCTCCGCGAGGCCCTCGGCAGCGCGAGGCACCACCGGTCTTTCTTCTCGTGGGCGGCCCGGCAGTCCCGGGTCCGGTCGGAGCGGCGGGGGCTTCTCCAGGGATCCCCACCGGAGGTCCTCCGGTATGCGGGATCGCTCGATGCGGTGCTGAAGCGAGAGGTCGTCGCCTCAAACCTCCCCCTCTTGCTGCACTGGGAGGACCGGAACTCGATGGCGTTCTCGATCGAGGCGCGGGTCCCGTTCCTCGACTACAGGCTGGTGGAGTACCTTGCAGGGCTCCCGCTCGACCAGAAGGTCCGCTGCGGCGTCACGAAGTACGTCCTCCGGCGGGCGATCAGGGGGCTGGTACCCGACGCCATCCGGTGCAGGATGGACAAGATGGGGTTCGTCACCCCCGAGGAGGCCTGGATGAAGGACGAACTTCACCCCCACATCCTTGCCCTCTTCTCCTCGCCGGAGTTCGCGGCCCGGCCCTACTGGGATGCAGAACGGGTACTCCGGAACTACCGGGAATTCCTCGACGGGAAGAGTGCGTATTCCACTGAGTTCTGGCGGATAGCCTGCGCAGAACTCTGGCTCCGGCAGTTTGATGCGTAGGGGATCGGTGGGTGCGGAGTTTCCGGGGCTTGAGCACCGCCGGGTGCTACACAAATATGGTGGGCGTGAGTTCTCAGAAGGTTTGGCCCAAAAACGCTTGAAACGAGGTAAAATGCCGTTACAGTGGATCGCGGGGGAATCGCCGGTAGTGCCCTACGAAACAA
>DANY01000041.1:55142-55327 GCA_002501655.1 Methanoculleus sp. UBA303
TGATGACAGGCACGGATCTTTACGCGTTGGAGACAGGGGAGGGGAAGCCCCCTCGCCGTCAGCCCCACCCCCATGGCGATAGCCACCCCGGTCCACAGCATGAGGACATGCTTGCGAGAAAAGGTCGAACTCAGGGACAGGCCGGGTCCGGCACCAATCTCGTCAGGGATGAACGACAGCCGGAA
>DANY01000041.1:55523-100242 GCA_002501655.1 Methanoculleus sp. UBA303
AGTTCTCTGCTGGAGCACTACCGAATCGCCATGGGCGAGGCTGACGCTATATCCCCTCGAAATCCGTGCATGGGGTGCGCGACCAGAAGCGAAGCCTAAATTATCCGCATTATTTTGAAGTGGCCCTATGGATCGTCATCAAGATCTGCCCCGTGCGCCTCCCTCTTCTGGCATCATCACTCCTCCCTCTCCTGCGGGCAGACTCCCGCCTTCTCCCGCAGGCGTCTTCCTGCATACGCGGCCAGCAGGACCGAGAGCACACCGGTGATGAAGATGCCGTCGAATATCCCGGCCCCGCCTATGGAGAGGACCGTTGCCTTGCTTCCGGCAAGCGCCGCGAGGACTGCAGGGTTCGCGAGGTTGAGGATGTCGGCGCCGAGCAGGGTGCCCATGGTCCCGCCCGCGTAGGCGAGTCCGGGGGCGGTTTGGCAGCCGCGGGCGAGGAGGAGTCCTGTGGCAGCGCCTGCAAGGGGGGCGACATAGAACGGCATGGTGATCCCGAGGCCGGGGACCGGCGTTGCGAACGCGTAGGCGACGAGCGACACGAAGACGATGGCAGCGAGGGTCTTTGATGGTGAGACCCGGCTTCTCGCGACCATCCCGATGGTCACGAAGAGGGGAATGACGGCTCCACCCACGTTGACCGCGATGACGGCCTCGCCGATGGGGACGAGCGGTATGTTGATGAGGCTCCCGAGCAGCGCTCCCACGGTCACCAGCATCGCCTGGTAGAACCGGAGCCCGATCGATTCAAAGACCTCCTCGCTGATGAGGAGCAGGTTGAATATGACCAGAGCCGGTATGAGGACGGCTAGAGCGATGAGAACCTGCTCCGGACTGAAGGGAACCGGGAGAATGGCAATTGTGGATAAATCGGTCTCCATGACTCAAGTTTACCTGATGGGTCCATGCCTTAAATAGTTTGATCGGCATGCCCGGTATGGGCCTTCCGGGGCCGTTCTGTGGAGAGGCTGCCGCAAGACCTTCGGACCGGGGCGGGGTCGGCCTGCTTTACCGGCTACGGATTTCTCCCAGGTACTGGCTCGCTGGAGCAGTTTTATGGTAAAATGGGCATGTAAGGAAATATAAAAACCTTAAAGGATTAATTTTATGTCTATTTTTAAATAGATACATTCATGTGCAGATAGTCAAAATACTATTACCCTGTCGTTCCTTCCCCAAATCGGATAACGGGCACCGGATCGCACATCTCTGGGCGGTATTCCGCAGGTTAACTCCCATCCCGGAATGCCGCACATATATCGGGGTAATGGGTGATTGAAGACGATTTCGTTCTATCTGACTGACCGTGTCTGTGCGGAGGAGCATGACTGCCTTTACCGTTGAGGATCTGATCCAGCGCCTGGAGCAGCTTCAGGCACGAGGTCCGATCCCGTTCGATGTGAAGAGCGGAGAGATTTTTGGTATCCTCTGCACCCGCGGCCAGGGTCGGCGGACCCTGATTGCCGTTCTCATGACGATGCTCTTCCCGGTCTCCGGGTTTGCCGAGTCTTCACCGTTTGCGATCCTCGGGAACCTCGGGGATGTGCGGCGGAGCATGGGCATCGTCCTCCGGGAGTCAGTGCTCGACCCTGCGCTGACCGCGAGGGAGAACCTGGACTTCCACGCACGGCTGCACGGCCTGGATGACGAGATCAGGGGGAGAAGGATCCCTGAGGTTATCGGGCTTTTCAGGATATCCGGGAGCGCTGACACCGCGGTTGAGACCTACTCTCCCGCCATGGTGCAGCGTCTTGAGATCGCCCGGGCTTTTCTTACGCACCCGGATATCCTCTTCCTTGCTGAACCGACGAAGGGGCTGGACGAGCCCGGCCGCCGGGAGATCTGGAACCTGCTCCGGCGGCTGAACCGCGAGCGGAGGGTGACGATCGTCTTTACGACTCATGATATGGATGAAGCGGAGGCGATCTGCAACCGCGTTGCCGTGGTGGATGGCGGAGAGGTTGTAGCCCTGGATACGCCGGATACTTTCTGTGCAATAATGGCCATCAATGGTACGCTGCTGAAGTTTGACGATACTGCCTGAGGCTTCCGGGTTCTCGCACCGGCGGACGGATCCCGGGAATAAGAGTGACCCGGAGAACCACAACCCCTTTATCTTTGCAGTCGTGACATGGGAGTATGACCGACTCTTATCCGCCGCTCGCGTTCCTGCTCGCTCTCGGGAGCGCTGTCGCGGCCGTGCTTATCGCCGGATGCCTTGGCGGCGGTTCGGTCCCTGAAGACCGGATCATCCGGACCATACCGCCCGCCGAGGCATCTGCCCTGATAGAAGAGATGGGGCAGGGCTCCGGGTTTGTCATCATCGATGTCAGGAGACCGGACGAGTTCGCCGCCGGGCACATCCGGGGTGCGATCAACATTAACTCGGTGCAGTTCTCAGAACATCTCGCGAGTCTTGACCCGGGCGGGACCTATGTCATATACTGCCAGCGGGGCGGGCGGAGCGCAGGCGTCCGGGAACTGATGAGGGAGGCCGGATTCCGGGAGGTCTATGAGATCGAAGGCGGCATGAGTGCCTGGAGGGCTGCTGGGTATCCGGTGGTCAGGGGTTGACCCTCACTCCTCGCTCTTCACGTAGGTGACGCCTTCCGGCTCTTCCCTCTCCTGGGTTTCTATCACGATGGTGCGGGAAACCCGGTTGAAGAGCCTCTGTTTTGAGCCCGGCATGGCAAGCCATGCGATCAGGCAGTCGGGGACAAGGAGAAACGCCTTCCCGAAACTCTCGACCGCAGCAGCAGCAAAGCCGATCTCTTCCCCGCCACGGTCGGTGACCCGGATGTTCAGCGCCATCTTGCCGATGGACTGGCCCCGGTAACCCTCGAGCAGCGTCCAGTAGAGAAAGAGCACGACCGAAGAGAGGCTGATGGAGAGGAGTCCCGGGGCTACCGTGACCTGCCAGGTGGGCGGCAGCCGTTCGGAAAGCGCCGACACAGGAAGCCCGATCAGGAGAATGTCGATGAGCCAGGCCCAGAACCGGGTGCCCCAACCGGCGAGGCAGAGGGTGACCATACTACTCCTCTGTATCCTCCGTGGGCCTTAAGGATTCGTATCGGTCGATGCGGATTCGCTGGAACTACGATTCACCATCGAGCATGCGGCGTGAGCCACGCGCGAACTCCTCCCCCCGGGAATGCGCGACGTCTGTCGAACACGGTGATATACCGGGATGATATTGTTGCCCAGGTTGACAGGAGCCGGTTCAGGCTGCTCATTGCCAGGCCGTACCGATAACGACATGGCTGGAGATTCTCCTCCCCTGGCTGCTCGTAGCGATTCCCTGCGGGACGCGGGCAGAATACAAGAGCACGAATCCTCCATATAGAGACGGCACACCAGGGCCCATGCACACCTCGCGGAACCGGGGTGCGTACACGAGGGTTCCCGGCATGGTTTTCCCTGGAAGCCCAAAAAAAGAAGCACTATCCGATATAATTGAGTTCTTCCCGGGTCTTGGCCTCTTCGGCTTCCCGGATCTTCTCTATGGCCTGCTCCATATCCTCCGCACGCTCCTGCAGGGAGGTATGGTCGACCTCGATCCCGATCATGTGCGAGAGGACCGCAAGGAGGCTGTCGGCGCTCTTCGGGTCGACGAGGTAGCCGCTTGTCTCGCCCATAAGGCAGATCCCTTCGAGACCCCGCACCTCGCCGAGGCCGAGCAGGAGCCCCGACGCCCCCATGATCATCCCGCCGCTCCGGGCGTTCTCAAACGATCCCCCGGCCGCCTCCACCTCCGGCCGGAGATGCTCCATATTGACGGCAGAGAGCACCCTTGGGTTCTCGACCAGGTGGCCGACGCCGTAACCCCCGAGCGTATAGATCCGCCGGACACCGAGTTTCTCGGCGATATCCAGGTAGCGCTCGGCCAGGATGTAGTGGCCCTCGGCCGAGGTGCTCTGGAAGTCGCCCACGAGAAAGAGGATCGTTATTCCATCTTTCTCGCAGCGATATATCTCGTTATTGACCAGGTGAGTGACGCCCTGCTCGTCGACAACCACCTGCGGCGGGAAATGGATCGAAGAGATCTCCGCTATCTTCTCGCCCCCGAGTTCGTCGACCAGATGGTCGGCAACGAGTTTTCCGACGTGCCCGACACCGGGCAGGCCCTCGACCAGGATTGGAGCGCCGACGGTATCTTCCCGGAAAAAATTCACGGTGACGTCTTCCATCTGCGTACCGCCCTCCTGTAACTACAGTATCTATCCTCAGGGGAGAAACGTGCCGGATGAGCCGGCCGTGTCGGCCGGCCGCAGACCGGGCAGACCAGAGAAAGCGTGTACCTCAAGTCATGCGGACAGCGGCGAATGCGGCTACTCATACGGTCTTATCCGGCCTTCTGCTTCCGGATAAACTTACCGGAACCGCCTGCCCGTTCAACCACACCGACGGCAGCGTTTGCCGCCTTCTCGATGACTTTCTCTGCCGCTTTGTAATCGGGTGCGGTTACCTTTATCCGGTATTTTGGTGCTCCAACGTAGATCAGGTCGATCTCCGCATCTTCGACCTTCGGCTGGGCACTCCGGAGCGCCCGGCGGATAACGTTGACGCCGTCGGGCCGGGGCGACGTCAGGACAAGATGCCCTGTGATGGTCACCCTCGAGACCTTCACGTTCTCGTGCGCGATGGAGATGAGCGCTTCCTTGACCGGCTCGTCGAGTTTCAGCCTATCTGCTGCCTCGCCACCGGTGGTGACGATATCCTCGAAGGCCGGGTACAACAGGCCGTATTCACGGTATATGGCCTCTTCGATGACCTCACGGTTCACTCCCGCGGCTTCGGAGGCGAACCCGACCCATTTCGTGGCCTTCTGTTCGCTCTTCCACTCGTGAATCTTCTCGCGCCGCTGGTGTTCGTTTACGTCTTTTAGCGAGAGATCGATGTGGCCGCGGTCGGGGTCCACACCCAGGACTTTGCAGACGACCTTCTGTCCTTCCCGTATGTAGTCCCGGATATACTTTATCCAGCCCCGTGCTATCTCGGATATCGGTATGAGCCCTCTTCGCCCGTCGTACTCATCCAGGGTCACGAACGCCGCAAAGTCCTTGACGTCCGCGACCGTGCATACGACGAGTTCTCCTTCTTCGGGCCACTCTCTCTCATGCATGGAATAATCACTCAAGTACTGCCAGTATATCAGCCTTTATATCTGCTTTTCCGCCGTGGGGCTCTGCAAGGATACGCCCGCAGACGCTGCACTCCACAACGGTACTTGCTCTCTCAAAGACTATCTGTTCGTTCTCACAGTCGGGGCACTTTACCCGGAGGAATGTGCTCCTATTCTCTCTGTTCAGCCGGACCATAATAACCTCACTCCGTAAGTTCAAATTTACCGATCCGGAATCCCGGCCGGAGGTGCGCCTTTCCACAGACAGTGCAGCGATACCTGACGTTGATCTTCTTCGTCGGCTTGTCGCCGCCGGGCACCTTGCTGAACTTGCCCATGTTGCCCACCATGCTCCTGCGCCCTTTCTGGCGGTCGATCCAGTTGAAATGGCGTACCTTGCCCTTCTTCACCTTCACGACTTCATGAACCTGGTGATTTCTGCAGAATGGGCAGTACGTCTTGAATTTTGATGGCATTTTCATGATAGTAGCCTCTATTCAATAGATTCGAGTACCTATATTACTTGTTAAGCCTAATATTTAAGGCTATGTCGTGCTCGCAGAGCACGTCTGCATTGCTTTCCGGCAGGGTGACGATATCCCCCTGCTTCAACCCGTAGACTCTGCCGTCCACTCCCATGAACGACTCCATATCGGAGCGGATGTGCACGAGGGCGTAAGGAGACTGGACAGGGCGGGGAGCGGGGGCCGCCGGCACGCCTGATCCGGAGGCCGCCGGGGCATCATCGATAAGGTCGATCCTGTCGACGGCGGCTGCACCGCTGCCGTTGAATGAGTACTCCTCCCCGTGGACGAGCACTTCCCGGCAGCCCTCGATGGCGTCGACGATCTGCCCGTACATCATCCGCTCCGCCGGGAGCATCTTTCTCGCCTCTTCCTTATCGAAGTACTGTCCCTCGATCTGCTGGAACGCAAGGTCAAGGATCTGGCGGGTCCGGATGGAGAAGATCTCCTGCACAGTCTCGGTGACGCTCCCTATCTCCTCGATGAGCAGGCTTCCCGCCCGACTCTCCAGGGGGTTTTCGAGACCGTAGTAGTCCGCCTTAAGTTTCTCGACGTACGCCCGGGCATCCTCGTAGAGGCCGGGCTCGATATCGGAGAGCCTTCCCGAGTGGTGCATGTCAAGCAGCATCTGCCGCAGTTTCTCTAAGAGGTCGGCGGCCATTTCATGCACCCCCGGCGATCTCCGCCATGTTCCGGCAGCAGAGGAAGACCGCCAGCGCCTCGGGGACTTTCGCGGCCCCAATCTTGAGCGTGTAGGTGTTCCCGAGCAGGGATGTGGTGAAGTTTGCTTTCATCTCCACCCGTACCTCCCGCTCGCCGAAGACCACTGCGTCCACGAGCGGGTCGAAATCAGCGAGGTCCCGGATATCGAGCGGCACCACCCGCATGCCGCTGCCGCCGTGCAGCGACCCCGGCGCCCGGATCAGCCGCTTGATATCGGTCGTGACCGGCTCATCCGCACGTGCCCCTGCGTCCCGGACCCGGCTGCCAAAGTCAGGTGCAGCCACAATCGCCCGGACGACCCGGTCCTGCAGGAGGTCGCCGGGGTCCTTCTCCGGAAGAGCGCCGAGGCCTGCAAGGAACTCTGCAGCCGCCCGTTTGCTGATCCCGGCCGGCCCCGTCAGCCAGGCCGTCGCCTCCGCGGGGTCGAGGCCGCGAAGCCAGAGCAGGTGGTCACGGAGGGCATCGGCGTAGCGCCGCCGCCACCCGGTCCTGGGAGCCGCGGTGAGGTCGAGCATCACGGCGGGGTCGATCCCGATACCGCAGACGTAGTCGACGATCTCGCGCCGCTCCGGGCTCCCCCAGCCCCGGACGGCAATATCGGTGACGTGGATATGGTAACCGCGCCCCCCGGAGAAGGCGATCCTGATATGGTTCCGGGAGAATCCGAGTTCGTCGACGAGCATCCCAACCAGTTTCAAGGTCTCCTCCTTGACCCGCGCAAGCATCACTGCGTAGGGGCCGCGGACGATCTGGTCGGCGTCGAGATCGAAGATCAGGTCGGCGCCGGCCCAGTGCTTATCGTTCATCGTCGGCGCGGACGGCGTCTGGTAGTAGGCCGTCGAGTAATAGACGTGAGCGGGAACCAGGTTTTTGACGTAGGCTGCAAGTTCCTGCGGATCCACAAACGCCATGTGCCGCCGCATCCTGACTTCGGCCGAGGCGTCAAAGAAGACAAACCCCCATTCGCGCTGCTCAAGGGATGACGGAGCGGCGAGGTTCTGCCTCTGATAGTACTCAGTGAACCTCTGCTTCACAAACTCGAGCGTTGCGGGCTTCATGAGAACGTCTTGATCATGTATGGGCCCACTCGTTCATATCCCTGTTTCCTGTAGTAGGGCCGCACCCCGACACCGCTCATCACAGCGAGCCGCCGGTAACCGTGGTCGCGGGCCTCCTCCTCTGCCGCGGCGAGGAGCCGGACGCCGAAACTACGGTGCTGCCACTCGTCGGTCGCCGCCGGGGTGCTGAGAGGCACCACGCTCCCGTAGACGTGGAGCTCGCGCAGGAGCGCCGCGCCGACGAGGTCGTCGCGGAAGGGCTGGTGCGGGAACCGGAGACGGGCGAACCCGACAAGGGCGTCTTCCGAGCCCGCCTGGATGAACCGCTCTTCCCCGCCGCAGGACCGGTAGGCATAGGTCGAGACCGCCGCCGCCTCCGGCGCAATCGTCCTGCCCACCTCGCGGCACCGGATGCACCGGCACCGGAGCCCCTGCGAATGAAGCCGCTCCTCTGCAAGCTGCCGGAAGTTGCTGTGCCGTGAACCCGCAACGATCAGCTTTGCCGGTATGTCCCGCTGGATACGCTGGAGGCGGACGTACTCCGGGAGGAGCGATTTTCCGTAGGCAATGAGGTCGATCAGTTCCTCCTCGGTGTAGGGCCGGTAGTCGCCCCGCTCCCAGAGGGCCTCGATCTCAGATGCCGGCGTCACCAGGGTCGGGTAGATCTTCAGGAAGTCCGGCCGGAACCGTGGATCGGCGAAGAGTTCCTCAAACATCCGCCGGTCGTCGGCCAGGCTCGCTCCGGGGAGGTTCGGCATCACATGGAACCCCACCTTCAGCCCGGCGTCGCGCAGGAGGCAGTTCGCCTCGACTGAGTCTGCGACCGAGTGGCCCCGCCGGTTGTAGTCGAGGATCCGGTCGTCCAGGTGCTGGACGCCGACCTCCACCTTGGTCACGCCCATCGTGAGCATCCGGTCGATATGCTCCTTCCGGCACCAGTCCGGCCTCGTCTCGAACGTGGTCGCGACGCATCGGACCCTCGATGTCTCGTTCGCGGCAAAGACCGCCGCTAGATCGGGCTTTTCCAGCGGGATTCCGGCCCGGGGATAGTCGTTCATCGCCTGCACGGCGGCCCCGACGAACCACTCCTGGTATTCGACCGTTCGGGCGGTCATCGTCCCGCCCATCACGATCAGCTCTGCCTTATCGATGTGGTGGCCGAGCGCCTCGAACTGCCCGAGACGGGCCTGAACCTGACTGTAGGGGTCGAACGCGTGCTCACGGGCCCTGAGCGCTGCCGGCTCCTCTCCTGTGTAACTCTGGGGAGACTTGAAAGGATGCTCCGGCCCGCCGGGGCAGGGGAGGCACTTTCCGTGGGGGCAGGGGTGGGGTGAGGTCATCACCGCGACGGGCGCCACCCCTGAGAGTGTCCGGGTAGGTTTGACCAGGAGAATCGGCCGGAGCCGCTCGCGCTCGTCCGGCATGGCTGCGGCGAGAACTGCGGAGTTTTTGGGCATATTGATGCCGTACTCCCGGCAGACATCAAGTTTGATCTTCTGGACGTCGGCGGGCTCGGGGCCGAGAGAAAGGATGCGGGAGATGATCTCCCGGAGAGTATCGGTATCGTTCATCGTTTAATGTTCGGTTGCAATCCGTTCGGACTGAAAATCGGCGTGGTATTCGATGTATGGGTTATGGTTGGCCCTGATGTGCTGGACTATCTCGTTTCCCAGAGTCAGGATAGCCTTTTTATGTGTTACCTTATTCTTATGGATATGGACGGGTGAGATGTGGAGTGCGTTATACTGGTCCGTCGGGACATCCTCTCCTGTGGTGCTTTCATAATACTTTCTGATGTGGACTAACAGCATGTGTAAGTGGAGCAGCTCTTCTTTTTGCACAATATCACCTTTCCTCGAAGAATACTACTGTCCGCGGGTAGATATAATTTGTTGGTGATCTTTTTATATGCACAAGATGCGGGCAGTCGGGGCGCTCATCGGGCTTGCAATCGGCGACGCACTGGGCGCGCCCCTGGAAGGCCTTCCGCCGCCGTCGGTTCGGGTAACGGAGATGCACGGGGGCGGGATTCATAATACCCTTCCAGGCCAGTACACCGACGACACTCTGCAGGCGTCAGCTCTCGCGGAGACCCTCGTCCAGTGCGGGGGGTTCGACACGGACGACTTCGCCCGGCGCTTAATCCGCGCATACCGGGCCCATCCGGGATTCTTCGGGCCGACTTCCCGGGCCGTCCTCGACCTGATCGAGAGCGGTGTCGGCCCCAGGGATGCCGCGAGGATGGCGCATGAGACGCTAGGAGGGAGCAGGAGCAACGGGAGCGTGATGCGAGGGGTCCCGGTCGGCATCTTCTATTCACCCCGGGAGGTGCGGGAAGCAAGCCTCGCTGCATCGGGGGTCACCCACTTCGACACCGCCGCCGGCGAAGCCTCGGCGTTCGTCAACCGGATGGTCAGCGGGATGTGCCGGGGAGAAGAGGCAGGTGCGGCGTTCGGGCATGCTCTCGCCGCCTGTCATGATCCGGAACTCCGGGGGCTGCTCGAAGACTACCAGGCATACCCGCCCGAGCCCTCGCTCGACGCCCTCCTCTGCACCCACTGCGCTGTCAGGGTCTTCATGGAAGCCTCATCCTTCCGTGATGCGGTGGTCACGGCGGTCAACCTCGGGGGCGATGCTGATACCGTCGGCGCGATCGTCGGCGGACTCGCCGGGGCGTGCTTTGGGTGTCGGGCAATTCCTGCGTCGTGGCTCTCGACACTCTGTGACCGGGAGGACCTCCTCGCTCTTGCCCGACGACTCTCTCTCGCGAGCAGGCCGTAGCGTCAGATCGGCCGCAGTTCCACCAGTTTCAGGGGGCGGCCCCGTTCGCAGACGTCGGGGGCGTTGCCGATGACCTCCCCGACGATGTACTTATCCCCCTCGATGATGCCGTCAGGTCGGCAGAGCCGGTAACTCCGGCACTCAGTTCTCGTGCAGGAGAACTCGTACCTGACCTTGGAGTTCGCTATCGCCATATCGGCGCCTATCAGCGCGACGATGGGGGCCTCCACGACGTCGATCGCGACCGCCGCCTCGTGGTGAACCGGGCAGTCATGCCGGGTATTTGAGCGGATCGCAACGATCCGGTATTTCTTCCCGGACTGCAGGTTGTGGCAGACCTTGCGCACCTTGCAGCTCTCGCACTCGGTGCATGTGCTGCCTTCATAGACGAAATCAAGCCCCGGCTTTGCGAGCGCGGCGCCGATCAGCGTCACCTTTGTCTTCTGTTGTACCATCTGTCACTCACTCCCGGTAGAGCATCTTCACGAGGTCCCGCGCCGACTCCACGGTCAGCCCCATATCCAGTATCGTGAACCGCTCCGGCCGGATCGTCCGGGCGGCGAGCAGCGCCGCAACAGCCGTCTCGTCGTCGACGCCGATATCGGCCGGAGTGGTCGGTGCACCGATCTTCCGTAGCGAGTCGCGGATCCCTTTCCAGTCCCCGCCGTGGAGGTACATCGTTATGATGGCCCCGATACCGCATTTCTCCCCGTGAAGACCCTTTCCCGGTGCAAGCCGGTCCAGAGCGTGGGAGAACTTGTGCTCGCCGCCGCTGCCGGGCCGGGACGACCCCGCGATACTCATCGCGACGCCTGAAGAGACCAGCGCTTTCGTCACCAGCCAGGCGCTCTCCTCGGAGTGCGGTTTGATGAGGTCGGCGTTCCGGAAGAGGATCTCGGCGGTCATCCGGGAGAGCGTCAGCGCATACTCCGAGAGCGGTTCGCCCCTGAGGCGGTGGGAGAGTTCCCAGTCGAGGATTGCGGTGTGGTTTGCTATGATGTCCGCACACCCAGATGCCAGTAGCCGGTGGGGCGCCGAAGCGATGATGGCGGTATCGGCGACGACGGCGATGGGCGGTTCGGCGGCGAGCGAGACGTTCCCGTCGGCGGTCGGGACCGAGGCCCGCGAGGAGGCGATGCCGTCGTGCGATGCGGCGGTGGGGACGCTGATGAAGTGGCGGTCGGCGTTGTAGGAAGCGATCTTCGCGGTATCGATGACCCGGCCCCCGCCGACACCGATGACGAACCTGGCCTTCGCTGCCGCCGCCTCGGCCTTCTTGATGGTTTCGAGGGGTTTGTCACCGGCGGCGGCAAACGTCACAACGTCGTAGGAGTCCTCAAGAAGCGCCTCAACCCTCCTCCCGGCAATATCCCTCGTCTGGCTCCCCGATATGATGAGCACAGAGTCGCCGAGAGCAAGGTCTTCGCAGACAGCCGGGATCTGCTCGATGACGTCGTGGCCGATGACGACATCACGAGGGAGCTGCATCCATTTGGACTTGTCGAAGACCTTGGTTCTGAGTAGATTTATGCCGTCTGCGCTCATTAAGATCAGTAATGATTAGGGAGTTCCTCTACAAATATTACATCGATCCCATCCGATACGGCCAGGCGTATACGCTCATCGATACGCTGACCTACGCCCTGATCCTCATCGTCGCAGTCTACCTCGTCTACCGGGGGCTCCGGCGGTATAAGATCGCCATCGACGACGAGCTCGTGCTTGCGACCCTGCCCTTCGTCGTCCTCGGCGGGCTGCTGCGTGTCGTCGAGGATACCGGTATGGTCACATCGGACTTCCGGTTCCTCCTGATCACACCCTTGATCTTCTTCACGATCTTCGCAGTTGCGGCGGTCGCCCTCTTCGCGGGAAAACTCGCGGAGAACGAAGGAATCGTCGCCCGTTACAGCCGGGTCTACGGGGGGACGGGCATCGCCGCCTGCCTTCTTGCCACCGCGGCGCTCGTCTGGTTCGGCCTCACTGAGGCAAGGATTGCGCTCGATGTCCTCGCCACCATCCTCATGCTCGCGCTCATCACGTCGCTTGCTCTCTGGGCGTTCCTGGTCTACGGCCTGAAGTGGTCGTATGCCTCAAATATCCTCTACAAACTCCTGATCTTCGGCCATATGCTGGATGCCAGCGCGACGAGTTACGGCATCGATATCCATCCTGTCCACTACGTGGAGCAGCACGTCGTGGGCTCGAGCCTGATCGACGCGACCGGCACAGCGTTTTCGATGTTCTTCCTCAAGATCGCGGTCATCATCCCTGCCATTTATGTCCTTGAGATGTATAGGCGGGAGGGAAATTCAGGTCTCTGGCACCTCATCCTGCTTGCCATGATCGTTGTCGGCATGGCGCCGGGAATACGGGACCTGGTGCGGATGGTGCTCTATGTCTGAGGGCTCACTCGCCGGGGCCACGGGTCTTGCGGCTGTCCTCTTTGCCGTCTCGGTCGGCCTCGGCGTCGTTGCTGTGGCCCGCGACCCGGCGGTCGGCGCGGAGGTCATGACGCTCTTCCGCGACCAGGTCGCAAGCCAGCTCCTCTCCGACTCCCCGCCAGTCCTTGCGGGTAAGATATTCATAAACAATCTCAGCACTTGCGCCCTCCTCTTCCTCGGGGGAGCCTCCTTCGGCGTGGTCACGGTGCTGATCCTCACGGCGAACGGGCTCCTGATCGGTGCGGTGGCGGAACTCGTGCGGCAGCAGCAGGGTCTGCTCTTCATCGCGGCGGCGCTCGTCCCGCACGGCATCTTCGAGATCCCCTCCTTCCTTATCGCGGGGGGTCTCGGGCTCCTCCTCGGGCAGGAACTCATCGCCGAGTGGCATGGAAGAGGCGATGCCGCTGCCGGAGCCTGGTCTCTGGCCCGCCTCTTTCTCCGGGTAGTCGTCCCGCTCCTGGCGGTTGCCGCGGTCGTAGAGGCATTTATTACGCCGGCAATCATAAGTATGATCGCTTAGAGAGGCAATCATAATTTTTGAGGTACGAGACGGATGGAAGAAGATACAGGCGCACTTCCCCGGAAAGACGATTTTTCCGAGTGGTACAATGAGGTTCTCTGGCGAGCCGAGATCATGGACGTCCGCTACCCGGTCAAGGGGCTATACGTCTGGTATCCCCATGGGTTCGCCATCAGGAAACGTGCATACGGGATACTCCGGAACCTGATGGACCGCGACCATGAGGAGACGATGTTTCCGCTCCTGATCCCCGAGACCGAGTTCATGAAGGAGGCCACGCACATCAAGGGTTTCGAGGACGAGGTCTACTGGGTCACCCACGGCGGCAAGAATGAGCTCGACGTGCCGCTCGCTCTCCGGCCCACGAGCGAGACCGCCATCTACCCGATGTACTCGCTCTGGATCCGGTCTCACACCGACCTGCCCCTGAAACTCTACCAGATCGTCAACACGTTCCGCTACGAGACGAAACACACCCGCCCGCTCATCCGTCTCCGGGAGATCACGTCGTTTAAGGAGGCGCATACCGTGCATGCGACCCGGGAGGAGGCTGCGGCGCAGGTCGAGGTCGCACTCGGCCTCTATAAGGAGTTCTACGAGAGCCTCCGGGTGCCGGTGATCATATCCCGTCGCCCCGACTGGGACAAATTCCCGGGTGCCGACTACACCATCGCGGTCGATACCATCATGCCTGATGGAAAGACGCTCCAGATAGGGACGGTGCACATGCTCGGCGACCACTTCTCCCGCACCTACGATATCACCTACGAGGATGCGAACGGGGAGCGGCAGTATGCCTACCAGACCTGCTACGGCATATCCGAGCGGTCGATTGCGGCCACAATCAGCATCCATGGCGACGACAAAGGGCTCGTGCTGCCGCCGGAGGTTGCGCCGATAGAGGTCGTCATCGTGCCGATCATCGTCGGGAAACGGCGCGACGAAGTGCTCACGGCGGCTGCGGCGCTCGAGGAGGATCTCCGGAACGCCGGGTTTGTCGTGAAACTGGACGGTCGGGACATGCGCCCGGGCGCGAAGTACTACCACTGGGAGATGCGTGGTGTCCCGCTGCGGATCGAGATCGGGCCGCGCGACATCGACGCGAACACGGTCGTTGCCGTCACGCGGAGCGGCCAGAAGATCACGCTCGACCGCCGGGGCGTCGTTGAAGGAGTATTCTCGGTCCTTGCAGAGTTCAGGGAGGGGATCTCGCAGGCGGCGCGGCAGGCGATGGCCGACCGGATCACCGTTGTCGGGACCCTCGATGAGACCGCTATCGCGGTGAAGAACGGGGTTGCGGTCGTTCACTGGTGTGGGTCACAGGAATGCGCAGAAAAAATTGAGGCGGCTGTGGATGCGAGCATCCTCGGGTCCGATATCCGATCGGACCTGATCACCGTCTCGGACGGCCCGTGCATCGCCTGCGGCGGCAAGGGCATGTCCACCCTGGTTGCCCGGACCTACTGATCAGCAGGACGGGCAGATATACGCTTTCGGGTGTTCGGGGGACTGGAGGTCTCCCGAGATCACCGCTTTTCCGCCCGAGACGAACATTCTGCCGCACTTCGAGCACCTTTTCGGGAGCAGCTGTTCCCAGCGGCTCATCGGAACTTCCAGAGTAAACTGCATCTTCTCCGCGTCAGCGGGGTTGCACTGGCTGAGCTCCTCATACCGGGAGAGGATCTGCATGACCTGGAACGGGTTTGCTCCCTTGTTGCAGAACCGTTTGAAGACAAAGAATTGAAAGATCATCCACCCGAGGTCGGAACGTTCGAGGGTCTCCTCATACTCGTTGCATGTTCCATCGTCTTCGTCGAGGGAATATCCGCAGAGGGGGCAGCGCCCGCCCACGAGTTCGTCCAGGAAGACCTCTTCGTGGCAGCTGGGACAGGTGGTGTGGGGGGTATGCATTCTGGAAGTCATGGTTGTACTGGCCTCATACCTTTTCTCTCTCCGAAGACCCCGGGCTCTGCCTCGTGTCCTCCGAGAGCATTCCACGCAAGTATGCGCGGTCTCTACGATGTCTGAGGTTTTACTACGTATTGCGTTCGTGGTGCTCTTATACGTGTCGAATGCGACGCCCGGATCCACACACCCGGGCGCCTGGTTGGGGCGGCGCTCTTCGCCGATGTCGGTGCCAGGATGGCTTTCCGAAGGGATACCGGGAATCACACCCCCCCTGCGAGACGATACCCCCCTGCTCTGGTGCATTGGGTTTTCCCGGTTCCCGGCGCTCCCTCGGTTGCTCATCGCCTCTTTCATCCCGACAGGGGCTCGGGCCGCTATCCGTCCCCCCTTATCAGGAAAATTGCAATCCCTCGAATCTGTTGTCCCCCTGGTAACCGGGTTTCTGCAGGGCCGGGCGGCGTATATATTTATAGGTTGGCAGGTCACTCTGCGCGCATGGCATCTCCTGCGGCATCTGAAGTCTACATCATCGATGCATCGGATCGCTACCACGCCGTAAAGACGCTCTGGCACGAGGTCGGACCCCCCTCCCTCGACGGGAAAGACGTCGCGGTCAAGGCGAACTTCAACAGCGACGACCCGTTCCCCGCGACGACCCATCCCGACACCCTGGAGGCCATCCTCGGACAGGTCCGCGATGCCGGTGCCCGGACGATCCGGCTCGGGGAGCGGAGCGGGATGGGGGAGACGCGTGCGGTGCTGAAGAACCGGGGTGCAGTCGGTATAGCGGCCCGGATGGGAGCAGAGGTGGTGGCGCTCGACGACCTCCCTCCGGAGGGGTGGGAGGCGGTCCCCCCGGACGGCCTCCACTGGGAACGGGGGTTTCTGATCGCCCGGCTCTTCCGGGAGGCCGATGCGGTGGTTCAGACCTGTTGTTTAAAGACCCACCGGTTCGGCGGGCATGTCTCCCTCTCTCTGAAGAACCAGGTAGGGGCCGTGGCGAAGAGGAACCCCGAAAACGGCTACAACTACATGGCGGAACTACACACGTCGCCGCACCAGCGCAGGATGATCGCCGAGATAAACCGGTTCTGTGCCTGTGATATCACTATCATGGATGCGACGGAGGGGTTCTCGTCCGGGGGTCCCGAGAAGGGCGGCCTCATCGCGCCGAATATCATCCTCGCGAGTACAGACCGCGTGGCCCTCGATGCCGCCGGGATCGCGCTGCTCCGCAGCTACGGCTCGACGCCGGAGGTGATGCGGGGCCGGATCTTTGCGATGGACCTGATCGCCCGGGCGGCAGAACTCGGTATCGGCGTTCGGTCGGCGCAGGATCTCAGGCTCGTCGCGCTCGACCAGGAGAGTAAAGATCTCGCCTTTGATATGCGGCGGATCCTGGACGAGGCAGCCTGAGCATCAGAAGATGATATGGTCGAGCAGAATACGGATACCGATGCCTATCAGGATCACCCCGCCGAGGATCTCGACTTTCCGCCCGAATAACCGGCCGAACGAACTCCCTATCAGCACACCGGTGGCGGAGAGGGCAAAGGTTACAGCGCCGATCGTGATTGCGGGCCAGAGGACCGGCGTATCCAGCACGGCAAAGGTGACGCCGACCGCCAGAGCGTCGATGCTTGTCGCAACGGCGAGCAGAAGCAGGGTTGCCATGCTCGCGGTGGCAAACTGCACGTTATCGCCGTCCCCCCGCACCGCCTCGACGATCATCTTCCCGCCGATCAGGGCAAGCAGCAAGAAGGCGATCCAGGGGCCGTAGGCCCCGATGAACGAAGTCAGGCTCACCCCGCCGAGCCACCCGAGCACCGGCATCCCTGCCTGGAATCCGCCGAAGAGCGCCCCGACGATGAGGGCATACCTGGCCCGGCCGTCCCGCACGGCGGCCCCTCCACTGACCGCAACGGCGAACGCATCCATCGCAAGGCCGACGGCGATGAGGAGGGTTGTCGCGAACTCCATTTCTCCTGTAAATACAGGCTGCGATACCGGATAACGCTATGGCCCGGCGGTTGATATAAGACGCTGGAATGCCCTACCGATACGGTGAGATGATACAGATGAGCACACAGAAGATCGGCCTCATCCAGACGGCGGTGAGCGAGGATCTCGACCGCAACCTGGAGCACACCCTCGATATGGCAAAAGCGGCGATCGCAGAGGGTGCCCGGATCCTCTGCCTGCAGGAACTCTACCGGACTCCTTACTTCCCGCAGTACGAGAATAGAGATGCCTCCTTCTTTGCCGAGACCATTCCAGGAACCTCGACCGAAGCGTTCTCGGCGCTTGCCCGGGAGCACGGCGTGGTGATCGTTGTGCCGCTCTACGAGCGGACGGCCTCTGGAGATTACTACAACACGGCGGTCGTGATCGATGCAGACGGGCAACTGCTCCCCCCCTACCGGAAGGTGCATATCCCCTACGACCCGCTCTTCTACGAGAAGGCCTACTTCCAGCCCGGGGACCGCTACCGGGTCTACGATACCCGGTATGGTCGGATCGCCGTGCTCATCTGTTACGACCAGTGGTTCCCGGAAGCCGCGAGGGTGGTTGCTCTGCAGGGTGCGGAGATCATATTTTACCCGACCGCGATTGGCCGGATGTCGGGGGAGGAGGAGCCCCCAGAGGGCGACTGGCGGGAGGCGTGGGAGACAGTGCAGCGGGGCCACGCGATAGCAAACAGCGTCCATGTCGCTGCCGTCAACCGGGTGGGCGACGAGGGCGATATCCGGTTCTTCGGGAGTTCGTTCGTCGCCGACGCCTTCGGGAACGTTCTTGCCCGGGCAGGGGAGACTGGTGAGGAGATCCTCGTCGTTGAGGTCGATCTCGCGGAGAACGAAGCCGTTCGGGAAGGCTGGGGCTTCTTCCGGAACCGGCGGCCGGAGACCTACGGGGTGCTCACCCGGAGGCTCCCGCCGGGCAGGACTCCGCAGGCGCTCGGCTACCGCATGCCGGCGGAGTGGGAGTTGCACGATGCCGTCTGGCTCTCCTGGCCCCACGATCCCGAGACGTTCCCCGACCTTTCCGCTGTGGAGGCGGCCTACGTCGGTATCATTGCGGCGCTCCGCGGGTCCGAGACCGTCAACCTGCTCGTCACCAGCGAGCAGATGCGCTTCCGGGTCGAGGCGATGCTGGAAGAAGAAGGTGTCAATACGGGGGGCGTCAGGTTCCACGTCGCTGATTACGCCGATGTCTGGTTCCGGGACTACGGCCCGACGTTCGTGGTCAACCCGAAGACGGGGGAACTCGCGATGGTGAACTGGACGTTCAACGCCTGGGGGGAGAAGTACCCGGAACTCATGGAGGATACCCGTATACCGCTCTTCATGAACCGTGATATGGGTCTCCCCCTCTTTACGCCCGGGATCGTCATGGAGGGGGGTTCGTTCGAGGTGAACGGGCGGGGCACGGTCCTCACGACGGAGGCCTGCCTCTTAAACCCAAACCGGAACCCGGATCTCTCCCGGGAGGATATCGAGGCCTACCTGGAGGCCTACCTGGGTGCACGTCACGTCATCTGGTTAAAGCAGGGGATCGCCGGCGACGACACCGACGGCCACATCGACGATATCGCCCGGTTCGTGAACCCGACGACGGTCTTCTGCGCCCTCGAGGAGAACGAGGACGATGTGAACTACGCCGTCCTGAAGGAGAACTATGAGATCCTCCGGGCGTCGACCGACCAGGACGGCAACCCCTTAACGGTCATCCCGCTGCCGATGCCGGGGGCGGTCGGCGGCGAGGAGCGGTTGCCGGCAAGTTACGCGAACTTCTATATCGGTAACACCGTCGTGCTGGTGCCGGTCTTCGGCCACCCGAACGATGAGGTCGCCATAGCAGAGATCCAGCAGGTCTTCTCGGATCGCGAGGTCGTCGGCATCGACTGCACGGCGATGGTCCCGGGGTTTGGCGCGATCCACTGCGTCAGCCAGCAGCAGCCGTCGGTGAAGAAGGCCGCACCGCGGATGGGGTGAGAGGGACAACTTCGGGAGAGTACCTGCCATGCCGGCGACAGCCCACCTCTCCACCGATTTTTCGTGAAACCCGTGGTGTCCTGCGCACCTGAAGGGCGCGAGGGGTCCCCCCCGCAAGGTGATACCCGCGAAACCCCCACTCCGCCCGGCCTTCGGCCTCCTCACTCACACCTGATAGTGCTCAAACTCCTGCCTTCACACCTGCCGGTGCTCATGCTCCGGTTCTGCGAACCTTCGCACGTTCCGGCAGCGTTCCCCGCCTCCAGGGGCGGGGGCTTTGAGGAGGAACGTACGGGTACCCGCCTGCGGGGAGGGGGTTTCCCCCTCCCCGGTCCCCTCCCCCCAGGGCGATATCCGCCACGGTCCACTCCAGGGGGAGATCCCGGAGGAGAACCGGATACGGCTCATTCCCGGGGACGAAGGCCGGATATGGTCTATTATTTTGGAATCGATGCAATAGACCTCCAGGGGTTAGGGGGCGCCGGCGGAGGGCGGTCCGGTATCCCCGGCTGTCCGTGATCCCCCTGTGCCGCCCAGAGGACCTGCCCGACGTCGACGAGGGTCTGCGGCACTTCGGCATAGATCCGGAGCGCCTCCTCGACGGAGATGCTGCTTTCGGGCCGGGGAGCCGGAGGGTCACGACGCCGTCCCGCGGTGCCGGTGAGAGGGAAACCCCGGGGTCAGCAGAGCTGCCAGCAGCGCAGCGACGATGAAACTGGTGTGGGCACCTCCGATCCGTGACGCCGCACGGGGCTGCCCGGGTTCATGACGGTATCTGGGCGCCCCCGCGCTTATCGCTTCTTCTTCCTCCGCCGTATCCTGGCCGACGAGAAGGGGAACTTCACCAGGTCCCGGAGGCCTCCCGCCGGGGAGAAGTTCTGCATATCCCGCCGGACCCCTGCGATGAGCTCGTCGACGACCTCCTGCTCCTTCGCCTCCCCCTCCTCCTGCACCGCCGTCAGGCGGTGAAGGGAGTAGAGCCCGAGGATGAAGGCGAAGAGAAAGAAGAACTCCCACTGCTGCAGGTCGAGGGTGACAAAGACGAGTTCTCGCACCGGATCTTTCCAGATCAGGGTCCATATCAGTTCCCGCTCGGCAAAGAAGTCTACGAAGAGCCCGCCGAGGATAGGGGCGATCCCGGCGGCGACTGAGTTCATGAAGGTGCTCGCTGCAAGGTAACTGGTCGCCTGGCCCTGCGGGGCCATCTTCAGACTGATGTTTCCCGAGGCGAGCGAGACCCCCGCAAGCGATATCCCCATAAGGATGTGGATGAGGATGAGCAACGGATAGGTCAGGACGTAGACATCGGGAAGCGTGACGAACATCCACGCGAAGATCGCGAGCATGAAGAGCGGGCCGCTCACGGCGAGGACTGACTTATTGGAGAACCGGTCGGAGACCCGGCCCCACGACCGGTAGAAGACGATGTTCATGACCTGGCTGAGGACACCGAGGGCGACGACGACCGATATGTCGAGGCCGATCCTCTGCAGCATGTAGACCGTGAAGAACGGCGCCGCGAGGTTGACGGCGAAGTTCCACGAGCCGAGGAAGATGATGAGGTTCTTGAAGTTGATGTCCTGGAACGGTTTCAGGATGGCGGCAAGCAGGCCGTCCTCCTCGGTCTCGGTGACCATCCGGGGCTCGGGTGTGCGGGCGAGGAGCGTGATGCCGATGAGCCCGGCGATGAGCCCGAGCAGGAAGAGGGTGGAGTAACCGTAGGCTGCAAGGTCCGGGAACACGACTTTCCATGAGTCAATGAAGAAACCGGCGGCGAGGCTGATGACGAGTGCAATTCCTGTGGAGAGGGTCAGCCGCCGGGAGAAGAAGGCCCCGAGCCGGTCCTGGGGTATCAGATCTCGCATCCAGGAGTTCCAGCCGCAGTGGGAAACCGCCGAGAACGCTGAGTAGAGGACTATCGAGGTGATGAGAACGATGATCCCCTGTTCCGGGGAGAGGAAGAACGGGATCAGGATGATGGGTATCCAGAAGAGGCGGGCGGCGAGCGATGCCGCGACGACCACCAGCCGCCGGTTCTGCACCCGGTCGACGAGGTAGATGGCGGGCATCTGGAGGAGTTCGGCAAGCGGCGGGATGGCGGCGATCAGACCAATGACGGTATTCGATGCCCCGAGCTGCAGGGCGAAGGCTACGAGGAATATGCCGCCGGTCAGTGTCACCATCGCCTGGGTGGCAAGGCCGTCCCTGATGACGAGTTTCAAGCCGTGGCTGATCTCTTCATCGGTCAGATTCTCTTTCGTCTCAAAGACCATGCTTTACCCAGCTATCCACTTCTGGTCCTCACGGAGCCGTTCACCTCGAAGGATCGCCCGGCGGCAGGATTGGGGTCCTCCTTGCCGCAACTCCCCCGACAGATACTTCCTCGGGCGCCCTTTTTCGGGTTCTATTATATAAAAATGAGATTATATTAATTTGATTGAATAGATCCGGCGGCCCGCCGGGGCCTCCCGGCAGCGATAACAGCCGTTCGAGGGTAGAATCCCCCGTGACCGGGAAGGGGTGATTCCCCCGGCCCCTCAACTCCCCGACGACCACGGTGTCCTGAAGTCGGCACAGAGGGGCAGCCCGCCGTCGACGTAGAGCGTCTGCCCGGTGCTGTAGGCGGCCTCGCCGGATGCCGGGAAAGCGAAGACCGCGGCAATCTCCCCTGGCCGGGCACCTGCTAAAACCGGCGGTATTCCGCCCGTTCCGGGCACCTGCGGTCCGGGTGGGCTATGAAGATCTTGGCCGAGGTTCAGCGCCACTCCTCGATCACTCTCCGGACGAGCGCCCTCCGGTCCGGCTTCCCGGCGGTGAGCGCCTGGAACTTCTCCTCGTAGGCCGGCTTTTCGATCGAGTAGAACGTCCCGAGTGGGATCGGAGCCTCCCGGTCGTAGTCCCACTCCCGGATCTTTCCAAGAGCGCTCTCGAACCTGCCCGTCTCGACCTCGCCCTCCTGCATCTCGTAGGCGTGAGTGTTGTAGTAGTCGGTCAGGTTGAAGTAGGTCGCACAGATCTGGAGGACGTCGATGAACGAGAAACCCCGGTGCATGATCGCCTCCTTGAAAAGGTCCTTGAGGTGCCGGATCTTCTTCGTATAACCCCGCGCGATGTGAGTGGCCCCGGCGGCGAGCATCACCTCCAGGGGGTTTAAGGGGTGCTCCGTGATCCCGCCGGGGGTGGAGCGGCCGCGAAACCCGAAGGGTGACGTGGGGGTGTACTGCCCCGTCGTCAGCCCGTAGACCCGGTTGTCGTGGACGATGACCGTGATATCGCTGTTCCGTTTGGCCGCGAAGATGAGGTGGTCGAGTCCCTCGGCGTAGATGTCGCCGTCCCCGACGTGGCAGATGATCTTCAGGTCCGGGTTTGCGAGGCGTATCCCGGTGGCTGCCGGTATCGACCGCCCGTGAATGCCGTAGAAACCGTTGATGGTTAAGTAGTCGACCAGTTTCCCGTGACACCCGATGCCGCCGAGGAGGACGAAGTTCTGGAGTGGTATCCCCTCCTCCTCCGAGAGTTCGGCGATCGCCGACTTCATCATGTGCTGGATCGAGAAGTTGCCGCACCCGGGGCACCAGGTGTTCTCTGCCGGGCTGATGAGTTCGCCGGCCGGCTTTCCGGCAAACTGCTCCGGGCTCATGCGATCACCTCCCCGAGTCTCGCCGCGAGTTCGTCGACTGCAAACGGCCGCCCGTCGTACTTCAGGACCGGGCGGCCGGGGTCGAAGCCCTGTTGCCGGAGGAGGCGGGCAAGTTGTCCGGTGGCGTTGTTCTCGACGCACACGACTCTCCCCGCCCCGATCATCGCCTCCTTCCAATGGCGGACGGGGAACGGCGCAAGAACGAGCGGCTGGACGACCCGCGCCCCAAACTGTTCGGCAGCCTCGATGCATGCCCACTTCTCCGACCCCCAGCATACGATCGTCGTCCCGGCATCCCGGGGGCCGTAGGCCTTCACCGTGGGATAGGTCGCGAGCTCCGCCTTCAGGCTCTCGCCTTTCTGGAGCATCTTCTCCTGTAGCAGCCTCACGTCCTCCGCCGTCTCCGTGGTGAGCCCGGTCTCGTCGTGAGCGTAACTGTTCACCCTGACGACGGCGCCTTCCCTCCCCGGGAACGCGAGCGGCGATACCCCGCCTTGCTCCCGGGCATACCGGCGGTACTCCCCGGTCCCGTCCCAGAGCACCGGCTCCTGTTCGAGGGGCGGGGTGACGGCCTCGATATCAAAGGAGTAGCCGCCTTCTGCAAGGGTTTTGTCGGTGAGGATGATCGCGGGGACCTGATATCTCCAGGAGAGCATCAGGGCGGTCGCCGACCAGGTGTAGGCTTCTTCGAGGTCTCCGGGAGCGACGACGAACCGGGGGAACTCTCCCTGGCCTGCGTTCAGGACGAAATGGAGATCGCTCTGGGCGGTGTAGGTCGGCATGCCGGTGCTCGGCCCCGGCCTCTGCCCCATCACGATCGTCACGGGGATCTCCGACATCCCGGCGAGCGAGAGTCCTTCGGTCATCAGGCAGAACCCGCCTCCCGATGTGCCGACCGCCGCCTTCTCGCCTGCATAGGCGAGCCCGAGGGCCATCAGTATGACGCTGATCTCGTTCTCGGGGTGGATAACCTTGATGGCGAGGTCTTCGGCGCGCCGGGCAAGGAAGTGGAGGAGGTTCGATGACGGGGTCATCGGGTAGGCGACGTAGGACTCAAGCCCGCCGTAGACGAGCCCGAGCCCCGTGACCTCGTTTCCCGTCAGGACCGGGAGTGCCGGGTGATCGAGCGGCTCAACGGTGAAGACCTCACCGGCGGCATCGTAGCCCCGGCGGGCGACCCTGAGGTTTGCCTCAAGGTGCTTTGCGGGGACGGTCGCCCGGAGAACGTCCTCGTAGATTGCCCGGTCGATGCCTGCAACTCGTGCAAGCGCCCCGAGCATTGCGGAGTTCCCGGTGATCGGGGGCGCCTTCTCTTCTTTGATGATCCGGTCGATCGGGAGGCCGTAGCCCTCGCCTCTCACCGCCTGCGAGGCGTCGTAGATGACAGTCGTGCCGCCGCGAATCCGTTCCTGGTGATTATCGATACTCTTCTGGTCGAAGGCGAGAAGGACGTCGACCGGGGTGCGGTGCGCTCCTATTCTTCTCTCCGAGGCCCGGATGATGGCGAAGTTGTGCCCCCCCCGGATGAGCGAGGGGTAATCGAAGTACATGTAGGTGCGGTAACCGAGGCGGGAGAAGAGGCCGGCGATGGAGAGACCTGCCGTATTGATACCCTCCCCGGCCTTTCCGCCGATCAGCACGGAGTATTCGCTCATGGTAATCAGGCGTGTCATGCCCTGTCTGCTTATATATTGTACCCTGGTCCTTTCACCGTACAACCGGCGACGCCGTCTCGTCGAAGGGGTTACTCCGCATCGCAAGCGAGAAGAGGTAGGGGTAATTCTGCTGGAGATACTCCACGTAGGTGACGGGCCATTGCCCGAAGAACAGGGCATATTTTACGGTATAGATGGCGCTGGGAGGGCGATCAGGGCGATCCCAAGCCTTACTTCCCGTATCCGGAGGTTCTGGGGCATGCTGGGGCCACAACACTGCGCCGGGAAAATAAAGGTTGGGCCCCGGGCGGCCTTCAGACCCGGAGGCGTGACGGTTTTGGCACCTCAAGAGGCGCCGGGACCTTCTGCCGCTCCGTGATCTCCGCCTCGACCCAGGCGGTCAGGTCGAGCAGGCCAGCCTCGAGGGTGATCTTCGGCTCGTAGCCGAGGGTCTCCCGGGCGCGGCTGATATCCGCGATGCAGTGGCGGATATCCCCGACCCGGCTGGTCCCTGTGACTGTGGGGGAGAGGTCCTGCCGCCCGGTTATCGCCGCAAACCGATCGGTGACGGTCCGAAACGTGTAGGGGCGGCCGCTCCCTATGTTGAACGTCTCCCCCCGTGCTCCGGGGGCCTCAAGAGCCAGGCGGAAGGCACGTGCCACGTCGTAGACGCTCACGAAGTCGCGCTGCTGGTAGCCGTCCTCGAAGAGGTGCACCGGGAGACCCTGGAGCAGGCGGGATGCATACTCGGTCAGCATGCCGGAGTACGGGTTGGCATACCCCTGGTGCGGGCCGTAGACGGAAAAGAGCCGGAGGATGGCCGTCGGGATGCCGTAGGATTCACCGATCATCCTGCACATCTCCTCCTGGTCATACTTGGAGATGGCGTAGACCGAGAGCGGTGATACCTCCTTCGTCTCCGGTGTGGGGAGGGGATAGATCACCTCACCGTCCGGGCTCCGGGGCTCCCAGTCCCCCTTCGCCACCTGCCCGGTCGAGCGCCGGATCTTAGGGTAGGTGGTGCCATTGTACGAGCAGTATAGACCTTCCCCGTAGACGGCGCTGCTTGAGGCGACGATGAGCCGCTCGACTGGATGGTCCAGTAAGGCTTCGAGGAGGACGGCGGTCCCGGCGGTGTTGACGCTCATGTACTTCTCGATCTGGTACATGCTCGACCGTTCCCCGACGACCGCAGCCAGGTGAATGACGGAGTCGACTCCTTCCAGGGCCTCCTGGACGCGTTGAGGGTCCCGGATATCACCGACCAGGAGCTCGGCTCGTGGGTCGAGATGACCGGGTCGTTGCCGCTCGGGGCCGTGCACCCTTGGTATCAGGTTGTCGAGGGTGCGGACCCGGTAGCCATGCTGCAGCAGTTCTGTTGTGAGGTGCGACCCGATGAATCCCGCCCCCCCGGTGATGAGGAGGGTCGGACTGGTATCCGTAGGCATGATGTATCAGGCACACCTGATGCGCTCTTCGCATTAAATATTATCGCGAGTGATAAATATTATCAAATGATGTTGATTTTCAGTATCCATCGACTCTGGGATTGTTTCTGGTCATCGACGGCGTCTCTCACCTCGGGTGGAGAGGGGGGCGGTGTGGTGCCGGGCTCCCCCGCCCCTACAGTTCCGTGCTCACGAATCGAGGACCGCTTCAGCCGCGTCACGGTAAGCCCGCATCACGTACGGTATGCCGGAGACCGTCTCTGCCTCCTCGGTCAGCGCCATCAGGTCGCTCCGGGCGACCGTCCCGAGGCTGAAGTTCCGGGTTCCGGCCATGATCTGCTGGAGCCCCGTCCTGAACTTCTGGGTGTAGGTGTAGACCCCGACCGCACCGAGCGGGATCTCGTCGATCCGGCCGGGGTACTTCTCCCGGAGCTCCTCGTAGCAGACGAAGATCTCCTCCCTGGTGCGGCCGTACTTCGAGATAGTCTTTGGGAGTTCTCCTGCCTCAAGCCACTTTGCAATGTTCTTGCCGACCATACCGGGGATCATGAGGCCGCGGCCCATGCAGACGGCCCGGACGTGGGGGCTCCCCATGGCAAGCGCCTTGAAGACGTTTGCTTCGTCGGCAAACCCACCGGCGACGGCGATATCCGGGACCCGGATGCCCCGCTCCCGGAGCCGCTCGCAGAACTGGTAGGCAAGGGACTCGATGTAGAAGGTCGGGATACCCCACTCGTTCATCATCGGCCAGGGGCTCATCCCGGTGCCGCCGGGTGCGCCGTCGATGGTGAGGAGGTCGATCTTCGCTTCGGCGCCGTAGCGGATTGCCATAGCGAGCTCGACGGCCGAGTAGGCACCGGTCTTGAGGGTGACCCGCGTAAAGCCGATGTCACGGAGCCGGTCGACCTCTTCGAGGAAGCCTTCCCGGGTGACGAAACCCACCCGGGAGTGACGCTCGAACTCCTTTAAGGCGCCGTCCCGGAAGGCCGCCTGCACGCCGCGGATCCCCGGGTCCGGGAGGACGATGTAGCCCCGATCTTTTAACTGATTCGCCTGGGTGAGGCTGGCGACCTTAATCTCGCCGCCGATGCACTTTGCGCCCTGCCCCCACTTCAACTCGATCGTATCGAGGTTGTGCTTTGCGGAGACATACTCGGCCGTCCCAAGCCGCGTGTCCTCCACGTTCAACTGCACCAGAAGTTCCCCGTACCGATCATGGAACTTCCGGTAGGTCTCGATGCGCCGGTCCATCTCGGGGGACCTGCTGACCTTACCGTTGTGGTCGAGCACCAGCCCCGGGTCGACACCGCAGACGTTCTCCCCGCAGACGAGCGTGATGCCCGATATGGCGGCCCCGACGGCGAACTGCTCCCAGTTCTCCCGGGCGCTCTCGGTCGATCCGAGCGCCCCGGTGAAGATGGGGAGCCGCATCGGGACTTTTGTGTTCCACCCGTACTCGGTCCGGGTGTCGGCGGTGTGGAATACCGCTGTGTCGGGGCCGGCCTCGATGCCTTCAGGCAGCCCCTTTGCCCCCCTTGCGTAGCCCTGGATGTTCAGGTGCGAGTAGTCGACCGGGTAGTTCTTATCCGCGCCGGCCGTGACCTCGCCGAACGGGCCGGGGTAGAGCACTTCTCTGCCCCGGAAGGAGGCGAGCCAGATCTCGCAGGCTCCCTTGCACCCGTCGACGCACCGGGTGCAGATGCCGGACATGGGCACAACGTCCCGGGACCGGTTGCTCGTTCCCGTCGCCTCATTCGCGTTCGGTCTTCGCAGGTTCATTGTTGCACCTCTATGTGTCTAGATAGAACGTTCCTTCCTGCGAATATAAAACTTTCCGTTGTGATCGTCCGGATAGGAACCGGACCTAGCCCTCCTGGTCTTTCTCCTGTTGCTGTCCTGGCCTGAGTGAGGCTCCCGCCGGGCTGCCTATTCAGCAGCGACATCGGATATTTAGACCATTGTATCCCTGATATGTTGCGAGCATGACGAAAGAGTGAAATACCTTGATGTGCATGGATGGTTTATGAACTTCAGGTTGCTATCTGCTCTGATCGTGCTTCTGCTCGCATTTTCGTTCAGCGCTGCCTGCACGGGCTCGGGCAGCGACGCCGGGCCATCCACGACAGAGACTCCGACGGCTGCGGCAACTCCCGTGCCGACGACCCAGGTCTCGCTCGCCCCCGGCCCGACGCAGACGGTGCCGCCGGGAAAGGAGATTGAGTTCCAGATTACGGGCGGATACCCCTCGCGGGTTACGAACGATCTGTATATCGCGTTCCGTGGCGGCAAAGGCCAGGACTTCATAAAGAACATCGATCTCCGTGTGACCAAGTCGACCGGGGAGGTCGTCACCGAGACGATGCGGGCGGTCATCGGCGAAGAACGTGTTATCCACAACGCACAAGGTGAGAACCGGGTTGAGATAACCGTCTCCCTCGTCACGGGAGGTTCTTACAAGGTTAAGGACGAGATTGTGAAGGTTCCGTAACCTTCAGGTTCTCTTTTTCTGTGGCGGGAGAGGTCTCTCCCGCTCTCATTGCTTCTCAACGCTCCACCGTACAAGTAGGCCGTCATCGAGCCGAATGGTCTCGATGATGCGCAATCGAGCAAAATCCGCCTCCCGGAGAAACCCGGCACCGTCTGCCGGCGTGGGGGCATCCTTACCGCCGATGACGATGTTGCCGATGAATGTCTGGAGTTCGTCGACGAGCCTCTGCTCAAAAAGCGCCCAGATCAGGGTTCCGCCCCCCTCGACCATCAGGCGCCGGACACCCTGCCGGTACAGTTCCTCGAGCAGGGCCACAAGATCGACGGTTTCATCACCGGCGACGACGACGACGGCGTGCTCCCCGAGGGTCTCCGCCCTCTCCCGGGGTGCTGCACCCGAGACGGCGACGATACGCTTCCCGGTCCCCTTGTGGAGGATATCCGCATCAACAGGTGTTCTTCCTCTGCTGTCTACCACGACACGGATGGGATGCTCATCCCTCCCGGCCGCTACACGCTCGGCCCGGAGTTCCGGTGACTTGACGGTGAGTGAGGGGTTGTCAGCGAGCACGGTGCCGATGCCGACCATGATGGCATCGCTCTCCGCCTTGATCCGGTCAACACGTGAGAAATCCCCACTCCCCGAGATCCTCACCTGCCGCCGCTCTCGTGTTGATATCTTCCCGTCAGCGCTCATGGCGACGTTGACGAAGACAAACGGGCGCATATTCCAGGGTTATGCGGCGATCCTCATATATGCTCTCCCTGGAAGCGGTACGGAACCCCTGCGGCCCTTGCCCCATCCCCTCCGGGACCGGAGAAATATTCGATAGTGGTTCCCTTTTGGGAACATATTATATTTCTTTTTGGGAAACATTATTTATGTCCTGCAACAGGATTCCGAATGGTTTATATATATTCCCCGGATAACCCTTTGTATCTTCCATGTCCGTAAACCGGTGCTTATCGAACCATTTCCAGGAAGGCCACTTTACCGGAACGGACATCGTCAAAATGATCGTGATAGTATCATTTTCGGCGATATCGCTCATGCTGACGGCGGCTGCACCGGATTACAGTGTTTATCCTGTCTGCCCCCTGATCTACTGTATCCCCATACTCCTTGTCGCTCTCTGGTTCCCTCGCCAGGCGCTCCAGGTGACCGCACTCCTGGTTGTTGGGTTCGCGCTCATACGGACGTATCTGTCAGCCCTTGGCTTTACCGTAGACTTCGTTATGACGGGGTTGCACATGATGCTCTTCTTCTGGGTCTTCGGGGCCACGACCCTCTTCTCGCAGGACTCCCGTCTGATCGCCTCCCGGTGCAGGCAGGTTGTTGAGAATACTTGCGACGCAAAGTTTCTCTGCGACCCTGAAACCCTCCGGCTGCTCTGCATCAGCAGGCGGTGTGCCGATATGCTCGGTTACGCACCCCACGAACTCATCGGCATCCCGGCGGAGAAGTTCTGGGCGGATGAGAGCAGCAAGGCCCGGTTCATCGAGGAGATGAAACGGGAAGGCTACGTCGGGAATGTGGAGACGACGTTTTGGGCACGTAACGGCGATGTCCGTCAGGTCCTCATCTCCTGCAGGGCGCTGATCGCCGAGAACCTCTTCGAGTGCACGATCGTGGATACCGGCAGACTCGGGGATGGGCAGGCCGATCTCATCCAGTCAAACGGGCGCCTGACGGAACTCATCCACCAGTCAAACGATATCTTCTTCATGCAGGATATTACGGGCCGCATCCTCCACTTCTCCTGGCAGCGCGCCTCTGAGCACGGGATCTCTCCCGACGATCTCATCGGACGGGGCGTGGATGCCATCCTCCCCGGTGACCTTGCCGCGCAACACATGGAATGGGTTCGTAAAGTGGTTGATGAACAGGAGAATGCCCGTTACGACCTCGACCTGGAACTGGCGGGAGCCTGTCATACCTTCTCCGTCACAATCGCTCCCTGCCCCGGGGCGGACGGCGACCTCATCGGCATCGTAGGGTCGGCACGCGACACCACCGAGATGCGGCGGCAACAACTTTCCTGCAGGCAGATGGCGTGGGAGGTTGACCAGTGGAAGGGGCTCGTCACCACCCTGTCCCACGAACTGCGCACGCCATTGCAGCCACTCATCGGCTATCTCCAGATGATCGTCGAGAATCCAGGAGACTACGGTATCGCGGGTGAGGCGGAGAAGCACCTTGCGACCTGCCTCGAGTGCGCCCGACAGGAGCAGGCGGTGGTTGAGAGAATGGTCGAGTTGAGTCTGCTTACGATGGACCATATCGACCTGACCCTCCACAATATTCAGCTCCGCCAACTCATCGATTCCGTCATTTCCGGCGGCGGATACGATCGGGAAGCCCGGTTCAGCAATGAAATACCGGAGACCGCCCACATATTAGGGGATCCCGACCGGCTTTATCTGGCGGTGGAGAGCCTGGTATCGAATGCGGTTAAGTATAGTAAACCGCCAGAGAATGTATGGATCCGCTACGTGGAGTCAAATGAGAACCATTATATTATGGTGTGCGATAATGGCATCGGTATCCCCGCGGATATCATACGATCGATCTTTGGGCCGTTCTATATCGGGGGCGCCGAGAAACTGGGCCGAAACAGCGGCAGAATATGCCCGGGACTCTCGATCGCGAACAAGTATGTCCAGCTGCATGGAGGGGAGATAACAGTGACGAGTGTGGTGGGCGAGGGGAGCACCTTTACCATCAGGATACCCAGGGAGGTGTGAATAGTGGGAAACAAGATTATGGTCGTCGACGATGATCTGCCGACGCTGGAAGTAATGGAACTGCTGCTCAAAAAGATCAACCGTGAACCACTTCTGGTTCACAACGGGTGGGATGCCCTGCGGCTGCTCAAGAAAGAGAAGCCCGCGCTTATCATCCTCGACGTGATGATGTCCCCCATTGACGGGTGGCAGTTCCTGGAGGAACTGAAGCGGAATGAGGAACTCAAGGATATCCCGGTCCTGCTCTTTACAGCAAAACATGTCTGGCCAGAGGAGTATTCGAGGTATGCAAATGATATCGTCGGTGTCCTGGAGAAACCCATCTCGCTTGCCGAATTGAAGACGGCGCTGGAGAGAGTCCTTCCCCGGGATGCCTCTTCCGGCACAGACGATGACAACGCCCGCTATACACCGCAGATCCGGAGCAAATAACCTCTTATTTCGGCTCGCAGCCTCGTCGGAATCCCATTTCCGGGACTGGCGGACCCGGGCAGGAAGATACCATACCCGGCAGAGTGACGGAGTTCTGGTCGACTCCTTCCTATCCGGGCTGCTGACCCCTCTACCGAAAGGCATTTTATTGGCCGGAGGTGTATTACCGGGCAGTGGTTCTCTGATGATCGTTACGGACCTCCCCGGTTGTCCTTCCCTCAAGGAGTACCGGCAGATTGTGGGAGCCGAGCGTTTTTTGGCAGTCGAAGAGCTTGCCGAGCGTCTCTCCGGCATCAAGATGCAGGAGATCAACTCGACCCGCCACGGGGGCGGCGTCGCGGAGATCCTGATCTCATACGTCCCGTTCCTCAACGCGCTCGGTCTTGAGACGACCTGGAGCGTCATGGAGGCCGAACCTGCATTCTTCGACGTCACCAAAACCCTCCACAACTTCCTCCAGGGCCGCGACGGGTTCTCACCGTCGATGGTCGAGACCTACTGGGAGGCCCAGCGGCGGAACGAGGGCCTGATTGAGGATGATTGCGACGTTGTTACCGTCCACGACCCCCAGCCGCTCGGCCTGGTGGAGTTCCTGACGAGCAGGGAACTCGAACAGAAGAGGCTCCTCTGGCGGTGCCACGTCCAGCTGGAGACGGTCCCCACCGGGACCGTGGGGAGTATAGGAAACATCATGCGGAGACTGGTCGAGAAGTACCATGCAAGTATATTCTCCAGTTTCCAGTACCTCCCCCTCTGGAGCGTGCCGAGTTTCATCATCCCGCCGTTCATCGACCCCCTCTCCGAGAAGAACCGCGACCTTCCTGCGGCCGAGATCGACGCCACCCTGGAGAAATACGGTATCGACCCGGAAAAGCCGATCGTCACCCAGGTCTCCCGCTACGATGTCTTCAAGGACCCGGTCGGCGTCATCCAGGCGTTCCGGAGGGTCCGCCAGAAGACCCCCTGCCAGCTTGTCCTCGTCGGCGGGCGGGCTTGTGACGACCCTGAGTGTTTCCTCGTCCTGCGCGAAGTCCGCGAGACGGCCGAGGACAACCCCGACATCCATATCCTCGACCTCCCGCCGGATAGCCACCGGGAGATCAACGCACTCCAGCGGGCGTCAGACGTGATCGTCCAGAAGTCCATCAAAGAGGGGTTTGGGCTGACCGTCACGGAGGGGCTCTGGAAGGGGAAACCCGTCGTCGGCGGGAACGTCGGCGGCATACCGCTCCAGATCCGAGACGGCTGGAACGGTTACCTGGTCTCGACGGTCCAGGAGACCGCTGACCGGATCCTCCACCTCCTCCGGCACCCGGAGTTGGCCCTCGAGATGGGAAAGCGAGGCAGGGAGTTCGTGCGGGAGTATTATCTCCTTCCCCGGGGCGTGCAGGATCACCTCGCCGTCGTCGACCAGGTGAAGAACGGCAGGATCACCGCCCGGGATAGCGTCATCTGCTACCACCCGCAGGTGGTGACGAGCAGGATGGCTGCGGGTGCAGCCCGCTACTGACGCGGGTGCTAGATACCTTGACATCCTCCGGGTGGGAGGTGAGAAACGCATGAAGATAACAGTTGCCAGCGCGGGTTCCGGGGGGTTCGACGATACCGTCTCGCCGGTCTTCAGGGCGTCGCCCTCGTTCACCCGTGGTCGACGTAGAGGGCCAGGAGATCCTAGGGTGGAGATCGTCGCAAACCCGACGGAATGCGTGCTCGGCGGGGGCGGCACGGCCCGCACGCGACCTCGCCGGCTCCCGGTCACGTGATCGGGATCTCCCTTCCCCCGGGCCCTGGCCGGCCCCTCATCTTTGTGAGGCGCACCTCAAGGACGCCGTTCTTGAAACTGGTGCTCGCCCCTTCGCTTATCACGCTCGCCGGCAGGCGTACCAGCCGGCTCAGGGTGCCGTCCCCGCGTTCATGGATGGAGTAGCCTCCCGGCCCTTCCGCGGCCGGCGCGGTACGTCTTGCCGTTATCCGCAGGGTCTGCGGGTTGAGCAGGCTGATCATGATCGCGTCCTTCTCTGCACCCGGCAGTTCGGCGACCACGATCACCTCCTTCTCGTGGTCGAGGATATCGACCCTGAAGTCTGCGGATAGGCCGGGGAAATCGCGGCTGCCCCCGCGGGAGATCGGTGGCAGCCTGCCGCCCGACGTATCCCGGTTCTCCCGGTCGTTCACTCTCTCGTTGATGCCCCGCCTACCGGGGCTGGAGGGATCGTCTTCTCTTCCTGTCATGGCTGTTGCCTCCTGCAGTCCGACGGCCGTTAGGCGGCCCGTCCGGTGATCCCTCTCGATCCGGTATACTTAACCTTTTTTGCCGAAGATATGCGCGCCCGGGACCGGGGATTCGGCCTTGCCCCGGCTCCCGATGGCTACGGGATCGTATGGACGGCGAGTGCCATCCCTGGTGGAGGTAATTACCGGTTCAGTTGTGTTTTCCGGGGTCGTTGCACCCGGTGATGCACTTCTCCCGGATCCGCACCTCTGGTGATGTATACGTTCCGGTCTCCCGGCGGCCCGGTGCGGTTCCGGGCCGAATAGTTCTCCAGGTATCGGCGGCAGGATTGGCAGAGCGGCCGGGAGAGATAGTTTACGCGGTTCCCCCTCTTGCCCGTTAAGTTTTTGTGGCGTGACCGGTATGGTGGGAGGCCCCCCGGTTTCCCGGGGTGCGGGGTGATCGGAACAGTTCGATGTCTTTCGCCGCTGCATCGCCGGAGTATCCGTACTGATGGAATCGGTGGGGTTATGGAGGAGGGAGAATGGCTCAGTTTAAACCCTTTGAGATGGAAGGCATGCCGATCGAAGAGCAGCCCATGAACTGGAAGGATATGGTCAAGGCCCCATACGACAAGAAGGCGGTCGACGCCTACACCCGGACCCGGATCATCCTCATGAACGGCATCGAGAACAACGCCGTCCTTATGTCACACGCTATCGAGCGGATGCACCCGGACCCCGAGGTGAAGAAGTCGATGGCCCTGATGCGCCGGATCGACTCCCAGCAGCAGGTGGCGGTCAACTGGCTCAACCCGGCGGACCAGTCGGTCATCGAGACCACGCTCGGCTACGAGCAGGTGGCAGTCGACCTTACCGCGAACCTGGCGAAGAATGAGCCGGATCCCTACGTGAAGCAGACGCTGGACTTTGCGCTGCTCGAGGACTTCGACCACCTCTACCGCTACAGTTGCCTCTACGACTACATCGAGGGCGGCGACCCCGAGGCGATCGTCCAGGGTAAGACCGAGGTCAAACCGGGCCGGCCGACGAGCATCGAGCACCGTCACCCCGACGACTCGATGCGGAAGCACTACGACAAGGACACGGCCGACATCAAGACGAAGATGAACTACAACACGATCGTCTCGGGGGAGCAGCAGACGATGCTCTTTTACCGGGCGCACGGGTCCATGTACCCCGAGGAGATCGCGCGGCAACTCTACGCGGAGATTGCGGAGATCGAGGAGCAGCACGTGACCCAGTATGGGCTCCTTGGCGATCCGCGGGAGACGATGCTTGAGAAGATGGCGATGATCGAACTCAACGAGGCCTACAACTACTACTCCTGCGCACAGACCGAGAGCGACCCGAGGATCCGGGGGATCTGGGAACTCTTCACGAGGATGGAGGTCGCGCACTTCTCCGAGTGTGCCCGGCTCATCAAGAAGATCGAGGGGCGCGATATCCGGGATATCATGCAGGCCGATATCATCGAGCCGCTGATCGTCTTTGAGTCGAACAAAGACTACGTCAACAGCGTCATCGCAAACCAGCTCGATCTTGCGCCCCACAACATGGAGTACGTGCGGATGCGGGACCTCCCGGACGACTGGGCGAGTTTCGGCTATCAGCGCGCCATGAACGCGAAGGGCGTCCCGAGCGAGGAGGTCGTCGGCAAAGCGGGCCGGGAGCTTGCACAGCGCGACCAGGCGGAGAACGTCAAGAGAGTCAAGCAGGAGATGGCCCGCCGGGTGGAGAAGGGCATGGCGGCGGTGCCGGCCCGGTGAATATCTTTTTTGCGTGACGGCTCCGCGGGAGCCCCCACGGGTCGCACCACTAACCGTGATTCCGGCACCATATCGAGCCCCGTTCAACTCACGCGAAGATGCGAAGTCCGCGGGGTGGCGATCCACCTCCCAAACCCGGACACACAAATTAAGGTGAAATAGCCCACTATAGCCCCGCACGAGAACACGAGGAGACGACTTCTTTGCGGCGAACGCTGGACCGCTCCCGGCAAACCTACACCGGATCTGGTCATCCGCCCACGATCAGGCCGATTCATTTCTGATCCGGATGCCTTCCCGCATAAGAAGATCAACGTCTTCCCTCCGGCTGCGATGATCGGCGATACGGGTACCTCAGTTCCCCGGCAGAGCGCCTCGTGCTCCGCGGGCAAAGGCCAGGGTTTTCTCAGGGTCGCGAAGACCGTCTTTCTTGACGCCGGTATGCACGTCGACCCCGTATGGGCGGACGCTCCGTATCGCCTCTGCAACATTCTCCGGCTTGAGTCCTCCTGCGAGTATTACAGGGATTGCTGATTTTGCCACGATCTGCGCGCTGATATTCCAGTCGTGAGGGATTCCTGTCCCCCCGATCTTCTCCTGGGTCCGGGTGTCGAGGATGAGGGCATCGGCGTAGGGCTCATAGAGTTTCGCTGCCGCTATAGCCGACTCACCCGTCACGTGAACGGCTTTCACGATCTTCAGGTACGGGAGAGCATCCCGGATGACAGGTATCCCGGACGGCTCGACGGCATCCTGGATCTGCAGCGTCGTGCAGCGCGAATCTTTCACCAGTCCGATGAGGTCCTCCGTATCCCTGAGGTGGGTGACTGCGACCGGTTCGATGAACGGCGGGAGCTCTCGTATCATCTCCGCCGCTTCTGCCGGGGTTACGACATCGGTGCTCTGGTAGGTCACGCCCATGATGAAACCCACGGCATCGCAGCCTGCATCGATTGCACACCGCATATCCGCAAGGCTTGCCGTCCCGCAGAATTTGACACGCATCAGATCCTCTTTGTCGTTATGGGCAGATGGAATATCCGCAGAGGCGACGATCACACGGTGCATCCGTAACGACAGATGATTCAGTTGTAGAGGGTGTAAGAAAAGTTGCTCGAAGTGCCCCCGCCCGGATTACGACCAGGGAAGTTCCAAATCCTTATTACGGGTGAGCGCGCATAGGTGACTATGCCACAGCCAAACAAACCCTTCTACAACGGCCAGATCCGGTATGGATACCAGGTGTCCCTGGAGTCCGGGATTGAGAAAGGGACTATCACCGACCGCGACCGGAAGCTCATTCTGGAATATGTCGAGGAACGGAAGGTCGTCAAGGATCTCTCGCTCGCGAGGATCAACAAGATTGTCTCTCATCTGGTTGGATGGCGGAAGTTCCTTACAGTCCCATTCTCCGAGGCTACGATCACGGATATCTACGCCGCCATCACTGCTCTCAAGGGGGGAGTGAGCATCAAGGGGATACCCTTCTCCCAGAATACCATCCACGATTATATCCGCGTTCTGAAGCCCTTTCTCCATTGGCTGAATGAGGAGGGGCATAACGAGCTCAATACCACTAAAATCCGAAAAATTCAGTCCCCACCGGTGGATCGAGACACCAAAAGTCCAGACGATCTCCTCACCGTGAGGGAGGTAGAGCAACTCCTCGAAGCAGCCAAGGATCTCAGAAACCGGGCAATAATCGGAGTCCTTTATGAATCTGGGTGCCGGATAGGCGAACTCGGGCGCCTCCAGTGGAAGGATGTTATTTTCGATGAATACGGCACTAAGTTGTATCTCACTGACAATAAGACCAAAAAGCGAAGGTATTCGCGGTTAACGCTTGCAGCCTCCTATCTTGCAGCCTGGAAGGTCGAGTATCCCGGCTCCCCCTCGGGTGATAACCTCGTCTTCATCTCCCAACAACATAACAGGCTGGAGTATAACGCCTTCCTCCGCATACTTCAGCGAACCGGGAAGGCTGCTGGGATACAAAAGAACGTGCATCCCCACATCCTCCGATCGTCACGGATCACGCATATGGTCTCCCAGAACTATCAGGAGAGCGTCATTAAGAAAAGCATGTGGGGGAATTTGAAGACCGATATGTTCGAAACCTATGTGAAGTTAGGCGAAGGGGACATTGATGCTGAGTTCCTGGAAAAGGCCGGAGTCGCGATGAAGGCGGATACTGCCGATGAACTCAAGGCTCGGCCATGCCCGAACTGCCATACAGTGAACGCCCCAACCTTTGACCACTGTTATAAATGTGGGTGGGCTCTGTCGCCCGAAGCGATCGCCCGGACGAATGATCTCAAAGGGCAGATTGAGGGGACGGAAGCATACCAGATGCTTGAGGCGATGCGCGACCGGCCAGAGTTATTCGACTCATTCCTCGCAAACTTCGACCAACTACTATTAGAGCGGCTAAAGATGATGGGGCTCGGCTCTCAAACTGCAGGTGTTGGGTTATAATAGCCCGGCACCCACAAAGCCCAGCAAAGATCAAATTGTGCCAGTTATTACTTGCGTAGGAGGGTGAGGACTCTTGGCGTACAGAACCTTTTGATAAGGTATATATGCCAATAGGTATTTAATATCCTCAAACGCATCGAACGTGCCAGGGGTTCCACTGTTCTTTATAATCCTCATGATAACGGCACACGAACCAAGGACTACCATATGCGAAACGTAAGGAGAGATAAAAGATGGTCAAAGAATTCGAACTCGGTCTGACACTTGAGGGCGATCAGATCCAAAGGTTTGAGGAATATATACGGAACCCTACTTGTACGGATTTAGGGATCGAAATCGTCCGGAAAGCGGTTCTTGATGCCAGAGCAGGGAAGTTTCAACGGAGATAAACCCCAAAAAATCCCTTGGGATGAATTGAAAGTCCAATCCATTTGCGGGGATATAGATCCGTCTTCGTTTTTTTGCCAAGATGAGAAACTAAACGAATTTTTATACCGTCGTGCATATTTGGGACACAGGTATTGCGTCTCTGTGACTCATCTCGTCATATATAATGATGCTCTTGTAGGCTTTTTTTCCCTCGCAAATGGGATGATAAATAAAGGAAAAGTGCAAGAATTCCATAGAAAAATAGGATTTCAACATGACTATCCGGTATTAAAGATTGTAAGATTGGCTACACACAAAGATTATGAAAACCGAGGAATTGGAACTTTTATGATATACCAGGCAATTGGAACGGCTGAAACAATTTCGGCAATGTCTGGTTGCAAATTTGTCGCTGTAGATGCCAAAGTCAAATCGGCACAGTGGTACCTCTCGCGTGGATTTAAAGGCGCAGACCCCCCAGAAAAATGGAGTACTAACCCTGAGAGCACAGTTCCCTTGTACCTTGATTATAAGGGTGTTTTCGAAAAAACAAGCCCTACGGGGGCCCACATTGATCCATCCACAAATTAGAGCAGCAAATTTGTTTTCACACCCAAGGATGATGCAGGGTATCTCTCCTCAGTAGATCATTCCATTCAGTCAGATGACTCACCGAAAACAGACATATAAATGGATTCTTTTTCGTGCACAGAGCGTTATATGAAAACTAGAAGGAGATTGCGCATTTTTAAGACACATTTTATTAGACAAGCATTATCTACTCAGTCGCCTCTGGATGTCGTCTTCGAGCGTTTGGAGATCATGCGCGATGTCGTCCGACAACTGCGGGGCATATTTTTTAATGATCGTAATTGATCTCAAGGCAAACTCCAATTCGAGTCGTGCCTGTTCGTATTTTCTAGTCTCGTCCTCAATTTTATCACACAATTCAATTAGTATCTCTGCATCAATCTGTTTGTTTCTGCCATCCTCCAATGTTCAACACCCCCTGGTCTTCGTAGGTATTTTTTCAGAACCGCCCAAATTGTGATCTAAGGTCAGATCTCGTCCAGTCCTCGATAAATCACCTCATTCAATAAATGGTTTGGTTGTAATTAAAGTGCTCCTTGGTCATCACAGCCTCGCGAGCGCCTCGAAGATGGCCCGGTCTTCCTCGAGGATCCGATCAAGGACCCTCTCAACTCTGGGGGGAGCTTGGGGGTTTCACCCTCCTCCCTCCCATCCATCTCACCGGTCATCTCGCTCATTGCTACCCTCCAAACAGCCCTCGGAAGAAGTATACCACGTACTGGAGCACATCCGTAGGTTCATCTGATTGTGCGCTTGCCCGTGTTATAGCTGTCGAGGAGGTAGACCCTGAGGTCTCGTGCATTATGGGCTCTGTTTGAACCGGCTGTGACAGGGGTGCCCCCTCCTCGGTCAGGATCCAAAATACCTTCTGGTTTGAGCGGTCGGAGGTCTTGTACAGATCCACTGTCTCTGTCCTATCGAGATACCCCTCCAACCGGAGCATAACTGTATGCGGTCCCGCGGATGCTACGATCGTGCAGGGAGTCGTCCCATTAGGGCGACCGTCGATATATACGGACGCTCCTGTCGGACATGACGTCACCTCAAGACCTGCCAGATAGACTGGTGCAACGTAGTTTGGATCTTTATCTAAAGTGATGGAGATATGCGAGCGATCTCCGCTATTGATCTGGAATCGCTCTGTATGTGTTTGATACCCCGGTGCTGTGGCCCGGATCGTGTGGGTGCCGGTGGGTAGAGAGTAGGTTTCCCTCTTGGTGGGGGACTTTGAGCCAGTTATAGGCGACTTCATAGGGGCAATAGGTCCGTACCCGCCATCAATGGATATTGTAGCCTCACCGGGTGAAACCTCGACAGTCAAGTAATTCACGGGAGTTTGGGTCGGCGTCACATACACGACTATTGGTCTTTGATGCGAGGCGCCCGGGGCTCCCGGCGGCGGGACAGAACGTACTGGAGGATTGATTATAGTGGAGGTTACTGGATATACGATACAGAAGACGAGTATAATAACAGCCAGAAGACGAAAATATTTCACCATATTTAAACTCACCTGTCACATTACTGCGGCAGTATGGTTCTAATGGTTTAAATCGTTTCGCTTAATCACTCCCCTCCCCACCCCGCCGTGTATTGCTTAATCTCCTGTCGAGCCTCTGGAGGCCAGCCGAGCCCCGCGTAGTGCCGTAACATGGTTCGGATGTCATGGCCCATCGATAGCGAGACGGAGCCCTCCCGGTGACCGTGGGTCGCGAGGATCCACGATGACCACGTTTTTCGAGTCATTTTCGGGGCGATCCCCTTAAGACCCGCGAGGTGCCCCTCGTCCTTGGCTTTCCGCGCCGCCCGGAGCAGGGTCTCGCTCCAGGATTGCCTGCTGATCGGCCGGAGGTCTTCGGGGTTCTGCTTCCGGTAAGAGATCAGGGTTTCGATTGCCTGAACCCCGGCGTTTGAGAGGAGCACTGTCCGTTCCGCCTGTTTGGCTCGCTTCTTGAGCATGGATCCCTTCGGGAGGTCAATAGCATGGCGGGATGCCTTATACCAGTCGGGGTGCTCTAAGAACCGTGCGAACTCCACGCCCCGCATTCCGGAGAAAAGGAGGCCGTCGAGGAGCAACTGGTCTTTGAAAGTGAGATGACTTCTGATCGCCCGGTACTCGCTAGGATAGAGGATCCTGGTGCTTTGCTTGAGGATGGGTTCTGGTGGCATTGGATAGTGGTCGAAGAGAGACCAAATAAAGAATGTCTGTGGTTGTCGTCTTATCATAAGATGACAGGGAGAGGCGGCATCGGGGGCGCTGCCGGAGAGATCCGGGTCGATACCCCCTACCAGGATAGGGGGATTGCCTGTCACGTTGCACAGTGCGACAGGGAGAGAACTAAGTTGCATGTGCAGATTTTTCGCATCACTAACCATAGGTAAACATTATCCCTTAAAACCCTGACCATCCTCGCATCGACTACGAGATCTATAATATGATCTCACCGAGGAGGAACGCCAGAAATGAAGCATATCCCGAAAAAAGACATCAAAGCCGCCAGCCAGCGGTTCGAGACCCAGCGGGCCAGATACCTCTACCTCACAAAGTTAGGCTACTCCCAGGCGGAGATCGCCGAGGCCTTCGGTATCTCGAAGCGGGCAGTCTGGCAGGCGATCAATGCCCCCGCGACCCCCCGGGAGATGGGGAAGCTGGAGAGGTACCGGGTCCCCATCAGGAGGCGGTAATATGGGGCTAAATACCGCGCTCTCCTCGTGGCTCAGGGGAGCGCAGTCTTCCGCAACGGCTGCCCTCCGTGCCGCTCAGGGGTATGGGGCGACACTCCGGCAGCAGACGATGACCGCCGTCTCAGTTGCACAGCGGGCGGCCACCCAACCTATCCAGCAGGCGCTCCAGCCTCGCTCCGCGACCCCGACATCCTCGCACACGACGAGGACCCTCACTCCGGTGGACGCCGTGGCCCGCACCGTGCAGGGCGGCGTCCGGGGGGTCCAGGAGGCGACCCGGCAGATCGTTCGGGCCCACGCCCCCATCGTGCAGGGAGTCCAGCGTGACGTCTCCCGGGCGGCTCGTTCTGCCCCGGCGGCCGTACGGAGTGCTCCGGCGGCGGTGCAGCAGGCAGCCCGACAGATTTCCGCGGCTCATGCTCCGATCGTTCAGGGGGTCCGGCGAGACGCGGGGAGGGCCATCCAGAGTGCTCCCGCGGCCGTCAGGAGTGCCCCGGCTGCTGTACAGGAGGCTAGCAGGCAGATCTCGCGGGCCCACGCCCCGATAGTTTCGTCTCCAGCCGCCCGGCAGGTCGCCGGCGCGGTTACCCGGGGCATCCAGAGCACTCCGATGGGGTTCCCGGTCGTCGCCGCGCGGGCCGCTTCGGGGGCCGTCCGGGTGGGCCAGGACGCTCTTGGATTCTCCTCTGCCGTTGATCGCTACAAGGGCCGAGAGGCGGCGCTTCAGAAGACGTATGCCGCCCAAAAACCCCTCTACGACCAGTATACCAAAGGCGTCCAGAACTACGAGAAGGGGGCCAAGACCTACGAGAAGGTCGCGTCGCAGTACGACCAGCGGCTCCAGGCATACAAGGCCAACCCCACCCGAACCGGGCTCGCGGAGGTCCGGATGCTCGAAGCAAACCTCCGGATGCTCGGTACCCCCCTCCAGGCTCAGTATGATCGGCTCCAGGCCCAGGATCGGGCTCTCTCCCCGCTCTGGGCTCAGGCGTCCGGGGTCGCGGCCGAGCGGAAGAAGGTCGAATCCCTCCAGGCTCAGGATCGGGGGGTAGTCTCCTCTGCCGTGATCGACGCACTAGGGGCCGCTCGGATGGGAACCACCCCGCCCGCGTCCCGGCAGGCATCGACGAGATCGGAGCAGGCCCTCCTCTATGGGGTCTACCCCGCCGCGGTCGGGGCGGCTGAGAAGTGGCGATCAGGAGTGGCGGAGCCGTTCGAGCGCGAAGCAACCAAGCTAACCGGGGGGCGTCCTCTGGTCATTCCGCAGGGCGCTATTGATGCCGTCCGGCACCCGGTGGCCCGGGGGGCGATCACGGCTCTGGCCCCGGGGATGGCGAGTACCCCCCTCGCAATGGATATTGTCACTGGGGCAAAGCAGTGGGCAGGGGCTGAACCGGGTATCAACGTGACCCGGTTCGCGGCCGGCGTAGTGCGGTCCCCGGCCGACGCGGCAGAGATGATTGGGATGGCCATACCTGGAGCCGAGGTGGCTGCCCGGAGGGTCGCAGAGCGACCCTCTGATCTCCTGTACCTCCCGATCGCCGGGATGGCCTACATGGGTGCGGGGACGGTCGAAGCCTTCAAACAGGACCCGGAGGGTACGGCAGGCTCGCTCGTGGGCATGGCGGCCCTCTCCCGGGGGGTAGGACGAGTATCCTCAGCCCCCCTCGGTCGGGTCGCGAAGACGGTTCGCCCCCGGATCACCGAGGCCCGGATCTCCGCCAGGATTAACCCCGTAGACCGGCCGGCGTTTCATGCCGTGAGCACCATCGGCCGGGGCATCGAAGGGATCCGGTCGGATGTGCTGATGGACCCGCGGTTCGGAGATGTTCTGAACGTCGGGGCGGAAAGAGCCCCGATCCTCACCAATATCCTCGCGGACACGCCCCACTCGGTATATGGCTCTGCCACCCGCACCGGGCAGATGCGCCCGGGGTCGGTCATGCGGCAGGCTAAGGATGTGGATATATTTGTCCCCGACGTGGACCTCCTCAATACGCGGATCGCCCAGGAGTTCGGCCGCCCCTACTCCGTCGAGGGGTCAACGGTGGTCCGGCAGGTCCCCGGGCAGGGGACGGTCCATGCGATTGATACCCACGCTGTCCCGGAGGGGTACCCGCTCCCCGGAGCAGGCCGAGGCGTGAGGGTCCAGTACGAAGAGGCCCAGGTTGCGCCCGAACTGCCGTTCGAGTGGATGCCCAAAGACCTCTTGAAGGCGGGCCGGATAACTCAGGAGTACCTCCATACTCAAGTGCAGCGGAAGGCCGCCTCTGTCGCCGGTGAGCCGGTCGAGGGCGGCGGCTGGCGGTTCGGGCCGCCGGAGCATCGGGCAACGAAGGACACCTTTGATCTGATTAGCGATGCGGAATACCTAATCTCCGCCGAGGAAGCCCGGCTCCCGGGCATGAACCCCGTGCGGCGCGCCTTGGTATCCCGGAGGCTCAAGCGGCTCAGGAAGGCAGTCGAAGACCTCAAGACGAACCCCACGCTCTCGCAAGCGTACCGCACCGAGCTCCAGAAGGCGAAGAAGTCTGTGGAGGAGGTAGCCGCGCCCGAAGATGATATCCTCCTTCGGGTCTCATCGATGCCCGCCCCACGGCAGAGGAGCCCCACTATCGGAGACCCCTCCCCGCTCGTGATCCCGGGGGTCTCCTCCCTCCTGAGCGCGGATCCGGCGTGGGTCGCGAACATTTCCCGGCCCCCCTCGCCTGTGCGGGGAGCATCCCCTCGGACGTCCGGGGCGATGATGTCTCCCGCCCGGAGTCCCGCCCGGAGGACGGCACATCGGCCCTCCCGCTCGCCCTCGGTGTTATCGCCCGGACGGGTCTCTCCCCTGCTGGCCGGCGGAGCGTCGCCCTCCCTGCAGACCGGGATCGTGGCATCATCCTCCCCCACGACCGGAAGACCTGCCGAGACCTCCCGGACCCCCAAGGTGGGACTAGGATCCGCCTCTCCGGGATCGCCGGTGGTCCTCGCCCCGAGCCCCTATCTCTACGAGCCCGGACCCGGCACGGCCATCCCCCATAAGCGCTAACTTTATCGACAACTATTTACCTGCAGACGGTGCATTATACTCTGGTGGAACCGAGGAAGGGGGAGCGAATCGGGGATGAACTTTG
>DANY01000046.1 GCA_002501655.1 Methanoculleus sp. UBA303
AGCGCGAAGCGCGGGCGGGGAGGGGGTTGCCGGAGAGGAACTGTCGGGTGACATTTTGCCCGGGGGGGTTCCCCCTCCCCGGTCCCCGCCCCCCGTGGCGATATTCCCACGGTCCACTCCAGGGGGAGATCCCGGAGAAGAACCAGACGCGGCTCATCCCCGGATATCAGCCCGGGCACTGCCCTCGCCCCCTCCCGGGCGGGATGGGGGGAGCGCTCCATGGGGGAGGGGACGAAGGCCAGATATGGTCTGTTATTTTGAAATCGATACACTAGAGAGGCGCAGCCCTATCAGGCTGGAAACTGCATTTCGATAAAAAAAAGGTATCTTACTCGATCACGATCGCCGGCTTGAAGGGCAGGGCCCCCGAGGCCTTCGGGTGCGCGCTCTCCTCGGCTTGCCGGATCATCACCGGCACGCCGAACTCGCGCTCCAGGAACTGCCGTGCACCCTCGAGAACGGCCTGCTCGTCGAGAGACGACTCCTGCAGTTGCTTCACGAGATCGGGCGGCAGTTTCAGGACGAGCTTCGTGATCTGCTTCGCCGCATCAGTCGCCTCACGGCCGCGCTTTCGCATACCCTCGTTCTGCATGATCTCCCGCACTACCCTCGTCCTGTCGGCCGAGGCAGCGATGATCCGGAACGCCTCGTGCTTCCAGGCCGGGGCGACGAAGAGGCTGATGGACGTGGGCTCCATCGGTATGAGTTTTACGATCGACTCGATATCCTCGACCGTCCTTGCGAGGAGTTCCTCGGCGAGTTCGACCTCCGGGTTGACCCGGGCCTCGTCCATCTCAGGCCAGGGGGCAAAGGAGATCGTGCTGCACTCGCCGAGGTCGCTCCAGAGCGCCTCGCAGGTGAAGGGGATGAAGGGGGCCAGCAGCCGCACCCAGGTGCGACAGAGGTCCCGCATTACGGCTCCACCGCTTGTTCCTTCGGGAAGGCGGCGGCGATACCATTTCAGGTCCGCCTCCACACCGAAGAACGCTTCCTGCAGCGCCTGCCGGGTCTGGAACGAATCGAACGCCGCGGTGGTACTCGCGATGCGGTGCTGGAGCCTGCTCGTGAGCCAGGCATCGATAGGGGAGGTTCCTTCTGCCCGCTTTGCCTCCTCGACCGTGTTCCAGAACCGCTCGATCTGTTTTCTGGTCGACGAGACGAGTTCGTTCCTCCAGTCGAAGTCCTGCCAGGGCTCCGCGCTCCCGACAAGGAACATCCTGACGGTATCGGCCCCGAACTCCTCGACGGCATCTTCGAGGAGGAAGACGTTCCCCTTGCTCGAGGACATCTTCGCCCCGTTCAGGAGGCCCATGCCGAAGACCACCATACCCTTCGGCTGCAGTTCCGGCGGGAAGACGGCCCGGTGGTGGAAGAGCTGGAACGTGAGATGGTTTGATATGAGGTCCTTTGCCGAGAACCGGTAGTCGTACGGATACCAGTAGAGGAACTCGTTCCTGAGCCGGTCGAGGGTCTCCTTATCGATGTTGGAGGGCGACCCCTCCCCGAAGAAGATGTAGTCGAAGACCGCAGGGGTGAGTTTCTCCGGGGGGATGGCCTTTAAGTGGTGGGCGATCGTGTAGTAGGCCATGTAGATCGTCGAGTCCGAGAGCGGTTCGATGATCCAGGTCGGGTCCCAGGGGAGCTTCGTGCCGAGCCCCACCCGCCGGGTGCAGGCCCAGTCCTTCAACCAGTCGACCGTCCGGAGGAACTCGGTCCTGACCTCGGGCGGGACAAGCGCCATCTCCTCGAGCTGGGTCTTCACTTGCTCCTTCCAGCACGGGTCGCTGTACTCCAGGAACCACTGGTCGTGGAGGATCTTCACAAAGACCCTGCCGCCGCACCGGCATATCACCTGGCGGTTGTCGAAGTCATACATCGGGATGGAGCCGTACCGCTCCATCATCAACGCTGCCACATCGTCCCGGGCCTCACGGACCGGCTTTCCGCCGTACTTCTCGAAGACCTTTCCGCGGGAGAACTCGGCGCTGTAAACCTCCTGGGTGAGCGCCTCCATCCCCGGGTCGTTCTGGTCGCGGATACCGGCCCGTTCGACGGCGTCCTTTGCCGGGATCTCACCGTAGCCCTCGACGGCTATGAGCGGGACCGGCTCGATGGACGTGTACTTCCCCTGCTGCTGCAGGTCGCGGAGTGCTATGTAATCGAAGGGTGCGTGGGCGGGAACACTCATGACGATACCGGTCCCCATATCCGGGTCCACAAACGTTGCCGGAAGAATAGGGATCTCGCCGGAGAGAGGGTGGGAGACCGTCTGGTCGATGAGCGCAGTTCCCGGGATCTTCTCCGTCACCAGAACCTCGTGATCCTGCAGAGCGAGCTTCGCCGCTGCCTCCGGGCTCAAGATCCACTCCTTGCCGTCGATCGTTACCCGGACGTAGGTGGTGGCCGGGTTCACCCAGAGGTTCGTCACGCCGTAGACCGTCTCGGGCCGGAGGGTTGCGCACGGGACCAGGGCATCGCCCCACCGGAAGACCACCAGGGTGAACCTGATGATCTCGGCCTTGTCGCCCTCGAGGAGGTCGTGATCGCCGACCGGGTTCTCGCACTGCGGACAGTACTTGACCGGGTGAGCCCCTTTGACGACGTGTTCATCCTCGTGCAGGTGCGCGTATTGCCACTCAATGAACTTGCTGTACGGGGGGTCGACGGTGATGAACCGGCGCCGCCAGTCGATCGAGAGTCCGCACTTCTGCATCACCCGCCGATACTCCTCCGAGAAGTAGCGGACGATCTCCATCGGGTTGATGAACCGGTCAAGGATGTCCTGCGGCACCCGGTAGAGGTCGCGATAGAGCCCTATCGTCTGTTTGTCGCCGTTTGCGATCCTCTTCGATATACCGATGACCGGGGTGCCGGTGACGTGGAACGCCATCGGGAAGAGGACCTGTTTCCCCTTCATCCGCTGGTACCGGGCGAGGACGTCCGGGACGATGTAGGTCCGCCCGTGCCCGACATGCATCGCCCCGCTCGGATACGGGTATGCCACGGTCAGGTAGTACTTCTCCTTCTCTGCCGGATCAGCCTCGAACGCGTGCTCCCACCGGGTGATGCACTCCCGTTCGTTACTTCGCATATCTAGTCCGCTCACTCTATGCCTCCAGATACTGGTGCCGTCATCTCTTCCACCCCGCATCATACCGGCCGCAGCCGGATCGTCTCGCCCTCGTTGTAGCGCTTGATCATCTCCTGGGCGATCGTGCTGTTCTTCGCGAGGAGAATATCGCCCTCTTCGTTCACCGTAGCCGTGAAGAGATACTCTTTCCCGGCGAAGACGTCGACGATCCTGCCTTTGTTCTCCAGGGAGATGATGGTCAGCTGCTTTCGATCAAGGCGGATCCGGATACCCCCGGCAAGTTGCATCTCCTCCTCGACGGGTCTTTGCGCCTCGAACTCGCTTCTTGGCCGTATATCGATCCCGATACCGAGTTTGTTCACGATCGCCGAGACGTTCTTGCCGCCCTTCCCGATCGCCGCCGGGACGTCCTTGTCCTCGATGTAGACGACGGCTTTGTTGTCGCTGATGATGCGGACCTCGACCGGCCCGGTCGTGTACCGTCCGATCTCCCGCTGGATCTCCCTCTCGGCAACCTTCCAGGAGACATTCTCCTCCGGTTCCGTTTCGGTTATGACCGGCGCCGCCGGGACGGCGACTGGTGGCTCCTCGGCGCTCCGGAGGAGCGGCATCACCAGGGTCTCTCCCTCGTAGCGGAAGATCTCGATCTCGGGCTCCCGCCGGGAGTGTTCGCGGACGACGATCACCGGGCGGACGTGTGCATCGCCGGGCATGCCCTCCGGTGCCTTAACCGTCAGTTCAAGGTCGTAGATCTTCGTGATCGCGCCCTGGACGACAAATATGATGGTGTTGATGATCTGCGGCAGGACGCTGTAATCCACACGGTCGCAGAAACGCCGGAGGCAGTCGTGCACCTCCATGGCATGCACCACCCCGACCATGCCCATACCGGCGAGGCGCATATCGGCGTAGACGCTGAAGTCCTCGTTCTTCCGGATCTCATCGAAGACGACGTAGTCGGGCCGGACGAGCAGGAGAGCCTCGGCGGTGTTCGCCATGCTGCCCTCAAGCGCTGTGTACTGGGTGATGTGGTCGGGCACCTGGAGATCCCGCGGCGCCTCCATCGTCTTGACGATGAAGTCGTGGTCGGCAAGGAACGTCGCAAGGCTCTGCGCCAGAGTGGTCTTCCCTGCTCCGGGGGGTCCTGCGATCAGGACGCCGCGTCGGTTCCCGAGGATCCGCTTCTTGATCTCCGGCGCCATGTCGTAATCATCGAGCGAGAGGTCCACGAGCGGCCGCACCGCCGTGATCTCCATCCCGTCCGAGAACGGTCGCCGGGCGATCGATATCCGGAGCGACCCGATCTGAACGACCGTGATCCCCCGCTTTTCGAGCTCGATGAACCCATCCGGGTCGCGCTTTGCTCGTTCGAGGAGTTCCTGGGCCATGGACCGGAGTTCGTACTCGGTCATCGGCGCATCGCGGAGGGTGACCAGGCGGATGTCCCGGAGTTTCCCGATCTTTGCCATCGGAGGGGCCCGCTCTTTGAGGGTGATTGCGATCGTCTCCTCATCGAAGTACTGGTCGATCGAGAGCGGCGAGAAATTCCCTATCTGCGGCCTTAAGTAGGTGACGTCGAGCCCTTTCGCCTTTGCCACCTCAGCCTGCACGAGATCGCTCGTGATGAACCGGGCACCATGAACGATCGCGACGTTCCTGATCAGGGCATCGATCTCGCCTCCGCTGGAGAGTTTCACCTGGTCGAGGCTCGGGCGGTCTCCGGAGAACTGGAGTTCGATGATATTATCCTCCGACATCCTGAAGAGTTCCTGGAGTTCGGTCAGACCGGAAAACCCTATCTCCCGTCCCTGATTCGCCTGTGCCTCCAGTTCGGCGACGACGGCTTCCGGTATGATTATTGTTGCGCCCTTATATTCGCCTGTTTTTATCAGCGATGTTATGCGCCCGTCTATCACGACGCTGGTATCGGGTACAATTTTCATAAAAAATCACCATAGTAATGAGGTCATTCACCCTTATTAGCGTATACCTTCTCCGGATCGAAGACCAATCCAGCGATCTCCACCCCGTCGGCCGTTCGGTAGAAACACGAGGCGTGGCCGGTATGGCAAGCGGCACCTGTCTGCTCAACCTCGTAGAGGACTGCATCTGCGTCACAATCGACGAGCACCCGGCAGACACGCTGGACATGCCCGCTCTCCTCCCCTTTCTTCCAGAGTTTCTGCCTGCTCCTGCTGTAGTAGTGCGCATACCCGGTTGTCCGGGTGAGTTCCAGTGCCTCGGCGTTCGCGTAGGCGAGCATCAGGACCTCCCGGGTCCGCTTCTCCTGCACGATGACAGGAACCAATCCGTCTTTAAATTGTATCTCCATATTGGTTCACATTCCCGCGATTGTCTTCATGATTACAAAGAGGATATCTCCCATGAACAGTGCCGTCAGGAATCCCGCCGTGATCGGTATAATGAATGGAATGCCGTAGGATATCCAGACCCTGCCGGCCTTCCGGTAGAGGGCAAGCTCTCTCTGGTAGTCTTCGGGGTGCAGCCTGAGATCTTTTGTGTAGAGTCGCCGCTCCCCCCGCACTATGCGCCCAAGCGATTCGGTAAAGCCGACGAACCGCCTGACCAGCCTGCCGTCCTCTTCCTCGATATCTTCCATGACAAAGCCGAACTCGTTCTGGATCGTCTTCCCGTCGACTGGGAACCCGAGGAAGAGGCAGGGTAGCGGGGCCCGGTTCCCCTGGAGCAGGTTTCTCGCGAGTATTGCTACCGGTGCAGCGATGTTGATGAGCACGGCGTTCGTTAGCACAGTGAACGGGAAGAACCCGAGGGGCGGGGTGCCAAAATAAGGTTCTATCGGGAAGAACGGTATGCATGCGGTGATGATGATGAGGGCATACGCATCCGCACCTCCGAAGAGGTTTGCAGCCTGGAAAAAGTAGAAAAATCCACAGAATATCGCGACGAGGATGAGGTAGCCCGCCGCTGTTCGCCAGTCTGCCAGAAGGGTCAGTCCGTATACCCAGACGGCCGCCGGGACCGCGAGCGCGAGTGCAGGACGCCAGGTTCTGTGGGGCACCCGCCGCTCCTTCGCGTCCTGGATTGACGCGTACATAAGCGTGATCCCAATCGCACCCGCTGCAATCATGAGCGGGACAGCTATCACGGGCGGAAGAATCATGGGTCAGTATTCTATCCACCTTTTATCTCTTATTTCTGGCGATCTCTCCCCGCAGGAGATCCCTGCCGTTTCGGTCTGTTTTGTGGGTGGGTAAAACCCTTTATTCCCTCTCCTCCGGCTCAGACCGTTTTGGGCTCCCCGCTCTCCCGGTCGCGGCTCTCCCCCCAACGTGGGGCTCTCTGGAGATTTTCGCCTGCAAACAGCCTCATCCAGGTTCCTGGATCCGGCACTTTCATCCGGATATCCGCCGGAATCAAGATCGGGCTATCACAAGGTATTAATAATAGCATACTGATGTGGTATATTGTGGTAGGGGCAAAATCCCCTTTCTAGCATAAAAATCATTGAATACCATACCTGAAGATGTGCATGGACGTAAACGACCTTATGGACGAGATCCTTCGTAAGTCGACGTACGAGGGGTGCTTTACTCTTGATGAGTTGCTGCACTACAGTACCGATCATTCCCTGACCGGAATGGGGGTCTCGAAAACAAAGACGCACACGTTTTTCCTGGTTCTCTTTGGGGGCGAACCGGACGGCGCCATATTTGTCGATGAGAAGGGGACGCTCTTTGGTGACACGGCGGTCCTGCACCTGACCGGAGAGGAGGCTTTTGAACTCTATCATGTGATGCCGTCAATCGCCGGTGCACTGGTATCGCGGTGCAGGGTCTTTGAGAAGAGTCACCTGAAGAAGAACGGCCGCCTCGATATCCCGACCATCGGCACTCCTAACCGGCAGCGGGTAGGGGTGCTCTGCCTGACCGTGCGCGACAGCCGGGCTCCCCTCATCGGAGCCCACGTCTCGATCCGGAAAGGAAAACTTGTCATCACGAGCGATGTGACGGATTCTGGAGGAAGGGTCTGTTTTCGCCTGCTGAACGGGCGCTATATGTGCGTAGTCTCGGACCGGACCGGAGAGCGGACACGGTGCATCATTGAATTCCATGATCCTCAGGTAGAAACGTGTGTTGATATTGGGGGCACAGAGGATGAGAGCAAATGAGGACGAAGAACGTGAACTAATAGCAGCGGTCAGGAATCTTCTCACGCAATCCGGGAAACCGGGGACCGGCAACGGGGACGTCATGACGGGGCCTGATGATCCCGCACCAGCGTCCCGGCCCGATGGAGGGGAGGTGCAGGAAGAGGCTGCTCTGGAGTTCGCCGGAACTGGATCCGGCGGAGATGACGAGCAACCGGGGGCCGATCCCGTGCCGGCGCCGAAGAGGACGGGCATCCGTTCGCTCATCAATTCGGTGGTCCGGCCCGGGAACACCCGGGGCCGGAGCGCAGCCGACGGCGAGGATTCGGTCAGGGCCTTCCTCGACCGGATTGAGCAGCACAGGATGGACGGAGAGGTCGCACCCTCCCCGCCAGTGGCGGCGGAGGATATCGTGGCAGAGCCGGAGATCTCGGCTTCGCTGCCGGGACCCAACGATCACCCTGGTCTCCTCGACCGGATGAAGGGGTGGAGGGAGGCCGGCGTGCCCGGTGCCGATGAGCCCGAACCGGACGAAGACCTGGACGCCGGCGTGGTATCGGTCGAGGAGCTCGGGAATCTGGCGGACCTGATCCTCCCGAAGAGTGCGACATTTGCAGTCGAAGAACTGAGCATCAGCCGTGGTGAGCACCATTTCGACTTTGTCGATAACGCCCGGGTCGTATCGGAGTTCGATGACCTCTTTGCCAGGGCCTACTCCTCCACCACACTCGCCGCAGCCGCGGCACAGGCAGCGGTCCCGGCTGAAGAGAGCACGCAGTCCCGGTTCGGGTTCCTCAAAATGTTCCACCCGAAAGCCGAAGAGGTGATCGAGGAGTACAACCCCACGCTCCATGGGCCGCTCGTTGATCTCTCTATGCGGCCATCGCCGGGACTGGAGGAGATCGAGCTCTACCCGGTGAACGAACCGTATGCTTACGTCCGGGTGACCTACGACGGCACGACGCACGAGTACACCTATAATGTCCTCGAGCCCATGCTCACGCTCGGAGAGCAGGAACTCTTTGGGGAGATCAAAGAGCGCCTCTTTGAGACGCTCGACATCACCGCCCGCGAGATCACCCGCGAGGCGGCAAGGAAGGCGCTCCGGGATTCAGCCAACACGATCATAGCCGATTACGGGATCCGGCTATCGCCGCCCGGGCGGGAGAAGATCCTCTATCACGTGGAGAAGGAGTTCCTCGGCGACGGGCTGATCGACCCGGTGATGCACGACAAGTACATCGAGGATATATCCTGCGACGGTGTGAACAGCCCCATATTCGTCTACCACACGACCTACGAGTCGATGAAGACGAGCCTGGTCTACCACGACGCTGCGGAGCTTGACTCGTTCGTCACGAAACTCGCGCAACGGGCCGGAAAGTACATATCTATCGCCGAACCGATGCTGGATGCCACGATGAGCGACGGGTCGCGTATCCAGATGACGCTCGGGGCAGAGGTGACCGCTCACGGCTCGACGTTCACGATACGGAAGTTCCGTGAGGAGCCAATCACGCCCACAGACCTCATTGAGTGGCACACCTTCTCGCCGCTCGGTATCGCTTTCATCTGGCTTGCGGTCGAGAACGCCAAGTCCTGCATATTTGCTGGCGGGACGGCGTCCGGGAAGACCACGACCTTAAATGCCATATCGTTGTTTATACCGCCGCTCGCAAAGATTGTCACCCTCGAGGATACCCGTGAACTAAAACTCCCCCACCCGAACTGGATCCCGAGCATCACCCGGGACTCGTTCTCGCAGGACGGGCGAGGCGAGATAGATATGTATGAACTTCTGCGTGCCGCCCTCCGGCAGCGCCCGGAGTATATCCTGGTCGGCGAGGTCCGTGGCCGCGAGGCCCTGACCCTCTTCCAGGCGATGAGCACCGGGCACGTCACCTATGCGACGATGCACGCCGACTCGGTGGCGAGCGCCGTCCACCGTCTGGAGAACCCGCCGATCGACGTGCCGAGAAACATGCTCTCTGCGCTCTCCCTGATGTCCATCCAGGTGCAGGCCCGGGTAGGGGGCCAGCGGATCCGGCGGAACAAGCAGCTCATCGAGATCCTGGATATCGACCCCCGGACGAACGAGTTGATCACGAACGAGGTCTTCCGGTGGCATCCGGCGACTGATGAGATTCGTTACTCGGGCAAATCCTACATCCTCGAGCAGATCATGGAGGACCGGGGGTGGAGCGAGGAACGGATGCGCGAAGAACTGAAACGGCGGCAGGAGGTGCTCGAATGGATGCGTATCAAGAAGATTCGCCACTTCCGTGACGTGAGCAAGATCCTGGTATCCTACTTCCGGGACCCGGAGACGGTCATCCAGCGGGTGCGCTCCGACCTCTACGGGGAGAGTGGTTCAGCATGAATGGGTATGAACGGTTCTGCTTCAACCTGATCGGTCGCGACTTAAAGGAGAAGCGGGGAGAGTTCATCAGCCTCAGGAACGACCTGATGGGGGCCCGGATGAATACGCCGTTTGAAGCCTACCTTGCGACCGCCTACGTATCCTCGGTCGTCGTGGGACTCATCGCCGCCGTGGTCATCGGGCTTCTGACCTACCTCCTGCGGGTCCCTGAGATGATCTCCTATCATGGTGCGGTCCCGGAGATCTTCTACGCGTTGAACGACTACAAACTCCTGCTTGGCACCGTCATCATCACGGCCCTCTCGCTCCTGATCTTCGGAGGCATATCATACCTGATCTTTCTCCTCTACCCCGGCATACGGGCCGGGGAACGCCGCCGGAACATCGATGCCACCCTGCCGTACGCGATCAACTACGTCACCGCCATGTCTTCGGCAGGGATCACCCCCGACGAGGTCTTCCGGCTGCTCGGCCAGAGCAAAATCTATGGCGAGAGTGCCGTCGAGGCACGTTACGTTGCCCGGGAGACTGATTTCTTCGGGAAGGATCTCCTTGACGCCCTGCGGGCAGTCTCGCAGGCGACGCCGAGCGAGCGGATGCGGGAGTTCATGCAGGGAGCCATTGCAAGCATATCCAGCGGGAGCAATCTCACGGAGTACTTCCGTGCCAAGGCTCACCAGTATACGCTCGAGAACAACCAGCAGCAGAAGTCGTTCCTGGAGACGCTCGGGCTGATTGCGGAGTCGTACGTCACCGCGATGGTCGCCGGCATGCTCTTCCTGATCATCCTGCAGTCGATCATGACGCTCATATCCGGCGACTCGAACCCGTTCTTCCTCTACATCATCATCTACCTGATCGTGCCGTTTGGGAGCATGATGTTCGTCATACTGATCAGTTCCATGACCCCGGAGGTGTGATATGGGATTCAGAGAAATATTCGACGATTTTTTGAACCGGTCCCCGGACCGCGGCGCGGCGGAGAGCACTCCGGCGGCCGACGCGTTCGAGGAGCAGGAGCACGAGATCTTCGGCAGAATCGAGAACTGGCGGAAATATCAGGAAGGGTTTTACCGGTTCCTCAAGCACCCGCTCCAGGTGATGATAGCGGAGCCCGCCACCGTTCTCTTCATCTCCGTCCCGGTGGCGCTCCTCCTTCTCATCGGCGGGTTTGCAAGTCTGGTGCTCTCGTACGGCTTCGGCGTCCTCTTCACGACGACGATGATCGACGATATATTTGTCTTCTCGCTCCTCATCGCCATCGTGCCGCTCGCGGCCCTCGATCTCAAGGAAGGGCTGCGTGTATCGAGCATCGAAGCGTCTCTCCCGAACTTCTTCCGGGACGTGGCCGGGATGAACGATTCGGGCATGACGCTCCCGCACGCCATCCATATCGTCTCGGAGGGCGAGTATGGGGCGCTCACGCCGCATATCCGCAAGCTCGATACCGAGATGTCCTGGGGCGTCCCGTTCGTGGAGGCCATCCGCCGGTTCGGAAAGGTCGTCAACACCCCGCTCGCCGAGCGGAGCGTCGACCTGATCGCCCATGCGAGTTCCGCCGGCGGCGACGTGAGCGAGGTGCTCCGGGCGGCGGCGCACGATGCCTACGAGTTCTTTAACCTGAAGTCGGAGCGGAAGAACGGTATGATGATCTACATGGTCATCATCGTCATGTCGTTCTTCGTCTTCCTCTTCGTCATCGGGGTGCTCTCGAGCACCTTCCTCACTACCATGGCGGAGGCGGGCGAGGCGGTCGCGGCATCAGGCTCGAGCCAGGCGTTCATAGGCACCGTGGACCTCTTCCTCTACAACCGGCTCTTCTGCCACTCCGCACTGATCCAGGGATTCTTCTCCGGGCTTGCGGCAGGCGTTATGGGCGAAGGGCGGGTGCTCGCGGGGCTGAAGTACGCTGCCGTCATGGTGCTGATCGCCTGGATAGCGTTCCGGTTCTTTATCTGAGAGATCGGGACGGGTTTTTTCTTTTTACGACGCTCCGGAGAACGACTGTCCCTGGTGCAACGATTCTCAATAACCAGTACCCTCAAAGGAAGAGAGTACCGATTGGATGTTACTGATGATAGCCCACCTGTTCATTCCGGAAGATCTCAATCCCGGGGCACGCCCGGGCACGGCGTTTCCCGAGGCTATCGCCACGGTCCCGTGCCCGGGGTGAACCCGGGAAGATCCGGATCCGGCACCAGTCCCATCGGGAGGAGGGGCGAGCACCAGAACCAGAACAGGGGTTCACCAGAGTCCGATAATTTGGAACCGTTGCACCTGGGACAGTAGTTCGAGAAGACCGGAGGTCCTGGGGGAGCGGCGTTCGAGCACCGTCGGGTACACTGTGCGGCGGATGATCTATCCGGAGCTCGAACACCGAAGGTGCGGAGTGCCCCCTCACCTCGTCCGCTCTACACCCGCCGGGTCGGGGTTCTCGAAACCCTTCGGTTTTCTCATGCTCCGGCTCTTCGGCCCGTCGCATCCTGAAAATAAGTCATGATAACATCCATATCCACATGCTCCTCGAAGTGTCGGGCCAGGTCGTCGTAGGCAGCGGTGTCGCCGGCCGCCGCCATCGGCTCGAACGGCACGCCCCGCCGCTCCGAGAGGTGGGCGAGGAGGGCGTTTACGGCACCGGGATTCTGGAAGAGACCGTGCATGTAAGTCCCGAAGACCAGGCCGTCGGGGGTTGCGGCCCCTTCACCGGCGAACGCCTCGGGCGTGCTCCCTTGCTCAGTCTCGCCCATGTGGATCTCGTAGCCGGCCACCTCCCCCATCCGGGAGAGGATAGGGCCGAGCGCAGATGCCCGGCGCCGGACCTGCACCGTCGTCTTGTGGTAGCCCGAGAAGGCGGTGGTAACATCGAGGAGCCCGAACCCCGGATGCTCGCCGGGGGTTCCCGACTCGATCCCGGTATCGATGATGCAGCGACCAAGCATCTGGTAGCCCCCGCAGATCCCGATGATCGGGACGCCCCGTTCCCGGGCGAGTCGGAGTTCTTCCCCCGTCCCGGCACGGTTGAGCACGGCGAGGTCCTCCACGGTGTTCTTTGTCCCCGGGAGGATGATGCAGTCGTAGCCCGCAAGCGGCGTCCCGGGCGGGACGTAGTCCACCGAGGCGTGCTGTTCAAGGACCTCGAAGTCGGTGAAGTTCGCGATCCGGGGAAGGCGAACGACGGCGATCCTGACCGGTCGCCCGGCCGCCTGTTGCCCCTTGTCCCCGAGCGAGAGCGAGTCCTCGCTCGGCAGGCGGATCTCCGTATACGGCACCACCCCGAGCACCCGGACACCCGTGAGCTCCTCGAGTTTTGTAACGCCTGATGCAAAGAGGCCGGCATCGCCCCGGAATTTGTTGATGATGACCCCGACGACGAGGGGCCGGATATCCTCCGGGAGGAGGGCGAGCGTCCCATAGACCTGGGCGAAGACTCCCCCGCGTTCGATGTCGGCGACAAGGACGATCGGAAGTGCGAGGCGCCGGGCGAGCCGTATGTTTGCTATATCGCGGTCGTAGAGGTTCACCTCTGCCGCCCCTCCGGCCCCCTCCACCACCACGTGCCCAAAGCGTCTCCGCAACCGCTCAAACGCCTCTACAGCCTCCTCGAGAAGCATATCCGTCTCGGCGTAGTAGTCGCGGATCTGCACATCCTTATACGGCTGTCCGAGCAGCACCACCTGCGAGACCGCTTCTCCCTTCGGTTTGAGAAGAACCGGGTTCATATCGGCGCGAGGCTCGATCCCGGCAGCGAAGGCCTGCACGGCCTGGGCAATCCCGATCTCACTCCCGTCGGCCGTGACGTAGGAGTTGAGGCTCATGTTCTGGGACTTGAACGGTGCAACCGAGATCCCGCGCCGGTAGAGCGCACGGCAGAGCGCCGCTACCGTCACGCTCTTCCCTACGTGGGATGCGGTTCCGAGCACGATAAGAGACATTGCTGGCAGGAGAATTGGGCACGACGGGTTATTAAGGGCGGGGTTCCATGGAGTGCTGTATGGAGTTCTCCCCTGCAGCCCGCCTCCTCCTGGAACACCGCTATCTCCTCGCCGGCGAGACGCCGCACGACCTCTTCTCCCGGGTCGCCGACGCCGTGGGCGGCCAGACAAAGTCCCGAGAATTCTTCTCGCTCCTCTCCGGCCTCCTCTTCCTCCCGAACTCCCCGACCCTTATGAACGCAGGCACCCCCACCGGGCAGCTCTCGGCCTGCTTTGTCCTCCCCGTCGAGGATACCCTTGAAGGGATCTTTGCAAGCCTCACCCATATGGCGCTCATCCACCGGTCAGGGGGAGGAACCGGGTTCTCGTTTGGCCGCCTCCGGCCGCGCGGAGATATCGTCGACGGGGCCGCGGGCGTCGCAAGCGGGCCGGTCTCGTTCATGCGGGTCTTTGATGCGGCAACCGGGGCGGTCAGGCAGGGCGGCCGGCGGCGGGGGGCAAACATGGGGGTGCTCGCGGTCTCCCACCCCGACATCGAGGAGTTCGTCACCTGCAAGCAGGCAGGGGGACTTCCGAACTTCAACATCTCTGTCGGCATCGACGCCCGGTTCCTCCGGTGTCTCGCGACGGGAGAGGAATACGACCTCATCAACCCCCGCGACGGCAGCGTCTGGAAGAGCATTGACCCCCGGTCACTCTGGCGGCTGATCGCCACGTCCGCCCGGGCGTCCGGCGAGCCGGGGATGCTCTTCCTCGACGAGATCAACCGGCAAAACACCACGCCGGGCCTCGGGCTCATCGAGGCGACCAACCCCTGCGGCGAGCAGCCGCTCTACCCCTACGAGAGCTGCAACTTAGGAAGCGTCAACCTCGCCCGGTGCATACGGAAGCACGACCTCGACGAGGATCTGCTCGATTCTGTTGTCCGGTGCGGCGTCGACTTCCTCGACGCGGTCATCGACGTCAACCGGTTCCCCCTCCCCGAGATCCGGGATCAGACACTCGCCACCCGGAAGATCGGTCTCGGGGTCATGGGTTTTGCGGAGGCGCTTATACGCCTCGGGATACCATATGAATCGGAGGAGGCCCTCCGGTTTGCCGGGAGACTGATGGGGAGCATCGAGGCTGTGGCCCGGGAGCGTTCAGGGGAACTCGGGGTGGAGAAGGGATCGTTTCCGGCGATTGGAGGATCCGTCTACTCAGGGGATATGCGTAACGCCACCGTCACCACCATCGCTCCCACGGGATCGCTCCATCTCATCGCCTCTACGACAAGCGGTATCGAACCGGTCTTCTCCTTTGCCTACAGCCGAACGATCGACGGGCAGCCGGTCAGCATCGTGAGCGACCTCGTCGGTGAGTTCCTGCCGGAGACCGCCGGCGGGAGGGACGTGGCGGAGCACGTACGGCGCCACGGGACGGTTGAAGGTCTCCCCCTCGAGGCCCATACCCGGGACCTCTTCAGGACGGCTATCGAGATCGCACCGGAGCACCATGTGCGGATGCAGGCCGCGTTCCAGAAGCATGTGGACAACGCCGTCTCAAAGACGGTAAACCTCCCCAAAACCGCAACCGTCGATGATATCGCCCATGTCTTCTCTCTCGCCCACGACCTCGGGTGCAAGGGCATCACGGTCTACCGCTACCGGAGCCGGCCGGACCAGGTACTCTCGCGAGGATGCGACGTCTGTGTTATCAATGGATGACCATGCCAAATAATATATAACGAGAGCTGAAAGGTACATGCAATGAACGGTGGGATATGTCCGACTTGCGGACTGCCAAAGGAATTATGTATCTGTGAAGAAGTTGCAAAGGAACAGCAGAGAATCAGCGTAAAGATAAATAGGCGACGCTATGGGAAAGAAGTCACGGTCATCGAGGGTCTCGACCCGTACGACATCGATCTCGAAGACCTCTCAAAGTTCCTGAAAGGGAAGCTTGCCTGTGGCGGCACGGTCAAGGACTCCTCGATCGAGCTGCAGGGCAATCATCGCGAGCGAGTGAAAGACCTGCTCGCCAAGAAAGGATACAATATGGAAAATATTAGTTGACCCCCGGGCTATTTTCCCGAGAACCCGGGTCTCTTTTTTTGCCGGATAGTAGATGGTTGCATGGAGAGGATGCTGTCGGCCGCCGGAAGGAGTCCATGTCGGGCTGTGAGCCGGCGGGGAGCGTTAACGACCGGCAGACACTATATGGTCGAAGGCACAATTCATGAGATGCCTGTGTCTCCGCAAAAACGATTGCGTCAGGCACTATAATCAGCAGAGAGACCAGAACATGATCTCCTGGAGATGTTGATGATCTATGGTGATGAGATGTTCGTTTGCGCTCGATCCTGACCTGATGGAGCAGATCGATCAGTTTGCCAGGGATCACGCGTTCGACCGGAACGAGGCTATCTTAGAGTTGATCGAGGCCGGTCTTGCCTGCCGCAAGGACGGCGGGACGGTAACGGTACGGCAGCAGCGCTCGTTTGAAGAGTTGAACCGGCTCCTGCGCGAGCTCGAAGACGTCAAAGCGGTCCTTACCGAACTCCGCAACGAGGTCCGGCTGGTCCACCATACGATAGAGACCGACTGGAATAACGAGGCGAAGGGTGTTCCGTTCCAGACAAAACATCCCTGGGAGTTCTGGCGGAAGTAACCGCTAACTGATGATACTCGTGATGCTCCGAAACCCCTCCCCCCGGGTGTCGTCACAGATGACCTCCTCGACCTTCGCCATATCGATGTTGGGCGTATCCCGGCACCGGCTGCAGTAGGCCCGTGCCGGTGACGGCAGTTCTCTTCCGCCGACTACGACACGGGCAGAGTGGACACAGAGCCTGCACCGGTCGACGGGGATTGTCTCATCGAGCGTGCACTGTACCCGGCCCCGGACGACCGCAAGGTGCCGGGGGCCGGGGTCATTCATAGGCATCGACCCGGTAGCCTGCACGGCCGAGGACCGCGGCGACCTCGCTCTGCCAGGCGGCGTCGTTCTCGGTTTTGAGCGGTGCAACCGATTCATCCCAGCATCGGCGCAGGGCGGCATCCTCGGTGACGAGACTCCTCCTCCCTTTCACCTTCCCGACCTCCTGTCCGTCTCCGGTAAATATCCGCATGGCACAGCATAGGTAGGACCGGCAGACCAGCGGGCGGCTGTCATGGACGGTGCAGACATACTTTCCTTTCTCCCCCGGGAGGCCCCGCAGGAACGGGCACCAGGACGGGTGGCGATCGTTCTCGGATGAATCCCCGAAGGTATCGATGAACCGCTCCTCGACCCGGGCGCGGAACGTGCCGCCGACGATCTTCTGCCTGCAGAGATAGTCCCGGCTCGTGAGCCTCTTCTCGACCTCGATGAGTTCGCCGCCCGCGTGCATGCAGCACTTCCCGCAGAGCGTACATTCGAACGCTGTCATCCCTGAAGACTCTCTCTGCAACGCAGGATAAAGGTTCGGGAACCCGGGCCCCGGGCCATCCCAAGGGTTAAATCGATACGCATACAACGGAGTGTCATGAAGGTGTGCATAATGTGCGGAGGGGAGGGCACACGGCTCCGCCCCCTCACATTCGGGCGCCCCAAGCCCTGTATTCCGATCGTCAACAAACCCTCGATCCAGCACCTGGTCTCACACCTCTCCAACCTCGGGTTCAACGACGTGGTCATAACGCTCGGCTACATGAGCGACGCGATCGAGGAGGCGCTCGGGGACGGGTCGCTCTTCGGGGTCAACGTCACCTATGTCCACGAACAGACAAAACTCGGGACGGCGGGGAGCGTCAAGAACGCCCAGAAATACCTCGAGGAGCAGCCGTTCCTCGTCGTCGGCGGCGACCACGTGGTGGACCTGAATCTGCTCGAGTTCTACCGCGAGCACCTCACCAACGACTCGATCACCACCATCGGGCTGATCAGCATCGACGACCCCACCGAGTACGGTATCGCCGAGATCGACGCGAACTACCAGATCAAGCGGTTCAAGGAGAAGCCAAGCCCGGGAGAGATCTTCTCAAACCTCGCAAGCACTGGTATGTACGTCTGCGACCCTGAGATATTCGACCATATCCCGGCCGGTGAGAAGTTCGATTTCGCCCGGAACCTCTTCCCCAAACTCATGGGGGAGGGCCACGTCCTGAAAGCCTGGCTTGCCCGCGGCAACTGGTCCGACGTCGGGAGCCCCCGGTCGCTCCGCGAGGCGGAACGGTGGAAACTGCAGGATATCGGGTTCACCAACATATCCGGCGACCTCTATATCAAGGGCGCCCGCATCATGGGCCCCGCCCAGATAGGAAGTTGCGTCTCGGTTGCGGCGAACTCCCGGGTGATCGGGCCGGTCTCCATCGGTGCCGGGACGATCATTGAGGAGAACGTGGTTGTCGGGCCGTATACCAGCATAGGCGAAGGGTGCATCATCAAGAACAGCGCCAAGATCTTCTCGTCGTCCATCTACAACCGGGTGGTGATCGGCAGGGACAGCACCATCAGCGGGAGCATCATCGACAACGACACGTTCATTGGCAGCGGGTGCAACATCGAGCACGACACGGTCATCGGGCCGCATGTAGTGCTGAAGAGTGGTGTGGTCGTCCATTCCGGAACCCGGCTCTGGCCGGAGGTCATCATCCCGGAGGGGACGGTGGTCAAGGAGCATATCTTAAACGAGGACTACGACACCCGGACCGAAGGTTCCTAGTGTATCGATTCCAAAATAACAGACCATATCAGGCCTTCGTCCCCTCCCCCACGGAGCGCTCCCCTTCGTCCCCCCCACCCCGCCCGCGCTTCGCGCTCC
>DANY01000037.1 GCA_002501655.1 Methanoculleus sp. UBA303
AACGGGTCGTCGTAGATGGAGAGATTCTCATCAAAGACCGTTTCGCCGAGTTTATCCGCAAGAGGCGACCGGCCGGCCTTCACGCTCCGCCCGGAGAGGGCCGGGAGGAGGATCTGCCCGAGGAGACTTCCCGCCGCGATCGGGGAGAGGACGACGTCGTAGCGGCCCGTCTCGATATCGCGGCCGGAAAGAGAGCGTGCGGCAAGGTCCGCAGACCGCTCCCCGACCGACCGGGCGTCGATATCGGCACGGAACGGGGAGACATCGAACTCGTAGCCCGTGGACTGCTCCCGGATCGTCTCAAGGGAGACCGACGCCGCCGTCCGGTCCATGCCGTAGAAGACGCCGCTTGTGTTTGCAACCGCCAGATACGCCCGGGCGAGATCCGCCGACCCGCCGACGACATCCACCGGGTGCTCCGCGGCACCGGACAGGAGGTCGTCGACCATCCTCGCCGCGTCCTCCACCGCAACGACGAGATCCGGGTCCGATGAAGGTGCCGCGCCCGGGATCTCGGCCGGCTTCGGGAGACCGCCCCACTGCTGGGGGGTGGCCATCCGCCCGCTTGTAAGCGCCGCGTCCAGGCATTCCTTCCACCGGTCGGGGTCGCCGGTGCTTGAAAACCCGATCCGGCCGTCCTTGATCGTCCGGACGGCCATGCTCCAGGCCTCCGACTCCTCGGCGGCGCCGAGGATCCCTTTCTTGATATCGGTGCCGACGCTCTCTTCCCGGACGTAGAAGACCTCGACCTCGTCGGCCGCGCGTCCACCCGCCCGAAGAACTTTCTCGATAAGGTCTTCGCCGTTCATTCTCCGCGCCCCCCGATGATTGCGCCTTCAAGCAGGAGATGGGGCGCTCCGTCGCTTACCGGGACGTTCTGCCCGCCCTTGCCGCAGTATCCCGGGCTCATCTTCCGGTCGTTCCCGATGAGGACGATGTTATGGAGGGTCGAGAGGATCTCGCCCGAAAGCGAGACGTCACGGACCATATCGGTCGTCTCGCCGCCCTCAACCAGGTAACCGTACTCCGCATTGAACTGGAAGACACCCCGGCCGGGGTCGACCTGGCCGCCCCGCGACCCGATTAGCAGGATGCCGTCCTTACACTCGGCGAGGATCTCGTCGTAGGTCGCATCCCCGTTCTCGATGAAGGTGTTGCTCATCCGGACGATCGGCGGCGCCCCATGCTCCGCCCGGGCGTGCCCGGGTATTCCGTTCCCGACCGCCGCGAGGGTCTCGCGGTTGTGGAGGTAGGACGAGAGGATGCCGCCCCGGATGATCTCGGTCCGCCGCACCGCCACGCCCTCGGCGTCCACGGGGATGAACCCGAACTCGTGAAGCGTTGGGTCGTCCACGACGACCAATCCTTCGCACCCGATCCGCTCACCGATCCTCCCCGCGAGGACCGATGCGCCTTCGCGGACGAGGTCGCCCTCGCTCGCGTGGCCGACCGCCTCGTGGGTGAAGACACCCGCGAGTTCCGGGTCGAGCACGGCCCGTCTCGCCCCGCCCTTCGCGAGTTTTGCGTCGAGCAGGGAGACCGCGACCTCGCCCGCCTTCCTCCCGAGCTCCTGCTTATCCCGGAGGTTGAACCCGGTGATGATGTGGTCGCGTTCGCTCCCCATCTGCATCACGCCGTTTTTGGACGCGATGACGAGGACCGAGAATCCGGACCGGATCGCCTCGTAGGAATACTCGTTCCCGCTCGAGTCCTGGAACCGGACCGCGTCTATCCCTTCGGTGTAGCGGGCCCGGGTGTTTGCCACTTCAGGAACCCGGGCCGCCGCCTCGATCCCGGCAAGCAGCCGGGTCTTCTCCTCGAGGTCGACGTCCCGGGGGTCTTCCCCGAGAGGGGGGACCGGGAGAGCGCCGCGCGGCGCATCAGCGAGGTTGATATCATCCTGAGTGACGGCAGCGAGGCGCGCCGCCGCCTCGACGAGGGCGTCGAGCTCGCGCTTCGAGTCCATGTCGACGTGGTCGCGGGTGAGGACACCCCAGCCTTTCGGTCCCAGCACCCGGATCACGGCTTTATCAAAAAATGAGGTGCCTGCGGACTCGATCACGCCGTTGTCGATATCGATCTGGGTGGTCTCGCCCCGTACGCACCGTATATCGTAGTATCTCACGTCAGCCATAGGGCATCAGACCAGAGAACGCCCGACATTCGGGTCGAAGAGACCGGTCGTCGGGTTGACGGCCATCTTCCGGAGCTTCGAGAGGAACCCCGCACGGTTCTCGGGCACGAGCGCGTTCTGGAGGACCTCCTCGATGTGGTCGACCGGGACCACCTCGACCATAGCGCGGTAGCGGTCCTCGATGAGGACGTCGTCCAGGTTCGACCGCGGTATGATCACCCTCTTGATCCCGGCCTTCGCGGCCGCCTCGATCTTGTAGGTGACCCCGCCGATGGGAAGGACGTCGCCCCGGACCGAGAGCGACCCCGTCATCGCGACGTCCTGGCGCACCGGTATGTTCTCGATGGCGCTGATCACCGCCGTCGCGACGGTCACGGAGGCCGAATCGCCCTCGACGCCGCCGTAGGTGCCGATGAACTGAACGTGGATGTCCATGTTCCTGATGTCCTTGCCCGTGAACTTCTTGATAAGAGCACTGACGTTCGTGATCGACTCTTTGGCGATCTCCTTTAACATGCCGGTCGCAATCACCGTGCCGTTCGCTCCCTGGCTCGGTGTCACCTCAGCCATGACCGGGAGCACCGAGCCGGAGTCGGTCCCCATCACCGCAAGCCCGTTCACCCGGCCGACCCGAGTCCCCTCGACGACGGTGATGTCGTAGTCGCGGCTCCGCCGAATGTACTCGTCGGAGATCTGGTCCTCGATCGAACGGGAGGCCGACTTCGCGGCGAGGACATGTTTTGCCGTGGTGAACTCCGCGCCCTCCTGCCGGGCGAGGTCCCCCGCCACACGGATGAGCCCGCCCATGTCGCGGAGTTTCAAGGTCAGGTGACCCTTCCGGTTCGAACGGCGCCGGGCTTCGCGGAGCACTTCGAGCATGGCACTGCGGTCGAAGTGGGGGATCTTGCCGTCGTTCTTGACCTCCTGGGCGATGAACCGGAGGAACTTCTTCCGGTTCTCCGGGGTATCCTCCATCGTATCCCGCATGTAGACCTCGTAGCCGTAGCCCCGTATACGCGACCGGAGCGCCGGGTGCATTCCCTGGATGGCGTCGAGGTTGCCTGCCGCGATCATAACGAACCGGCAGGGGACCGGCTCGGTCCTGACCATCGCACCACTCGAGCGCTCGCTCTGGCCGGTGATCGGGAAGGCACCCTCCTGGAGCGCGGTCAGCAGGTTCTGCTGGGAGTGCGGGGTGAGGGTGTTGATCTCATCGATGAAGAGCACGCCCCCGTGCGCCCGGTGGATGGCTCCTCCCTCGACACGGTCGTGGGAAGGCGTCTCGAGGCCGCCGCTCTGGAAAGGGTCGTGCCGGACGTCGCCGAGCAGGGCGCCCGCGTGCGAGCCGGTGGCATCGACAAAGGGTGCGGGGGTGTTAGGGTCATGGGAGATCAGGAGCTTCGGGACCATCGTCTCTTCGCGGGGCGTCGAGTACTTCAGCGCCATGAAGATGAATGCGGCGGCGATGATGCCCATGAGCCACTGGTAGGTGATGATAGCGTAGCCGATGATGCCGAAGATGAGGAGCATGATGAGGGTGCTCCGCATCTGGATCTTCTTTCTTGCCTCCACTTTGTGGGCGTTGACAATCTGCTTGCCGCGGCTCGCCGGCACGGTCCGGATGATGGGGTTATTGTTATCCTCGGCGTTCGGGTAGACCAGGATATCCTGCAGTTCCTCCTTCGGGAGGAGTTCGGCCATCGCCTTGGCTAACATCGATTTGCCGGTTCCGGGGGTGCCGATCATCATCACATGCCTGCGCTGGACCGCAGCCTTCCGGATCACCTCGACAGCATGTTCCTGGCCGATGACCTGATCGATGAGATTCGGGGGTACGTCGATATCTGATGATGCGCTCAGCTCAAGACCGGCAAAGACATCCGTCTCTACCAGTTCGTCGTTCGTGAGCTCGATCTTTGGAATTTCCTCTGGAGTCGTTGAATCCATCGTCGGGTTTACCTCTTTGCTGCACTGATACTTATATAATTTATTCATGCTCGTTCAAATACTTTCTAGCAAAGGTGTTCTATGAAAATAATCAGCACGGAACGGTCCCAGGTCCTGGCAGCCAGAATTTCAGAAAAACTGGGCGTCCCTCTTGTGGAGACGAAATTCGCCCGGTTTCCCGACGGAGAGATGCATCTCCGGTGCGGAGAGTTGGACGATGAGACCCTGATCGTCAGCAGTGTCGTGAATAATGATATGCTCGTGCAGACCCTCCTCGCGATCGATGCCGCCGACCGGTCAAGGAAGACGTTGGTGGTCCCATATCTCGGCTATTCCCGCCAGGATAGGCTGTTTGCCCCGGGCGAGCCGATCAGCGCCCGGGCTGTCGCGCGAGCCCTCTCGAACGGTATCGAGCGGGCCCTCGTCGTCAACATACACGACCCCGGTGTGCTGGACTACTTCGGCGTCCCGGCGGACGATATCACCATCGCTCCGGCTATCGGGGGGTACGTCGGCGACCTGCGCCTGAAGGATCCCCTCATCCTCGCTCCCGACGAAGGGGCGGCCGGGTTTGCGGCCGGTGTCGCCGCCGTCGGCGGGTGGGACTGCGACCACCTCGAAAAGACCCGGCTCTCGGGTGAAGACGTCCGGATTGCCCCAAAGACCATCGATGCCGGCGGCCGGGAGGTCGTGATCGTGGACGATATCATATCCACCGGCGGGACCCTCGCGACCGCCGCCTGCATGCTCCGCGAGCAGGGAGCAGCATCCATTCACGCGGCCTGCGTCCACGGGGTGCTCGCGAGCGGTGCCTATACGCGCTTGCGGGCGGCGGGGATATCCTCGGTCGTCTCCAGCGACACCTACGAGAACGCCTCAAGCTTCATATCGGCAGCAAACGCTATCGCGACAGCGATCAGGGACGATGCTCACCGTTGACGGATCCCGCCTGGAAGGAGGCGGGCAGATCGTTCGCCTGGCGGTCGCCCTATCGGCTATATCCGAAAAACCGGTCACCGTGACCCGGATACGGCAGAACCGGGAAAAGCCCGGGCTCGCGCCCCAGCATATCGCCGCGATCCGGGCGGTCGCCGGAGCCTGCGATGCCGAGTGCCTGGGGCTTTCACCCCACAGCAGTGAGATCACCTTCACCCCGGGCCGGATCCGGCGGGCCGACCTCCGGATCGACCCCGGGACCGCCGGGAGCATCCCCCTCATCCTCCAGGCATGGCTCCCGGTCGCCCTCCGCGCCGGCGGGAGCATCACGGTCACGGGGGGAACCGAGGTGGCGTGGAGCCCGACCATCGATTACCTGGACTCTGTCCTCGCGCCGGTCCTCCGCCGCGCCGGGGCCTCGATCGCTATCGAGGTGCTCGAACGGGGCTACTACCCGCGGGGAGGCGGGCGGGTCTGCGTTCGGGTGGAGCCGTCCCGCCCGGGCCCGGTCGTGATCCCGGAGGGGGAGGGGAGGGGGTGCGGGATCGCCTCCTGCTCGGCGGGGCTCCCGGCACACGTCGTCGAGCGCCAGGCAGGCGCCGCCCGGGACCTTCTCGAGGAGGAACTCAGCCTCTCCTGCACCGCGACCCTCGATGCCCGCCGGGGCGGGGCGAGCACCGGGAGTTCCATAACAGTATGGAGCGGGGCGAAGGGCGCCGTCGCTCTCGGAAAGAGGGGGCTTCCCGCCGAAGAAGTGGGCCGGACCGCCGCCCGGGCACTCGCTCGAGAGTGCCGCAGCCCCGGCACAGTCGACGTCCACCTCGCCGACCAGCTCCTCATATACCTCGCCTGCTACGGCGGGGAGTACAGCACCCACACCCTCTCGATGCATGCGAGAACCGCCTGCTGGATTCTTTCGGAGTTCGGGTATCCGGTCGGGTGCCGGGCAAACGACGTCGTGGAGTTCTCAGCATGACGCTCGTCCTCGACGCCTCGGTCTTCTTCTCGGAGATGCCGGTTGAAGGCCCGGCATGGACCACCCCGTCGGTGGTGGGGGAACTTGGCGACCTCCACGCGAAGTGCCGATTCGAGGCGCTCTCGGCCACGGTGCTCGCTGTCCGGGAGCCGCGTGAAGAAGACCAGGTGCGGGTTGAGGCGGCCGCGGTCCGGACCGGAGATGCCGGAGTGCTCTCGGCAACCGACCGGGACATCCTCGCGCTCGCGCTGGAACTCTCGGCCGTCCTCGTCACCGACGACTTCGCTGTCCAGAACGTCGCGCACCGCCTCGGCATCGAGACACAGAGCATCCAGCAAAGGCCCGCCCGGGCGATCCGGTGGCGCTACCGGTGCAGCGGGTGCGGCCGCTACTGGCGGGAGCCGGGGGAGTGTCGGGTCTGCGGCGCACCAATCAAAAGAAAACTTAAATAAGTCACTCGGAGATCTCTTCTCCATGTCCGCGCTCGAAGAGTTGATCACGAAGGCAAAGGCGCTCCAGGCAGAAGGGCATACCCCGGGCCAGATCTCCGATGAGCTCGGCCTCTCGATGGAGACGGTCACCTGGCTGCTCACCCAGCCGAAGGGAATGGAGGCCCCAAAGGACGTTCACATAGACTGGACAGCGGTAGGAAGCCACGGAACGCTCCTCTCCGATATGGCCATGATGATGCTCAAGCGCTTCCTCTACCTGGCGGAGGAGGGAGCCGTGCGTCCCGGCGCCGCAGAGATCCCGGATACGGTCGTCGGCATAGCGCCGTCGGGCGTCCCGCTCGCCACCCTCATCGCCGCAGAGGAGGGGCTCAAACTCGCTGTCTACCTCCCGGCGAAGCACAGCCGGAGCGAGACCCCGACCGGATCCCTCTCGGGCACCTTCTCCACGATCACCGGACAGCGCTGCATCATCATCGACGACGTCGTCACGACCGGGACGACGCTCTCGGAGACGATACAGTTCCTCCGGCGGCACGGAGCCACGCCGGTGGCGGTCTGGTCGCTCTTCGACAAGCGGGGCGTCAGGGAGGTCGACGGCGTCCCGGTCCAGTCGCTCTTTGCCATATCGAGGCTCGGGTGAAGACCCGGCCGCACCGTTTTTCGGATAGAGGCGCCATCGGGAGAGAACACCACGCTTCATGGCCCCGTCGCGGGCACCGGGCGCGTAGCGCCGACGGATGGGTGATTCGCCCCGTCGGTTGGTCCGGGCACCCCGGGAAGGTCGGCGCCTATCGATTAGTATATATAGAACCTCTGAACAAACCTAACGGACAAAGGAGGATTATACAATGCTTGCTGGACAGCCCATCATTATTTTACGGGAGAATGTTGAGCGCACGCGTGGATTCGAGGCGCAGCGCTCGAATATCATGGCTGCAAAGGCAATTGCGGCCGCCGTTCGGACAACGCTCGGTCCCCGGGGAATGGACAAGATGCTGGTCAGCTCCACCGGCGACGTGGTGATCACGAACGACGGGGCGACCATCCTGCACGAGATGTCCGTGCAGCACCCCGGCGCCAAGCTGGTCGTCGAGGTTGCAGAGACCCAGGACGGGGAAGTCGGTGACGGCACCACAACCGCGACGGTACTCGTCGGGTCGCTGATGGAAGAGGCAGAGAAACTGCTCGCCCAGGAGGTTCATCCCACGATCATCGCGCAAGGCTATCAGCTCGGTATGGAGAGAGCCCTTCGGGTCCTCGATGACCTGGCCATAACGGTCGGGTTCGATGACCGGGAGGACCTCATCAAGATCGCCGACACCGCCATGACCGGCAAATCCATCGAAGCGATCAAGGAGAAGATCTCCGGTATCGTTGTGGACGCGGTGCGGCAGGTCACCACCGAGACGAGCCCCGGCACCTACGTCGTGGACGAGGACGACGTCAAGATCAAGAAGCAGGTCGGCGACTCGATGCACGACGCCGAACTGATCCGGGGCATCGTCATCGACAAGAAGCGCGTCTTTGAGCAGATGCCGGATAAGGTCACGGACGCGAAGGTCGCCCTGATCGCCCAGCCACTCGAGGTCACGAAGACCCAGGTGAAGTCGAAGATCAAGATCACCTCCTCGGACCAGATGAAGGCATTCGCCGAGCAGGAGCGCGAGACCCTCCGGAAACTTGCCGACCATATCGTCGCCTCCGGCGCAAACGTCGTCCTCTGCCAGAAAGGGATCGCCGACGCGGTGCAGTTCTACCTGGCCAAACACGGCATCTACGCCATCGAGGACGTGAAAGAGGACGACATGAAGTTCGCCGCGAGAGCGCTCTGCGGCACCATCGTCAACAAGCCCGACGAACTCAACGCGGCGACGCTCGGCCACGCTGAAGAGGCCAGAGAGATCCCCGACACCGATCTGACGGTCATCTCCGGCTGCGACAACCCGAAAGCCGTCACGATCCTCCTCCGGGGGACATCCCAGCTCCTGCTCGACGAACTCGAGCGGGCGGTCTACGACGCGGCCCGGGTCGTCCAGGACGCCATCGAGGACGGTAAGTTCGTCGTCGGCGGCGGTTCGGTGGAGACCGAACTCCAGATACGCATCCGCGACTACGCCGCGACCGTCGGCGGGCGGGTTCAGCTCGCCATCGAGGCGTTTGCGAACTCTTTCGAGGTCATACCGAGGACGCTCGCGGAAAACTCCGGGTTTGACACGATCGATAAGGTCGTCGCCCTGAGGAAGGCCCACGCCGACGGCGCGAAGCACGCCGGGCTCAACGTCTACACCGGCGAGGTCGTGGATATGCGAGAGGCCGGTGTCATCGAGCCCCTGCGGGTGAAGACCCAGGCTATCAAGAGCGCGACCGAGACGGCCATGCTCCTCGTCCGCGTCGACGACATGATGGTCACTCAGTCCGGAAAGCCGGGCGCATAATACGTCACCCGCGCGAGGAGGTCAGGAATATGCCGACCTCTTCCTCTTCGATTTTTTTATCCTGCGGCAGGCTCCTGCCACCAGAGAATAGTAGCGCCGCATCCGGATTGATCCCGAAGGAGAGGAGAGCGTCTTCGTAGGTCTCGCCCGGCTGCCCCTGGTAAATCAGCACGCTGCCGTCCGGGATGAAGGTGAATCTGCAGAACATACCTCGATACTATTATAGTCGAAGAACCTAAATATTCCAGGCTGATTCTGTGCCGAGGTAGTCTAGTCCGGGAAGGCGGTGGCCTCGAAAGCCACTGGTGCCTGGCACCTCGGGAGTTCAAATCTCCCCCTCGGCGTTTTACATAACCCCGGACCGTATACCGGGAACGCACGATTTGAGGTCCGGATCGAACCTGTAATGGCCCGGGCATCGTTTCACCCCGACCTGGCCGTATATGGGCAGATGTCCTATTTGCCAGGTATTTTATCCGGGAGATTTCGGTAGTGCTCCAGCATAGAACAGATAATCGATCTCGGTGGATCCGACCGAAAATTTCCGTTATCGGGCTCTTGTAACGC
>DANY01000048.1:0-4002 GCA_002501655.1 Methanoculleus sp. UBA303
ACCTGTATGCAATCCGGCTCGAAAATCCGGCGGCACCTGCGTCTCCGGGATCTGGTGTAGTCGCTACAGCGGGCGCACTGCTTCTCACGGTATGTCTACTCAGGCTGAAAGGGCGATACTGAATGCGTCATCAAGAATCAGGGCAACCAGAACGCGCCGTCATACAACTGTTGCGTCGGTACGTCGCCGGGCAAAAGCGGCTCGTCCGGGTTTTGACCCTCGTTCCCGGGATTTGTTACGTCGCCGCGGTGAACACAGAACGTCGAGATCGGGAACCGGAATAATGACCTGTGGTATCCCCGACTATGAAGAACCGCCTGATGCAGCATTTCTGATTCATGAAAACTGCATCGTCACCCCGGTGAAGGAGGAAGAATGACAGAGTCCGCTGCACGAATCATCGCCGCTGTTGTCGCGATCGGAGTCGTCTGTTGCGCGGTAGCGCTGATCGCACCGGTGCACCTTCCTGACGAGGACAGCGGTCCGGGGACCGGGAACGTGACGCCAGAGGGATCGCTGACAGGGTCAGACCAATCCAGGAATGTACGAAATGAGGAGGAACACGAGAATGCAACGCACGAACAGGTACCTGCAGAAGTAAGGGAGGATAAGGACATGACACCGGAAGAGATCTCAAGAGACCTGTATGCGTCCATATATGGGCCTAGAGTCGTGAAGGAAGCGCTGGAAGAGGCAAATATGACACCGGAGGAGTTGCCGGACGAAGTAGAGGAGGAGATCAAAAACACCGTACCGTTCGAAGATATCATCTGGAAGTGGGATCTCAATCCCCGGAACAAGCAGGTCGTCATCCATGCAGTCTTCGCATGGAATGAAGAGCACGAAAAGGAGATAACTGCCATTCAGGGCAGAGAGATCGGCGATTGGACTTTTAACGTCGTCTGGGAGCCGTATATGCATCCAGCCGTGAGGCGAGCTCTGGAAGCGGCAAATATGACGCCGGAAGAGTTGCCGGACGAAGTAAAAGAGGAAATGGAAAACATCAGCGTGCAAATTGGGGGCATACGGACGTGGGTGCTTGATCCCCGGAACAGACTGGTCGTCGCCTATGCGCGCTTTACATGGCCAAATGACGGGTATGAAACGAAGGCGGATGCCGTTCGGGGCAGGCAGATCAGCGGCTGGACCTTTAAGGTCATTCTGGAACCGGATGTGCCCGAACTCATGCAACGAGCGCTGGATGCGGCGAACATGGCGCCGGGTGAGTTCCCGGAGGAGGTGAGAGAGGAGTTAGAAGATCTACGGCGCGGTAATAACAGAACATTCAGCATCAGTAAATGGGAATTTGACCCGGACAACAAACGGGTTGTCGTCTATGCGTACTCCATAGGGAGCGAAGAAAGGATGATGCGGGACGAAAAAGGGATGGAGGCCCTCCAGGGCAGAGAGATCGGCGATTGGACTTTTACGGTCATCCATGATGTGGATTACGAGAAAGAACGTAAGCAGCTCGTGGCTGAACTGTTGCAATTCCGGAAGGACCACCTCGAATTGGAGATAGGGGGGTTCGCAATTTCACCCACAGAACTTCAGCTGTGGGTGGCCAACCGTACACCCGCAAACGAGGCACTGAACGGCACCGTGATGCACGGCAGGACAGTTGAGTTACTATGGAGTCCTGTTGATTATGCAATCAGAATAGCGAGAGAGCAGGCGTTGAGGGAACCGTGAACCGGTTGATGCACAGGAAGAGAGAGTCAGGACTGGAGGTGTGAGTATGGCAGGCGGTGGCTGGTTCGATTGGGGAGACTGGGTGGACTGCCATGTCTCGGCAGGCGTGTATCTACCCTTCAGGATCGTGTATTTCCGTCCCGGGCTTCCTGACTGCGGGGGAGGTTCGGGGTCCTGGAACAACGCCGATTGCCTGCCAAACGTGGTGATACGGTATGCCCGGACCAGAAAATGCCTCGAGCATCTTCAGGATCTGGCAGGCTGCTACTGGATGGAGAAGATCCGCTGCCCCGAGCACTGTTACATCGAGGGGACCTTCGATCTGGACTTCTACATGGTGTCGCTTATAAACAACTCACAGGGCTTCGGCCATGCGGTCTGTGCCGAGTTCTTAGGCGGCAACAGAGATGAGTTTTCCAGCTGGAAGTTCTACCAGTTTGACAACTTGGACATCAGACCCGGTGACTGGCAGATGCCCTACGGGACAGAAACAGAGGCTACGAAGGTGAAGATCTACGAGATAACAGGTATCTTTAATTGCGGTCTCCCGAACCACGATATAGTGCCTCTGGCGACGTTTTTGATCGACGCAAAAGGAAATGTAACCAAGGGTTGAAAGGGCGGAGTACATGACAAAAACGACCCTACGGATCATCATCGCACTTGCAATCATCTGTTGTGCGGGAGCGATGATCGTAGCAGTGTACCTTCCTGACGAGGACAGTGGTCCGGGGACCGGGAACGTGACGCTGGGGTCGCCGACAGGGTCGAACCTACCGGGGGATATAAGCCGGAATGCAACGCCGCAACAGGTACCTGGAGAAGAACAGGAGGTTGAGAACATGACATCGGAAGGGTTATCGGAAGAGCTGCAACTGCTTCTACCCGTGAAGGAAGCACTGAAAGAGGCGAATATGACACCGGAAGAGTTGCCGGAAGTGTTGAGAGAGGAGATTGAACAACTGCAACGAACCTATGAAGACAGAAAGTTTGGTATAAGCAGATGGGAATTTGACTCGGAGAACAAGCTGGCCATCATCCACGCGTACTCCATACGAGATGAAAAGAAAGTGAAGGCAATTCAGGCCAAGCAGATCTGTGGTTGGACCTTCAGGGTCGTTCACGATATCGATTACGAGAAAGAGCGTAAGCAGGTTGCGGCCGAACTGCTGCAATTCCAGAAGGATCATCCCGAATTGGAGATATCGGGCTTTATCATAACATCACCCGCACATATGGAGATGTGGGTGCGCAACCGTACGCCCGAAAACGAGGCACTGAACGGCACCGTGATGTACGGCAGGACAATCGAGCTAATTGGAGGCGCACCAAAGGAGATGTGGGAGGAGATGAAAAAGACCGAACCTGCATCGAGGGGACCGGGGACAGATTGAAGTACAGAAGAGAAACTGCTGCATCTTTGAGATGACCAGCCCTAAGTGCAGGCAGTGAATTTCGTAACATCTCCCACAGAAATTCGGTTGTGGGTGGCCAACCGTACACCCGCAAACGAGGCACTGAACGGCACCGTGATGCACGGCAGGACAGTTGAGTTACTATGGAGTCCTGTTGATTATGCAATCAGAATGGCGAGAGAGCAGGCGTTGAGGGGATCAGGAACCGGTTGAGGCATAGAGACTCTATCCGGGGACAGGGATTTCCCCCGGCTCTCCTCCCCCAGCGCAATACGGACCAGGTGACCTATAATTTATGAACATCGGTGAGTACATGTCCCCTTTGCAGGAAATCGCTTCCCCCCGGATAACCTCATTTTTCCGACAGTTGAAACTGCTCTGCCTTTCTCCTGATAAATTTTTTGCAGAACGTTCAACCAGGTCCGTCAACCTGAAAACTCCGTTCCTGATCGTCTGCGGCCTATTCCTGGTTGAGATCGGCGGCAATTACGATGCAATCACCACGTACGCCCGAACGCTGGAGCTCGCCGACCCGTCCGCGCACCCGATCGTATACGCGGGCCTGTTTGCAACGGCTCTCTCACCGTTCCTGGCATGGGTATCGTACTCGGCAGTCTTCTATGGGGTATCATACCTGTATAGAGGCCGGGGCACGTTTCTCCGGACGCTGGTCTATGTGGGATACGGATGCGCGCCCCTGATCATCGGGAGCCTCCTCCATCTGGCCCTCTTCCAGATCATCTCCCTGCCGATGCAGGACCATTTCATCCCCTCTCGCGTGGCAGCGCATGCAACCACCGTAGCGCTGATCGATGCAGGAATTGCGATTCCTGTTCTCCTCTGGTGCGGGTTCCTCTGGACCGCAGGTATGCGTCACGCACGAAGTCTCTCTGCT
>DANY01000048.1:4132-5023 GCA_002501655.1 Methanoculleus sp. UBA303
TCGTATGGCTTCTGTGGAAACTGATATCAGTAGCCAAACTGTATACAGGATTGTGAATATGGCAAGATCCGGCCTGACCCCGAACACGATATGCATCATCCTCCTGCTGATCGCGTGCGCTCCCCCGGCAGCGGCTGCATCCGTCGTCCAGCTGACGAACGATTCGGCATTCGATGCATACCCCTTCTGGTCTCCGGACGGTGCCAGGATCGCCTTCGTCTCATCCGACGGAGTCCATGCTGGCATCCGGGTGATGGAGCGCGACGGCCAAAACCCGGTATCGGTGACGGACGACCGTTCGTGGAATCTCTTCACTGAGTTTGATCCCTGGTCGCCGGACGGGAAGAAACTCCTCTTCCTCTCCGATGACGGAGGAGGGCTCGACCTCTGGACGATGAACCCGGACGGGACCGGGAGGGTGCGCCTGACTGAAAACGGTCGCATTGTCCCCGGTTTGGCGCTCTCCGGCTACGGGGCGGACTGGAGCGCCGATGGAAAGCGGATCGTCTATACCTCCTGCCTCTTCGATAATGCGGCCATCCAGGAAGGGTCGCCTGCGGTGAACCTCTCGGCCATCCGTACGGAAGCAGACATCTGGATCATGGACGCGGACGGCAGGAACAAGAAGCAGCTGACGAGCGACGGGGATGCACGTCTGCCCCTGTGGCAGCCGCGGGGGGACAGGATCGCATACCTTGCAGACAGATCCGGAAACCGGGAGATCTGGGTCATGCAGAGCGACGGAACGGGCAAGACACAGGTGACGTTCAGCGAGGGGAATGTGTCCGAATATGCATGGTCCCCGGACAGTACCAGGATCGCCTACGTCGTCGCGGCACCCCCCGGAACATGGCCGGAGTTCTCTCTTTGGGTTATCAATAGCGACGGATC
>DANY01000048.1:5357-59896 GCA_002501655.1 Methanoculleus sp. UBA303
CTTCTCACGGTATGTCTACTCAGACTGCGAAAACAGAAATGAGGGAAAAGCGGGAACGTGCCGCATGAAGGCGATTTACCGGTGGCATGATAGAGCGCGACGCGTTAACAGGTGTCGCCATCCGCCGTCTTCACGCCGCTCATTCCTTCTCCCGTGCTCCCCGTAGTGCTTTTACATCCCCCACGGTCACCACGCGGACCGCGCCGCCCTGGACGTCGCCGCCGGCATCTCCCATACGGTCCTCGATCCAGCCCTCCATCTCCAGGTAGGCCGCCCGCAGCCCCTCGAGGACGTCCGGGTCAGCGTCCCAGAGACCGCGTTCGTGCGCCTCAAGTAGCCTCCTCCCGATCTCCTCGAGCGCCCAGGGGTTCTCGTCCGCGAAGAACTGCCGCATCTCCGCATCCAGGACGAACGTGCGGGTGATGTCGTCGAAGATCCGGTCATCCACCTCCTGTGTCGTCGCCTCCCACCCGTAGACGGTTCCCACCTGCCGGGATATGTCCCCGGCACCCTTGTAGCCGTGCCGCTTCATCCCCTCGATCCATTTCGGGTTGAGGAGTTTCGCCCTGACGACCCGCCGTATCTCCTCTGCAAGCGTCCTGACCTCCACGCGGTCCCGGTCACGGGTATCGCCGTAGTAGGCGGGCACGTCCCGGTTCGAGAGCGCCCTCACCGCCCCGGTCAGCCCGCCGTGTGCCCCGAAGTAGCAGCAGCACCCAAGGAGGTCGTACTCGTCGGTCACCGTCTTGTTGAAGGTGAGGTCGACGGTGGCAAGCTGCGCGGAGAAGGTCTCCGGGGACTCTTCACCGAAGTTGTCCCGTCCATAGGCGTAACTGTTCCACCGGAGAAAGACCTCTGCAAGGTCAGCCTCCTCCTTCCAGGCCGACGCGTAGACCGCCAGACTGACGCCGTTGCCGTAGGTGCCCGGCCTGCTCCCGAAGATGCGGGCCGTCCCGCTCCCCTGGAGGGCGTGCTTCCGTATGAAGTTCATATCAGGGGGCTCGTCCAGCCCGGCGACCTCCCGGATAGCGTCGTCCAGGAGTTCGATACAGGAGTAGAAGCAGTCCCGGAGGATCCCGCTCATCCTGATGGTGACGTCGATCCGCGGCCGCCCGAGTTCTTCGAGCGGGATCACGCGACAGGACCTGACTCTCCCATCGGTCCAGACCGGTTCGACCCCGATGAGGGAGAAGACCTGCGCGAGCTGCTCGCCGTCGGCCCACATAACGTCGGATGCCATCCAGTACATACCGATGTTCTCCGGGATCGCCCTGTGTTCCTCGATGTATTTCTGGATAACACTCTCCGCAAGCCGCGTCCCGATCCGCCACGCGGCCCGGGTGGGGATACGGAAGGGGTCGAGCGAGTAGAAGTTTCGCCCGGTGGGGAGCACCTCGGGCTTGCCCCGCGTGATCAGCCCGGAGGGGCCCGGCGGGACGTAGCCCCCCGCACAACCAGAAAGCAGGCTCCCGATCTCATCAGAGTCGTCTATCCTGGCTGCAAGGTCGAGGACGCCATCCTGGATCTTCTGAAGTGCCTCCAGGTCGAGCCGGCGGAGGCGATCACCCAGAACCCGCTCAGCCGCCCGGTCAGGAGGCTCCCCCTCCAGGATCGTGGCGATCAGGCTCTTTGCCGCGGCTTCGGCGTCCCGCAGCAGGGCGTCGTCCGCAGTCGAGGCGTCATGCCCCGTCATCCGGAGCACCGCGCCCCTCACCTCACCGTTGTAGCGCATGATAGCATGGATGAACTCCACCCGGCGCTCGCCCTCCGGCACCTCGCCGAAGATATGCATCCCATCGGGGATCCGGGTATCGGCGATCCGGGTTACGGCGGTATGGGCAGCGGCGACCACCTCCTCGAACGGCGTCCCGTCTTCGTGCATGGCGCGAAACCCCATCTCGTCGGCGATCCCGGTCTGCACGAGGAGATCGGCGATGGTATGCTCGAGCGCGTGCGCCCTCGCCCGGTCAACACCCTTCGCCCGGTTGTAGTCCGCGATCTGCTCTTCGAGTTCCTTCAGTCCGGCGTAGAGGTCGCTTGAGGTCATCACCGTCTGCATATGGTCGACCAGGGTCGCGTAACTCCGCCGCTTGGCGATCGTCCCCTCCGGCGGGTTGTCGGCGTTGTAGATGTAGAGATGGGGGACGGTCCCGATGGCGATATCGGGGAAACAGGTATCAGAGAGGGCAACTGACTTCCCGGGGAGGAACTCGAAGTTCCCGTGTGTGCCGACGTGGACGATCACGTCCGCACCGAACGTCTCCTCGATGTAGCGGTATGTCGCGAGGTACTGGTGAGTCGGCGAAACGCCTGGGTCGTGGAGGATCCGGCAGACCTCGCCGTCGCACCGCGGGCCGGCGCACCCGCGTTTCGGCTGGACGCAGACGATGGCGTTTCCAAAGCGCACCCCGGTGACGACGATCTTCCCCTCGTAGACCATCGCCGGCGGGACCCCATCCACCTCTTCACCCGGCGGCCGCCCCCACGCCTTGCAGATGCTGGTCCGGACACCGGGAGGCAGGGTCTCAAACCAGGCGGCATACTCCTCCGGCTCAACCAGCGCAAGGGCGCCCCCCCTCCGGACGATCTCCTCAACCGACGTCCAGCGGAAGTCGCTGATCGCTTTTTTGTTCATGATGGTCTCGATCAGGTCTCTCCCGCTCCCCGGGCACTCGACCGCATACCCCCGGTCGCGCATCGCCTCGAGGACCCGGGCAACGCTCTCCAGCGTATCGAGATGCGCCCCGGCCCCGACCGTCGCCTCGACCGATGCACAGGGCTTGTTGTGGAGGATGAAGGCCACCCGCCTCTCGGCGGCGGGTTTTAGCGCAAGGTCGATCCACCTCCTGACCCGGCCCACAAACTTCTCCACTCGCTCGTCTATGGGGACGTGCCGCTCGCCCTCGGTGCCCGCCCGGTCGCGGCTCTCCGCGGCACCGATCGGCACCATCTCGATCCCGCCCAGGAACTCGGGCATCGCAACGTACCAGGAGACGTCGCTCCCGCGCATCCCGTCTGTATCGCTCATCCACTCCGCTTCAGTCCGGTGGTAGAGGATCAGGGGGTGGAAGACCGGCACGCCGAGTTTCACGAGCGTCTCGGTGAAGGCATCGGTGTCACGGGGCGGCGTGAACGTTCGCGCGTCGATGAGCGCGGAGATCGGGGCTGTAAAGAAGGTCTCTATCACCTCCCGGTCGGACCGTGCCCCGATCTCCTTATCCGGGACCCCGAAGCAGAAGACCGGGAGGACATCATAATACTTCTCGAGTTCCTGGATCAGGGCATCCTCGACGGCAAGGTCACCGTTCACCCAGTGCGTCCGGGAGAAGAGGAGCCCGACGCGGACGGGGTGCCGGGACGGATACCACGCGAGGTAAGCGTCGGTGTCATCGAAGACGCGACCCGCGTCCGGGTGGTAGATCCCCTCCCAGCGGGTCCCCTGTGGGGGGGCGTAGGCGACGTCTATCCCGGCCACTTCGGCCTGGACGTAGCGGATCAGGTTCCTGATGTTCTCAGGCCCGCCGTAGAGGAAGTAGGCGCTCACGGTGGAGACGACGGCGAGCGGGACGGTCGAGGCCGACCACCAGGCATCGGTGTAGCCGAACGATATAACCGGGATGCCCTCCGCGAGGCCGCCGAGGATTTCGTCCCAGACCGAGTCGTTCGAGGGGTGGACCAGGACAACGTCTGATCCCCGGCACGACTCAATGCACCGCTTCCGCTTCTCTGAATCATCTATCAGTTCATGTACCTGCCACGCGGAGAGGTCGATCCCCGCCTCCCGCGCTGCACCGGAAAACTGCAGCAGTTCGCTGCCCCAGGCAACTATAGTTATCTTCATAGAATCTTCACCAGGTTGTCATTCTCTGACGGCCGGAGGGGGACCACGTAGGGCACCCCCATCTCGTCTTTTATGACCGCCTCGATACTGTAGACCGCACGCACCATCCCGGAGGTCAGGAGGGAAGACGGCGTCCCTCTCCCGAGCACCCGGCCGTCCTTTAAGATCAGGAGCCGGTGACAGTAGCGGGCGGCAAGATTCAGGTCGTGGATCGCCGCTACCACCGCAAGCCGGTGTTCTTCTGCGAGCCGGGCGAGGAGGGCCATCACCTCGATCCGGTTGCGCATATCAAGCGCGCTCGTCGGCTCGTCGAGGAGAAGGATCCGGGCGTCCTGCGCAAGCGCACGCGCGACGAGCACCCGCTGCCGCTCCCCTCCCGAGAGGCGGTCGGTCCTGCGGGACGCAAAGTCACCGATGCCGAGGAGAGAGAGCGCCTCCGAGACCTTCTGTTTATCTTCTTCGGAGACGCTCCAGCGCAGGTGCGGTCGCCTGCCCATCAGGACGGTCTCAAAGACCGTCGCTGAACTGGAGATACCGCCGTTCTGCGGGACGTAGGCGACCGTCCGCGCGATCTCGGGTCGGCTCATCGAGCGCGTATCGCGCCCGTCAAGGAGGACGGCGCCTTCCGGGTCGAGGAGCCGGCCCAGGCACCGGATCAGCGTCGTCTTCCCCGAACCGTTCGGCCCGACGAGCCCGAGCACCTCGCCCGCATCGAGGGTAAACGAGACGTCCTCGAGCACCCGGCGGTCGCGGTACGAGAACGAGACCCCTCGTGCACAGAGGAGCGGCATCAGGCATCCCTCCTCTGCATGAAGAGGTAGATGAAGAACGGTATGCCGAGGAACGCCGTCATGATCCCGACCGGGACGATGGTCCCGGGAATAGCGGTGCGGGCGAGGCAGTCGGCGCCGAGGAGGAGGACGGCACCCACGAGCCCGGACGCGGGGAGGAGGGTGCGGTGGTCGGTCCCGATCACCATCCTGGTGATGTGGGGCGCCACGAGGCCGATGAACCCGATGGTGCCGGTGAAGCAGATGATCACCGCTGTTACGAGCGATGCGGCGAGCATGAACCCGGCCATGGACCGCTCCACCGGCACACCGAGGCTCTTCGCCGTCTCGTCGCCTTCGGCGAGGGCGTTGAGGTCCCATGCGCGCCAGAGAAGAACCGGGACGACGGCAGCAAGGACGACCGTCACGATACCGAGTTTCGGCCATGAGGACCTGTCCAGCGACCCGAACATCCAGAAGACGACCGCCTGCACCTTGTCGGCGGTCCCCAGATACTGGAGGAGCGAGGTGATGGCCGAGAAGAGGTACATGAGCGCGATGCCGGCAAGGATCATCGTCTCGCTCCCCATGCCCCGCAGGCGGGCCATGCCGTAGATGGCGGCCGCGGCGAGCATGGCAAAGAGAAACGCATTGCCGATGACGAGGAGGCCGCCGGAGAGGAGGCCGGCACCGAGGACGATGGCGATCGATGCCCCGCATGAGGCGGCGGAGGCGATCCCGAGCGTGAACGGGCTTGCAAGCGGGTTTCTGAGGACGCCCTGCATCACCGCGCCGGCGATCGCAAGCCCGAATCCTGCCGCGACCGCGAAGAGGACGCGGTGCAGCCGCCAGCCCCAGACGATCCCGACGGCGTTGGACTCGACCATCCGGTCAGGCAGGTCGACCGCACCGGGGAAGAGCCCGGCGAGGATCGCGATGTAGGAGTCAGCGACCGAGAGGCCGGCCGACCCGATCGTCACGGCGACCCCGGCGAGCGCTATGAGTATCACGATGAGGCCCGTGATGAAGAGCGCCCGCTTCTCGGCGAGCCGCGCGTATTCCTCCCTGCCGAAATCGGTCATCATGCCGGGTAGACGAATGTTCCGTGTTCATCAAGGTCGTAGTCGAGGTGCTGGAACTCCTCCAGGTACTGCTGGTGGACGGCGCGGGGGTCGAGGTCAGTGAAGAGGTCGGGGTAGAACCACTTTGCGAGGTAGGCGGTGCCGATGAAGTATTCGGGGCCCCCGATGACGTCGGAGTGGATGATGTGCACCCGGCCGTCCCTGACCGCGCTGATCCTGTCCCAGACCGGGCGGTTCCCGATTGTGCGGCAGACCGTCTCGAAGGATGACCGGTCGTCGTCGCCGTAGCCGCCGAACGCCAGTTCGCCGGCGCCCACGATCTTCACGATGACGTCCGGGTTCCTGCTGATGACCGCCTCGGGGTCGACCACCGGGTACTCGACCGGGTTCTCGCCGAAGATGTTCCTGCCGCCGGCAAGCTCGATCTTCTCGTCGTAGCCGGAGCCCTTTCCGGCGCTCTTGTAGTCGTGCCAGCTCTCCAGGTAGACCGATACCCGGTCCTCGGCCGGGATCGCATCGACCACCCCTGCCACGGTACCTGTAACGTTCCTGTGGAACGAAAGGAACCGCCGGGCCTCCTCTTCTTTCCCGAGGAGGAGCCCGAGCGTCCGTGCCTCTTCGGCGTAGGTCGCTGGGCGGTAACTGTCGAACCGGAAGAAGCGGATCCCGGGGTCGATGGACCGGAGTGTCTTTTCGATATCGGCACACGAACTCTCGGAGAGGGTGGCGTAGAGGAAGACCGCATCGGGGCGGATGCTGGCCGCCTGCTCATAGTCGGGGGCCCAGGTCGAGCCCAGGTTCGCCGTGCCCTGGTACTCGGGGTAGAAGACCGGGTCCTCGAGGACGTACTTGCTCACGCCCACGACCCGATCGGGCTCGAGCCCAAGCGACCGCATCATCTCGAGGGTGTCGCTGTTGAAGAGCGCGATCCTCCGGAGCGGACGGGAAAGCGTCGTCGTCCGCCCTGATGAATCGGTGATCGTGAGCGTCCGGCCGTCCCAGTGCTCATAGATGAACGCGGCGTCCCGGAGGTCGACGGGCGACGGGGCTTCAACCGTTCCCCCCATGAACCGGGCGTCCAGCGAATCGAGGATTGCGGTCGCGAGTTCCGGTGCCGTCAGGGTATCGTCGCCGTCACGGTCGCACGGGACCCCCTGCGCCATCCCTGCGAGGAGGCAGAGAGAGCAGGCGAGCAGGAGCAGGCGCCGGGTCACCGGCCGCACCTCCAGCGGTATGCAGCGGCAAGCGCGGCGATCGCGGCTGCACACCCGAAACCGGGTGTGCCGGGCGCCGTCGCAGCGCCAGGTCCGGGGTTCCGGGGCTCGCCGGCCCCCACGGTGCCCGACTCACCGGTCAGCAGGTCTTCCCATGTGCCGGCAAACGCTTCCGCGACGTCCGGCGGCCCCTGGACCCGGTAACGGATCGTCTCTTCGCCGATGACGGCGAAGGCGACCTGCTGCCCGGAGACCCGGGTGCGGTTTTCCGGGTGGTCCGCCTCCGTCCACGTGCAGCCGTCGGGGAGTGTCTCGACGATGCCCCCGACGGGGATGTCCGTCAGCGTGAGGGTTATATCAAGACCGTTCCCTGAGGGCGTGACGATTCTCTCGATGCTCCCGGCCGCTGCGGGGGCCGCGAGCACAAAGACCAGGATGCACAGGAGTACTGCTCTCTTCGGTAGCATTGCAGGGATTTTTATCGTGTGGTGGTAAATATGTTTTTATTTGTGTTACTTATTCGAAGGTATTGAGAAATTAAACCAAAGGAGTGTGAACAAACCAATATAAATTGTGAATTCCCGCGGGGCTCTCCAGGAGCGTTGACAGGGGCCTGTCTCCGCCGGGGGTGTTCGAGGTTGCCCTGAGACCTGGACCAGGAGGGGAGATCCAACAGAATGGCGGGCGGCACCTCCCGGTCCCAAACTCGAATCGCACATGAGTCCGGGAGCGGATGTCAAGCAGAACGCACAAACCGGCCATAGGATGCGACCTCAGGCTTCACCGGTGAGATCGGTGCGCCGGGTGCAGGGATCGGACCCGGTTTTCCCCCGGGCCTGTCCCGGTACACCGGGCCGTGGTGGGTATCATGTGGAGGTCCGACCCCCCTAAGGACGACAGACGCCGGGAAGCTGTGCCCGGGAGCGCGAACGTTCCAGGCTCCGGCTCTGATATGATTCATACAAAATTCAAGGACGCTAACGAACGCCGGCCAGAGCGCCAGGGGATCGGGGCTTGCAAACAATCCGGCCCCATATTTCCGGGGAAGAGAGAATTTTCGCCCCTTATTATTCACAAAAAAATAAAAAGTCTTAATACTGAGTGATACTATCTGATGAATAGTATGAACATATTCCGAAATATCTCTTGGTTATGTGTACTTATCGCACTTGTCTTCATCACAGCACCAGTTTCAGCAATCTACGACTTCGAAGGCATCCCGCTCCGCGTAGCGGCCCAGGGCGAGGTGCAGGGAGACGTGCTCACCTTCGGGACCTACGGGCTCACCGCCCCCCCTATCGAATGCACATTCTCACTCCCGGCAAAACCAGTCTGGGCGCGGGTCTACACGGGCATCTGGGGCGGCACCGAGCGCTACACCGGGTGGGAGGAGATCAGCGTCAACAACGGTGTCCCGGCCCGCCGGGATCTCTTCGGGAAAGACGACCGGAATGAGGAGACCTACGTCTCAGGGTACGGCGTCTACTGGGTCGCACACGACTGCACCGACCAGCTCCGGGGTGGCAAGAACACCATCAAACTGACGACCAGCAGGGGACAGCCCGAGAGCAGGATCGACGGGCGCTCCTACGGCATCTTCGTTGTGGCCGTCGTCGAGGACGCCGGCAAACCGGTCACCCGGTACTGGATCGCCGAAGGAAACGAGAACCTCCACGGCGAGGGGTGGGCCGGCACAAACCCCACGCGCCACGACACGTGCGAGATAACCTTTGAGAAGGCACCTCTAGCAGAGAACGCCGCCGCCGACCTGACCGTGGTCCTCCTTGCCTCGACAAAGGGGCAGCCGGATTATGTTCTCTTCAACGGCGAAGACCTGGGCGTCCCGGTGACCGACCTCTCGCTCTATCCCGAAGGTGCGCGGGACATCGGGAACGAGTGCATCGGCGACGCGAACGGCGGTGCCGGGGTCGAGGCCCGCTACGTCGACGTCGAGACGTTCGATCTCGGCCGCCTCCTGAAAGATACTAACCACGTTGTCTTCGAGCGGGGAAGAGACCTCGACGGCGACGGTGAGATCAGCACCACCGGGTCAAAGCCCGAGGGTGAGGACTACATCCACCCCTGCTCCGTCATCCTCACCGTGCGACGGCCCGGCGCCTCGCCCGCGCCCGACTTCTCTGTCGACGCGCCTGTGGCGACGGGAGCCTACGCCGGCGAAGAAGCAACCATTCAGGCGACGGTGAGGAACCACGGCGCACGGCCCGACGGGAAGATCGCGGTGGTCTTCTCGGTCGACGGAAGAGCCGTCAGGACGGTCCAGGTCGAACCGGCAAGGTCCGGGGTCCAGCAGGTCGAGACCGGCGTCACTCTCGCCGAGGGGCGGCACACAATCTCGGTCCGGGTCGATGCCACCGGCGACGCTGATCCGGTGGACAACGAGGCGTCGGTAGAGTTGACGGTCGGCACGATCCCCGACCTCTCCGTCGCCATCGGGGCACCGGTCAGGGCCGGGGCTGAGGCGCATGCCGCATCGCCGCAACAGTCGCCAGCCCCGCTCGTTGCCCTGGTTGCAGGGCTCTCTCTCGCCGCGCTCCTTGCCGCGATGCGCCCGCCCGGCGGGAAGATAGCGATCGCTCTGGTCGCGGGCGCGGTCATCGTCGCCGCATGCCCGCTGGTGGCGCCGCCGGCGGCCGCCGCAGGGTTTTCCGACTACACCATCCCGATCACGGTCAGGAACGGCGGGGGGAGCGACGTCGGCGCCTTCGACCTTGCCATCTACCTTGACGGCGATAAGGCGGCGGTAAAGCACGTCGACGGGATCGGCGCCGGGGCAACGGTCACGATCGACGTCCCGCTCTACACGACGCCCGGGAAGCACCGGCTCAGGGTGGTCGCGGACGAGAAGGGCGCGATCAAAGACTCAAACCGGGCAAACAACGCGGCGGAGGGCGAGTATGTCTTCCCGTAGGACTGTTGCTGCCGGGCTGATCATCGTCCTCGGACTTCTTCTGGCAGTGCCCGCGGCAGCCACCTATGCCGGGGATAAACCGCTCTCGACCGTGTTTCACGACGAGTTCCGGGGGGGGTACGTCTATACGGTTGGGAACAGCACCTATAGCGGCGCGCTCAACCCCGGGGACCGGTATGCGGTCTCGTTCGACCTCGACATCCCGGAGGATGCAACCATCCGGCACCAGCGCCTCTACGTCTACTGGGCCTGGAGCAAACTCGACCAGCAGGCGATCTACCCGGCGCTCTCGCTCGTCCGTACGGATACGAGTGAGCACCTCACGGAGACCGCCCGTTACGCGGACTCCAAGGGGTTCGTCAGCAAGAACGACTTCTTCTCTGGTATGGACGCCTTTACGACGACGGATCTCGCCCGGGGGAAGAACTCCTTTACCGTCATCCTCGAGAACAACGCCACCGACAACCGAACCTTTGTCGTCCAGGGGATCGGGCTGCTCGCTGTCTACGAGAGCCCGGGATCGCCGGAGGCGATCGCCTGGGTGAGCGAGGGGGCCGACCTCATCTACAGCAGTTACGGGATCACCCCTGCCATGGCGTCAAGCAGGATCGATTTTCCCGGGACGATCAGCCGGTCCGGTCTTGCGTCTGCCGAGCTCTTCCTCGTCGCCCCTTCGGGCGGCTATACCCGGGAGAACATCCCCGTGATCAACCGGCTCTTCTTCAACCGCGAAGGGACGAGCAGCATGCCCTCGTTCTTTGAAGCGATCCTCTCGGCGATATTCCCGGGATCGAACGGGAAGGAGTGGGTGAACGTCTTTGACTCCGACGAGACGAAACAGGTCGGGATCGACCGGCGGGACGTACTGCCCTATCTGCGGTCCGATAAGAATTTTGCGCAGGTCCAGGACGAGAAAGACTACCTTGTCCTGTCGAACGCCGTTCTCTGGGCCGAACGGAGGTAAGAAGATGGAGACGATCATTGAAGCAATGCACTTGAACAAGGCATATAACGACCAGGTGACTGCTCTTTTGGACGTGAACTTCGCCATCGGGAAGGGCGAGTTCGTCGCCCTCCTCGGGAGGAGCGGCAGCGGGAAGAGCACGCTCCTGAACATCCTCGGCGGTCTGGACGCCCCGACCTCCGGGGAGGTCCGGATCGACGGCAGGAATGTCGATTTCGGCGACCGAAAAGCGCTCATCGCGCTCCGGAGGGAGGCCATCGGGTTTATCTTCCAGAGTTTCAACCTCATCCCGGCGCTGACGGCGCAGGAGAACGTGGAGTACCCCCTCCTCTTCAATTATCACGAGAAGGCCGCGAGGAGAGAGCGGGCCGCCGATCTCCTTGCGACCGTCGGTCTCGCGGACCGGGCACACCACTACCCGAGGGAGATGAGCGGCGGCGAGCAGCAGCGGGTGGCGATCGCCCGCGCCCTCGTCGGAGACCCCCTCATCGTCCTGGCCGACGAACCGACGGGGAACCTCGACTCAAGGACACGCGACGAGATCTTTGACCTGATGCGGCGGGTAAACCGGGAACGGGAGACGACGTTTCTGATCGTCACCCATGAGCGCGAACTCGGGAAGCGGACGGACCGCACCATCGAACTCCTTGACGGGAGCGTGGTATCGTGATCGTCGGAAGGCTGATCGATTATCTGATGGCCGCGGCCCACCAGGTCGCGCGGAAACGGATGCGTGTCTTCCTCACCGCCCTCGGCATCGCTATCGGGGTTGCGGCGGTCGTCGGGACCGTCTCCCTGGGCGAAGGCATCCGCTACCAGGCGGTGGAGGCGATCAAGGAGCAGTCCGACCTCACGCTCATCGAGGCGACCGCTGATATCCGCGGCGGCGCGATCCAGCTCATCACACCGGCAAAGATCGGCGAACTCGATGCCATCCCCCATGTCGCGGCATCCTCGGCGGTGGTCAGGGAGGCCTACGCCACAAAACGGCAGACCTACCTTGAGGTCGTGGGCGTCGATCCCGGCGGGATCGGGGACGCGATCAGGCCGAAGTACCTGAAAGGAGAATCCCTCGCTCCCGGCTCCCGGCAGGCGGTGCTCGGGCACGACGTCGCCGAGACGCTCCAGCGCTACGAGGGTGTCCGGCTCGGCGATACTGTCCCGATCCTGATCCGGCGCTACGACGAGGACGGCATGCCGGTCGACGAAGAGGTGGGTTTCACCCTTGTCGGCGTACTCCAGGAGCGGGACGACGCGTTCGACCAGGTGATGCTGATCGACCGCGGGGTCGCGCAGGAGTTGCGCGGCGGCGAAGCGGCGTTCGACGGCGTCCTGATCAGGGTCGATCACCCCGACGCGGTCTTTGGTGTGGTGGACGGCATCAAGGGGCTCGGCCTCACCGCACGGGGCGCGTTCCAGCAGATCGAGTCGGTGAACCGATTGATGGACGTTGTCGTCCTCATCCTGGCGTTCTTTGCCGGGGTCGCCCTGATCGTGGGGGCGCTGATGATCGTCAACACGATGGTTACGTCGGTCTTCGAGCGGACGCGGGAGATCGGGATCACCATGGCCATCGGGGCCTCCCCTGCCGACGTCGTCTACCTCGTCCTTGCCGAGTGCCTCTACATCGGGTTGATCGGGGGTGTGATCGGCGATCTCCTGGGCGTCGCGTTCTCGGGCGCGATCAACACCTTCGGCAAGCCGTTCATCGTCGCCCAGCTCGGCGACACGTTCTCCACGTTCGCAGACGCCGAGATTACCCTGATCACGCCCGGGCTCCTCGTGCTCGGGATGGCGATCGCGATCGCCCTTTCCCTGGTATCGGGCCTCTATCCGGCGTTGAAAGCATCTCATCTCAACCCGGTGACGGCGATACGGACGGGGGTGTGAAAGTATGAGAAGAAGATCAGTAACTTCAGGAATTATCCTCTCTCTTGCCCTGTTGCTGGCCCTCGTGCCTGCACCTGCGGCGGCTGACCAGTATGTGGGCGGCATCCCGCTTGAGACAGTGGAAAGCGGCGTCGTCTCCGGCGGGCTGTGGCATGACTCGTTCGTGGGGGTCGGGCAGGAGCATGAGGTCACGAAGACCTACTCACTTCCTTCCTACTCGAAGATCAAGTGGGCGCGCCTCTACGTCGCTGTCTACTGCGGCCACATGCAGAACAACTACGAGCACCGGGCGACCGTGAAGTTCAATGGCGGGTCGGGGATGCAGACGCTCGGCGTGGAGGAACTCCGGAAGTCGTACTCCTTCCCGGCTAATGGCGGGGACGGGCCGGTCTGGGTGAATGACCACTGCAACCGGGTGACGAGCGACTACTGGATGTGGTACGACGTGACCAACCGTATCACCGGCAGGAATGCGGTCACCCAGGTGAAGACGGAGCAGCCGGAAGGTTATACGGGGACCTTTGACGGGCGAATCAAACTCGTCACGCTTGTCGTCGCCTACGACGACGGCGACGGCGACGAAGTATACTACTGGGCGAACCAGGGGCATGATGTCCACTCCTACTACACCGAGGAGGACCTCGGCGCGACCTACATGGGCGAGACGCTCTTCTCGACCGAGGACCTCCCTGAAGACGACGAGCGCGAGTTTGCGGCCGAGTTCTCGGCCATCTACATAGCAAGCCAGGTCGGCGAGTTCTCGTTCAACACCGAACCGCTCGATGCCAATGAGCCGCAGGGCGCCTACTCGGGGTACCAGACATGGGACGTTTCGGATCTCCTGGAACCCGGGACGACGAGTACCCTCACCTACACCCGGGACCTCAGCGTCACCGGGAGCGGCGGAGGGTTCCTGGGTGCATTCTTCAAGATCCCGCTTGCTCTTCTCTCGGTCCGCTATCCCGAGGAGGAGGTCGGGTCGATCCAGGTGACCTCGGCGCCCGCCGGCGCGGCGGTCTTCCTCGACGACGAGGTGACCCAGTGGACGACGAACACCACGATCCCCGGCGTCTCAGCCGGGGACCACTCGGTCCGGGTCGAGCTGGATCGTTATCGGATACCTGACGACCGGTGGGTCACGGTGACCAGAGGCGCGAACGCCACGGTCCACTTCGATCTCGAACCGATAACGGGCAGCATCGAGGTGACGAGCGAGCCGCCCGGGGCCTGGGTCTACCTCAACGGGGTGAACAGGTCGGTCGTAACCCCGGCGACGCTGGAGAACCTGGTCATCGGCGACTACACGGTCGAGGTGAGGGCGGAGGGCTACGAAGACTACCGGACGGTTACGGTCAACGACGGCGAGACCACCTCCGTTAACTTCGACCTCACGACGTCCGGGGGTGGGTCCGGCGGTTCCGACGGCGGAGGGATCCCCGACTACGGCTACACCGGGAAGAACCTGGACGTAGCCGTCTCAGGAACCGTCCACGGGAACCTGACCTACTACGAGTTCAGCAGTTACACCGGGCTCATCCACGCCGGTGAGGGCAAGGAGTTTACGATCAACGTCCCTGCCCCCGCAAACGGCACGATCGGGTATGCGCGGCTTTACATCTACACTACCTGGGGGCACGACGAGAAGAGGAAGGAGGGCACCCCGGTCAGAATCAACCTGAAAGTCGATGGAGCCGAGATCAAAGCCGACAATGTCTATAACGACCGGAAGAACGAGGGGATCTATAACTATCTCCTCGAGACCCACGCGTTCAACGTCACCGGCATCAAGGGCGGCGTCGCCGGAGAGCACATCGTGACGGTGACAAACGACGGGAGGAAGGACGACGTCTTTGCGGCCTACGGCGTCGGCCTCCTGGTCGTCACCGAAGATCCTGCCGAACCGGAGATGACCTACTGGATCGCGGAGGGATCGGATACGCTCTATGCCAACCCGGACTTCGGCACGACGTCTGAAGACTGTATCACGACAGCGATCTTCAACGAGTCTATCGACCTCTCCGGAGCCGGTGAGGCGCGTCTCATCCTGGTAACCACAGCAGGTTCGGGGATGGACGACGACGAGCACCGGATCTTCTTCAACAGCGGTGAGTGGTTCAACCTGCTCACTGCCGGCTCTTCAGCGATCAGCGTGGCCGACCTGGACGCGAGACCATACCTCCGGCAGTCAGGGAACGAGGCGGGGATCCAGAGCCTCATCACCACGACGAAGGGGGATTATATGGAGAACCGCGCCGTCATCCTCGTCGTCAGGAAGGGCATCCCGCCGGCGGGCTACGAGGCGAACGCTACGCCCACGGCGAGCACTCCCGGGACGCCGACGACATCGTCCTCCGGCGATACTGGATCGCGGTTCGCCCTGAACGTCACGGGTGGTCGGATCGATGCTGCACGCATCATCGCCGACGGCGGGGCTGTCCAGCTGTATATCCCTGAGGGAGCAGTGATCACCGACGGTGCCGGGAGCCCGATCTCGGCGCTGACGCTGCAACGGCTCAGGCCCGACGACGCGGGGGATACCGAGCCGGCCTACGCGATCGGCAGCGAGGATATGATCAGCGACCTGCCGTTGACGCTGACCATCTCCGTGCGCGATACGGGAGGCGTGATCGCCCGGTACGGCCGCTCTTCGGGCACCTGGCAGCCGCTAAAAACCACGGCCGACACGGCGGAAGGCAGTGTCTCGGCAAAGATCTGGCAGGGGGGCGTCTATGCGGTCCGGTATGGCGAGGCCGACGGAGACGCCGCGGCCGGAGGACCACTTGACTGGGTCTTTGATGCCATTCTTGGGTTCTTCGGGTTGTTCGGCTTCACCCTCGCCGAGGAGGAGCCGGGACCGGCGGCGGCGGAGCCCGCGCCTGATCCCGGATTGGCCCGGGCCGAGCCCGCACCCACGGCGCCGGCGGCGCCGGCCGTCGATATCACCACGATGTGGTTCGGCCTCTCGGTGCTCTCCGACCCCCCGGGTGCGCTCATCGACCTCGACGGGGAGTACACCGGCAGGACGACACCGGCCGCCTTCACGGGACTCTCCGGCGGCAACCATACCGTCCGGGTGCGCATGGACGGCGCCGAGCCGGCGGAACGGACAATCCTGCTCGACCACGACGATGAGGTCGTTGTCGAGATTCCGGGTCTCGCTTCCCCGGGCCCGCTCCGGACCTGGGAGCAGAACCACTACGGCGGCGTCTACGTCGACTCGTTCCCGGAGGGAGCGGAGATCCTCGTCGACGGCCGCAAGGTGAACCGGAAGACTCCCGACATCGTCTACGGGCTCAAGGAGGGGCTGCACACCATCAAGGTGAAGAAAGAGACGGTCACGTTCAGCTCCGATAAAGAGCGGATCTGGATCGAGAAAAACGCCATAGCCCGGGTGACGTTCACCAGCGGCAACGCGGAGTTGGTGCGCTCGATCACGTTTGAGTCGGAGGACTACGCGCAGAAACCCTTCTCGATCAACGGCAGGTACCTGGGCGACCGGTTCCCGAAGAAGGTCGAGGTCAGTGGGATCGGGGGGTCGTATATCACCGTCTACGACGGCGAGAGTTACTGGAGTTACAGGTTACCCGTCGCCGTCGAGTCGAACGACACCGTGAGCGCCGTCTTCTCGGATGCACCCTGCAGTCTCCTCGTGACGTCGGTGCCGGCAGGGGCAACGATATCGGTCGACGGGTTCCAGACCGGGTTTGCCACGCCGTATGTCGTTACCAACATATCGGAAGGAAAACACCTGGTCTCGATCTCAAAGCCGGGGTATATCCCGGCGGAACGGGAGGTTCTGCTGACGGACCACGGCAAGGACGCCACGGTGAAGTTCACTCTCGACCCCTATACCTGGGGATCGCTTGAGGTCTCAAGCACCCCGGCGGGCGCCAAGATTTACCTCTTCGGCCGGGATACGGGAGAACAGACGCCCCACACCTTCCACTACCTTGATATCGGCAGTTATCCGGTGAAGGTAGTAGGAAAGAGCGGGTCGAAGACGATCGAAGACGTCATAGTCTCGCCACATGTGACCACCGAATGCCATGCCGACCTCTCAGGGGACTGAAAAACCCCGGTATCCACTTTTTTGCCGGAATAGAACGCAGGGGATATGACCTCTGATGGGAGGAATTCTACAGAGCCGCGTGCACCGAAACCCTATCCTAAGACCGTTTCAGCCGCACGCGAGAATCCTCCGAATATTCGTCGTCTTTCCCGGCGCGCCGACAGGTTCTCCGGGGCCAGGCCGTTCCGACAGGATGATTTACCCTGATTACCAACCTGATATTCGGCCCTGCCATTCCTCCGTTCACTTCCAGGTTGGATGCAGGGCCAACCCCTGGTTCCAGAAGACCGGATATTTTCTCACTGTTCTCGTGCGGAACTTGCTGCGCATCGATTCCAAAAATTTCGGGCTCACGCCTCTCTGCAGTTGTATAAAGCAGGAATACAAACGCCGGCAGCAGAGGTTCGCCTGCAGGGGCCCCGTTGAGCGGGTCCAGGCATTCAGTGTAGCTGCACCGGAAACGGAATCACGGAAGCGAGAGTTCCGGTCCCAACCGCAGAATGCTCCTGATCATCTCCACGAACCCTGCCGGATAACCCCATCCAGGAGGTTCGGACGCGGCTTCTCCGCACGAGGTCGTCCTGAAACTCCCCTGCCATGAAGGAGCGCCGCCCCCCCGGTGGGTATACCCGGGTGTGCCTGGAGGGGACCGAGGCGCGTCCGGGAGAGACACGAAGATGCTATCAGAACACGCAACCCTTACCTGACTGCCGTGTTTCGAACAGTACCAGGACTGATCCCGATGCCGGCTGAGATAGAGAGGAGAAACTTACGTATGGCTTGCTCCTGCCTGTAGCAGCACGGGCGTAGCAGCCCGACGGGTATTATAGAAACAATTTATTTTAGCACCTAGTGTTAAATGAAAAGATTTTTGTTATACTGAGATCATCCACTGCTTACCGGGAGGCAGGACACTCCCGGAACTACAAACAACCTGGAAGTGAACAATGAAGACAGACATACAGCGCATGCTGGCATGCATGCTGGTACTGACGGTGGTGTGCGCATTTACACCACCGGTGTCGGCGGATCCGTACCTGGGCGGAGACCCTCTCGTCACCGGGAACGGGACGAGCGGCACGGTCTCCGGCGGCCTCTGGTTCGACGCGTACCCCGGGTTCGACTACGCACATACGGCCCCGATCGTGAAAAACTTCACCCTCCCGTGCAGTTCCGGGAACGTCGCCTGGGCACGGCTCTATGTAGATACCTACATAGGGAACATGCAAGCGAATTACCCCCTGAACACGACCGTGGAGTTCGACGGCGGGTCGGGATACGAGACACTTGGTACCGAGATCGTGAACACAACCTACACCTTCCCGCGGGGCAGCGGTGAGGACGGGACAATCTGGATCAACGACCACTGCAACCGGGTGACGAGCGACTGCCTGATGTGGTATGACGTGACCGCTGACATCAACTCATCAAGTGTTTCGGCACGGGTGCAGACTCACAAGCCGGATGGCACCCAGCCGTTCGACGGCCGGGTGAAGATGATCACGCTGGTAGTGGCATATAACGACGGAGATTTTGACCAGATCCACTACTGGGTGAACCAGGGCCACGACACCGACTCCTACGTTGCCGATGATGAAGGATACTCCTACATTGGAGAGACTGACTTCAGCACATCGGGGATCACGGCTGTCGATGCGAACCTCACGGCCATCTACCTGGCGAGTTACAACGGGAACTACGCCTTTAACGGCAACGCCCTGCCCTGGAGCAACCCGCAGCAGGGATCGTACTTAGGATACCAGAGTTGGAATGTCACCGACTACATCACCGGCGGAGACAGTACGATGACGTTTGACCGGAACTCCACCGACTCCGGCTCGTACAGCGGCTACTTCAAGATCCCCCTCGCCCTGCTGACAGTGGAGGAGGAGGAGTGAGCGCGCACCTCCGCGACGACGATGTCGTGACAGAACACCTGTTCCGGATTGAGGCAAAAGACGCGAAATCGGCGGTCGACCCGGAAGGCTGACCGCCACACCCTTTTTTTCGGCCGCGCAGAGGACCGGCGGACTGCCGGCTCTCACACCCCCGGCGGGATCTGACCATAGGCCGGACGGTTCGCCTTTGCGTGGCACGAATATCAAAAATACGTACCTAAATTAATACATTTTTTATTAAAGTGATGATCCAGTATGAACGATCTCAATTTATATATTACTAAATACTATCTTCCGATCGTCCAATTTGACTATCGGCGCCCTCTCCGATCGCCGGGGAGGGGCGCCAGTGCTGCCGGGCGAGATGAAACGATGAAGAAGGAGCTTGATAGAAAATGCAACGAAGATTGCTGATTGTTTGTATCGCTGCACTGCTGTGCATGACCACGCTCGCCGCGCCCGTAGCGGCGGCAACGACCACCGAGACGTTCCAGGCGGACGCCGATGCGTATATTCGATGGGGCTCTCTCCCAGGAAATACGAGTTATGGTGATTCCACGAGTCTTTTTGTTCGGCAATCCGGCGATCCCTGGGGTACCTCGGGTGGAACACTCTACAGGAGCCTTATTCACTTCGACCTCTCTTCGATTCCCGAGGGAGCGACGATCGAATCGGCGACACTCTATGGTTATATGACCGCTAGGAAGGGTGATAGGGAGGTCGCCGCGTACCGCGTGACCGAAGCATGGAACGAGTCCAATGTCACCTGGTGCAATGGACCCTCCAACGATACGCAGCCGACCGACGTAATTGACCCTGGTTCAGCAGCGAATGTCTGGATTGCGTGGAACGTCACACAGGATTTACAGGCATATGCGGAAGATACCCCAAATTATGGATGGAAACTTGCTTCTCCCGACGAATCAGTTACCTCCACGGAACAGAGGGTTCAACTGGCAAGTCGTGACTCTTCCGACGCCACACTACGCCCCTACCTGAACGTAACCTACTCCACCGGCGGCGCCGCGCCTGTCCTGACGACCATCGAGGTCTCCCCCGCGACGGCGAGCCTGGCAGTCGGTAATAAGCAGCAGTTCACAGCCACCGCGAAAGACCAGAACGGCGACGCGATGACCAACGTCGCCTTCACCTGGTCGAGCGGCAACGAGACCGTCGGCACGGTGAACCAGACCGGGTACTTCACCGCCCTTGCGGCAGGGACGACAACCGTCGCCGCCGCTGCGGGGAGCGTGACCGGGACCGCAGAGGTGACGGTGACCCCAGCCACCCAGGTCGACCTCACCATTGCCGGCGTCGTGAACCCGACACCCGGCAGCGCGGTCTTTGCGAGGGAACCAAACCAGGTTCAGATCAGGAGCGTCAAGAACACCGGGACTGATGTCGCGACCGATATCGTGATCGCCCTGTACGCAAGCGACGTCGCCAACGGCACCGTCGCGGTCAATACCACGACCATCGAATCGATCGCGGGCGGCGCCCAGATCGCCATAATCAACATCATCGACCCGACAATCCGCAACCTCCAGGGCGGCACGGTGAGATACACCGCCATCGTCGACCCCGACAACCTCATCGCCGAGACCGATGAGACCAACAACGTAAAGGTCGGTTTCGCCGATAAGAAGATCCTCTACAACGGCTACAAGGGCAAGATGTACTGGGAGGGCGGCAGCAACGTCACGACGGTGCGGACCTACGACCTTCGCGGCGACATCATCCACTCCTTCGGCAACAGCCAGTACATGTCCGGCAGTTTCGGCAGCGAGGGCTGGACAAACTACACCGTGACCTGGACGGCGGGCGACCTCCCGCTCCCGGCGGGCGCGACGGTTCACGACGCCTGGCTCTACGTGCCCTACTGCTGGGACAACACCTACTCGGCGCCCGAAAACACCTCGATCGACTTCAACGGTGTCCGGGTCCCCTACGTGAACTGGTACAGCGATGTCTCGAACTTCGGGGCGTATGCCGACCATTACTACGGCCTGCTCACCTACAACGTGACCGACCTCTACCAGACGGACGTCAACAACACAGTTCTCTTCGCACGGACGGACACCAACGCCAAGATCTCGCCGGCCGGGTTTACCCTCGCCGTGATCTACGAGGACTCTTCCGCCACCAGGAAGCAGATCTTCGTCAACGAAGAGTTCGATCTCCTCGGCGCCGACCAGGGTAACTATGGCACGAGCATGGCCGAGGCGACGGCGTATGTGCCGTTCTCCGGCGCGACCATCGATACGGGGAGCGTCGTCCGTGCGAACCTGACGACGTTCGTCCCGTGGGGCAACGACGCCGAAGGCAACCTCTTCTTCAACGGAGAGCAGATCGGAACAGGAGTATGGAACTACGGCCCGCGGGCAGTCGGCGCCTCCGACAACCCGCAGGTGGCCGTCGACGAGCGCGAGGTGACGGCGTACCTGAACGCGACCGGGAACGAAGCGGCGATTCAGGGAGACAATACCTGGAAATCACCGTGTATGGTTGCGGCACAGACCTTCCTCGTGGTGGAGTATGGAGGCGGATCCGGCGGTGACACCCCGGTTGCAAACTTCGCAGCGAACGTGACCATCGGCGTAGCGCCGCTCTCCGTCACCTTCACCGATGCCTCGACCAACACCCCCACCGCATGGTCATGGGAGTCGCGGCCGTCCGGAACAGGTGACAACTGGACTGCATTCTCTACCGACCGAAGCGCGACATACACCTTTGAAGCAGGAGCCTACGACATCCGGCTCACCGTGAGCAACGCCAACGGTGCTGATACCCTAACAAAGACCCAGTACATCTCGTCATCCGCAGGGGCAAAACGCCTCGCCACGGTTCAGAATGGCACGGTTTCCGGCGATCTTTACGTGGGAGCATACGAAGGATTCAGCTCCGGGATCTCGTATACAACGAATACAGTTACCCAAACATTCACCCTCCCGGCATACACCGATGTCCAGTGGGCACGGCTGTATACGGTTGTCATGGCTTCAGGTCAGGATAACCGGACAGGAACCGCGACCGTCAGGTTTGACGGCAACGGCGACGGCACATACGATACGCTCGGCACCGAGGCCCTCGCCACCGCCGGGGACAACACAGCCAATGTCTACCCGGTCAACGATCATGTGAACCGCCAGTATTCGGATTACCTGCTCTGGTACGACGTGACCGATCTCGTCGGTTCGCAGAGCCCGAAAGCAGAGGTCGTCTCAACCCCGGTGGCATCGAACTTCGATGGCCGCATCAAAGAGGTCGTCCTCGTGGTTGCTTACAATGATGGCGACAGCGATGTGGTACACTACTGGGTGAATGACGGACACGATTACCAGGCATCCGGCGCGAGCGGGGTTACCTCAACCTTTGCCACCAGCGGGCTCACCGCCGGCTGGACGGATGCAACCCTCCAAAACGTCATGCTCTCTTCCAAAGATGCCCTGTATACATTCAATGGGGCTGGCTATACGGGTGCAAATTCAACGAATTACTTTGGAACGAACAACTGGGATGTCAAGAACGACCTGACCGCCGGCAGCGACAGCAGTTTCACGTACGTACCGAACGGTGGATCGTACAAGACCACGCTTGCAACACTTGCCGTAAAATACACGACCTCCGGCGGGGACGCCCCCGATCTCGCGGTCAGCACCCTCGCTTCTAACAACGGTGAAGTCTTCTCCGCAGCCGAAAACACCTACACCGCGAAGATCACGAACATCGGCACCGCCGATGCCGGCGCGTTCGCGGTCGAATTCAACGCCAGTAGCGCAACCGGCACGGTCGCGGTCGACGGCCTCGCCGTGGGCGCAAACACCACCGTCACCTGGACCGACGAGACCATCCGCAACGCCGGCGATGCCGTGACGATCACCGCCGTCGCCGATCCCGACGGTCTCATCGGCGAATCGAACGAAGAGAACAACCTGCTCAGCATCGAGAAGACCGTCGTCCACAACGGCTACCGCGGCAAGCGCTGGACCGACGGCGAAGACATCGCCACCGCGAAAACCTACGACGTTCGCGGCGACCTCCTCTGGTCGGCCGGTGACGGCGCCTACCTCTCCGCCGGCACCAACTGGGCCGACTACACCGTCAACTGGACCGCCAGCGATCTCACAGTCCCCGAAGGCGCCACGATCGCCGGCGCCCGGCTCTACGTCCCCTACACCTACGACAAGGGCCCGGTCTTCCCGGAGAACGTCGCCCTGACCTTTAACGGCGCAGCGGTCGAGCAGGCCGCTTTCTACGAAGACGAGAAGAGATGGGGCACCTCGTATCCCTACGGCATGACCGTCTACAACGTCACCGACGCCTTCAGCCCTGAGGGCAACGCCGCCGTCCTCGCAAACACCTTCCCCGGCGGCGGGAACGTCTCGGTCCGCGGGATGCTCCTCGCGGTCGTCTATGACGACGGCGTCACCGCCCCGCATACGGTGCTGATGAACGAGGGCTTCGACCTCCTCTACGGCGGCACGGCCCAGGGCACCACCCCCAAAGAGGCGACGGCGTATGCACCCTTCACCCTTGACCCCGCGAACGCCACAGGCGCCCGCCTGGTCACCGTCGCCCCCGGCGCCGGGCCGAACGAGGGTGAACTGATCTTTAATGACGAGACCTGGACGAACGCCTGGAACTACACGGGAACGAGCCAGATCGGCGTCGACGAGCGCAATGTGACCTCGCTCCTCGCCGGCGAGAACGTCGCGGCGTTCCAGAGCAGCGCCGACTACATGGAGGCTGCCGCAGCCTTCCTGATCGTCGAGTATGCCCCCGAACCCGGCAGCATCGCGGTCACCTCGACGCCGACCGGCGCCACGGTCTGGCTCGACGGTGAGGAGACCGGGGAAGTCACCGACTGCACCCTCACGAACGTCCCGGCCGGCGAGCACGTCGTCACCGTGAAACTCGACGGCTACGCCGACGCCTCGACGCCGGTCACGGTCGTCAGCGGCGAGACCGCGGAGGTCATCCTTGAACTGACCACCCTGACCGGGAGCCTCACCGTGACCTCGACGCCCGCCGGCGCCGCGATCCTGATCGACGGCGCTGATACCGGCGAAGTCACCAACGCAACCCTCGACGGGATCGCCGTCGGCACCCACACCGTCACCCTGAAGAAGGACGGCTACGCCGACACCACAGCTGATGTCACCGTCGCGTATAGCGAGACCGCAGCCCTCCACCGGGACCTCGTCGAGGCCCGCGGCAGCATCACCGTCGCCTCGACGCCCACGGGTGCGGCGATCTGGCTCGACGGCATCGACACCGGCATGACGACCAACGCCATCCTGGAGAACGTCGCGGCCGGCGAGCACACCGTCACCGTGAAGAAGGCTGGTTACGCCGACGCCTCAATGATCGTGACGGTCGTCGATGACGGAACCGCCGTGGCCCACTTCACCCTGACCGAGCCAGCCGGGATCATCGCCGTCACCTCGTCGCCCGACGGCGCCCGGATCGTCCTCGACGGCGCGGAGACCGGGGAAACCACCAACGCCACGCTGACGAACGTCCCGGTCGGCACCCACACCGTCCGGGTGAGCCTTGATGGCTACCTGGACGCAGAGGAGATCGTGACCGTCGCCTCGGGAGAGATCGCTGCCGTTCACGTCGACCTTGACACGTCGGCGATCACCCTCCAGCCCGGCTGGAACTTCGTCTCGACCCCGAAGCGGCTCGCCGCCGGCCAGGACACCATCGCGATCTTCGATGGCGTGGAGACCGACGGGCGCCCGGTGCTGTATTACAACGGGACTGACCAGTGGGAGGCGATGAGCCGGGAGGAGGCGTTCCGACCGCTCGACGGGATCTGGATCTTTGCGAACGGCACCTACGAGATCCCGCTGGCCTTCGCCGCCGCTTCGAACTCTCCGCCGCCCACAAAATACCTCGATGCGGGCTGGAACGCGATCGGGTTCACCGACACGGTCCCCGCACCCGCGGCCATCGCGCTCCGGACGGCCGAGCCGGCCTGGGCGACCCTCTTCGGCTGGAAGACGAACGAACAGGCCTACGACGTCTCGTTCATCCGCGGCGATACCGGCCGGCACAGCGAGATGCGGGAGCTCTCCCCCTTCCGGGGCTACTGGCTCTACATGAACGACGCGGATACCCTCGCCGCCATCGGGGCGTGACGATGAAATTCCAGCATGGAATGACCCTGATCCTCCTCCTGGCCCTCGCGACCGGGGTCTCGGCGACGGAGACTTCCCCCCCCACGTTCCCTCACGATTTCTGGGGCAGTGTGACGACCGACGGTGCCCCGGCACCCGCCGGGACCACTATCACTGCCACGATCGGGGAGACGACATACGGTTCGATCGTGACGACGAAAGCCGGGGAGTACGGCAGTTCCAGTCGGCATGAGGGAGGTCGCCTGGTGGTCAGTGCGACCGACGGCCATGCTGGGGAGACGATCACCTTCCTGGTCAACGGGCGGGCGGCGCGGGAGACGGCACCCTTCACACCGGACAGCACTACCTGCCTGGACCTCTCCGTTGCCGGGGGGAGCACGCCCACGCCCGGCAACGGCGGTAACGGCGGCGGCGGTGGAGGGTCGCAGGGGTCAACATCGACCCCCGCCCCGACCCAGTCCGCACCGGTGACGTCCGTCGGGCAGGCATCCCTCCCCCTCTCGGAGACCGGCGAAGTCAGCGCACCGGTGACGGTCAGGACCGGCGACGGTGCCGGCTCGCTGACTGTCGGCGAGGGGACGCGTGCCCGCGACAAAGACGGAAACCCGCTCGGCGAAGTGACCATAGCGCGCGCCGACGCCGCCGGGCTGCCACCGGCCCCCCGGGGGACGACAATCGGGTTTGCCCTCACCTGCGGACCGGCGGGCGCCGCCTTCGACCCGCCGGTCACCCTCACCTACACCCTCTCCACGGAGGAGTGGGCGAAGATCGGCGGCGCCGCACCGAAGGTGATGTGGTACGACCCGGCGTCGAAGGCGTGGCAGGAGGTGCCCGCAACCGTGGACCCGGCAACCCGGACCGTGACAGCGCGGGTCTCGCACTTCAGCATCTTCGCCCTGACGTGGGCCGACGCACCCCCGGCGAAGGCGACCGCCGCACCGGCCGCCGCGACTCCCGGCGGTGAAACCCCGTCCGGACCCGGTTCGCAGCAGCCCAAAGACGGCGAAATTCCGTGGGTGCTCATCGCGGCCGGGGGCCTGGTGGTCGCCGGGGGCCTGGCGGCGGGATGGTACTTCCTCAGGAAGCGGTAACCCCGCACCCTCTTCTTCTTCGCCCCGGGAACGATCCCGGGGAATCTTTCAGGAACGTGGACCGAGGAGCCCCCCGGCTTAAGCCGAGGGAGGAATCGGCCCTCACCATGTTCCCACACACTTTCACGGCCCAACGAACGGTGGATGCTGCTCGCCACGATGGAGTGGTACAATGCAGCCTGCAACGCCGCCTCGCCGGTTGCCTTTTTCTGAGCGGCAGTTTTCCAGCATCGGTTTGCAGAAGCGGCTGTATCGCCAGATCAACAAGGCGCTCGCCCCCACCAACGGTGTCCGGGCCGGGTCCTGCGGCCCTTATTCGGTATCCCCTGACGGTGTGTCGAGTTCGGCAAGAATTGCCTGCACTCGTGGTTCGAGGGCCGTGACCTCGTTCTGGAGAATATTCCAGACGATCCTCCAGTCGACCTCAAAATAAGCATGAATCAACTTGTCCCGTGAACCGGCAATCAGCCGCCAGGGAATCTCCGGGTATTGTTCTTTTAGGGGTTCGGAGATGTTCTTCGTCGCTTCCCCGATGATCTCGATGGAGCGGACGATTGCACGTTGCCGCACCGGATCCGCAAGCAGCCTCTCATACGTCAGTTCCCTGCCGACTTCACGGAGAAATGCAATCTCGTCCGCGATGTGCCGAAGAAAGAGATCGTCACGCCTCACACCAGACGACCTCCTTCTCGATATACGATCGGAGATGTCGGCTGAGCCCCTGCTCGGTGACGAGGTCCACCCGACGGCAAAAGAGGTCCTCAAGGTAGAACGCGAGTTCCATGAAGTTCCGGAACGTCGTCTGTCCGGGTGCAAACTCGACCAGCACATCCACATCGCTCTCGGGCCGGTCTTCGCCGCGGGCGGTCGATCCGAAGAGGCCGATCTTCGCCACGCCGAACCGCTCCCGGAGCAGCGGGAGTGCTTCTTCCAGCCTGTCAACGAAGATGCTCTTCTTCTCCCGGCGGACCTGAGCTTCCATACGGGTTCTGCTCCCTCCTGATCGTACCTGGGAGCGAGGAGATGATGAAGATTGCCCTGCGGGGGCAGGAGATGAGTATCGGGACTTCTTTCTTGATTTGATCGTCTGACGCACGCTGTTCTTGCATTGTCAGCGGAGAGCTCGTTCCAGTGGGTAACATATAGTTCTTCACCCGGCAGTACAGATGGGGCTCAACAAATCCGTATAATGAAGTACTGAGACCGATTCCGGGAAAGCCTCCGAACGGCCCGGAGGCTTTCCCCGGCACCCCCCGGGCATGGTAACCCCGCACCCCCTCAGAACAGAACCATCACCAGCGCAACCGTGACCACCTTCGCGGCCATGCTTGCCGCGTACGTGACCAGCGCAATTTTGACGCCGAGCCGGCCGAAGAGCGAGAGATAGAGCGGCACCGAGTACTTGATGTAGATCATGGTGATGACCACCATGCTCCCGAGGACGAGCGTGACGAGCGCCGTCTCGAGCGTGAGGATGCCGCCGGAGAGGAGGGACGCAACGATCGCGTAGCCTGCCGAGAAGTGGACGAACTGGGCCACAAGCGCCGCGGCGCTCTCCCCCGGGAGGCCGATGGCCCTGAGGAGCGGGTCGAACGCGGCGGCGACGCCGTCCATGACGCCCGTGGCGGAGAGGAGTGAGAAGACAATCAGCGCAGCCAGGGTGACGGGGACGACCCGCCGAAGCGTCGGGACCGCCTTCCTGCACCCGGAGATAGCGACCTCGCGGTTGAGCGCAAGAGCGGTCGCCGGTGCGGGAGGGACCGGGGCCGGCGCGCGCGCAGGGACCGCGAGGAACCGGCGGCTGTAGAGGAGGGCAAAGAGTGCCTGGATGCCGCTTGAGAAGAGGTTCAACCCGGTATAGATTCCCCCGACGACCGGGCCGAGGAGAACCAGGGCCGCAGGGAGCTGGACGCGGAAGAGTGACTCCCCGAGGACCACCGGGAAGGAGCCCATGATGAGGACCGGGATCACCTCCCGCTCCGTCACCGTCCCGTCATGGTAGTATTCGGCGAGCATCGACTTCCCCGCCGTGGCGTTGACCCCCATAGCGACGATCGAGAGGACGCAAGCGTCGGAGAGGCCGGAGACCCGGCAGAACGGCCCGGTGAACGAAGAAAGACGGGAGAAGATCCCGGTCTCGGCAAGGATGTTTGCAAGAACGATCCCGACCGTGACAAGCAGGACGGCATTCACCGCGGTGGAGATTATCGACACATCCCTCCCTCTCTCACCGTCATCTTTCGTGCTCCCCGACGTACCTGCATCGGTATTACGATCTATTTTTATTTATATAATAAATAGTACCGATAAGTTAGACCGAACACACCGGCTTCACCCTGGAAGGTTCCAACGCGGCAGTCGTTTAGATCAGGCTTAAGCGTCGTTGCTTCGCACCTTCACGCGAAGTGCGAGATCCCACCGCGATTCAGGCACTGTAAAACGGATCCCGAGAGTATACAATCGACCTCCAGCGACAATGGAGTAACACTCGATAGTGTGAAGCATCCCCCAAGGCCCCACATGTTACAACTTGAACCTCGGAGCGGTATCGAAGAGCTTCTGGTACAGCGAGCTGAAGAGTGCGATGTACTCCCCGGCCCTCTCGGTGGAGACGTACCGGGTCTTATCCCCCTCGGCCACTCCGACGAGATACCCTTTTTCCACAAGAAACCCGATATACTCCTGGCCGGTCTTTGAGTTCAGGTCGCACCGGTTGATGATGCCGGTAAACGACTGCGGCGTTCTGCAGAAGACCAGGATCTCCCAGTAGATCTCAAACGCCGTCCTGCGCCCGCTCATCGCCGATCCAGCTCCAGCGTTTCTTTCAGGAGAGCCTCGGATTCCCCGATCTCGTCAAGCCTTTCGTCCCAGACCCTTGCGAACCGGGAGAAGTAGTAGGAGGAGGCAAGGCTGACGAGGGCAACCCCAAGCGTGAGGAGCATGAAAGGGATGACCAGGTAGTTGTTGAGGGTGAAGACGATACCGTATGTTGAGACGGACAGGTGTTCCAGGCTGCCGAGGACCCCGAGGACAAATGAACTGACGCCGCCGAGCGTGCAGACCAGGATCATGGTGCGGATGGTTGCGCGGTTGTCGCGGTAATGAGAGAGCATACTTACGATGAGACGGGTGAGAGCCTCGTCCGAGATCTTACTTCCCTTCTCATCCAGGTCATCCTTGATCGTCTCGATCCCTTCAAAGATTCTGACGCTGGTGAGAAGCCAGGTGAAGCCCGTAAGGGCGGCAACAAATGCGATGAACAGAATTACCGGCGAATAGATCACGTATGCCACGGTCGAGAAGGTCTCGTAGATGGAGACCGCCTGCCCGATGAGCACGCTGATGCCGAACGCCATCACAAGTGCGGCAAAGACAATGTTCGCGATTGCAATAACATAGAAGTGCCGGATCTCGCTTCTGAACCGGATGAGTGCTGATTCGTGCATGGGGGTATTCACCGGTCTATCTATCTATTCGCGTTCTGTAAATAAAGGGCATGAAACTAAGATATGTATCGGTGTTCCGCAGGCGTGTCCAGCGCAGACAGCCGATACCGACCGACCCCTCGCTCGCAATGGTATAAAGAGACGGGATTCCAGTTAGAGCAGAGCGGGAGGAGGACCTCGGCGCTGCTCCCCCGAAACGCCACGAGACCGACACGGTCACGGTACCGGTACGAGTCCAGCAGCATCGAGAGGACCGCGCCCTTGGCCGACTCCATCCGCTTTGTGGCTCCCATCGAACCGCTGGCGTCGACCACGAAGACGCACGCGACGGAGACCTTCCCCACACGGACCCGCTCGCGGATATCCTCTTCCTGGACGGCGACTGCCATCCCGTTGTGGTCGCGCACCAACTGGTGCGGGGCGGTTGCCCTGATGACCGCCACACGCCCGGCGGGGTCCTCGATCCCCTCCACGGTCACCTGCAGCCCGACCGGTCCAGCAGTTGCGGCCGCAGTTTCCCCCCTCAGGGTTCATGGTGCCGACCAGGATGAACCGGGCAGGACGGGAGAAGGATATGCTTTCGCGTTCCACCACGTTGACGCCTATAGCGGCAGCATCGAGGAGCACGTAGATCCCAGACTTCAGAAGTTCTTTTCAGGAAAAGGTTAGGAACCCAGGTTCTTTAAGCCTCAGGCGAGATTTGAACTCGCGACTTCGTCCTTACCAAGGACGCGCTCTACCAGCTGAGCCACTGAGGCTTGACGCACCAATTATGTTGGAGGTTCACCCTATAAAAGGTTACGGCTGATCCCCGGGGATGAACGGGGTAAGACCGGTCCTATCCACCCCGTGCCGCGGCACCGATCGCCTCAAGAGCGGCTATGCTTGCGGTCACCCCGTCGAGGGTCTCGACCTCGACGATGGGGATGACGTTGCTCCTCGCGACAGCATCCATAACAGCCACGAAATCGATCGTCCCGGCGCCGACCGGTGAATGCGTGTCCTCGGTGCCGCTGTTGTCGTGCAGGTGGAAGTGCGCCGCCGGGTGGGTGAGGAAACAGTCCAGGCACCCGTTCAGGTTCGCGTGGCCGACGTCGAGCGCAAACCCGATCCCGTCGATGAGCGGCAGGTCCTCGCAGGAGCGCAGGAAGAAGTACTCCCAGTTCCCCATGTTCTCGACGAAGAACGTGACCGAGAGGTCGTCGGCCGCCGCCGTAAGCTCGCCGAGCGACTGCCGGAACCTCCCTGCAGCCCGCTCCCGCTCCTGGCTCCACGCATAGTAGCCCGGGTGGATGACCACGTCCGCCCCCACCTCGGCGGCGATAGCGAACGTCTGCGTCAGGACCTCGACGCTCGCCCGCCGGATGGGCTCAAGGATGCTTGCGATGTTGACTCCCCGGGACGGCGCGTGGATGAAGTAGAGATACGAGTAACTCTCAAGCGGTTCTGCGCTCTCCAGGTAGTGCAGCCCCTCATCCATCACCTCCACGCAATCGGTTATGGGAACGAGTCTCTCGAGTGCCGCAGGGAGCGGCTCACGGTGAAGGCAGTAGGTGGAGACGCCAAACATACAGGATCTTCCGGCCGGGACGTTAAATAGATTCGGAATATACGCCTTCGGGCGCGGTTGGGGACCAGGGGCCGTGACCGGTGCCATCCGCCCACCCGCCGTGCCGGAGAAGGCCTTCCCCGGCGATCCGGCACGCAAGATCCGTCAGGGCCGGGCGGGAATGCCCATGACCTGCACCGGCGGCGCGGAGAACCAATCCGCATGGTTTATGATAAATCCCTCCAATATGATTGATATGACCGATGGCTTCATCCCGGAGGTTGTCATCTCAAACCAGCTCGAGAGATCAAAGGCCGAGCTCTACTCCTTCATCGAGTCCAATGCCGAAGCCATCGACGAGAACTTCCCCTCCTTCTTCGGAAAAGTCGTCACGATCCTCGACCGTGCAGGCGTCCCCATCCCCGACCAGCCGCATGACGAGTTCATCGATGCAATCGTCTACCGGGTCTTCGACGCGAGCTCGCGGGCAGAGGACGCGAGGTTTGTCAGCCGTGTCTGCGATATCGCCTGCGGTATGAAGCGGAAGAAAGAACGGAAGGCCGGTGTCTATCTTGCAGCCGCCGTCAAGTTGATGAAGATCGGTATGCCGCTTCGCGCGGCGACCTACCTCCAGCCGTACCGGAAGCACGACGCTGTTGTGGGGTGCTGGCACGCCTACTGCTACTACATCCTCTATAAGGAAGGGTCGGCCGAGCCCGGCTACTCGGCCGCGGAACGGTGGAACTACCTGAAGGCCGCACGCCAGTATCTGGAGGAACTCGGGCAGCTCCGGCCGGGACTCCAGCGGCTGGTCAGGGGGGAACTCGAGCAGGACCCGTGGCTTGCCGAGCCGTTCTGGGTGATGATCTTCCTTGCGACCGAATGGGTGCCGGATAACCGCTGGTTCCTGGAGATCGGGCTTTCACGGGCAAAAGGGGATAACAATAACGTGGCGCTGGTGAAGATGCTGCAGATCGGCCTCATACGGTTTCCCGCCGATATGCTCTTCTACCGGGAGGCCTACCACCTCAAGTTCGACCAGGGCGACCTCGCCGATGCCCTGGGCCTCATCCGCGATATGCTGCAACGGTTCCCCGACGACCCCGAGCCGGTCTACTACGGTCTCCGGACCGCCCTCTACCTCCCCCGGGAGGGAGAGTTCAACGAGTTCCGGACGCTTGCGGAAGAGAGGAAGATGCCGGGGCACGTCCTCTGCCTCATCGATTACGCATACGCCTTTCTCCGGGGACGGCGGGGGCAGGCGGGCCTCTGCCTTGACGAGTTCCGCAGGAGATACCCCTCGATGAACTACTACTCCGACCTGCTCCTCTTCGTCACCGCCGCCGGTGATGCCCCTGCCTGCCCGGACGGCGTCAACCAGGCGGTCTTCACCTCGGTCGACCATTTCTGCAAGAGGATGCTCAAGATCGGCGATACGTGAGAGCAGATCGCCCGCCGTTGCCCCGGGGTGAACCCTGATGAGCCCTCACCGCCAACCTGCCTGCTGATACCACCATGGCATACCGTTACCTCTTCGGCCCGGTCCCCTCCCGGCGCCTGGGCAGATCGCTCGGGATCGACCTGGTGCCGCAGAAGACCTGCACATTCAACTGCGTCTACTGCGAGTGCGGGCAAACGACCAACCTCACCTGCGAGCGGCGCGAGTACGTCCCGACGGACCGGGTCATCGCGGAGGTCGACGACTACCTCGCGACGGCGCCGGACCTCGACTACGTCACGTTCGCCGGTTCCGGGGAACCGACGCTCCACTCCGGGATCGGCGAGGTTATAGCCTTCATCAAGGACCGCTACCCCCGCTACCGCGTCGCGGTCCTGACGGGAAGCGCGCTCCTCGCGGACCCGGCTGTCCGGGCCGCCCTGATGCTGGCGGACCTTGTCGTGCCGTCGCTCGATGCGATCTCCGAAGAGGTCTTCCTGAAGCTCAACCGCCCCTCTCCGGGCATCACCGCCGGGCGGGTCCTCGCGGGGCTCACTGCCTTCTCCCGGGAGTTTCCCGGCGAAGTCTGGCTTGAGGTTTTCATCGTCCCGGGCCAGAACGACACGGAAGAGGAACTCCTCCTCCTGAGAGACGCCGTCGCTGCCATCGGTCCCGACCGCGTCCAGGTGAACACCCTCGATCGGCCCGGCACCGATATCCGGGTGAGACCGGCATCGCCCCGGACCCTTGAGCGGGTCGCAGCGGTCCTCGGCGGGAACGCGGAGGTGATCGGGGCGGCGCCGGATGAACCGGCGATGGTGCCGGAGGCGAGAGAAGTCGCCGATACCCTGCTCGCCACGCTCCGGCGCCGCCCCTGCACCGTCACCGACCTCGCCCGGATCTCCGGCCTCCGGCCGGCCGAGGTGACGAAGTATCTCCGGATCCTGGAGGAGAGGGGGGCAGTCGAGCCGGTGCGAGAGGAGAGAGGGGTATTCTACCGGGCGACCTGAACCCGGCCCGTACCCGCCACCGGCACGAATATGCCGTACCGGCGAGAGATACCTATGAGGATCCATGGCGGTTGGTAAGGATATACTCACGACGCTTCATGCTCTCGTCGACCGGGATATAACGCTCATGCACATCTGCGGAACCCACGAGGCGGCGATCGCCCGCGCCGGGCTCCGGAGCGTCCTTCCTGAGGGCCTCAAGATCGTGATGGGGCCGGGGTGCCCGGTCTGCATCACGCCGCAGGGCGAGATCGATGCCGCGCTCGACCTGGTGGGGCGGGGCTGCACGGTCGCCACCTATGGCGACCTGTTGCGCGTCCCGGGGTCGAAGGGGTCACTCGAGTCGAGCGGCGGGGACGTCCGGGTGGTGCAGGGCGTCCACAAGGCGGTGGAGATCGCGAGACGGGAGCCTGACCGGGACGTTGTCTTCATATCGGTCGGGTTCGAGACAACCGCGCCGACGGTCGCCGCCACGATCCTCTCCCGTCCGCCGGAGAACTTCTCGATCCTCTCGTGCCACCGGCTCGTCCCGCCGGCGATGGCGTGGCTTCTCGCCCAGGGGGAGGCGGCGCTTGACGGGTTCATCCTCCCGGGGCACGTCTGTGCGGTGATGGGCTACGTGGAGTACGAGCAGTTTGGAGTCCCCCAGGTCGTCGCGGGGTTCGAGCCGGAGGATATCCTCCTCGGCCTCCTCATGGCGGTGCAGCAGGTCCGCGAGGGTGCGCACCGGGTGGAGAACGCCTACCCGCGCGTGGTCACCCGGGAGGGGAACGTCAAGGCGAAACGTCTCATGTACGAGGTCTTCGAGCCGTTCGACGTCGAGTGGCGCGGATTCCCGGTGATACCGGCATCAGGCCTCCGCCTGAAGCCGGAGTTCGAGGGCTATGACGCGCAGAAGAAGTACGATGTCGCTATCCGGCACGTGGATAAGCACTCGGCCTGCATCTGCGATAAGGTGCTGCGCGGCGTCGCCCGGCCGTCCGACTGCCGGCTCTTCGGGAAGGCCTGCACCCCGCGCACCCCCGTCGGCCCCTGCATGGTCAGCCACGAGGGGGCGTGCAAGATATGGCATCTCTACGAGTCGAGGAGAGCGCCAGGCCCCTCTCTCCGCTGACCTTTTATACCATACCCAACAATATAATATGGCAGTCTCGGTAGGGTAGTGGATATCCTGAAAGCCTCCGGAGCTTTCGACCCGGGTTCGAATCCCGGCCGGGGCGCTTCGATTTTGATATAAGTTCTCAAGCAGCGTGGTTTTCAGGGAGGATGCCGTATGCGCATGGGCCGCCGGTTTTTCCCGGCAGTTCCCCCTGCCGCAGGAGGGACAGCGGTGCGATCAGAAGTATTCGTCGTCGCCGTAGAGCCCCAGAGCGATCTCGTCATCGATGGAATCGGCCTCCTTCCGCTCGATCGCTTCCTCCCGCCGCCGGTGAAGATCCCTGATGAGGGCACGGACGGCGGCGGGGTCGTCGCCCCCGAGTTCCGCGATCTCAAAGAGGGCCTCGCCGATGCGGTCAAGGTCGCTGAACTCATCTATATCGAGACGGAATCTGCCGGGGAACGGTTCTGTGATCCAGGCAAACCTCCCCGGGACCGAATAGATCATAAGGATCCGGTCTACCTCCCCGGCCATACGGGGATCTACCTCTATCGCCAGGGCTGCGGGCGAGATCTCGATCGTCTCGATATCGCCGGTTCCGAAGTCCTGCACGATTTGCAGTCTCATTTCGTTCCTCCCTTTCTGCGGCGCATACCCTGCTCCTGGAGGCAGAACCGGTCTTCATGGATAGTCTCCCGCAAGCCGGGGTATACCTTTCCCGGGTCTCTGCCCGTAGTCATGCGCATCGGTCACGCCGGCTATACCATTATAAACACATGGGGAATGGATACCCGTATGACCGAGAAGAGTCGTCCCCCGTTACCGCCGTTCACGTATGAAACGGCGGTGCAGAAAGTTCGTATGGCCGAGGACGCCTGGAATTCCCGTGACCCCGAAAGGGTTTCGCTCGCGTACAGCGTTGACAGCGTCTGGCGCAACAGAACGGAGTTCGTGAACGGTCGGGAGGCGATTGTCGAGTTCTTGCGACGGAAATGGGCAAAAGAACTCGATTATCGCCTGATAAAAGAGGTCTGGGCGTTTCACGAAGCGCGTATCGCCGTGCGGTTCGCGTATGAGTGGCACGACGACTCAGGGAACTGGTTCCGCTCCTACGGAAACGAGAACTGGGAGTTCGACGACGCCGGCCTTATGCGCCGTCGTTATGCGAGCATCAACGACCTCCCGATCAGCGAGGGAGAGCGGAAGTATCACTGGCCGCTCGGGCGGCGCCCCGACGATCATCCCGGGTAGTCCAACCTCGGGCTGTAGTCCTCCGGAACCCCATCCGCTGGAGGGAGCAGGGCGACTGTTCGGGCGGGTTCTCCTCCCCGACCTTCTCTCTGCTCCAGTAGACCGCTTGCCACACTCTTCGCGGCAGGGCCGGCGGTCGCTCCGGAGGAGGAGAGCGCCGCGGTCCCGGGCCGGACCTCACCGGCGTGAATACTCCTTGTGGGCCCTCTCGATCGTCACGATCTTCTCGATCTTGACGACGTTCTCCTCGTGCTCAATGATGTAAAAGACGGTGAAGGATCTGCCGATATGGAGGCGGTAGACTGCAGGGGGATGGGGATACTCAAGTTTTTCCTTGTTTCCTCCCGGAGACGGGTCATCCGCGAGGTCCTGGATTTTTTCAACGATGATGCGTCGGGTTTTTGGGGGGAGCCCCTTTAAGAACTCCCGTGCCTTCCTCTCGATCAGAATGGTGAACACGCTCTCCTGCTCTCCAGCCCCTCAATCGTCCCGCAGGATCTCGTCCGGATCGAAGGCTACGAACTCGCCGGCCTCCTCGATCTCGACAACCATCTTCCAGTCGCGATAGTCACGCTCGCGCCGGATCATCCGGCTGAGCAGCTCATCGTAGCTCTCTCCGGCTTCTTTGAGGTCGTGCAGATCCCTCCAGGTGGGTTCTTTCACGGGAATGCGCTTGATCTGGCTGCCGGTATCGCTTGTGGCAGAAGACATGCATCTCTGTGGATCGTTCTGGTATTTATTGATGTGCACATTTGCCATAATGAATAAATGTGCCCGAATGAGCACCCCGATAGAGCAGGTACTCTCACCGGACAGCGTCAACTGCTACCTCACAATGCGGTTTCATCTCGCAACGGCAGGCCTGATGTGCCGGGAGTACATCCTGTATGATATCAGACATTTATTGGGCATATCGGATATCCTCTACCCCTTGGGTATCCGACATCTGGCGTTGAAGAAATACTCCGGTTCATGGAGGACTGCAACGCCACGAGTTCACCGCACCCCCTCCCGGCCGTTTCCCTCCCGGACCAGCCGGGCGTAGTGCCCCTCACAGATCGTCGTCTGTGCCTCCCGCGAGCGGCAGACTGCTTTTGCCGTATTGCAGATATCACACCGGCCGGGCTCGACCTTTACCCGGAGAAACTCCCGGTGATCGAGAATCCCCGATAAAGGCTCTTGCAGCGCAGACCCTCGCCTTACATCCCTTTTCAGCGTGTTGCAGCCGGTGACGTCAATCAGATGACGATTAAATGACCTGGGATTGAAGTTTCCGTTCCGTAATGCCCATATCCCGGGATCAGTTTCGGCATTCGGGATCTCGCACACACCCGCACACTCACCCACCCCGGAACCGGTATCGGTGGCTGTGTGTATGTTCTGCTGTACTTCAGTACTGAGAGGGAGATGCCTCTCTCTATCTGTACAAATGTTGGCAGATCCGGCGCCGTTCCCGGCCGTCTGATCGTTGCAGCCGGTGCTGGAATCCTGCGGTAAATCTGCCGCAATGCCGCAACGTGCCGTGCCCCCGCTCCGCTCCGGAGAACATCCCGGGGAGAAGCCGTCAGCTCCTCCCCCCCGATCCCGCACGGCCGCACCGGTTGATCTCATCGGCCGCGACCCGCGGTATCAGGAAGAGCGGGATGACGCCGGCATGTCGCTCCTCGGTAGCTGCTCTTGGTGCCCTGGAGGGAGAAGAGTTATCGGCAGTCCCGTGTGAATCAATGTTGGCGCACGCTTCATCCCGTGGGCTGCCGCCTATTCTGTCTCTGCGTTGCATTCTGTTTCCTCGCTGTAGAACGTTATCAATCTGGCTTTACCACCGGCCCGGTTCCCCCGGGGAGGCTCTGCCGCCGGGTTGCGTGCTTTCTGGATCGTTTCTCTCATGCTGTTCCCCTGTGCGGGCGGGTCAACGCTACCGAAATGGACGGGGGTTGGTCAATTGGCCCCTGGCCGGTTCCCGCACATAAAAGAAGTCGATGAGGGGAGGTTATAAGGGAGAGCCGAGCCTGGTGAAAGTGTACCGTTACCCGATATGCAGTTTCAGCGCTTTCGAGGGGGGACAGGGTCTGTGTGCAGGGGGGTTCGGCGCGGAGATCCTCCCGCCCCTCAGAGCGGGAAGATCGTGTACTGGATGTACCAGATATACTCCACCACGGGTATCCAGAAGTGGTAGCCCTCCCAGCAGCTCGTGGCGAACCGGAAATCGACGACCGCGAGCCAGAATAACGTCTTCGCCGCCTCCCCGACCCCGTCGCCGTCGAGACCGGCGTACTTCAGGGGATGAACGCGGGCTGAACGTGAAGGGGGTGCGAAGGCAAAAACTACGGGATCCTGGCAGAACGTTGGGGCAGGAAGTTACTCCGCCTGCAGGATCCCGATGATCCCATCGATAACCGACGTGACGGTCTGGTCGTTGAGATGGCCGGCGCGATAAAGAATCAGGTCGACACTGGCCGAAAAGATCCGGTTTGGCCGGATGTTGCTTGGTTTGCGGAGTGTTCCCTCTGTAAACTCCATGTCGGTGATGCCGACGGCGTAGCGATCCTGGATCTGCTGGCTTGTGATCTGGCAGAGGATGACATCGTTCCCACCAGGTGCCGCGACAACAAGAGCCGGGCGCCGCTTCACCGTCGACAGATCCGAGAAGGGAAACGGTACAACGACAACATCGCCCTTTACAAATCGCTCCAAGCCTCTTCCTCCTCGGGTCGGAGCCAGTCTTTCCGGAGCGCGGGCTCGCTCGCGAGGGCGGTGTCCGGGGCAGCCTTCCGGCGCCGGGACTTGAGGTACCGGATGAAATCAAGCACCTCACCGTATGTCCGGGGCGGGAGGTCGTTCAATTCACTGATGATCTCCTCTTTTACTCGGGTCATGGCAACCTCACCTCTGCGGTATATGATCCTCTGGTGCTTTTATCTACATATCTCTGTCTGAAGAGGGGTTGTTTACCGGGGCATAGATTCGCCCCGGCACTGAGAAAAAATTGAGTGGGGGACTGCCATTCCCCTCTCCACGCCAGGGCGGGGACGGCGTCCGCCGAAGGCGCTTGCACTGCTGGCCGGACGGTGTCGTCCTCGCTGGGCGAGATCCGGATACTTCGAGTTTGAAATGGAACCCTGTCTCTTCAGGTAGTTATGGCAGGCGGTGTTTTCCGTACGTTTATCGGCGAGCGAGAAGAGCATCAGCACCGGGACGGCATATGCGAGGAGGCGGGGGGAGGCACGGCGGGCGAGAACGGGGGCATACAGCGCCGCGGCCCCGGCGAGGAAGGCGTAGGTGAGGGTTGTGACGAGCGTGACCCACCGCCATTGTATCACTGAGGTCGTCACAAAATCCCTCAGCCGGGAGGGGGACGCCCCCTCCCGGTTCCTCCCCCGAGTTGCGATACCCAGTGGGAAGCCGTATCAGCAATTCGGCGCTGTATAATGCCAATCTCTTCGGAAATCTGCGTAAGAGTGCTCTACACCAGGCAGATCTTCGATCGCTGAGCATTTTTGGGACGACTTCACTGATAATGCGGGATGCAATAGAGTAGTCTGATCGTCGATGCCCAGCCGCCCGCGAGCGGTAGATCGCCCTCCTCCAGTCAGAGGGGTTGCACCGGCCGGGCTCGACCCTTACCTGCTCGAACTCGCGGTGATCGAGCACGCCGGCCGCTACGAGAGCCAGCCGGGGGATGCGCCCTGAGTGTTTTCTCCCGGGCGCTTGCTTATTCCGATGGCGGGGCCTCGATTGTCTGGATCCCGGCACGGGTTCGAGGGCATGAGCATCAGGGGTATCTCACAGGTTATCATAGGCATTCTTTCGATGATCGAGATCGACCGCCATAATAACAAGTTGCCGGTGCTCAAACGCCAGGATCACCCGGTACACCCCTACGCGCAGGGAGAATAGCGGTGAGTTCGTCAGGCGCTTCACCTGCAGGTGAGGAGATTCTTCTTCAGCCAGCAGTTCAAGCGCTCTGATTATCCTGGCGGCAGCCTCCTTTGGGAGGTGCTTTAATTTGCGCCGGGCTCTTTTCGAGTAGATGAGCGAGTATCTCACTCGATCCCCAACTCTCGCTTCAACTCCTCGTGCGTCACAAACTCGCCCCGCCTGATCTCGTCGAGCGATGCCTGGATGTCGGCGATCGTCTCAGGGCTCAGGGGCTCGGGGTCTTCGCTCTGGTCCAGCAGCCGGCGAACTATGGTCCGGTATGGCTCTCTGGGGTATCGGCGCAGGCGGTTCAGCCGATCCCGGTCGGATCTGGTGATCTCGATCGTGGTTGTCTCCTCGGGCATAATGAGTTATGGATTGCTATAAGATATAAAAGCGTGGCTATGGGTGGGGAGGATTCTATGCCTGCGGCGGGTTATACGGCCCGGAGGAGAAAAGGGGGCTGGTTGCTCCATCACTCCGGCCGTCAGAGGGAGAACAACACTGCGACCAGGGTTGCGGTCACGAGCAGGGTCAGGATGAGGAACGCAACGACGCCGAAGACCCAGGCTATCAGGAACAGGAGCATATGGAGGGCACTCGTCTCCCGGTAAGGGATCTCCCCCGCATTCATCCGTTTTGCCGTTGTATATGCGTCGTAGACGCCATAGATCGCCACGGCCAGGCCGGGGATGATGAAGAACGCACCGCCGACAACAGCTCCAGCGAGGAAAAGAAATCCCCGGTTGACATCCCCGTTGTATACCTGCCCCATACCGGTAAAGAGGAGGCCGCAGAGCGCTGCAAGGCCGGGGCTCTTTTCGGTGCTCCCCCTGAGCCGGACCCCGCACCCCGGGCAGATCTCGGCGTTCGGGCTGATGAGTTTGTTTCCACACTCCGGACAGAAGTTTGACACTATTACCACCTGACGATATCAATGCGGGGATTTTTTGTCAGAGCAATGATATATTTTATGATTTAACCGTGCAGCGTGATAGAGAATGCTCGTTGTAAAACGGCAGGTTCAGATAGAAGATGTCGGTCCTGGTCGGGTGGGCGGTGCTCTCCCGGCGGGTGTGGGGCCGGGGGTCCTTCCTGCACTGGCCGGGGTTCTATCGGCACGGGGAGTACCCCTGCCAGCCGGTGCGATATGAGCAAGGTTTTTATATCAAAACTGGCGATTATCCCCTCTATGGCGTGTAAGGACCGGGACGGCGGGGTCTCGGAGGTGGTGAGCGCCCTTCTCATGGTGGCGGTCGTGGTGGCCCTTGCAGCGATTGCGGGATCGATGGTCTTCGGGATAGGACTCCCCGAGGAGTCCAAGACCCTTGTGGTGACGGCGACGCGGTCGGGGGACGTGATCACGTTCACGAACCACGGCGGGATGAATATGGATAAGGTAGCGGAGATCCGCTGCTGGATCGGCGGGGTGGGCCAGGGGAACAAGGATATCGAGCTTGAGACCTGGGCCGGGGCGACGAAGACGTATACCTCGAAGGAGGCGGTCAGGGCTATCGTCGTCGGGACGTTTGCTGACGGTGAGTTGTGGATAGTGCTGGATAAGACGGTCTAACGTATCGAGCGATCGTTATCTGCGGGCAGGGCCTTTTTTCGGGCGCGAGGCAGCGGTTGTGGGGACGGAGACGGGGGCTCTCGCGTTGGCGCGAAGGGGACAGGAGAGGGGAGCAAGGCAGTGCTCCAGGGTAGAACTGAATCTGACTGGATCACGTTGAGCGATAACCTGTTCTCATAGCAAAAACTCATGCAGTGAGGGTGTTTTCGTCACTGGATGTTTCGGAGAGCATTACCGGATATCTTACCCGGGGCAGGACGCCTGACGACTATATGGAGCATATCCGTGATGCCGCAGGTCTTCACCGCAACCTGTAGACGTGCTGGCGGTGATCAATTGCTATCAGGTACACTGCTCTTTCTCTTTCGTCGGGAAGAAATATCAGTCGATAACGCTTTGCAATCCTGGTTGCTTTCTTCCCGTGTAATGCACCCGAAAGCCAACCGCCCGTATTGAGGGGGTCCTGTTTCAGGCGTTGAAGTTTTTTTCCGAGTTCGATTATTACTTCTTTGTTGCCTTTGACCTTTGAGAGGCTCTCGACAAATGTATCGGTCCTCCGGATCGTCCATTCCATCAGGACAGCTCGCCGAGCAGGTCGTCTATTGAAGATATCTCCCGATATCGTCTGGCTGCGATGTCTTCTTCGCTCATTCGTATCTGCGCCATAGTTTCGGGATTGCTGAGAATCTCAACGGTATCAAGAAGGGCGTCAAGATCTTCCCGCCTGACCATAGTCTCCTGTATCTTTTTGATTTCAAGATAGAGGTCATCGATGGTGACAGCCGGTGTCATGAGTAGTACTAACCGTCTGTTCAAATAAAAGTATTCTGGAGGTGGTGGGCGCCCTTCTCATTTCGCGGGAAGGAACGGTTGCGGGGACGGTGACGTGGTCTTGCGCGGAGCAACCTGGGGATTCGGGGTTGACCGGGGTATTCGTTTGCACAGTTACACCGGTTTACACACCTTTGCACCTTGGTTTACACCTCGGAAAACTGCAGGTTGCAGGCTGTTCCCGGATCGGGAGGGTCTCCTCCCGAATAGTTTGTATGTTTGCACCACTGCGGATTTCACAGAGACCGGGAGTGGGGGTCACTCGCTCCTGCACGCAGACTCTCCGTTCCCGGTAAATGGTGTAAATTACCATTCTGATCTGTACATATCTCTCCGATAGAAGAATCACCGCCACTCCAGCCAGTATCCTCGTTTGCACGTTCCCCGGAATTCCGGTGCAAACCTGGTGCAAAGGTGTAAACATGCGGGTCGTTGCCCCTATCGTCGGGGTCGTCCTCCAGCCGGATCGCGAGTTCTGCCGCCCGCTCCCGGCAGCGCCCGGCGTCGAACCGGAAGTGGAGTTCATGCCGGCGGACGGTCGTCCCGGCGGAGTCGCCGATGACCGTCGAGTCCACCCCACTGACGGCAGGGCACTTCTCCTGGAGGCGAGAGCAGATGAGGAGCCGCCGGGTCTTCCAGTAGGGGAGTCCCGTTGCCGCCTCGTTGATCCGGTCTCGCGGCCGTCGGGATCTCATCCTTCAGAGCGGGAAGACCGTGTACTGGATGTACCAGACGTACTCCACCACCGGTATCCAGAAGTGGTAGCCCTCCCAGCAACTGGTGGCGAACCGGAAGTCGACGACCGCGAGCCAGACGAGCGAGAAGAGCATCAGCACCGGGACCACGTAGGCGAGGAGGCGGGGGGAGGCGCGGCGGGCGAGGACGGCGGCATACAGCGCCGCGGCCCCGGCGAGGAAGACGGAGGTGAGGGTCGTGACGAGCGCGACCTGCTCGCCGGGGTTGTTGCCGGCGACGACCTGGAGGATGATGAATATGAGCGGGAGGTCGATGACTGCGAGCCAGAAGAGCGTCCGGAGCGCCTCCCCGCACCCTGTCGCCGTCGAGGCCGGCGTGTTTTAAGGCATAGACCCCGATGACGAGCATGGGGAGATAGGCCGGGGAGAGGTAGCGCATGTCGGGGCCGGCGGGGTGGTGGCGGTGATCGTGCGGGTGCTCGGCGGAGGCCATGATCCCATTACAAAATGGAGGAAAAAGGGTATTTTGCGTATCTAAGGCATAACGTTTGTCCAAATGTGTTCAGGACAGGCATTATGATCCTAATATGATCCCATTATGATCCCATTGATCCTATTGCGATCCTTCTATGATCTCTTGCTATCCATCTCTGCATACATCAGCGAGTAGCGCACGCCTGGCCCGGTTGTTCCCTCTTTGCGAAGAATGCCGCTTTGAACCATCGCCTTAAGATCCCGTGTTGCGGTCGCCTTCTTCGCGTTGTTGAGTTTTTGGTACTCCTGGTTTGAAATGGAACCCTGTCTCTTCAGGTAGTTTACGGCAGCGATCTGCCGCTCATTCAGCCCGAGTGAATCAAACCGCTCTCCGGTGTACGGATCGTTCCGGAGGACGAGGCTGAACCCAAGGGACGTGTAATCAAACTCCGGTGGAGGATATCCTGCATGGTCGAACTCGGCTTGAATTCTTTCTAGACCGGTACCGAACTTTTCCATATATCCCGCTTTTGCAAAGACATCCGCGATCTTCGGGTTTCGATGGTATGGGTAATGCTGCGAGAGGATCTTTTCGAGTGTAACGTCTGCAGGGAAGCAGGCAGGGTTCAGAAACTGAATGCGATCGTCGTATATCCGTACGATACTCGGGGTTCTGCTATTGAAATAGTCCCGGTGGATGAGCATATTCAGAAGTGCTTCGCGGAGCGCGGCCTTCGGATACTCGGGAATCTCCTTTCTCCTGAAAGAGTCGACAATTGCGTTGCTGGACGGGTCGTAGATGACCGCTTGCGATGTAAGAAGATACTTTTCTGCAAGTTCCAGAAGCTGGAAGAGATTCCCGGAAAGGTCTTTTGGGTTGATGAGTACGGTTTCACTATTTATTCGGGTGATCTTGAGCCCTGTATTTTTGAAACGGGATTGAGGATTCTTTCCGAAGAGAATGCATGCAGCATGGGTGATATTTCCATCCGGGGTGATCAGGCCAAGGCGTCTGAGGATGGATTCTTTGTCTTTTATGTCGGGTATCCCGGTACCTACAGCACGGCCCCTGATAAGATCCATGAAGTCCCGTACTGTCTCATCGTCAATATCGTCGAGGGTACAACCGCCCACGAGATCCTCCCAGTTGGAGTCTTCCAGAAACTTTCTCCTGAGTTCGTCAGGATCGATCTCCCGGACGGTATCGCCGACCCGGGTGTAATCACTCCCCTGTAGGAGATCGGCTTTTTCTGGGGGCTTACCGTGATGATGAGGATCGTCCTGCCGTCCGCGGGTATCTCATCGATGACCGGGTGTATGCCGAGGCCGTCGCTGATCCGGTTTGCGAGTTCAGACAGTCTCTCTCCCCTGCAGCCAAAGCCTGTCACTCTGCGGGTTTTGTCGTTGACACCAAGTATGACGAATCCGCCCTCGGTATTCGAGAAGGCGGAGAGCAGTTTAAAGAACGATTCCGATACTGTCTCTTTGAAGTCAAGGTATCTCCCCTCGTGCAGTGACAGGAACTCCTCGAGGGAGGTGTATGGATACTGTCCTGGATAGTCCGGTTCGGCAACTTCCATCACCTCATCGGGCAGATGCTGGTCGCAGAAGAGGGGTTTGACGGAAGGTTCCTCATTCGGGATCATGTATTGGATAATTGTGTTAGCCAGAAGGAAGATAAAGTTTGACCACCTGGCTGGCCCGGGAGTGAGGCGAACGACTTTCCCATCCCCAAAGTTTTAGCCCGGTTGCCTCCCTGGAACGCCTGATACGATGACAGGGCCTGATAGATAATGGACATTTATCGGACATTTATCGGACATATCGGACATCTTCCGTTTTGAGGTGTCCGACATCTGCCACCTGAGATTGAGAGGATCGGTGTTTCGTGGGGGTTGAAACGCCACGGATTCGCCGCAGCCTCGCGGTGCTCTAACTCCTTCCCCTGCGGGGAAGTCGTTCCCCGCACCCCCTCCCTCGCATTATTCGAGGGGGGGAGGCCACACCCGGTCGACGTAGCCATTGAGGGGCCGCCTGAAACTTGCCGGGCGGTGAACGTCTCCTGCCCCATCCGGGCGCTGGCGGCGGGCGCCGCCGTCTCGTTCTTCGTCGGGCCGCTCTCCTCATCAGAGCGGGAAGATGGTGTACTGGATGTACCAGATGTACTCCACCACGGGTATCCAGAAGTGGTAGCCCTCCCAGCCTCTGATGATGCCGAACCGGAAGTCGACGACGAGTTCCCAGGCGAGCCCGCAGAACATCAGCACCGGGATCGTGTAGGCGAGGAGGCGGGGGGAGGCGCGGCGGGCGAGGACGGCGATATAGAGCACCGCTGCCCCGATGAGGAAGAGATAGGTGAGGGTTGTGACGAGCGTGACCTGCCCGGCGGGGTTGTTGCCGGCGATGACCTGGAGGACGACGAAGATGAGCGGGAGGTCGATGACCGCGAGCCAGAAGAGTGTCCGGAGGGCTTCACGGACCCCGTCGCCGTCGAGACCGGCGTGTTTTAAGGCATAGACAGACCCCGATGACGAGCAGGGGGAGGTAAGCCGGCGAGAGGTAGCGCATGTCGGGGACGATGCCGGGGCTTGCCGACATGCCGGGGAGGGAGCGGGCGTAGGCGAGGACCACGAGGGCGGCGGCGAGGGCGAAGAAGGCGAGGAGCCGGGCGTCCCGGGAGGGGATCCCGGTCGGTCTGCGGCGGATAAGGGCGTAGCCAGTCGCCGCGGCGAGGAGGGGGGGTCGTTGTCGGGCTGAAGGTCCGCGTTCTGACCCCGGCTATGGTCCGGGTGGCGGAAGCCCTGTACGGTACACCGAAAATTCGCAAACTGTTTTGGGCGAACTTGTGATGACCGCCGACTTGCGGGCGGGCAGCCCCGGGATGGGAGAACACGCCTGCCCCTCCAACCCTGCGAGCAGGCGCCCGCTCACGGGTTCCTGAAGGGTGTGCCTGGTGCCATGCAAAACCTCATATGGGATTGGGTAAGATGTATCTTACGAGGATCTATGGATATCGGTATCACCAGGCTGAGTTCAAAGGGGCAGATTGTCATTCCGGCATTCATGCGGAGGGGGTTTCCTGAGGGTACACAACTGCTCATCGTCAGGGAGGGGGACCGCTTTATTGTAAAACCGCTTGATGAACTGGAGCCGGAGCTGAAAGAGGATATTCTCTTTGCAGAAAGGACAGAGCGGGCGCTCCAGGAGTTTAAAGAGGGCAAATTTGTCAAGAAGGACCATGCCGATTTCGTTCGTGATCTTGAATCATGGTGACTGTTGCCTACGGCGCGTCCTTTGAGAGAACGATCAGGAAGATCCGTGACGGCAGAATAAAGGACCGGGTGAAACAACAGATCCTTAAGATCATCAACGATCCGGTGATCGGAAAACCGATGAGATATGGCAGAAAGCAGACGAGGGAGGTATATATCCCTCCATTCCGGTTGTCATACTGCTATGATGAGCGAAGGGATCTCCTGATCTTTCTCGATCTCTACCATAAGGACGAGCAGTAACGGATAGCAACGCTCTGTAAGACCATGTGTTTTTCGCGTTCAGGAACTATTATCCCATTTCTGCAATAACCCCGGCCGTTCGCGGCGCATCGAGCCACCTCCGTCCAGGGGCTCTGGTGCGGCGGCGGAGTCTGGCTCGTCCGATCTTTGCGATTAACGACGCGTGCCCCGCCAGGGTGTGATGGGCCGAAGGGCCGGAGCGCGAGCACCGCGAGGCTGCGAGGGCAGGCGGAGTTCGAGAAAACCCGGAGGGTTTTCGAGTGACGACGCTCCGGCAGGAACGGCTGTCCGCAGGATGCGATGGGCCGAAGGGCCCTGGCCGCTCCACTCTTAGAACGGGAAGATCGCATACTGGATGTACCAGATGTACTGCACCACGGGTATCCAGAAGTGGTAGCCCTCCCGGCAGCTGGTGGCGAATCGGAAGTCGACGACGAGTTCCCAGGCGAGGGGGAAGAGCATCACCACCGGGACCGTGTAGGCAAGGAGGCGGGGGGAGGCGCGGCGGGCGAGGAGCGACTGGCCGCAGGGTGCGATGGGCTGAAGGGCCGGAGCTGGAGAAACCCGAAGGGTTTCGGGTCAGGAGCGTGAGCACCGTTAGGTGCGAAGACGGCAACGTAGAGCACCGCAACACCGGCGAGGAAGAGATAAGTGAGGGTCGTGATGAACGCCGGAAGAGTCTTCACCAACCATTGTAAATATGACCAGCACTTACAGTATTGTCATGGTTGCAACCAAGCGGATACCGGTCTCAGAAGGTGTATGGGAGGACATCTCCGATCTCAAGCGCCCGGGACAGACGTTCGATGATCTCCTCTCCCACATGGTGGAACTGGAGAAGAAGCGCCGGTTCATCGAGGATATGGATCGTATCGAGGCGGAGGGGGATTTCGTGGAGCTGAATTTTGACGTTCCGGATACTGATTAACCGCAAGGTCCTTGAGAGTATCCGGAGTTTCCGCCCGAAGAGCCGGCAGATCGTCATGGAGAAACTGAAGATGCTTCAAGAAGATCCGTTCCCCGGTGGCGGAAGCGATAAGGAACGTCTGTATGTTCAGGGACGGGAAGACACCTATCGCCTTCATATAAGCCATACCTTCACGGCATTCTATCGCATCCATGAGGCAGAGCAGGAGGTTCATGTTATCGCCGTGATGCCGATCGAGCGAGCGCACAAGTGGTATGGGCGTTTCTAACTCCAGGGGTCAACTGTTAACCCTATCGTGCAATTATTCAGCCCGACGGTGATGTTGTAAAACCGCGTGAACCACCCCCGGCTTTGCGCAGGGGGTCTTTTTGCTCTGCCGTTCGCACCTCCGGTGCTCAAACTCCACCCCCGCAAAGGCACGACGGAGAAGCGGGGAGCGCATCACTCCTCACTTCCCGTCTCTCCCTCGTAATCGTCGCATTCATCCTCAGCGCCCTCGGTCTCCAGGATGTACCCCGCGACGGCGAGGATGAGCGGCACCCCGACGGGACGGCAAACCCCGTCGGGCCGTGGAGGGTGGGGCCGTACCCTGGGTTGCGACGAACCTGCAAACGTCAACTTCCTGCCCTTCAGAGCGGGAAGATCGCATACTGGATGTACCAGATGTACTGCACCACGGGTATCCAGAAGTGGTAGCCCTCCCAGCAACTGGTGGCGAACCGGAAGTCGACAATGACTTCCCAGGCGAGCGGGAAGAGCATCAGCACCGGGACGGCATAGGCGAGGAGGCGGGGGGAAGCGCGTTTTGCGAGCACGGCAATGTAGAGCACCGCGGCTCCGGCGAGGAAGAGGTAGGTGAGGGTCGTGATGAACGTGACCTGCCCGGCGGGGTTGTTGCCGGCGATGACCTGGAGGATGATGAATATGAGCGGGAGGTCGACGACTGCGAGCCAGAAGAGGACCTTGAGCGCCTCCCCGACCCCGTCGCCGTCGAGACCGGCGTGCTTCAGGGCGTAGACCCCGATGACGAGCAGGGGGAGGTAAGCCGGCGAGAGGTAGCGCATGTCGGGGACGATCCCGGGGCTTGCTGACATCCCCGGGAGGGAGCGGGCGTAGGCGAGCACCACAAGGGCGGCGGCGAGGGCGAAGAAGGCAAGGAACCGGGCGTCCCGGGAGGGGATCCCGGTCGATCTGTGGCGGATGAGGGCGTAGCCGGCCGCTCCGGCGAGGAGGAGGGCGAAGAACGAGAGCGGCGAGACCTGGAAGAACGCGGCGGAGCCGTCGCGGACCGGGTCGAAGAAGGCGCCGTAGAGGCCGGAGAGGAGGTCGCCGGGCGGGGGGGTGTAGTGCCCGATCAGAGTGCTCCAGAGGCTCTCCGACCCGGAGGGGAGTGCTTTCCCCCCGGCTGCGGCGTAGCCCGCCACCCAGGGGAGGACGAGCGGGTGGCCGGAGAGTCCCCAGTTGTTCACGATGAGCGGGAGGGCGCCGAGCGGGACCCCGGCAGCGGCGAGGACGGTTTTGCCGACCTCTCGCCGCCCTTTTCCTGCCGCGACGGCGATCCCGAAGAGGAAGAACCCGGCGGCGAGCGCCGGCCCGAGCTCCGGCCGCGCCCATGCTGTCCACCCGACGGCGACGAACGACGCAAAGAGGTAGAGAGGGTTCTCCCGGGAGAGGTAGAGGGTGAAGCAGTAGAGCGCGACGACGAAGAGGAGGGCGACGAGCGCGTGGTCCTTCGCGTTCCCGGACCAGAAGAGGTACGAGGAGCAGCAGACCGTCGCGGCGAGCCCGAAGACCCCCCAGCGGTCGGACCCGAGGACTTCGCGGAAGATGAGGAACGCGACGACCGCGAGGAGGGCGAAGACGACGCTGTTCGTGAAGACAATCGCGGCGACCTCGGGGTAGACGCCCACGTCATAGGGCTGCACCCCCCGCACGAACCAGAACGGCCGGTAGAGCGCCGCGTTGAGGATGAAGAGCACGCCCCAGGATATGATCCCGGCCCAGGTCCAGGGGATCCCCCGGAAGCGGGCGTATCGAGGATACCAGAACTCGACCATGAGGAGCACGGCGAGGAGGAGGGCGGACCAGAGGAGGAGCACGGCGAAGCGGAAGTCATCGCCGAAGAGCGAGAAGAGGTGGTAGGCGGGGAGCGAGGCGACCGGGAGGGCGAGGGTGTAGCAGAGGGTGTCGTGGTGGGAGGCGGCGTAGCCGGCGCTGCCGTAGGGAGTGTAGCCGAAGAGGAGGTCGTTCCCGGTGACGAGGTGGTTCAACTGGTCGGCGGTGATCCACTCGTCGGTGATGTAGAGGATGGGATAACCGATGGTGAGGGAGAGAAGACAGCAGAGGAACGTGATGAGTAGCGCTTTCTTCAAAAAAAGATGGTTGTTCATGGGGAGTGCTTACACGTAAGTGTCGAGCACGACGTGTTCGGAACCATCTTTGAAGTAACCGGTGACCACGACATGATCTTGTTTAGGAGACCCTCCCGAAAGGCTAATCGAGACACCTATGGGAAAATCTTTCTTCTCCGCTGACCGCACATCAGAGAGTGTGTTTTTTGTTGCAGCTGTTTCGCTATTATCTGAGTAGATATATGTCACTACCTGGCTCCCACCATTTTCCGTTACAGTAGCCTTCAAGTACTCCAGTGTGGCTGCATCAGCACCGCCATGATAGGTCAGGACGACATTATCGCCATTCTGCCCGGCCGTAACCGCAACCGTCTTCGTCGTCCCGATGTTCGATCCCATCCCAAACACAAACGCCGCGATCACCGCGGCGAGGATCACCGTGATCGCGACCATGAGGATGACCCCGATCACCGGTGATACTGCGTCTTCATTCTCTCTGAAGTTCATCTTACATACACCTCTCTGTTCTCATGGCCCCGATGGGGCTACGAATTAACGAAACTAGGTCCTTTGTCAAGATATATAAAGATGTCGTAGATATTCTTTCCCGAACGATTTAATATCATCACCCGCGCCTGCGTGAAAGAATCTTTCGTGCTATAAATGAGTTGTTGAAACAAAAAACCGGGTCAGGATCGGCGTTTCAGGAAAAACACGGGCTCGCCACGCCCGGCATATACGTCAGGGACGCGCCGGGTTTTGGGGAGTGCGGAGCGGGATTCTCCCGGAGGCGCGGCCGGGCACCGCAAGGCCCCGGACGGGAGTCGCAACTCCCCATACAACCGGGCTGCAGGCGCGATGGTTCGCCGGGAGCGGAGCGTGAGCACCGCCGGGTGCGAGTCATGGGGCGGGAGGAGCGGGCGGCCCCCGGGTATGCCGGCGGAGACGTTCGCACCCGGGCTGAGGAAGACGATCGAGAACGCCGCATAACCCCCGTCCCGCACGCAGAAGATTCTGAGTCGCCCCATCTCCCCGTACACAGAGGTTCTTTCATGACATCGGAGGCTATTGTACGGCCGACTCGCCTTCGGCCGCACTCTCCGCATGGCGTGCAACGATCACGCTCTCCCGCGTCACCCCTCGCCGGCCCCGGACAACCGGCCGCCGTTTGCAACATCTAAATCCGGTTGCAAAGGGGTGCAAAGACATTTCGCGCTCGAACTCTGTGCTACGTCGATATATTTCCAATTCCTCGATAAATCAGAATCTTCGATATTTTCGTTCGCAACAGATCCGGAACCGCCTCCCCTCACGGGAGTTCCCCGGAGAACGGGGGAAGATCGGTTTTCACCGACCGTCCAGGGTGCAGCAGCGCCTCCATCCGGGCGCAGCCGGCAACCCAGGAGAGGTCGCGCTCGCTGTGCATCCGGTCGGCCTGAAACGACCACGGGCCGGCCCGGGGCTGCCGCGGGTTTTATAATCGGTCAGGAGCGTGCGGGTCATCACCCTCGCCCCCGGACGCCGCTCCCTCTCGCGCGAGGGTTATCGTCCAGTGCGCTGCTCTACCGCACCCATGTATCCACACTTTATCCGCACCCGGAGCAGGAGCGGCGCCTGTTCTGTCGAAACTCTGTGATACTATCCACACCCGGCATCATGTCCCCGTGCCCATCCGCTCGCCCGGGCGATCCGGTCGCCTGCAGCAGCATCCGGACCGTGAACTGCTCCCAGCCCATCCGGGCGATGGTCTGGAGCGCCGCCGCCGTTCCCGGTCATCTTCGAGTCCCGCTCGCCGCCCCGGTTGATCGCGGAATAAAAGCGGACCGCCGCATCGAAGTCCTGGCGGGTTCGCCTCGATCCGGACCTCGCCGCCCATCTCCTCCCGTTCCCGCTGCAGGAACCGGAGCGCCGCGTGGCACTTGATCAGGTCAAAGAGCATCGCGGGGTTCCTGCAGTTCGCGGTGTTCGAGAACCCTATCCGCCGGGCGAAGGGGATGCGGACGGAGATCCGGTGCTGCTTCAGGAGCGCCCGGGCGTACCCCCGATGCGACCTTCTGTACAACAGTGCAAAATCCGATCCGTATCCTCTCTGGTTGTACTATTCATTGAGAATCAGTGCATTCGACGAAGTCCCCGGGCGGCGGTTGCAACTTCCCGTACAACCGGTTGCGGCCATCGCCGGCCGGGCCCCCCCGGGCCCGCAGGGCCGCCTTCCTACCGGCGGATGCTGCCCCGGGTGCAGGAACCGGAAGGTGTTCGCCCTTGATCGTGAGGATGACCCCGAGCCGGCAGGCGGGCGTTCCGGGGAACCCGGCCTGGTTACCGACGTGCGGGCAGGGGTTCCCCCGGAGCCCGGCCGGCATCATCCTGATGGAAGTATTCCGGGCCGAGATTCGATCAGTATTATCACCCTGAAGGGTAATATCACACAGTATCGGTGAGAGCATGAGGGTATTCACGGCCGTGCTGTATAAGGAAGAAGACGTTTACGTAGCCGAGTGTCCGGAAGTCGGCACCGTCAGTCAGGGCAAGACCGTAGAAGAAGCAGTAGCAAACCTCAAGGAAGCAACGGAGTTGTACCTGGAAGAATTTCCACTGGAAGACGGACGAAGGCCGATCATCACGATGTTTGAGGTGGCCGTGGGTGCCGGGACTTAAACCGGTCTCAGGCGAGACCGTGATAAAAATCCTCACGAAAGAATACAGATTCGCCGTAAGCGGACAATCCGGGAGTCATGTGCGGCTCTCGAAACAGACCCCGCAGGGGAAAGTGGGAACGGTTGTCCCGCTCCATAGGGAGTTAACGATCGGTACTCTTCGGGGCATCCTGCGGTTGGCGAAGATCGAACCTGAGGATTTTGCCCGATATCTGTAAAGCAATCCATAATCTCTCTTTTTGACTGTCGCACTTCGTATGGGGGGCTTCCGGCGGTGCCCAACCATCCGCCAGGGTCTCGCCCCCCCTGCCACACCCCGGGCGGCGGTTGCAACTTCCCGTACAACCGGTTGCGGCCATCGCCAGCCGGGCACCCCCGGCCCGCAGGGCCGCCTTCCTACCGGTGGATGCTGCTCCGGTGTCCTACTTCAAGTACAAGAATCAGAAGGTGTTCATCCTCGATCGTGAGGATGACCCGGTACTGGCCTACCCTGAGCCGGTAGACCGGCGTTCCGGGGAACCCGCCCAGGTTACGGACATGCTGGTAGGGATTCTCCCGGATTCCGGCGACGGACCGGATGACCTGGCGGGCCGCCTCGGCGGGAAGACTGCGGAGGTCCCGCCGGGCCCGGGCGGTGTAGGTGACCGTGCAGGTCATTCCTCCACACCAAACTCCTTTCGGATCTCATCCTCAGAGTAGAGCCGGCCTGATCGGATGTCCTCCATTGCTTCCTCGATGCCCCGGATGGCCTCCTCCGAGAGGGGCTCGTCGTCAACGGCCATATCGATCAGGTGGCCGATAACATCGTTGTACGACTCCTTCGGATGCCGTTTCAGGCCCTCCAGGCGGCTCTTGTTCTCCGGCGTGATCCAGACAGTAGTGGCGGACATGTCAATGCCTATAGGCCATTATAGGGTGTCAACTACCCCCACCTATCGGAGGGGGCTTGCTGCCGTGGCCCCTTGCGGGGCACAGGGCTGCAATTTCATCGGTGCGAATAAGGACGACTTTTGAACCGTCACCCTTCGCACAGATTAAAGTGCAACCTTGCGGTCTCCAGACCCCGGTGGCAAGCCCCCTCCGTTAGGGGGGATAGTTGACGTGAGACTGTATTGCCATCTGTATCTGTTAACTCACGTGAAGCCGCGAAGACCGATGTTCCTGAGATTCGACTACCTTTGTGAGAACGAAACGGCCCGCGAGAATGTGGGGAACCGATGAGAGGCAACGGGAGTTTCGGAGCATCCGGCTGTCGGTCGGGGAGGCCATGCCCACTCGATCCGGTTAAACTCGATGGATGTCGAAAAGTATATGGCATGAGCGATTATACGATGATATAACCTGAACCCGGACTCGGCGTGAGATCGGTAGGTGCAACGCAAGGATCGATGCTTGCTGCAGGGGTTGTGTCATGATGCGACGGACGGTAGATTTCGAGGAGAGGTACGGGGTCAGCATCAACAGGCTGAAATCCACCGAGGAAGTGGATGCCTGCGTCGAGAAGAAGGCCGGGGTGAGACTGAGAGTGGTGGCGGCCTCAACCGATATGACGGATAGAGCCGGGAACGTTCTCAGTATAAAGAGTTATGATGTCGACGGGCTTCTCGATAGGGCCCTCAGATAACATTTTTGACAGGATTGTATGCCGCAGACAGATATCGCTGAGGTTGTAATATTCACTTTTCAAGTTCCCTATTAGGCCCAGGAGTCCACCCCATGATTGTTCAATTTGAGGCAGCCTGTCAACTACCCCCCTAACGGAGGGGGCTTGCAGCTGGGGCCCCTTGCGAGGCACAGGGCTGCACTTTAATCTGTGCGAAGGGTGACGGTTCATAGGTTGTCCTTATTCGCACGGGCCGGTTGACGCGGCCCCTACCGATTATCCGTGGCACCACGGAATCACCGGCTACCTT